>WGMP01000014.1 GCA_016124975.1 Phycisphaera sp. | reverse complement strand
GAGGGTTTGAACCGTGCGACACGACACGCACGGGTGCCCTTGGACGAAGTCCAAGGAACGGACGGTGTCAGCCGTCGACTCCGACGCGTGTCGTTCCGCAGGTTGAAACCTGCGGGCACCCCTGGTGAACGACTCCCACGACCTGAATCGCGCGACACGAAAGTCAGGGGTGCCCGCATGCTTCAGCATGCGGAACGGATGACGTCAGCCGTCGACTCCGACGGTTGGCGTTCCGTGGACTTCGTCCACGGGCACCCTTGGTTGGCGACTCCGACGGGGAGAATCGTCCGACACGAAAATCAGGGGTGCCCGCATGCTTCAGCATGCGGAACGGATGATGTCAGCCTTCGACTCCGACGGTTGGCGTTCCGTGGACTTCGTCCACGGGCACCCTTGGTTGGCGACTCCGACGGGGAGAATCGTCCGACACGACCCACACGGGTGCCCTTGGACGAAGTCCAAGGAACGAGCGACGCCAGCCTTCGCCTCCGACGGCCTCACGCGGCGCGGCGGGCGTCGTCGCGGTGCGACTGGAGCTCGGTGATGCGGCCGATGGCGCGCACGATCTGCTCGCCCACCACGCGCTGGTAGTTCGGGTTGAACTCAAACGAGAACGAGATGCCCGCGTAGACGCGATGGGTGCTGTCGATGTGGGTGTGCACGATGCGCGCGCACGCCGAGATCGGGATCGGCGTGATCGCGCCGAGCGTGAAGCGCACCCAGAAGTTGCGGTGGCGCGCAAGCGCGGCCGAGTCGCCCGGCTCGACGAGGACGCCGAGGCCGCCGCCGCCGAGGTTGACGAGCGTGGCGAGGAAGCGTGGGCCGACCACGGGGAGGAGATCCTCGCTCGGCGGAACAGCGGGCCCGCCCGAGAGCATCGTCTCGACCGCCAGCTGGCTCGCGCGCTCCGACACGAGCGCGGAGCGCGGGTCGAGGAGCGGCCACATCTCGATCTTGGGAAGCTTGATCTCGGCGAGGCTCACGCGCGTGGCGCGGCGGAGGCAGCGCTCGACCTGCGTCGGCAGCGCGAGGCGGATGCCGCGATGGTTGCGCGGGAACGAACCCGTCGGCGTCCACGCGCCGCGCACGGTGGTGCGGAACATCCAGCGGTTCTGTCCGATGGCGATGGCGCCGATGAGCGCGGTTCCCTCGGGAAGCTCGACGGCGCGGCCGAGTGCGAACGGGAGGTCGACCGAAAGCTCGTCGGCACTGAGGTCGAGCACGCGCACGCGCCACACGAGATCGGCGGCGACGGGGCTGCCCGCGTCGAGCTCGGTGACCTCGCCAGGGGTCGGCGTCGGAGCGCTCGGATCATGCGCGACGGCGATCTCAATTGCGCCGCCCCTGTCTCGGAGCTGCTCGAGCGAGCGTCGCCACTCGGTGGTTCGGGATCGTGATGCGGGCATGGGTGGTTTCCCCTTTGGACTCTCTTGCGAGTTCCCCTCAGACTTCACTGAACGACATGGCTTGGTCTGCGCGCACCGCGCCGCGCTCCGTGGATCGGCGCATTCGGCCGCGCGGTTTGGCGAAAGCGCCCGATCGACTCGATTCAAACCCAACGGTTCTGCGCGAATCGCGCCGCCTACGCCGCTCGCACGGGCTGGTCATGCTCAGGGTCGTGCGCCGCGGAGGAACTGATCTTGGAGATGACCTGGATGATCTGCTCGCCCACCACGGACTGGTAGGCGGGATTCAGGTCGAAGTTGAACGAGACGCCCGCGAACACGCGGTGCGCGGCGTCGATGTGCGTGTGGACGATGCGGGCGCTGGCCGCGATCGGGATGGGCATCACCGCGCCGAGCCCGAATCGGACCCAGAAGAGCCTGTGATAGGAAAGCGCGACCGCGTCCTCTGGCTCGACGAGCACGCCGAGCCCGCCCGAACCGATGTTGACGAGCGTGGCCTGGAAGCCTGCGCCGACCTTGGGAAGGACACCGTCCGACGGCGCGACCGGCGGGAAGCCGTCCTTCGCGCGCTGAAGCGCCGTCTCGTAGGCCTTCTCGCAGGGAGCCGCCGAGGACGGCTCGAGGAGCGGCCACATCTCGATCTTGGGAAGGCGCATGCCCGTGACCGTGATGCGCGTGGCGCGGCGGAGGCACCGCTCGACATGGTGGGGCATGGCGATGCGAATGCCGCGGTTCGTGGCGGAGAAGCCCGTGCTCGGCGTCCAGATGCCGAGAACGCGCGAGCGGAACATCCAGCGGTCCTTTTCGATGGTGACGGCGCCGATGAGCGCCGTTCCTCGGGGAATGTCGATCGGGCGCCCGTTCGAGCTCGGTCGCTCCACCGCGAACTCTTCCGTACCGACCTCGACGATCCGCAGGCGCCAGAGGAGGTTCGCGACGCTCGGGTTGATGTCGGAGTCGAAGGCGAGGCCCTGCCCCGCCGACCCGTGGGCGATCGCGATCTCGACGACGCCCTCTCGGTGCCGGATCTGTTCAAGTGAGCGACGCCACTCGATCGCCTTGGACCTGTGTGCGCCCATGCATGCTCTCCCAGACGGCCGCGACGCGCGAACCGCGGATAGAAACCCATTCGTGCGACCCGAGCCGGAGGGGTCCGCCCCGCCGACACACGGACTCGATGGCCACACGACTGTCTCTCATCGGCTCATCGACGCCGCGAGTTTCGTACAACAAGGCCACGAAGCTCGTTCAGGGCCGAAGAAATCGCATTTCGCTCCTCGGGCGCGAGGTCTTGGTCCCCGAAACGAATGCGGTAAAAACCTGCCGCGATCGGGCGAAAGGCCGCGCCGAGCTCGGGGGCGGCCTCCGCAAGGCTCTCCGCGAAGGCCGCGGGGGTGCGGTGCGCGGGCTTGCGGTGCCCCGCGCGCTCAATGAGCTCGATGGCCTCGGCGTAGAAACGGCAGCGCCTGAGGAGCTCGCGGCGAGCGGCCGCCGACAACCCGTCGAGCCGAAGCGCGGCGCGGCGGCGGCGCGCGCGCTGGATGGCGGCCGTGACGACGATTCCGATTGCGGCGAGCGCCGTGAGGATCGAGACGACGAGTCCGAGTCCGCTCGCCTCGCCGATCCGCAGACGCGCGAGTACGGCGTCGACCCAGTCGCGCGCGGCGTCGGCCCACTCGCCCACGCTGACGCGCCAACCCGACTGGACGCGCTCGGCGATCGCAGCCTGCGCAGTGGCGTCATAACTGACGACGCGGGAGTTCCACAGGAACTCGAGCGTGCCGTAGAGCCAGCGGAAGTTGTCTGCGAACGAGCGGTTCTGCTCCTGCATCTCAAGCAGGCCGTCCTCGGGCGTCGCGTCGATCGCGGTCCACGCGCGCTCGCCCGAGCGGACCTCGACCCACGCATGCGCGTTCGACTCGCGCACGATGTAATGGCCCGCGTTCTCGTCGTACTCCATGGCGATGTAGCCCGTGACGATGCGCGACTCGATGTCGAGCGCGCGCAGCACGGCGCAGAGGCCGCTTGCGAAGAACTCGCAGTGGCCCTTGCGGTGGCGCGTGAGGAAGACGAGGATCGGGTCCTCGGCGGGCTGGCGCACGAAGCTCGAGAGATCGGTGGTGTAGTCGAAGTTGGCCTGCATCCAGCTGGCGATCGCGCGCGCGGTCTCACGGGCGTAGATGAAGCGCTCCTCGCGCGTCGCGTCGGCGCGCGGCTCGGGCGGGGCGTTCGCGCGGCGCACCTCGGCGAGGATCTCCTCGGCGACGGGCCTGATGCCCTCGACGGGGATGTCGACGAGGCGCGCGGTGCGCGTTGAGACTCCGCCCGTGAGCCACTCGAGCGTCTCGGCGGACGGCTGCGGCTGCACACGGAGCGCGTAGGACCAGACGCGGCCGCCGCGGTCGCTCGAGACATCGCGGAGAAGGAGCGTGGTCGAGTCGATGGAGACCGAGCGCTGCTCGGAGGTGGCGACCGCGATGGGCGCATACGGCGCGAAGAGGACGGGGCTTGCGAAGGCCCGCATCTCGAACTCGACGGTGTAGGTGAGGCCTGGGCCTGCGTCGCCCGGCATGCGGCCGAGGCCCGCGAAGCGCGCGTCGCTCGGCGTGCGCAGCGAATAGACGGGAGCCGGGCTCCGCGAGGGCGACCAGGTCTCGCCCTCGGGGTCGTAGCGGTCGAGGACGGCGCCGCGCAGGAGAAGCGGCCGCGACGGCGGGATGGGCCTGCCGTCCGCGTCGCGGTGGCGCACCACGAAGAGCTCGCGGCGGCTCTCGCTGATGCGGTCGTTGAGCCCGAGGCGGATCTCGTCGCTGAAGCCGCTGCCGCTGCGGTCGCCGCGCAGCCCGCGGAACTCGGAGAGCTGCGGCAGGCGCGGGAAGAGGATGAAGACGAGCGCGCTGACGACGAAGGTGGCGGCGACCGACCAGATGGCGAGGCTTCGGAACTGCGGCGTTGCGCGGCGGCCGACCGCGACCTCGAGCGCGGGCGCGAAGCCCTCGAGCGCGGAGCGCGCGGCGCGGGCGTCCTCGGCGCTTCGGTGGATGCGCCAGAGCATGGCGGTCCACACCGCGAGCGCCGCGTAGAGAACGACGAGCACGCCGAAGGCGAAGTGCACGCTCTCGAGGCAGCCCGCGACGACGAGCAGCGTGGCGATCGAGTGGCGCTGGCGGTCTTCGCTCGCGCTTCTCGGTGAATACAGCTTGATGACGAGGAGCCAGAGCAGGAAGCGGCCGAGCGACGCGGTCGAGTCGGCGAGCTCGCCGCGCATGAGGAAGTCGAGCGTGCTCCACCCGAAGAGCGCGACGACGAGCACCGTGCTCGCCCACGCGGGAAGCGTGCGGCCGCGCGGGCCCTCTGTGACATACCAGCTCGCGGTCGCGAGGAGGACCGCCGTGAAGAGCAGCGTGAAGTCGACGGTCGCCGTCGCGAAGGCGATGATCGAGACGAGGAGGAGCGCGAAGCTCGCGATGCGGTACTGGCGCAGCACGCTCATGGCGCCTCCGCCTTCTCGCGGAGCGAGTCGAGCTGCCGTGCCGTGAAGTGCCACGCCGACTTGGGCGCGACGGCCGTGTCGGTGCGGTCGGGGTGCACGGAGAGGAGCGTGGCGCGCTCGTCGCTTGCCGCGAGGCCGTTGCCCGCGAGGCGCGGCGCGTCGAGGTCGATCGCGGCGAGGAGCGACATGATCTTCTCGCGGTGGAAGTGGCCGCGGCGGAGCCCGACCGCTGGAATCGCGATGCCCGCGACCGAGAGGCCGTACTCGTAGCCGAGGCGGTCCGCGAGCGCGACCATGCTGGCGGCGAGCACGATGGCGCGTTCCTCGAGCGCGCGCGCGTCCTCATCGGGCGCCGTGCGCAGCGCGGCGGTCGGCCTGCGCAGGTCGAGGAGCACGCGGATCCGCGGCGGAACGACGCGCCCGCGCTCGACGGTGGCGAGCTTCCCGGTTCCCGCGAGGCGCTTCCACGCGATGTGACGGATGCTGTCGCCCGGCTGGTACTCGCGCACCCCGAAGAAGTCGTCGCTGCCGCCCGCCTCGCCCGAGAGACGCTGCCCGCCGAGGCTTCCCGTCGCCACCGACGCGAGGAGGTCGGGCCTGAGCGGCACGACCTCGGGGTGGATGAGGATCTGCGCGGGCTGGCGGAAACGCAGGATCTTGCGGATCAAGCCGAACGGGAAGGTGCTCGTGACCTCGAAGCGCTCGAGCGCGACGAGGCCGCGGCGCAGCGGGCGGAAGACGGCCTCGGCATGCACGGTGTCGCGCGGGCCCGCATGCAGGATCCACGCGGCGCCGATGGGCTCGAGCCGCGTCGCGTCGACGCGCTCTGCGACCGAGATGTCGAACGCGGGCATGAAGCGCGCGCGGTTCGAGACCTCGTAGCGGACAAGAAGCGGCTCGCCCACGCGGCCGCGCCTTGGCTCGAGCCTGAGCGCGCGGATCGGGAGCATCATCAGCCCCGAGATCAGGCCCGAGACGAGAAGCGCAGCGATGAGCGCGCTGAAGAGCCAGATGACGAGGTTGTTGGGCCGCGACCCCGTGGCGATGCCGACGACCGCGACGACGAGGAGATAGATCGCGCCCGCGCGCACGAAGCGCGTGTGGCGGGTGGGCCGCGAGACTTCACCTGGCGCCTGATCCGACATTCGTCCTATCTTCGCACCGATCGAGGCCGCGGGCGAGTCGATCGGGGAGATTCCTTCGCAGGACCGCGCCGTCATGCACTTGCGGAGGCCTCAGCGCGCGCGCAGCCGTTCCACATCGTAGGGGCCAAGGCGTTCCACGCCCGCGTGCGCGCCGACGGCCGAACGGTCGCTGACCTCCCAGTTGCTGACCTCCCAGTTGCTGATCTCCCAGTGGCTGACCTCCCCGAGCGCGAAGTCGAACGGCTCGGAGCCGTCGAGCGGCGCGCCGCGGCCCCCTTCGGCCGTGGCCCGCTCGACGCGGACATCCACATGCTCGCGGATCACCTCGCCCGAGGCGAGCGGATCGGGACGCGTGCGCATCACCGTCGCGAACCAGCGCGTCGGCGGCGACGGCCGCGCGTGGTGCGCCGCGAACGCGGCGGCGAAGTCGCCCCAGGTGGCGCGCGCGTGCCGCTCGCGCACCTCGATCACGCGACGCGAGAGATAGAGGCCCGTCGAGAGCGATGCGAGCGCCTCGAGGAGCTCGATCGGCGGAACCCAGGCCTTGCGGAAGGCGCCGCGCTGGCCCGCCGCGCAGATCGCGGCGCGCGGAGCGCTTCCGAAGCGGGCGCGGTCGGCGGGCGAGCCCGCGACATCGGGGGCGACGGTCTCCGCGGCCTCCGACGCAGGCACGAGCGCCAGCGAGAGCCCGACTCCCGCCTCGAACGGAACACCCGCGTCGGGAAGCTCCTCGGAGACGAAGCGTGCGGCGAGCGCGTCGACGACCTGAAGCGCGGCCTCCGCGAGGCCGTACGGGACCTCGAGCATCTCGAGCTCGGGCTTTCCGACGCGCGCGAGGCCGACGGTCGAGATCCACAGCGGCGCGCCCTCTCCGCGCGCGCGCAGCTCGATGCGGTAGAGGTGGCGCTCGTCGGCGAGTGCGCCCGCAGGCTCGCCCGCCGGTCCCGTGAGGAAGAGGCGCTCGCAGTCCTCGGGCGCGTAGATGTTGCCGAGGTCGGGGTCGAAGAGGAGCCGCGTGCGCGCGCGGCCCGCGGCGGTCGATGCAACGGCCGCGAGACGGACGAAGTCGGCGAGCGACGCGGGCCACACGGGCTGCCTCGACGCCTGCGCCCGCGCGTGGTCGTCTGCGGTCGACGGCTCGAGCAGCGTCTGCACGGCCACAACGAAGCGCGCGTCGGGCGCGCGGCCCTCGGGGCTCTCGCCCTGCCTCGCGTCCTCGCACCAGAGGAGGATGCGCGACGCGCGGCCCGCGATCTCGAAGGAGAACGCCCAGTGGATCGACGGGTCGTCGACGGGCATCGGCTCGACGGACGACGGCTCAGCGCCGAACGCGCGGCCCGCGGCGAGGAACGCCTCGCCCGGGTCGGGCAGGTCGTCGCCCGCGACGAAGGCGACGAGCGAGACGGGCGAAGGACCGTCGACGCGCCAGTCTGACTTCGGCGGAAGGCCGATCTGGATGGGCATGTGCTCGCGCGACATCGGCGCGATCGTACGCGAAGCCGCGCCGCGTCAGGGCAGGTCTTCGAGCGCCTGGAAACTGAACTGCTGTCCGCCGATCGAGGCCTCGAGCATGAGGCCCTTCGGCTGCAGGATGAACATCGCCACGCCGTTGTCGTACTTGGCCGCTGCGCCCGCGCCCTCCGCGAGCGCGACCGCGGACGCCTGCGCGGCGAGCGCGAACTGGCCGCCCTTGAAGTTCGAGAACGCGTCGCGGGTCTCGAAGAAGATGATCTCGCCGAAGCTCTGGCCGCCGATCTGCGCGCCGATCGAGCCTTGGCTGACATCGCAGTAGCCGACGAGGCGGCCGCCCTTCTCGAAGACCTGCCCGCGGCCGTAGGCGCCGCCGACGATCAGGCCGCCCTTCGCGATCTCGGGAATCACCGCGTATCCGACGGCGCCGTCGAAGAAGCGCGAGAGCGACGGATCAAGCTTGCGCGCCCGCGCGATGAAGGCCTGCGTGTCGGAGGTGAGGACGCTTCGCTCGCCTTCGGACTTCGGAGCCGTGGAGCAGGCCGGGGCGGCGAAGGCGGCGCCAAGGCACAGGCAGGCGAGGAGCGTGCGTACGGTCGTCTGGGTTGTGGTCGTGGTCATGGTCTCGGTTCCTGCGGATCGTCGTTGCGGATCGTCGCTTCGCATCGCCGTGGCCACCTTCGATTCATCCTCTCGACACGCCGAGAGGCCAGCGACGCGGGGCGGCGATGGGGGGTCGAACGATAGACCTCGCCTCGAACCGCGGCGAACGCGGGGCGGGTGCGTCCGCTGCGAACGCGCGGAACAGGGAATGATCCGCGCGGACGGCTCCGTGCGGCGATCAGGGCGGAGCGCGCGGTCAGGCCTGCTTGACCTTCACCCACTTGCCCGCGCGCGCGGCCTCGAGCACCGCGTCGCAGACAAGCTGCGTGCCGAGCGCGTGGCGGAAGTCGGGATACCGCTTCTCCGCCTTCGGGTCGTCGAGGCCACCGAGGAACTCGCACAGCGCGTGCACGAACGAGTGCTCGTAGCCGAGGCAGAGGCCAGGCACCCACCACTTTCCCGCGTACGGATGGTCGCCGTCGGTGCAGTGGATGCTCGACCAGCCGCGGCGGTCGCCCTGCACGGCGTGGTCGAAGTAGGAGAGGCGGTTGAGGTCGTGGAGATCCCACGCGAGCGACTTCTTCTCGCCGTTGATCTCGAAGGTGTAGAGCGCCTTGTGGCCGCGCGCATAGCGCGTCGACTCGAACACGGCCATCGAGCCGTTCTCGAACCGCGCGAGGAAGGCGCACGCGTCGTCGATCTTGACGGGCTGCTTCTTCCCCGTCGCGGTGTGGACGCGCTCCTTGATGAAAGTCTCGGTCATCGCGCTCACCGAGACGATGTCGCCGTTGATCCAGCGCGCGGTGTCGATGCAGTGCGCGAGCAGGTCGCCCGTCACGCCCGAGCCCGCGACCGCGGCGTCGAGCCTCCAGAGGCCCGTGCCGCCCTGCGGGAGATCCGCGGAGATGGTCCAGTCCTGCAGGAAGTTCGCGCGGTAGTGGAAGATCTTCCCGAGTTCACCCGCCGCCACGATGTTCTTCGCAAGCGACACCGCGGGTAGGAAGCGATAGTTGTACCAGACGAGGTTCGGCAGCTTCGACTTCTCGACCGCCGCGACCATCTTCGCGCCCTGCGCGCCGTTCAGCGCGAGCGGCTTCTCGCAGAGGATCATCTTGCCGTGCTTCACGCACGCGAGCGCGATCTCCATGTGCGAGTCGTTGGGCGTGCAGATGTCGACGGCGTCAATGTCGGTGCGAGCGACCAGCTTGCGCCAGTCGGTCTCCTGGTGCTCGACCTGCCAGGACTTCGCGAACGCGGCGAGGTTGTCGGCGCTGCGGCCGCACACGGCCTGCAGCACGGGCCGCCGCAGGCCTCGGAAGAAGTGGCCGACCTGGTGGATCGCGTTCGCGTGCGCGCGGCCCATGAAGCCGTAGCCGATGAGGCCGATCCGCAGCGGCGGGCGCTCGTCGGAGGTGATCGTCGGGACGGAGGTGCGGGTCTTCTTTGCCATGCGGTGTCGTCCTTCGTCGTGCGGTGCTTCAGCCTGCGAGCGCCTTGCGCACCGCGATCATGGTGCGCAGGATGGTGTTCCAGGTGTCCTGCTTCTCGAGGAGCGCGTTCGGGAACATGCAGCCGTCCCAGCAGATGTGGCGGATGCCGCGCGATTCGGCGCCTTCGAGCCACTTCTTCGAGCAGACCGCGATGTCGAGCTTGCCGTTCGGGTCGTCTGCGGGGCAGTGGCGGCCCGTCTTGTCGTGCGAGCCCGTGCCGTGCACGGTGCCGTCGTTCTGCGCGACATGGAAGTCGATCGTCCAGGGGCGCAGCGCGTCGGTGAGCTTTGCGTAGGCCTTGTCGAACTCCTTCTGGGAGTGCTTCTTCTTCGGTCCGCCCTTGAGGAGCGCCGACTTCGGCGCGTTGACACCGAGGAGGTAGAGGTAGGTATGCGCGAGATCGGCCTGGAAACCGACGGTGCCGGGCATGTCGGTCTCCTCGAGGAGCGCGAGCATCGAGGTCCACGAGTGCATCCCGCCCCAGCAGACCTCGCCCTCGGCGGCGAGGCGCTCGCCGTGGCCCGCGGCGACCATGCCTGCCTCGCGGAAGGTCGCGGCGATCTGCTTGATCGCCTTCTTCTCGTTTTTCGCGGCGGCCTTCGTGCCCGTCGCGCTGTCGATGCGGATGACGCCGTACTTGCGCACGCCGTGCTCGTTCAGGATGCGCGCGATGCGGCACGCCTTGCGCACGGCATCGATGAACTTGCGGCGCTCTTCGACCGAGCCCATCGCGCTGTCGCCGACGGTGCCGGGCCACACGGGCGCGACGAGCGAGCCGACGGCGAGGTTCTTCGCGGCGATCTTGTCGGCCATCTTGCGGAGGTCCGACTCGCTCGCGTCTGGGTCGGTGTGCGGGTGGAAGAGGAAGAGGTCGACGCCGTCGAACTTCTGTCCGTCGACCGAAGCCTTCGCCGTGAGCTCGAGCATGCGGTCGAGCGAGATGGGCGGATGGTCGGTTCCCGGCTCCTTGCCGACGAGGCCGGGCCACATGGCGTTGTGCAGTTTCATGCGTGTTTCCTCGCGTGTTGTCGTCAGGTGGTCGGCTTCATGCCGTCGCCCCAGACCTCGGGACCGAAGTACCGCAGGCAGACGAGCGGCTCGGTGGTCGAGGTGTTCGTGAAGGTCACCCCGCGGCGGGCGCCCGCCTCGGTGCAGAAGTACTCGTCAGTCGTCAGCTCGCGGAAGCGGATCAGCCGCGGGCTCGACAGCGGCTCGCCGTTGATCGTGCCCGTGCCCTGTACGCAGGTCAGGCCGTAGGCGCCTTGGTCGGCGACCGTGCAGGTCGCGCCCGGCTCGACCGTGAGCTCCTTCGCGGTGAAGTACTCGAAGCCGTTCATCCTCCCGTAGATGATCCAGCGGTCGTGCCAGCCCGCGCCCTTCGCGGCCGTGAACGGCTCGAGGTAGCGGTTCCTCTTGAAGTTCGGGTCGACGTTCTTCTCCCAGTCGAGCTGCTCGACGATGAAGTCGAGGTCGCGGTGCCGGTCCCTCGGCATGTCCTTGACGAGAAGCTCCCACGGCACCATGCGGCCCTCGACGAGCGACTGGTACATCGCGAAGACATCGCTCCCCCACTGCGGCTCGTAGGTGCAGAGCGAACCGGGCGCGTGCAGCACGCGCGGCTCCATCAGCCATCCCGTGCCGACCTTCAGGCGATACGCCTGCGAGATGTCGAGGATGCCGTTGTCGCCCTTGTTCCAGTTCTCGAGAGAGCGGCGCACCTCGGCCTTCGTGGTGCCGGGCACGAGGCCCATGAAGGTGTGCGGGAAGTTGTTGCCGACGGGGTTATGTTGCGGCGGGAAGTAGTACGCCTCTGGCTTCCCCTCCTGCCCGACGAGCGCGGCCTGCGCGTCGTCCTGGTGCATGTGGTGCGGGATCGGCCCCATGTTGTCGAAGAACTTCGCGTAGACGGGCCACTTGCGGTACTTCGACCAGATGCGCTCGCCGATCAGCGACGCACCGCACTCGGCGACCGCCTGCTTCAGCGTGAAGCGCTCGCGGCCGACGACGCAGTACGAGAGCCCTTCGTCGGGCGTGCGGTTGTCGTTCGCGGCCTCGGTGGTCGAGCTGAACCAGCGCTCGTCGATGCCGCCGCGGTGGAGGCCATAGGCGTAGGTGTCGTCCGGGTGCAGCTTGATGCGCAGGCCTGGCTGCAGAAACGAGCGCGGCACCCAGCATGGCGCAAGCCGCAGGAGCCCCTGCGTGCGCCCGATCTCGGCGGTGACGGCGCCCGCGACGCCATCGGTGCGGACGGTGAGCTCGAGCGTGTTCGTGGGCGCCGCGGGCATTCGGCGCAGTATGGCGGCTTCTGGGCGTGCTTGCGTGTAGCGCTGCTGGCGGGGGCGGATTTTCTCACGGAGGCACGGAGGCACAGTGGAGAGGGCCCGATGGGGTTCTGTTTGAGAGACGAGGAAGAAGGCACGAATGGGCTCGCGCGACTCGGCTCCAATCATGGACGCCGCGCTTCTCTCCCTCCGTGCCTCCGTGCCTCCGTGAGAAACTCAAAACCCGCCCGCGCAGTACACACTCATGCCATCCGCTTGTAGGGCGAGTGCTGGCCCGCGGGCGGCAACACCATGCGGAAGACGCGCGCGCTCCGCGGCGGCAGCTTCAAGGTCACGAAGCCCATGTGGACATGCGCCTGCATCGCGTCGGGCCTGTCGAAGGCGAGCGCATCCTTGAACACGGTTCCCGCCATGAGGCGCCCGTCGCGGACCGAGATCGACTCCTCGACCTCGTGGTCCTCCATGTTGCACGCGACGAGCACGGTGTCGAGCACATGGTCGTTCGTCCGCAGGAACGCGAGCAGCCTTCGGCCGCGGAGGAAGGTGACATCGCCCTTCGCGATCGCGCGCATCGAGCGGCGCGCCGCGTAGAGGCCGCGCACGAAGGCCCACTCGGGATGGGCGTCGTGGACGAGATCCCAGCGCATCGGCGCACGGTTGTCGGGGTCCGCGCCCGCGGACATGCCGACCTCCTGCCCGTAGTAGAGGTTCGGGCAGCCTGGAAGCGTCGCCTGCAGCGTGTGCGCGATGCGGCGCGCGGCCTCGTCGGGCACGAGGTGGGCGAGGCGCTCGGTGTCATGGTTCTCGAGCGTGGTCCAGCAGCGGAGGATGAACTCGATGCCCGCGTCCTCGACCATGCCCTCGAGGCGCTCGCCCGTGAGGTGCCCATCGGCGCGGCCGCGGCAGTAGTCGAGGATGATCGAGCGCGCGTGCATGTTGAGGATGCCGTCGAGCGCGCGGTCCCAGCCCGCGGGTGCGTTCCAGATCTCGCCGACGATGCACGAACCGGGCTTCTCGTGGTGCGCGGCCTGCGTGAGCTCGCGGCAGAAGTGCGGGCCGAGGTCGCTCGCCACATCGAGCCGCCAGCCGTCGATTCCGTCGCGCAGGTACGAGCGCACGGCGCTGCCATGGTCGAGCCAGAGATGCGCGCGCACCTCGTCGCGCTCGACATGCAGGTCGGGCAGGTTCGCCACATCGGCCCAGCCCCTGTATCCGTTCGGATACTCGGGTCCGATGAAGAACCACGAGCGGTACGGGCTCATTGGGTCGCGCATCGCCTCCTCGAAGGCCTTGTGGCGCCTGCCGACATGGTTGAAGACGCCGTCGAGCACGACCTTGAGGCCGCGCGCGTGCGCGTCGCCGATGAGAAGCCTGAGGTCCGCGCGCGTGCCGTACTCGGGGCTCACCTCGAGATAGTCGGCCGCGTCGTACTTGTGGTTCGTGTAGGCGAGATGGATCGGGTTCAGATAGAGGACATCGGCGGAGATGGCCTCGAGATGCGGGAGCCTCGCGCGCAGGCTCGCGAGGTCGCCGCCCCAGAAGTCGATCTCATGGCTCCAGACGCCCGCGCTGTCGACGAAGTGCCCCTTCGCGGGCGTCTCGTGCCATGCGCGCAGCGACTTCGGCGCGGGATAGAGCCCGCGCTTTGCGTCGAGGTCGGCGCTCGGCGCGAAGCGGTCGACGAACACTTGGTAGACGACCGCCCCCGCGCGCCAGTCGGCCTCGCGCGCCTCGATGCGGTCCGCCATCTCGATCGAACGGGTCGTGAACACGGGCGGGAGGATAGCGGCGGGCAGGACGGCGGTGTCCGCCCTATCCTTGCGGATTCCTCCGCGCGG
Source organism: Phycisphaera sp. (assembly GCA_016124975.1). Taxonomy (GTDB): domain Bacteria; phylum Planctomycetota; class Phycisphaerae; order Phycisphaerales; family SM1A02; genus QWPT01. The sequence continues at coordinate 106,170 of WGMP01000014.1, read as the reverse complement.
CGGGCCCATCCTCCGCCTGCCCGGCCCATGCGCCGCGCGAAAGCCGAAGCCCAAGCCCCACCCGATGTCCCAGTCCTCCGCGCATCTCCCCCGCCGCACCTTCGCGATCATCTCGCACCCGGACGCGGGCAAGACGACCCTCACCGAGAAGTTCCTTCTCTACGGCGGCGCGATCGCGCTGGCGGGTTCGGTGACCGCGCGCAAGGAGCAGCGCTCGACCGCGTCCGACTGGATGGAGCTCGAGAAGCAGCGCGGCATCTCGATCTCGTCGACGGTGCTGCAGTTCGACTACCACGGCTATCGTGTCAACCTGCTCGACACTCCTGGACACAAGGACTTCAGCGAGGACACCTACCGCGTGCTGACCGCGGTCGACGCGGCGGTGATGGTGATCGACGCAGGCAAGGGCATCGAGCCGCAGACGCGCAAGCTCTTCGAGGTCTGCCGCCGCCGCGGCGTGCCGATCTTCACCTTCATGAACAAGTGCGACCGGCCGACGAAGGACCCGATCGCGCTCCTCGACGAGCTCGAGAGCGTGCTCGGGATCGGCGCGTTCCCCGTGAACTGGCCGTTCGGCAACGGCCCCGAGTTCCGCGGCGTCTACGACCGGCTCGAGAAGAAGCTGCATCTCTTCGAGCGCACCAAGGGCGGCATGCGCGAGGCGCCCGTCCAGGTGATGGGTCTCGACGACCCTGGACTCGTCTCGCGCATCGACGCCGACGTGTACCGCCAGGGCCGCGACGAGCTCGAGATGCTCGAGGGCGCTGGCGCTGAGTTCGACCGCGTGCGCATCCTCGCGGGCGAGATCACGCCCGTCTACTTCGGCAGCGCCGCGAACAACTTCGGCGTCGAGCTCCTGCTGAACGGATTCCTCGAGCATTCGGCCGATCCGGGCGCGCGTCGCTCGGGCGAGCGGATCATCGAGCCGAAGGACCCCGTCTTCAGCGGCTTCGTCTTCAAGATCCAGGCCAACATGGACCCGAAGCACCGCGACCGCATCGCGTTCATCCGCGTGGTGAGCGGCAGATTCGAGCGCGAGATGAGCGTCGTGCATGTCCAGAGCGGCAAGAAGATCCGCCTGTCGAGCGCGCAGAAGCTGTTCGGCCAGGAGCGCGAGACCGTCGAGGAAGGCGAGGCGGGCGACGTGATCGGCATCATCGGCCACGACATCCTGCAGATCGGCGACACGCTCTCCGAGGACCGCACGATCCGCTTCGACGAGATCCCGCAGTTCCCGCCCGAGGTGTTCGCGTATCTCACGAACCCGCAGCCGGGCAACTCGAAGAAGTACCGCCTTGGCGTCGACCAGCTGCTGAAGGAAGGCGTCGTGCAGCAGATGGAGATCGGCGTCGGGCAGGTGAAGACGCCGATCCTCGCCGCGGTCGGCCCGCTCCAGTTCGAGGTGGTGCAGTATCGCCTGAAGAGCGAGTACGGCGCCGAGTCGCGGCTCGAGAAGGCGCGATGGCAGCATGTGCGCTGGTGGCGGAAGAACGGCGCACCCGAGGGATGGATGCCCGATCTTCTCTCCGACTCGACGCACGGCGTCGACGCCGCGGGCCGCGCGGTGATCTTCTTCAGCGACGAGTGGTCGATCCGCAACTTCCAGAAGCGACTTCCCGAGGTCGAGCTCTCGACGCTGCCGTTCGCGTGACGGCGTGCATCGATCCGGGAGGGATGAGGCCGAACACGAGGAGTCGAAGCCATGGCGATGAACCCGAACGAACTCCTGTCGTCCGTGCGCGACCTGCGCGAGCAGGCCTCCGCGCAGGAAGCCGCGCGTGCCGCCGCGATCGCCGCGGTGCCCGTGTCGCAGAGGCGCAGCGCGGCGAACCTCGCGCACTACCTCGCGCTGCGCGCGACGGGGCATGTGGCGCTCCAGGGCGAGCTCGTGCGGCACGGCCTCAGCTCGCTCGCGCGACGCGAGGCGCATGTGATGGCGACGCTCGACGCCGTCGAGCGCGCGCTCGCGGCGATCTCGGGCGTGGCGAGCGAGCCCGCGCGCGCGGCGTTCTCGATCGACGACGGGCCCGATCTCCTCGCGCGCCACGCGACCGAGCTCCTCGAGACGCCGATGCCGCACATGACGCGCATCGTCGTCACCATTCCGCCGTGGGCGGCGGGCAACGCGCCGTTCCTCCGCTCGCTGATCGACGCGGGCATGGATGTCGCGCGCATCAACGCCTCGCATGGCGACCCCGCGCAGTGGCAGGCGTCGATCGACGCGCTGCGCACGGCGTCGGCCGCCGCGGGCCGCCGCATCCCCGTGTGCGTCGACCTCGCGGGGCCGAAGGTGCGCACGGGGGTCTGCGCGACGGGCCCGATCGCGCTCGTCGCAGGCGACCGCCTCGTGCTGCACGCGGCCGACAACGCATCGGTCGACGGGCTGCGCGACGGCGCGGGGAAGCTCGTCGGCGCGCCGCGGGTCGCCGTGCGGCCGCGAGAGGTCGTCGAGCATGTCGAGGTCGGGCACCGCGTCCTCTTCGACGACGGCAACATCCGCGCGCGCTGCATCGCGGTCGACCGCGCGCACGGCGAGGTCTCTGTCGAGATCGAGGCGGTGCGGGCGGGCGCATGGAGCCTGAAGGACCGCAAGGGCGTGAATGTGCCCGACACGGACATGCCGATCCCCGCGCTCACCGACGAGGACCTCAAGACGCTCGACTTCGTGGTCGAGCGCGTCGACATCGTGGCGATGAGCTTCGTGCGCAGCCCCCGCGACATCGCGGACCTTCACCGCGCCATCCGCGAGCGCACGCACCGCTCGATCGGCGTGGTCGCCAAGATCGAGACGCCGCAGGCGTGCCGCGCGCTGCCAGAGATCCTGCTCGAGCTGATGAAGAGCCCGCCCTGCGGCGTGATGCTCGCGCGCGGCGACCTCGGCGTCGAGATCGGCTTCGAGCACCTTCCCGAGGCGCAGGACGAGATCCTCGCGGTGTGCGAGGCCGCGCATGTGCCCGTGATCTGGGCGACGCAAGTGCTCGAGTCGATGACCGAGCACGGCTTCCCCACGCGCGGCGAGGTGACCGACGCCGCCGACGCGGCGCGCGCCGACGCGATCATGCTCGGGATCGGCCCCTTCATGGTCGACACGGTCTCCTTCATCGAGGATCTCCTCGCGCGCACGCAGATCCGCCGCGCGCGGAGCAGGGCGCTGCTCGGCAAGTGGCAGCCGCTTGGCGAGGAGTGATCGCCCTACGGCGAGGATTGATCGCCCTACGGCGGGGCATGGCCGCCGCGAAACCACGCGGCGACCACGCCGAAAGCGGCGCCCCGCAATGACTACAATCGCCGCCATGCATGGGGCCCCGCTTCTTCTCGCCAGCACGGGAATGGTCGCGCTCGCGCTCGTCGGAGGATTCGTCCTCGGCGCGCTGATCTGGTTGATCGCGACCTACAACGGCCTGCGGCGCGCGAAGGTGCGCGCGCAGAACGCCTTCAGCCAGATCGATGTGCAGCTCAAGCGCCGCCACGACCTGATCCCGAACCTCGTCGAGACCGTGAAGGGATACATGGCGCACGAGCGCGAGACGCTCGAGGCCGTGACGCGTGCGCGCGCGCAGGCCGCGAGCGCGCTCGGCGTGGTCGAGGGCGGCGCGATGGGCCTCGCGTCGATGGCCGCGCTTGCGAACGCGTCTGGCGCGCTCGACGGCGCGCTCCACCGCCTGATCGGGCTCGTCGAGGCGTATCCCGAGCTGAAGGCGAACCAGAACGCGCTCCAGCTCCAGGAGGAGCTCGCCAGCACGGAGAACAGGATCGCCTTCGCGCGCCAGGGCTACAACGACGCCGTGATGCGACTCAACGAGTCGATCGTGGTGTTTCCGTCGAACATCGTCGCGAACGCCTTCGGGATCCGCGAGATGGGGCTCTTCGAGGCCGCGGGCGCCGAGCGCGCCGCCGTGGCGGTGAAGTTCTGACCGTGTGACCGCATGGAGGCGAGCGTCTTCGCCGAGGGAGACCGATGTCGACCGACTTCTTCACGAGCCAGGACCGCGCGCGACGCCAGACGGGGCGCCTGGTGCTCCTCTTCGTCGCGGGCGTGCTGGGCACGATGGTGTCGCTGTGGGCGGTGTTGGCGGCGCTTCTCTCGGGCTCGCAGGGCCCTTCCGTGTGGACGAATCCCGTGCTTCCGATCGGCGTCTTCGTCGTGGTCGGCGGCATCGTCGGCATCGTCACGCTCGTGAAGCTGGCGCAGCTCTCGATGGGCGGCGAGAAGATCGCGGAGATGCTCGGCGGGCGTCGCATCGAGCCCACGACGCGCGACGCGAGCGAGCGCCAGCTCCTCAACATCGTCGAGGAGATGTCGATCGCAAGCGGCGTGCCCGTGCCGCCCGTCTATCTGATGGAGGACCGCTCGGTGAACGCCTTCGCGGCGGGCCCCGACCCGAGCCGCTCCGTGATCGGCGTGACGCGCGGATGCATGGAGCTTCTCTCCCGCGACGAGCTGCAGGGCGTGGTCGCGCACGAGTACAGCCACATCTTCCACGGCGACACGCGCATCAACGCGCGCACCACCGCGGTGATCGCGGGCATCATGGCGGTCGGCATCCTCGGCTATGTCATGTTCCGCTTCATCGGCCCGACGATCGCGCGCTCGTCGGGCGGCGGACGCAACAATCCGGGGCCCGCGATCGGGCTCGGCATCCTGGTGCTCGGTCTCGCCGTCTGGGGCATCGGCTCGATCGGCATGTTCTTCGGGCGACTCATCCAGGCCGCGATCAGCAGGCAGCGCGAGTTCCTCGCGGATGCGGCGGCGGTCCAGTACACGCGCAACCCGGACGGCATCGCTGGGGCGCTCGCCAAGATCCGCGACCACTACTCCGCGCGCGTCGAGAGCCGCGCCGCGAGCGAGCTCAACCACTTCTTCTTCGCAAGCTCGCTGAACACGCTCTTCGCGACGCACCCGCCGATCGACGAGCGGATCCGCCGCATCGTGGCGATGGGCGCCGTGAAGGCGGGCGCGGCCGAAGCCGCGCGTCCGTCGTCCGCCGCAGCCGCACGGCCCGCGCGCGCGCGCGCGACGGGAAGCCGTGCCGGAGAGGCCGGGTTCGCAGGCGGACCGCCGCCCCTCCCGCCTCGGCCCGCGGTGCAGGCCGTCGGACTCGCGGGCACGCTCGAGCCAGCGATGGTCGCGCGCTCGGGCGCGTGGCTCCAGTCGCTTCCGCCCGAGCTCGCGGACGCCGTCCACCGCGCGAGCGGAGCGCGCGGCATCTGCTATCTGATCGCGAGTCGCGGCACGGACGGCGGCGGCACGCGCATCGTGGAGCGCGACGACCCAGAGGCCGCGCGCTACTTCCACACGCTCGCGAACGCGCTCGCGCAGCAGACCCCCGTCGCGCAGCTCGCGCTTGCCGATCTTGCCGCGCCCGCGCTCGTCACGCTGGGGAGGCAGGGCTACACGCGCTTCCGCAAGACCCTCGCCGAGGTGATGCGCAGCGACCGCTCGATCGACCTCCGCGAGTGGGCGCTTGCGAAGAGCCTCGAGCGACATGTGGAGCGGCGCTTCGCGAGGAGTTCCGCCGAGGCAAGCGGGCGCCTCTTCGCGATGGAGGCCGAGGCGCGGGTCGTGCTGGCCGCGATCGCCCTCTGCGAGCACGAAGCCTCCGAGCGTGCGTCTGCGTTCGCGCGCGGATGCCGCAGGCTCGGCATCGCCGAGCGCCCCGTGCCGCCCGAGCCGAGCCTCACGCTCGATGCGCTGAACGCGGCGGTCGAGCGACTCGCCTCGCTGCGCTTCACCGATCGAGAGCGGCTGCTCGAGGCCTCCGCTGCGACCGCGCTCCACGACGGCGGCGCCGACTCGAACGAGTACCTCGTGGTCCGATCGGTGGCCGACGCGCTCGATGTGCCCGTTCCCGCGCTCGAGCCCGTCTGACGCGCGGAAACCGCACGGGGCCCGCCGCGGCCGTTAGCATGATGCGATGTCCGATCTGTCGCATCTCCTTGCCAACAACCGCGCGTGGGCGGACCGCATGGAATATGCGCAGCCGGGGTTCTTCCAGGGCCTCGCCTCGCAGCAGACGCCCCGCTATCTCTGGATCGGCTGCTCCGACAGCCGCGTGCCCGCAAACGAGATCATCGGCCTTCCGCCTGGAGAGGTGTTCGTCCACCGCAATGTGGCGAACCTCGTGGTGCACAGCGACCTCAACTGCCTCTCAGTCCTCGACTACGCGCTCCGCGTACTGAAGGTGACAGACATCATCGTCTGCGGCCACTACGGCTGCGGCGGCATCAACGCGGCGCTCAATCCAAGCGAAGGGCGCATCGTCGACCACTGGATCCGCCATGTACGCGACATCGCCAAGCACTACAAGGACGACCTCGAGCGCTTCGCGACGCCCGTGGAGCAGAACCACCGCCTCTGCGAGCTGAATGTGGCGGTGCAGGTCGTGCATGTGCGCGAATCGCCCGTGCTGCATGCCGCGACGCACGAGGTGAAGGTGCACGGCTGGATCTACGAGGTCGGAGACGGTCGGCTGCAGGACCTGACCCCGATGGTGGAGTCGGTGCGCGCGCTCGAGCCGACGGTCAGGATCTGAGCGGCGCTTCGACCGCGATCCAACTGCGCGATCAAGCACCGAAGGCAGCACACGCAGCCGCGACCGCGTCTGCCAGCACCAAAGGCAGCACCCGCAGCCGCGACCGCGTCTGCCAGCACCAAAGGCAGCACCCGCAGCCGCGACCGCGTCTGCCAGCACCGAAGGGAGCGCCCGCAGGCGCGACTGCTCAAAGACTCCGCGACCGCTCAAAGACGCCGCGACCGCTCAAACACCCGCGACCCCTCACGCCAAATGGAAGACCTCCGCGAGCGGCACGATCGATGTATCGGCGCGCGCGCCCGGAAGCGTCTCGAAGTAGCCGACCATCGCCGACTGCCATCGTGCGTTCACTTCCTCGCTCTGCATGCCTGCGATGGCCTTTGCGAAGTCGGGCGTCTCGAGGTAGCCGATCAACAGCCCGTCGTCGCGCAGGAAGATCGAGTAGTTCGTCCAGCCGTGACGCGAGAGCGCGGCGAGCATCTCGGGCCAGACGGCCTTGTGGCTGTCGCGGTACTCGGCGAGGCGGTCGCGCTTGACCTGGAGCGTGAAGCAGACCCGTTGCATCGGACCTCCCGTTGAGCGTGCCTCCGCGCTTCAGCGCACGAACGCATCGGCGAGACCACCGTCGACATGCAGCACCTGGCCCGTGGTGCGCGAGCTCTCGGGCCCCGCGAGGAAGCGGATCGCGGCCGCCTGGTCGCGCGGTGTGATGACGGTCTTGAGCAGCGTGCGCTCGGCGTAGAAGCGGCCGAGGCACGCGGTCAGCTCGGCGTCGCTCATCGACTCGTCGTGCGGGATCGCGTACTTCTTCAGGCTGGCGACGACGCGCGCGCGGGGGAACATCGTGCTTCCCTCGATCACGGTCGCGGGCGCGACGGCGTTCACGCGCACGAACGGCGCGAAGGTCACCGCAAGCGAGCGCACAAGGTGGTTCGCGGCCGCCTTCGACGCGTCGTAGGCGCTCGAGCCCTTCTTGGCGACGACCGCGTTCACGCTCGTCGTCACGACCGCGCTGCACGCGAGCCTCTGCGCCGACATCGTCGCGGCCGCCTCCTCGACGAGCACCGCGGGCGCGAGCACATTCACCTGCATCGCGCGCATGAAGTCGCCGTCGCTCGTCTTTCCGTCGGCGCCGGGGGTCGGGAAGAGCCCCGCCGTGACGACGAGCTCGTCGATGCCGCCGTAGGCGATCACGACCTCGTCGAGCATGCGGCGCACGGCCGCGCGGTCGGCCGCGTCGCACGAAAGCGCGATCGCGGGGCCGCAGGCGCTGATGCCGCTGCCTGCGACGCCGATTCCCGCGCCGACCGACTTCTCGAGGTCTTTCGCCGCTGCCTCCGCCCCCTTCGCATCGAGGTCGACGCACGCGACGCAGGCGTCGTCGGCGGCGAAGTGCGACGCGGCCACGCGGCCGATGCCGCTTCCCGCGCCGACGATCACGCTCACATGCCCCGCAAGCGGCTTCGGCTTCGGCATGCGCTGCAGCTTCGCCTCCTCAAGCCGCCAGTACTCGATGTCGAACGCCTCCTGCCGCGGCAGCGCTCGATAGCCGCCGATCGACTCTGCGCCCTTCATCACCTCGACGGCGCAGCGGTAGAACTCGGCGGTGGTGCGCGATTCGGACTTCGACGATCCCCACGCGACCATGCCGACGCCAGGCACGAGGATCACCGTCGGCTCGGGCGCACGCATCGCGGGGCTGTCGGCGTGGCGGCACGCGTCGTAGTAGGCCGCGTAGTCCTTCACATACTGCGCGAGGCCAGCCTCGGTCTTCTCGCAGAGCGCATCGAACGACTCGCGGTTCGGGTCGAAGTCGATGAAGAGCGGCTTGATCTTCGTGCGCAGGAAGTGATCGGGGCACGAGGTGCCGAGCTCGGCGAGGCGCGCGGCGTCGTGGCTCGAGACGAACGAGAGCATCGCGTCGTCATGCTGCACGGTGCCGATCATGCGGCGGCGCGTCGACACCTTGCCGCGCAGGAACGGCAGGAACCTGACGAGGAGCGCGCGCCGCACTTCGTCCGAGACGGGCGCGACCTTCTGGCCGCCGAAGGTGTTCGCGCCGCGGTCGTGCGCCGCGAGATGCTCGGCCGCGCGCGAGATGAGCGACAGCGTGAGGTCGTAGCAGGCGCGCGGGTCGTCGGACCAGTTGATGAGCCCGTGCTGGCCCATGATCGCGCCGTCGGCTTCGGGGTGATCCTTGCAAAGCTTCTCGAGTGCGAGGCCGAGCTCGAAGCCAGGCCGCATCCACGGCAGCCAGCGGAGCTGCGTGCCGAACACCTCGCGCATGACCTCCTCGCCGCGCACGCACGCCGCGATCGCAATGAGCGCGTTCGGATGCGTGTGGTCGACATGCGCGCGCGGCACGAACGCGTGCAGCGGCGTGTCGATCGAAGTCGCGCGTGGATTGAGGTTCCAGGTGCAGTGGCGGTAGAGGTCGACCATGTCGTCCTCGGCCTGCGTCTTGATGCCTTTCGGCGTGCGCGCGGCGTAGACCGACTTCAGCTGCTCGAGCTTGTCGAGCGAAAGCGACGAGAAGAACTCGCGGCCCGCCGTGCGCAGGTCGCCGCCCGAACCCTTCACCCAGAGGACGCGCTCAGCCTTGCCCGTGAGCGGGTCACTCTCGACGACCTTGCTCGAGGTGTTGCCGCCGCCCGTATTCGTCACGCGCTGGTCGTCGCCGAGACGGTTCGAGCGGTAGACGAGAAGGCCGACCGGGTCGAGCTTCGCGGCGTCGGCGTCGATCCATGTATGGCGGACGAAGGCTGGATTGGGGGAAAGCGTGGCGCTCGACATAAACGGACCGAAGCTGGGCGAGGTGAGGACGCAGGTGAGGTCGGAGACTACCGAGCGACGCGCTCGGCTGCAGCACGCATGCGGGCGCTTTGCGCGAAATCGGGCTCGTATCGCCGGATCGGGGCGCTCGCGCGCACGAGCGCACGCAGCTCGGACGCGCGGCCGATCTCCTCGAGCGCAGCGTGCTGCATGAGCGCGTTGCCGATCGCGGTGGCCTCGGCGGGCCCCGCCTCGACGGGCAGACCCGACGCGTCGGCGACGAGCTGGTTGAGGAGCTCGTTCGCTCCGCCGCCGCCGACGACCGCGATCTGACGCGGCTCACGGCCCGCGAGCGAAGCGGCCTCACGCGCGGCGCGTGCGGTCGCGATCGCGATCGAGTCGATCGCGCAGCGGATGATCGCGGCGTCCGAGTCGGGCACAGGCTCGCCGCGCGCGGCGCACGCGGCGCGGATGCGCGCGGGCATGTCGCCGGGCTCGAAGAACGCGGGGTCGTTCGGGTCGACGAGGCTTGCGAGCGGCTCGGCCTCGCGCGCGAGCGCCGCGAGCTCGCTCCACGAGCGCCCGCGGCCGAGGGCGGCGAACGCGGCCTCGCACTGCTGCACGAGCCAGAGGCCCGCGACATTCCGAAGGAACCGCACCGAGCCGAACGCGCCGAGCTCGTTCGTCATGTTCGCCGCGCGTGCGGCGGCGCTCGTCACCGCATGCGGCAGCTCGAGGCCGACGAGCGACCAGGTTCCGCTCGAGACATAAAGATCGCGCGCGGGGTCGATCGGTGCGGCGATGACGGCCGACGCCGTGTCATGCGTCGCGGTCGCGAACACGGTCGTCGATGCGGAAAGGCCTGTTTCATCGGCGACATCGCGGAGAAGCGTGCCAAGCGGCTCACGGTCGCCCGCGTCGACGAGCTCGGGGAGAATGCGCGTGGACGCGCCCGTCGCCGCGACGAGGTCGAGGTTCCACGCGCGCGTCGCCGCATCGAGCATCTGCGTGCTGCTCGCGTTCGTTCGCTCGCACACGGTGGCGCCGCACAGGCGGAACGCGATGTAGTCGGGCAGCATCAGCATGCGCGCCGCGCGGTCGAGCGGCCGCATCGGGTCGGCCGCGTCGGCGGCGAGCTGGTAGAGCGTGTTGAACGGCTGGAACGCGATGCCCGTGTCCGCATAGATGCGCTCGTCGCCGAGTTCGGCGCGCAGACGCGCGAACGGCTCCTTCGTGCGCGAGTCGCGATAGGCCGCGATCGGGCGTACCAGTTCGCCCGAGTCGTCGAGGAGCGCATAGTCGACCGCCCACGAGTCGACGCCGATCGAGTCGGCGGGGCCCTCGGCGGCGGCCGCGCGGAGGCCATCGAGGATCGACTCCCACAGCCGCTCGAAGGGCCAGCACAGCGTGACATTCCCTGCGCGCCGCGCCGCAACGGGCGCGTTGGCGAAGCGATGGAGCTCGCGCACCGAAAGCCCGTCGTCTCCGATCACGACCTCCATCACGCGTCCGCTCGAGGCGCCGAGGTCGATCGCGATGTGCCGACGCGTGGCCGTCATGCGTAGCTCCCTCCCGACGCCTTCTTGCGCGGAAGCCGCGCCTCCGCCGCGCGTGCGGCGTAGCCCGACGCGCGGTGCGCCGCCAGCGGCTCACGCGGGAGCCCGCGCCCCTCGCGCCACGCGGCGAGCGCCTCGCGCACATCGGTCGCGAACGCGCGCTTGAGGCACTCCTCCGCAGCCACGATGTCGTTCGCCGCGCGCGCCGCGTCGAGCGCGTCGAGGTCGACGAGCAGCGCCTTCGCGAAGAGCTCCTGCACCGTGGTCACCGTCTGCAGCATCGCCTCGATCTTCGGCTTCAGGTTGTGCGACTGGTCGATCATGAACTCGACCGGCAGGTCGCGGCCGAGCGCGCGCTCGGCCTCGGCGATCGCGACAAAGATGCGGAAGACACGCGCGGGATCGATCGAACCGACCGTCAGGTCGTCGTCGGCGTAGTGGCGGTCGTTGAAGTGGAATCCGCCGAGCATCCCTTCATCGGCGAGGAACGACACGATGTGCTCGATGTTCTGACCGGGCAGGTGGTGCCCAGTGTCGACGAGGACGCGCGCGCGCTCGCCCGCGGCCTTCGCGAGCACATACGCCATGCCCCAGTCGGCGATGTCGGTGTGGTAGAACGCGGGCTCGAACGGCTTGTACTCGACGAGCATCTGCATCGACGCGGGCATCGCGGCGTGCACCTCGCGCAGCGCGTCGGCGAACCAGCGCTTCCGCCGCGCGACGCTCCCCTGCCCCGGATAGTTGGTGCCGTCGGCGAACCACAGCGCGAGCGTGTCCGACCCGCACGCGCGGCCGAGCTCGACCGACTCGAGGAGATGCGCGATCGCGCGCCGCCTCACCGACGCGTCCTCGTTCGCGACCGAGCCGTGCTTGTAGCACTGGTCTTGGAAGACATTCGGGTTGATCGAGCCGACGCGCAGCCCGCGCGCACGCGCAAGCGCCGCGAGTTCGGTCGCACCGCCCGCGGGCAAGTCCCACAGCACATGGACCGCAACGCGCGGGCACGCGCCTGTCAGGCGATGCACCTCCGCCGCGTCGTCGAACTTGTCCTCGATCGAGAGCGCTGCCGCGTCCTGCAGGAACTTGCCGAAGCGCGTGCCCGTGTCGGCGAAGCCCCACGACGGAAGCTCGATCTCGAGGCGGCCAAGCCTGCCGAGGACGGTTGCGGGAAGCGAGTCGAACCCATGCCCGACGGTCATCAGCGCAGCCTACGGCACTTCGCACCTTCGCGCCCCGCGTTACGCTGCGCGCGTGGACGGGCAGCCGCAACCCACGGACCGCTTTCGCGTCGTCGGCCTCGTCGGCGCGACGGGCATGATCGTGGCCGCGATGGTGGGCAGCGGAATCTTCGCGCTCACGGGCTCGTTCGGCGCCAAGGTCGGGACCGAGTCGAACATCCTCTTCGCGTGGGTGGTCGGCGGCGTCCTCGCGCTTGCGGGCGGGCTTTCGCTCGCCGAACTCGGAGCGATGATTCCCTGCTCCGGGGGCAGCGTCGAGTTCGCCCGACGCGCGTTCGGCAAGGCGACGGGCTACCTCGTCGCCATGGTGACGATCCTGGCGGGCTACTTCCTCTCGATCGCGGCGGTCGGCCTGATGATGGCCGACTATGCGAACAAGCTCCTGCCCTCGCCCGTGCACGGGCACGCCATCGCGGCGGCCGCCATCGTGGCCGCCTACGCCTCGCAGCTGACGGGGCTTCGCGCGGGCTTCGCGTTCAACACGGCGCTCTCGCTCGTGAAGATCGGCTTCATCGCGCTCTTCGTCGTCCTCGGCCTCTCGTGGCCCGTCGAGCCGAGCGTCTCGGGCGCGGCGCCCGCGGATGCCCCGACCGTGCTCTCGCCCGCGGTCGCAAGCGCCGTGCTCACGGTCAGCTTCGCATACCTCGGCTGGTCGACGGGCGCCGACATCGCGGGCGATGTCCGAGACCCGGGACGCAATGTCCCGCGGTCGATCATCACGGCGATCGCGCTCGTCTTCGCCCTCTACATCGGCGTGAACCTCGTCTATCTGCGCGTCATCGAGCCTGCCGCGATGGTCGAGGCGGACGGCACGCCCATGCAGGCGATCGGCTCGGTGGCGGCGACGCGCATCTTCGGAGGCGCCGTCGGCACGGCGATGACCGCAGCGATCGCGCTGCTCCTCTTCTCGACGATCGTCTCGGGAACGATCACAGCCGCACGCATCCTCGAGTCGATGGCGCACGCCCGCGAGGCGCCCGCGCCGCTCGGCGAGCGCACCGCGCGGGGCATTCCCATGAACGCGCTGCATGTGACGCTCGCCGCCAGCCTCGCGTGCCTCGCGATCGGAAACCTCGACGACATCTTCGGCCTCCTCACCGTGCTCATCAACGCGTTCTCTTCGCTCTCGGTCGCGGCCGTGATCGTGCTGCGGCGCACGATGCCCGACGCGCCGCGGCCGTTCCGCGTGCCGCTCTATCCGATCACGCCGCTTGTCTATCTCGCGCTTGCGGGGTGGAGCATCGCAGCGAGCGTCCTCGACGGCGGCGTCCGCGCGATCGTGTCGTCGATCGTCGTCGTGGCAGCGCTGCTCATCGTCCGGCCGCTTCTCTCGGGCGGCAGGAAACCCGCCCCATGATCCCGTTGCCCTCGCTCGGCGCCGCCACCGCGCTCCTCCTCGTCGCAACCCTCGCCGGCTGCGCGGCGACCGGCGCGACGCCCGCATCCGCGCCGCACGCGGCGCCCGGAAAGCTCCAGTTCGCGATCCTGATGTACGAGCGCGGCGACGCGTGGTACCGCCTGCCGCCCGTGCAGAAGGACGCGCTGCTCGAGAGCTACGGCCTCTGGGTGCGCGACCTGCGCGCGAAGGGCGTCCTGAAGGAGGGCAATCCGATCGGACGCGGCGGCGTGATGATCGCGCCCGACACGGACGGCGAACCCGACGCGGAGCCGCTCGACCCGAACGACACGCAGCTCACGGGCTACTTCATCATCGAGGTCGCGAGCGCCGCCGAAGCCGAGCGGATCGCGGCGACCTGCCCCGCGCTGACGCACGGCGAGGTAGTGCACCTCCGGCCGGTCGGGCACACCGACTGAGCGCGGCGCCGGCGACAGCACCGCCATCAATCATCGTGTGGACTCGTGGGTTTCGAAGCCCACACACAGGTTGGCGCGAACGCAAGGCGCCGTCCGAAGCACCCTGCGGCTACTCGGCATTGGCCCGCTCCAAGTTGAGCGCGAGGAGCCGCGCGAGGAGATCATCGTCGGTGAGGTCGGTGGGCCATCCATACGCGGCGAACACGGCTTCATCGAGCCGCTTGTGGGCGAGATCAAGCCACGTCGGCCATTCGTTGTAGAGGTTCGTCAACGTCCGCTTTGCGAGTCTCTTCGCTGCGGCATCGTCGGCCGGCACGACCCGCGGATACCGCACGGTGCCGATCCCCTTCGCGTTCGGCTCCGTCACGTAGCGGGCCCAGGGGCCATCGACGGAGCCGGGGAACGTGAGCACTTCCTCCCGCGTCCACTCCGGCGGGTTCAACCAGTTCGAGCGGAGCGTGTCGAGTTCCTTCGCCGCCGCAGCGATCGCGTCCCGCTGGGCCGCCGTTGGCTCGGGGAACGGGAAGGTTTCAAAACATGAGGTCGGGGTGTAGCGCGGGCGCGTTTCGAGTCGAGTTCCTTGTATCAGGGACCACTTTTCATGCACGCGGCTTTGAAGAACGCCAAAGCGAAAATCATCGTCGATGGCAAAAACAACGGTCGCGTCGGTCATTACGGTCGGGCGCGATGACCACGCAAAAAGCCGATGTTTAGCTACTCGCGGCGTGACCAAGAATCTCGACAGCGATTGGCTGGCTGCTTTGTAGTCGCTTCCGGAGCGGCCATGCCGCCACCAGTTTTTCTTGCGCTGGGCATCTTTGTTCGATTCGCGTTCGGGCCGGACATGCCTTTCGACGTAGGACAGAGGCAACTCATACCGCGCTGCTTCTACGAGAAGTCTCTCACCGAAATCGACAATCATCCAGTCGCGGGAGCGTTTGGTGATGTCGTTCGCGTTCAAAACGGGAAACACAACGTCAGAGTTTGGAGCCGCGGAAGCATTGGGCGAGTTCAGCATTTCGAGCGCATCGGTCAGAGGCAAGTCGAACGGGCCGACAATCACCGGCCCCTGAAAACACTTCTTCGCGTTGCTCGGAATCGCCTTCGCTGTCGTGGTGTCAGCGGCGCATGAAGTGAGGTTTGTGTTTATCCTTGAAACCGATTTGCCGTCGAGTAATCGCTGTTGCTCTTGGCCGTCGTCGAATCCGATCATGGAAATGTGGACCGATGCTCCGTCAAGAGTCCACTCCCGATCCGAAACCGCGAAAAAGATGTTTGCTGACTCTGCTATTCGCGAGAGAACCTCCCGGTTCTTCCCACCCCGTATAGCTTGTGTTGCGAGCAAGCCAACTCTCTTCGCGCGGCCAGCGGCTACTTGTGCTTGGCCCTTCTCGAACCAGTAGCAACACAAGTCAGCCTCCCCCGCGAGGCGGTCGGCCCAGACAGAAAAGAGGCCGTCGAGGTATTCGCTCCCAAGGTTGGCCCGCAAAAACTTTCCGCCCAGGAACGGCGGATTCCCCACGATCACGTCGGCCTCCGGCCACTCCGGTTCCTTCGGGTTGTCCGGATCGGATAGGTCGATGATCGCATCCATGTTTCGGATCGTGTCGATCGACCGAAGGATCGGATCACGCGGCGCGGCGAAGCCGTTGTGGTGGGTCCACTGGAGGAAGCCGATCCATATCACGACCTGGGCCAGTTCGGCCGCATATGGATTGATCTCAAGCCCATAGAGCTGCGTCGGCCTCACCTGAGGAAGGAGCGTCGCACCGACGCGCGCGGCAAACGCGATCACTTCCTTTTCGAGATCGAGCAAGAGGTTGATCGCGACATAGAGGAAGTTCCCCGAGCCGCAGGCGGGATCGAGAATCTTCATAGCGGCGAGGCGCTCCACGAAGTCGCGGAGAGTCTTATCGAGTTCCTTCCGCGCCTTCGCGGCCTTAGTTTTGTTGGCGAGCTGGTCGGCGAGGCCGTTACACTTGTCCCGCACAGCCTGCCACTCCCGCCGCAGCGGAGCCATGAGCACGGGCTCAAGGAGCGTGAGAATGTCCTCCCGACTCGTGTAGTGGGCTCCAATCTGCGATCGCTTTGCGGGGTCGAGGGTCCGCTCGAACAGGGTGCCGAAGATGCTCGGCTCCACGTTTGCCCAATCGTAGGTGTTCAGCTGCGCGAGCCGGTCAACGTCCTCCGCAGTGAGGTCGATCACTGCTTCGCCTTCCTTGAACAATCCGCCGTTGAACCAGGGGATCGTGACGGGCCCGAAGTCGCCGCCGACCGCCATCGCATCGAAAAGGCCCTCGAGCCGCTTTGCGAGCCGGCTCGGGTCTTTCTTCGCTCCCTCGATCGTGCGCCTGAAGATTCGGTCGGGAAGCAGGTCGATGTCCTCTGCGAACATACAGAAGAGGAGCTTCATCGCGAAGTGTGCGGCGGCTTGGGGATCGACGCCCCTGGCCCGCCATTCATCGACAATCTTCGCGAACGTCGCCGCTGCATCGACGGTGATTTGTTCCGTAGTCTGGGTCGGTTTGAGGGCCTCCGGATCGTGGAAGAGCTTTCGGAGAACGTCGAGGTTCGCCGGCTCGGGAAGCGTTTCGAGGTCGAACGAATAGACCCGCTTCGCGCTGCCGGTGAAGTTCGTGTGTATCTCAATCCGGTCGAGGTCACATACAACCAGGAGCGGCGGGTTGTCGAGACTCTCGCGGTAGAGCTGGAGCTGCCGATAGGCGGCGCGGAGGTCTTTGTGTTTGCCCTTGTATTCCCAGCCGAAGAAACTGCGCTTCCACACGTCGGCCCAGCCGTTGCCTCCGTCTGACTTCTCGACTCCACGCTCGAACGTAAACGACTCACCAGTCGGATCAGCCTCTGCAGGGGTCGGGTGTCCGAGCATTCGACAGATGTCGATGAAATGCTCCTGACACGCCGCGCGCTCAGCGAGATCCGCTCGCTTCCACTTGGCGATGAGAAACTGCGGTGTGACTGTTTGCGACATGAAAGAAAGTTTACTCGCGCGCGGCGCGGCACGCCTCACGCACCTGACGCCACGTACGACGCGCACAAACTCGGCTCACCTCTCTGACGGAAGCGCACGCGCGTTCACCTCGCGCAGCGCGGTGCTTGCGGGCTCGAGCTCGTCTGGAACGCTCCGAATGTCGCCCGCGAGCTCGGCCGTGTCGCGCGCGCCCGGCAGCAGGCGCGAGTTGAACGACGCGACCGCGCTGTTGTAGCCCTTCGTCGCGCTCTCAAGCCCCTTGCCGACCTTCTCGAGGTGCTCGGCGAAGGTCTGGATGCGGCCGAGGAGCTCCTTCGCGCTCTCGCCGATCTTGCGCGCATTCTCGTTGAGCTTCGCCTGCTGCCACTGGAGCGCGCAGGTGCGCAGCAGCGCAAGCAAGGTCGACGAGGTGCAGATGATGACGCGCGACTGGAGCGCCTCCTGGTAGACGGTCGCGTCCTCCTCGAGCGCCGCGATCAGCCCGCTCTCGAGCGGCACGAAGAGGACGGTGATCTCGACGCCCTCGCCGAGCGCCTTCGCATACTCGCGCGAGCTGAGCGCGCGCACATGGCTGCGCAGAGCCTGTGCGTGCGCCGTGCGGCGCGCCGCGCGGTCGGAGTCTGAGAGCGCAGGATCGAGCGAGTCGAGATACGCGTTCATCGGCACCTTGGCGTCGATCGGCACGAAGCGGCCGCCAGGGAGGCGCACCGTCATGTCGGGCCGCAGGCGCGCGCCGTCGTCGCCCGCGATGCTCGACTGCTCGCTGAAGTCGACATTGTCGACGAGGCCTGCCATCTCGGCGATGTTGCGCAGCGACACCTCGCCCCACTGGCCGCGCTGGCGGTTGTCGCGCAGCGCGCTCGAGAGGGTCTGCGCGGCGGCCGAGGCCTTCTGCTGGAGGTCGGCGATCTGCTTGAGCTGCTCGCCGAGCGACTTCGCGTCGCCCTCGCGCTTCTCGCCGAGCTCCTTCACCAGCTGCTCGTTCTTCGAAAGCTGCTCCTTGAGCGGCGCGAGCGTGGCGTCGATCGCCTTCTGGCGTGCCTCGAGCTCCTGCTGCGAGAGCTTCTGGTGGCCCTCGAACTGCTCCTTCGCCTGACGGAGCAGCTGCTCCGCCGTCTGCCTGAGGACATCGGCGCCCGTCGCCTTGAAGGTCTCCGTGAGCGACGCCTTCGACTGGTCGATCGCGGCCTTCAGTTCGACGATCGACCTCTCGCGCTCGGCGAGAAGCCGCTGCATCGCGCTCTCGCGCTCGGTGATGCGCTCCTCGGTCGCGCGCAGCTCCTGCTGCGTCTTCGAGCGAAGCGATGCCTCCTGCTCGGCGCGCTGGCGCTCGGCGTCGACCTGCGCACGGAGGTCGCGCAGCTGGTCCTGCGCCGCGGCGAGCGTTGCCTTCGCGCCAGCCTCGCCCTGCTGCGCGCCGCCAAGCTGTCCGCGCAGCGCGGCGATCTCGCCGCGCACGGTCGAAAGCTCTGCCTGCGCGGCCTCCGCGGCCGCGACGGCCTGCGCGGATCCGCGCGCCCTGAGCATGAAGAAGACGGCCGCTGCTGCGGCGCCGAGGGCACAGCCGACCAGGATTCCCACCATCAATGAAGTTCCGTCCATGGCGGCCATCCTAGCGTGGCGCCCGCGCAGCGCGGCGCGAAAACGGCGACACTGGCGGCGATGCGCCACCACAGCCTCTTCACGGGAATCCTCGTCCTCGACAAGGAGCTCGGCATGAGCTCGATGCGCGCGGTCGAGATCCTGCGCCGCCGCGCGGGCCGCGCGAAGGCGGGTCACGCGGGCACGCTCGACCCGCTGGCGACGGGCGTCCTCGTCGTCGCGTTCGGCGGCGCGACCAAGGCGATCGACGCGCTGATGGCGACCGAGAAGCGCTACGAGACCGAGATCGACCTCTCGGCCTTCACCTCGACCGACGACCGCGAGGGCGAGCGCCGCGAGGTCGCCGTCGCCACGCCGCCCTCGCGCGAGGCGGTCGAGCGCGCGCTCGCGGGTTTCGCGGGCGAGTCCATGCAGCGCCCCCCTGCGTTCAGCGCGGTGCATGTCGGCGGCAAGCGCGCCTACGCGCTCGCGCGCAACGACGCGCCGCCCGAGCTTCCGCCGCGGGCCGTGCGCGTCCACGAGATCGCGCTTCTTGGCTACGAGTGGCCGATCGCGACCGTCTCCATCCGCTGCGCGAAGGGCTTCTATGTGAGGAGCCTCGCGCGCGACCTCGGCGCGGCGCTCGGCACGGGTGGGCACTGCGCGTCGATCCGCCGCACGGCGGTCGGGCCGTTCACGCTCGCAATGGCGCGCACGCTCGCGGCGCTTCCCGAATCGATCGACGCGTCCGCGCTCATCCCGCTCGACGAGGCGATGGAGCTCGTGCGGCGCGCCGCGGAATGACCTCTGGCGCTGGCGCGCCGCTCGCACTGCCCACGCCGCTCAGGTCGACTGCGCGGCGCCGGAACCCGCGGCCGCGCGCGCGCGAAGCTCCTCGATGCGCGCGCGCCTGTCCTCGCGCCAGCTCGCGATCACGAAGACGGCCATCCCCGCGAGAAGCATGACATCGGCGATGTTGAAGACCCACGGGAACACATCGCCCATCGAGGTTCCCGGCCAGGTCCACCCGAAGGGAAGCTGCCAGTGCGGCAGCATGTGCAGGAAGTCGCGCACGGCGCCGTAGACGATGCGGTCGTAGAGGTTGCCGATGCCGCCCGCGAGGATCAGACCGATCGCCACATGCGCTGCGGTCATGCGCACGCGCGTGCCGCGCGCGAAGAGCGCGATCGCTGCGATCGTGGCGACGAGCGTGAAGACGATGAAGAGCTCGCGGCGGTGCTGGCCGATCCCGAACACGGCGCCGTGGTTCAGCACGAGTCGGAAATCGAGGAGGTCGCCTGGAATCGCCACCACGCGCGCGTGGTACGGCAGGTGGAAGGACGGGTCGCCGAGGATCCGCTCGCGCTCGAGCTCGACTGGATAGCCTGCGATGGTGCGGAACGCCCAATACTTCGACCAGAGGTCGAAGGCGAGGCCGCAGACGAAGACCGCGACGAGCGTCGCCCACGACCACGGGTTTCGCCACGCGAGGCGCTCACGCGGATCGTCGGCCACGGATGGCGCTGCGGAGACTGACGATGCTGGCTCAGGTTCGGTGGCCACGGGCGAGGACTTCCTGCTGGAGACGACGAACGGCGCAAGGGTAGGCGCCGCGCGAGGTCAGCGCAGGCCGCCCGACTCCGCGATGCGCTCCGCCTCGATGGTGAACTTCGCCCAGGGCTTCGCGTCGAGCCGCGCCTTCGTGATGGGCTTCCCCGTCATTTGGCAGATGCCGAAAGTCTTGTCCTCGATGCGCTGAAGCGCCGCGTCGATCTCGCCGAGGATGGCGCGCTCGGTCTCCGCCATGCCGAGCGTGAAGTCCTGCTCGTAGACATCGGAGCCCATGTCCGCCATGTGGACGGGCATGTTCGAGAGGTTGCCGCCCGAAGAGCGCAGCGCCTCGTCTTCCATGCCCGAGAGCATGCCGACGAGCTGGCGGCGCTTGGCGAGGAGCAGGTTGCGGTACTCCTCGAGCTCCTTCTTGCCGAGCTTGGTCTTGATCGACGCGATCTGCTGCTCGGTCGGCGCGGGCGCGGCCTCCGAAGCGCTTTCCTTCGACTTCTTGGCAACGGTGATGCCCTTCGTCGAGATCGCGCGGACACGGCGTCCGTTGATGATGATGAAGTCGCTCGACGCGCCGCCGCGCGCGTTCGCCACGGCCGCTGCTGCTGCGGCGACCGACTTGTGCTGCGCGAGGTCGATCGGGCCCTTCTTCGGAACGGTCGGGGTGTCGGAGGGCTCGGGCTTTGCCTTGGAAGCCGAGGACTTTGCCGAGGATGACGCGGGAGCCGGGGTCGGCTTTGCAGCGGGAGCGGTCTTGCCTGCGGGGGGCGTGGTCGCCTTCGCGGCGGGCGTGGTCTTCCCTGCGGTGGGCGTGGTCTTCCCTGCGGTGGGCGTGGTCTTCCCTGCGGTGGGCGTGGTCTTCCCTGCGGTGGGCGTGGCCTTCCCTGCGGCGGGCGCGACCGCCTTCGCGGCAGGCGTCTCGGCCTTCGCGTTCGTCTTGGCGGCGGGTGCTGGAACCGCCGTCTTCGCGCTGGACTTCGCGGCAGGCGCTGGGGCCTTGCCGTTTGACTTCACCATCGGTGCAGCGGCCTTCGCGACAACCTTGCCGTTCGCAGCGTCGGTCGACTTGGCGCGGCCGTTCTCCTTCGCGCCGTTCTTCGCGCCGTTCTTCGCGGCAGGCGCGACGGGCACTGGCTTCGGCGCGGACTTCCTCGCGGCCGTCGGGGCGGACTTCGCAGACGATGGCGCCTTGGGGGTGGCGGCCTTCGCAGGCGCAGGCTTCCCGACGATCGCCTTCGCGGCAGGCGTGGTCTTACCTGCGGCTGGCGTGGTCTTGCCCGCGGCCGACTTCGGCGTCGGCGTGGAAGCCGCCACCTTTGCCTTCGCGGCAGGAGTGCTCGCGCTCTTGGCTGGTTCCTTCTTCGTCGGCAAGGAGTCGCTCTCTCTCTCCGCGCTCCGCCATGCAAGTCGCACGGCCGCAGGGGGCAGGGAGCGTAGCAGCGCTCCCGACAAGCGTCAAAGGACCCTCGGTTCCGCCTCGCGAATCCGCGCGATTCGCCGTCAGGGCCGCGAAACGGCCCCGAGCCGCTTCAGACCGCCAGCTCGTCGGCGAAGGCGCCCATGCGTCGGAACTTGTCGAGGCGCTGTCGGACGAGGGCCTCGGGATTGACGCGGGAAAGATCCCGCAGGCGGTCGACGATCCAGGTCTGGAGGAAGTCCGCGGCCTTGCGCGGGTCGCGGTGGGCGCCGCCGAGCGGCTCCGAGATGACTTCGTCGATGAGCCCGTTCTCGAGGTTGCGGCGCGCGGTCAGCGCCAGGCACTGGGCGGCGCGGTTGTTGGTGTCCTCGTTGGCTTCCTTCCAGAGGATGGCGGCACAGCCCTCGGGGGAGATGACGGAGTACCACGCGTGCTCGAGCATGCCGACGCGGTCGGCGACGGCGATGCCAAGGGCGCCGCCCGAGCCGCCCTCGCCGATCACGACCGAGACGATCGGGGTGCGGAGGCGGCTCATCTCCATGAGGTTCACAGCGATGGCCTGCGCCTGTCCGCGCTGCTCGCTGCCGACGCCCGGGTAGGCGCCGGGGGTGTCGACGAGGGTCACGATCGGAAGCCCGAGCTTCTCGGCAAGCTTCATCTTGAGGAGCGCCTTGCGGTAGCCCTCCGGGTGGGCGCATCCGAAGTGGGCGGCGACCTTCTCGGCGACCGTCTTCCCCTTGTTGTGCCCGATCAGCATGCACTTGACCGAGCCGATGCGCGCGAAGCCCGTGATGATGGCGGGGTCGTCGCCGAAGGCCCTGTCGCCGTGCAGCTCGCAGAAGTCGCGGCAGATCATGGACATGTAGTCGGTCGTCTGCGGCCGCAACGGATGCCGCGCGATGCGCACGGTCTGCCACGGGGAGAGGTTCGCGTAGATCTTCTGCAGAAGGCCGAGCCTCGTCTCGTTCAACTGCGCAAGTTCGTCGGTGTAGCGGTCTGCGTCTGGACGCTCCTCGATCGCGTCAATCTGACGCTCGATGTCGAGAATCGGCGTCTCGAAGTCGAGTTGGTAGAGCGGGCTGTACCCAGGGCGTGGCATGGTCAGCAGTGTATCGCCGCGCGACGCCGCTGCACCACGCCAAGCGTCGCGCGAAGCCAGCGCGCAGGTACCTTGCGCCGATGGCCCCCCGCATCGTGATCGTCGGCTTCGGAAACCTCGGGCAGGCGATCGCCCGCGGTGCAATCGCGTCGGGGCTTGCCGCGCCAAGCGAGATCGGCGCGCTCGACCCAGAGCCAGCGCAGCGCGCGCGCGCAGAGGAGCACGGGCTGCGGTTGGCCAATCCTGCGCGAATCGGCGAGTCGGAGACGGTGCTCCTTGCCGTCAAGCCGCAGAGTTTCCAGGAGGCTGCGACGGCCCTGGGGACGATTCCAACGGATGGCCCCCTCGTGATCTCGGTCATGGCGGGCGTCCGCAGCGGCGCGATCCGCGACGCGCTCGGCGGCGCCGCGCGCGTGGTGCGCGCGATGCCGAACACTCCCGCCGCGGTCGGACGCGCCGTCACGGCGGTTGCGTCGGACGCCGATGTGGCCGAGGACGATCTGGCGCGGGTCGAGCAGCTGTTCGCATCGGTCGGGAAGACCGTCCGCGTGCCCGAGGCGCTCTTCGACGCCGTGACCGCCGTCAGCGGCTCGGGGCCCGCGTTCGTGTTCCGCTTCCTCGAAGCGTGGACGGCGGCGGCGGAATCGCTCGGGCTTTCCGAGGAGAAGGCCGCGGTGCTCGCGCGCGAGACGCTCATCGGCGCCGCGGCGCTTCTCGAGCGGACCGACGACGGCCCGCAGGTGCTGCGCGCGCGGGTGACGAGCAAGGGCGGGACCACGGCGGCGGGCCTCGCCCGAATGGACGACGCAGCGACGCGCACAGGCGGCATCGACGCGCTGATGCTCGAGACGCTTCGCGCGGCACGGGACCGAGGCGCGGAGCTCGGACGGGGCTGAGCCGCGGAGACGGAGGGAACGGTGCCGTGGAAACGGCACCTGATGGAAACGGTGCCTGGCACGTGCCGGGAGGTGCCAAGCACCAGACGGCACGTGTCGTGCACCTCGATGTCTACCTTACGACTCGGCGGCGGTGCCTGGCACGTGCCGGGAGGTGCCAAGCACCGGACGGCACGTGCCAGGCACTGTTTTCTTGCCAAGGCTGAGCCGCAGCGGCGACCGCCCGCGAGACCCCCATCCACGCCAGAGGAAGCCGCCGCAGCGGCGACCGCCAACTAAAAGTCCTTGCGCCGGAAGTACCAGATCCCGATCCCGAGCACCACGAGCTCGAACGCGACGCTCGTGCCGACGACCCAGGTCAACGAGCGCGACTCGAGTGCCTTCGTCATCTCCGCCTCGAGCCTCCGCTCGCTCACGAACTGCGAGCGGAACAGGCCGCGCCGCTCGCGGCCCGTCGCCTGCTCCTCCTCGTCCTCGACCTCGATGTCCGTCGACAGCGAGATCGCCCGGCCAAGGAGCGCCACGGTCTCTGTGGTCTTCGGAAGCGCGGTCTTCACGCCGTAGAAGATGTTGTGCGCGAGCTGCCAGTTCGGGTCGGCCGCGCGTTGCTCCTCGAGGCGCGCGACGAAGGTCGACTTCCGCTCGGCGTCCTCCACCTTGGCGATGCGCGCCTCGATGCCCTCGATCTCGAGCCGCGACGCCGTGCGGCCCACGAGCGTGAACTGCTCGCCCGTGTGCACGAGGAAGACGAGAAGCCAGAAGAGAAGCGTCACGATCACAGAGGCGACCGGCGACTTCGTCACCATGCCGACGAGGGCCTGCACGCTGAAGAGGTAGCTGTAGAAGACGACCATCAGCGGCACGACCACGAAGATCCCCCACTCCCACGCGCCGCCGCGCAGGCCGATCACGAGGAAGCCGAGCACCGCGAAGGTCGTGACCTGGAGCGCCGTGAAGAGAAGCCCACCGACGAACTTGGTGAGGAAGAGCCGCCCGCGGCCGATCGGCTTCGACAGCATGGTGTCGACGCCGCCCGACGCGAGGTCGGGGAAGATCGACGCCGTCGAGAGGAGCGCGAGGATCGTCGAGATCCACGAGAGCCAGAGGCCGACGCCGAGCGTGGCGAAGATGATCTTGTAGACCTGCCCGTCGGGGAAGGTCGTGGTGTTCACCATCGGGATCGTCAGCTCGAAGCCGAGCAGGCTGACGCCCTTCTCATCGACGCCGACAGCGGCCATCGCGGCGATCACCACCGCGTTGAGCGCGAGCGCCACCCAGAAGAGCTTGCGCGCGTTGAGCTCGCGGTAGGCGGCCACGAGCACGCCCGTCGTCTGCACGGCGTAGTCGGAGAGCGTGAGCCTCGGGCGCGAGGCGTGGTCGGAGAGATCCATCATGCACCCCGCATCCTGGCGTTGATGTTCGCGGCGCCGACCGCCGCCACGCGGCCGTCGACATCGCGCACGAGCCGCATGAAGAGGTCCTCGAGGCTCTCGCGCGCCTCGGTGAGCCCGACGATCGCCACGCCCTCTGCGCGCAGGCGGTCGATGCAGGACTGGACGCGCGCGAGGTCCTCGGTCTTGAACTCGACGGTGCTCCGTCCGCGGTCGACCGACACGGCTCCGAACTCCGCGACCCACGCGGGCATCGCGCCCTCGACCGTGATCCTCCAGCGCCTGCTCTCGTGGGTGAGCTCCGCGAGCGAACCCTGCTTCTCGACGCGGCCTTTGAGCATGATGGCGACGCGGTCGCACACGAGCTCCACCTCGCCGAGAAGATGGCTGTTGAGGAAGACGGTGCGGCCTTCCGCGCGCAGGCGCAGCAGCAGGTCGCGGATCTCGCGGCGGCCCACAGGGTCGACGCCGTCGGTCGGCTCGTCGAGGATGACGAGCTGCGGATCGTTCACGAGCGCTGCGGCGAGTCCCGTCCGCTGCTGCATGCCCTTCGAGTAGGTGCCGACGCGGCGGTCGCCCCACGCGCCCATGCCGACGACCTCGAGCATTTCGGCCGCGCGGCGCTTGCGGTCGGCTCGGCGCATGAGGTTCATCGCGCCGAAGAACTCGACGCACTGCCTTCCCGTCAGATATTGCGGAAAGCGATGGTGCTCAGGCAGGTATCCGACGCGCGCGAGCGTCGGGCGATGCCCGATCGGCGCGCCGAGGATCGCGCCCTTCGCCGTGGTCGGGCGCACGATCGTGGTCATGATCTTCACGAGCGTCGACTTGCCCGCGCCGTTCGGCCCGAGAAGCCCGAAGACTTCGCCGCGACCGACCTTCATGGCGACACCGTCGAGCGCGCGCACGCGGCCCGCGTAGGTCTTCGTCACCTCCTCAAGATCGATGGCGAGATCGGTGGCGCGTCCGCCCGCTCCGCTGCGGGCAGGGTCGGTCGCGCCGGGAACGCTGGTGCCGCCGTGCATGGGGCGCAGTGTAGGGAACCGTGGACCGTGGTTTTCAAGGCGCCGCTCCTCCGCGTGGATATCGTGCGCCCATGGATCCGACGCCGCATGGCGCATCGACCGCTTCTCCGCGACGCGCGACGCGCGCCGCGGACGCCCTCACGCCCCCGCCCGGGGCGAACGCCATGGCCTTCGCGGGGCTCTTCCTGCTGTCGGCGGCGTTCCTGTTCGTCAGCTACTGCTGGTCACGCGCGCTCATCGGCGGCTTCGAGGTCGGAGCGGGCACCGTGCTCGCGGCGGTCGTCTCGACCGCGCTCGCCTCGATCTTCCTGTGGTGGTTGGCGCCGCTCGCCGACTTCGCGGAGATCGTGTGGATCCATCTTCCAGCGGACCGCCGCGCGCGTCGCGCGCAGTGCCCGCACTGCGGCTATCCGCACGAGGGCCGCAGCCTTTGCTCGGAGTGCGGCCTCGCAACGGATCCGCTCGAGCCCTGGGCGCTGTCGCTGCGGCCCGTGAAGCGATTCGGCTGGATCCTGATCGCGGCGCTCGCGGTCGGAAGCGTGGCGGGCGAGTCGTGGTGCCGCCTCGACGAGGCGCGCTTCGTCGAGGAGACCGCGCGCGACGCGGCGCGGCCGTCGACGCGGCCGCGTGCGTTCCCGTCGTCGTTCGCGCGCATGACGGTCACTGCGGACGGCGTCTACGAGAGCGAGGCGTGGGCGCTCGACCGCCGCGACCGCAACTGGCAGCCCGCCGACCCCGCGCTGCGCGAGCGGGGCATCGGCTGGTCGACGCGGCAGCCTCGCCGCGGCGCAGGGCAGGACGCGGCCGCGAGTGATTCGGTCGAGAGCGACTCAGGCGAGGGCGACACGCCCCCGCGCGAAACGCCCCCCGCGGAGTGACGCGCCTCTCAGCGCCCGATCGGCTTCGGCGCCTGCGGCTGCTTGCCCACGGCAGGTTGCGGCAGGAACTGCGGCACATGCTCGGGCTTCAGGAAGAAGTAGAACATCTTGCCCGTCGCGTACTGCCCGCCCGCGAGGAGCTCTGCGGGCGCGCCCGCGCCCATGTAGAGGTCCGCACGACCGGCCGCGCGGATCGCGCCGCCCGTGTCCTGGTCGAGCATGAACTTCCTGTACTCGACCTGCCCGCGCGAGAAGGTGTTGGCGCGCGTGTCGACCATCACCACGCCGCCGCGCGGGAAGATCGACTTGTCGGTGGCGATCGAGGCGTCCTCGTTCACGCGCGTGCCGAGCGAGCCCGCAGGCCACGCGTCGCGCTCGTACTCCTTGAAGAACACATACGAGTCGTTGCGGTTGATGAGCCTGTCGATCGTCGTCGGGTCGGTGCGGTAGAGCCTGCGGATCGCGGCGAGCGAGAGCTGGCTCTTCGTGAGCACGCCCTCCTCCATCAGCGACTTGCCGAGGCCCACATACTGCCCGTCGGTCTTGCCCGCGTAGCCCACGTACATGACGGACTCGTCGGGCATGATGAGCTTCGCGCTTCCATTCACCTGCACGATGTAGACATCGAGCTTGCTCTCGAGGTAGACGAGCTCGGTGCCCGTGAACATGCCGCTCGACTCGATCTCCGCGCGGCCAGGCCACTTCGCGAGCGAGCCATCCGCCATGCGTCGGCCGAGCGGCTGCCCGGTCGCGGGGTCGGTCACAAGGTCCGCGGGGCGCATATAGAGCGGGTGCTTGAACCGCGCGTCAGGCGAGCGGCTCGCCTTGAAGGTCGGCGAGAAGTAGCCCGTGAAGAGCACATCGCGGTTCTGGTTGTAGCCGACCGACTGCCACACCTCGAAGAGCTCGAAGAAGCGCGACTCGAACTCCGCAGCCGACGACGAGGTCGAGAGCAGGTGCTTGAACGCGTGCACGCTGGCCTCCGCCTGCTCGTGGGTGCAGACGATCTCCTGCGTGCCCTGGTTCTTGAACGGGAACCACTGCTTGCTCGAGGGCTTCGTGAACCAGCCGATGCTCTCTCCGACCGATCGGTCGAGATAGAAGGTCTGGCCTCCGAGCGCGTCGAACGCTGCGCCGACGGCGGGGCGCGGATCGTCCGGCCCGAGGCGGATCAGCGCGGGGCCGTCGGTCGGGTTGTTGGCGTCGATGGGCACTTCCTGCTGCGAGCGGCAGCCCGTGAGCGAAAGAAGGGCGACGGCTGCGAGGGCGGCGGAGCGGCGCACGCCGCGGGCGGAGAATCGAGCGAGCATGGCGGGAACAGTACCGCGAAGACGGAGGCAATGGGCGATATTCCGCGCGTTTCCGCGCGGCGCGGGTCGTTGCTGGTTCCCGACGCCCGTCCGCGGCGTGCGCAACCGCGCGGCCGACGGCGCGGTACACCCCCGCCATCGCGGCTCGATCTCGGGTCTGTCGTCGCCGCGCATCGATGCAAGCGCGGCGTATACTCCGCGTTCTGCTGGTCCGCCGTGGCGGACTCGCCCGCCTGGCTGCACCACCGACCGTCGGAGCCTCACCATGAACCTGCTCACCTCCAACGCCCTGCTCGCCTTTGGTCTCCCCGGAGGCTGGGAGTGGATCGTCCTCCTCGTGATCGGCCTGCTCCTCTTCGGCCGCAGGCTCCCTGAAGTCGGCCGCTCGATCGGCCAGGGGATCAAGGAGTTCAAGAAGGGGCTCAAGGATGTCGAGGACGATGTGAAGCGCGAGGAGCCCGCCGCGCGCAAGACCCTGCCAGGCGAGCAGGTGATGCAGGCGCCCGAAGGCACGCAGAGCCGCGCAGAGCAGCGCTGACGGGCAGATCAAGCTGAATGACCAACGCACCCGCCGCACGGCGGGTGCGTTCTCTTTCGGGGATGTCTCGCACGCCCGCGCCGTGATTCACGGAAGCGCGGGAGACGCGGGAAGCACGGAAACCCCTCCGAGAGCGAGCGCCGCAAGCACGATGGATGCAGCCGACCATGCGGCGGCCAGCGCCCACACCGTGACCGCGCCCGTGCGCGGCCGCCACGACGATGCGGCGATCCCCGCCGCAACCATCGCCTGTAGCCCGTGCAGCCCGACGAAGTGCGCAATGCGGAGGTCGCCCCCCGTCGTCGACCAACCGAGGAACGGAAGCCCCGTGGCGCCCGTCGCGTCGCCGCCAATGAAGTGCGAGCCATGCGAACTGATGATCGCGCCGAAGGCTCCGCCAAGGAGGAGGTTGAGCGCGAGGCCCGCCAGGATTCCCGCGCGAAGGCCGCCCCTCCGCTCACGCCATGCGGCGGGCGCGAGGACAAGCGGCGCCACCACCAAGGTGACCGCGAAGACGCCCATCACGCTGTACATGAACCCGTCGATCGGGGTCGAGACATTGAAATGCGAGCGCGTGCCGCGCGCGGCCTGGAAGATGATCCAGAACATCTCGACCGCCGCGCCCAACGCCATGAGCCGCACGAGCCAGCGGCAGCCGCGGGTCGCAGCCGCTCCCCTGCCTGCCCGCGGAACCACCACCGCGAGCGTCGCCGCGTAGATCGCAAGCGACAGCTCGAACTTGAGCGGCTTGATCCAGAGGTTCGCACCGTCGAGCGTGCGGTCGTCGAGGAGCGCCGCGAACAGCGTGGGCGGCACGAGCGCAAGAAGCGCTCCCGCGATCGCGAGGAGGCGGCGGTCGGCGTGGAGGAGCGCCCACCGCATGACCTCGAGCGCCCCGCGGTGGTCGGGCAGGTCGCCCTCCGTCGCTAGGGCGGCGCGCATGCGCGGCGTCGCCCACTCCTGCACGCGGTAGAGAAGCCAGCCGACCGGCCCGAAGAGGAAGGTGAGCGCGAAGGCGGGAAGGAGCGCGAATCGACCGATCCCGGCCCGCTCCGCGCGTTCATCGATGTGGGCGCCGATCAGGAGGTCGAACGCGAGGTAGTGGAGCCAGCCCGCGACAAGCGCGAGGTCGCTTGCGAAGAGCGCGCGGACCGCCTCGATCGAGTCGAAGCCGCCCTCCGCGCGCGACCATCCCGCCGCAATGAGCGCGGCGTAGGCGATCGACAGAAGGAGCGGAACCACGCCCGCGGCGACGGCGCGGCGCGCGCGCATGCGGCGAGGGAGCGCGATGAGGGCGAGCCAGCCGAGAAGCGCGGTGGTGTTCGCCGCCCCGAAGACGGCCGCGGGGGCGAGCGCGGCCTCGGCGAGGGTCGCTGCGTGGACTGACGGCATCGGGGGGCTCCTGTGGCGCGGACGAAAGAGCGGCGGGACGGAATCGGAACTTGACAGCGTCAAGTCGCGCCAAGGCTATCACGGGACTTGACAATGTCAAGTCGGCATGGCACCTTCCCCGCATGTCGGATCTCCGCGAGCAGGTTCTCGCCGCCAGCCTCGCCCTGATCGAGGAGGACGGCGTCGCGGCGCTCTCCCTCCGCGAGGTGGCGCGCCGCGCGGGCGTGAGCCATCAGGCGCCCTACCACCACTTCGGGCACAAGGAGGCGATCGTGGCGGAGCTCGTCGCGCGCGGCTTCACGCGCCTCGCCGAGCGGCTCGAGGCAACCGAGCGGGCCCGCGGCGCAGCCTCGCGGAGGCTCATGCTCGCCGGGCGGGCGTATGTCGCCTTCGCGCTCGCAGAGCCCGCGTCCTTTCGCATCATGTTCAGGCCGGAACTCGTCGACCGCGCGGCGTTCCCCGCGGCGGGCGACGCGGGCGCGCGCGCCTACGCGCCGCTCGTGCGCCTCGTGACCGAGTGCCATGCGGGCGGACGCGCCCCGCGGACAGGCTCCGCTGCTGCGGAGAGGATCGACACGCTCGTCACCATGCACTGGTCGCTCGTGCACGGGCTGGCCACGCTCCTTCTCGACGGTTCGCTCGGCCGCCGCTTCGCCACGCGCGAGGCGCGCGACGCGCACATCGAGGCGACGCTCGCGGTCTTCACGCGCGCAACGGCGTCGCTCGTCAGGTGAGCGAGCGGGCGTGCGGGCCGTACTGCCGCGCCATGAACGCGCGGTGCTCCGCGCTCGACACGGCGGCGAGCCACGCGCCGTTCGCGAGATACCAGCGCACCGTGTCGGCGAGGCCCTGCTCGAAGGGCGTCGTCGCGCGCCAGCCGAGCTCGTGCGCGAGCTTCGCGCTCGAGATGGCATAGCGCCGGTCGTGGCCCGGGCGGTCGGCGACATGCTCGATCTGCGCTGCGTAACCCGCGCCGTCCGCGCGCGGGCGCTCGTGGTCGAGCGCTGCGCAGAGCGCGCGCACGAGCGCGAGGTTCGTCCTCTCGCAGTCGCCACCGATGTTGTAGACCTCGCCCGCGCGTCCCGCCTCGAGCACGCGCAGGAGCGCGCGGCAGTGGTCGTCGACATGGATCCAGTCGCGCACCTGGAGGCCGTCGCCGTAGATCGGGATCGACATCCTCGCGAGCGCGCGCTCGATCACCACGGGGATCAGCTTCTCGGGCATCTGCCGCGGGCCGTAGTTGTTCGAGCAGTTGGTCAGGATCGCTGGAAACCCGTGCGTGCGGTGCGCAGCGCGCACGAGGTGGTCTGCCGCGGCCTTGCTCGCCGCGTACGGGCTGTTCGGACGGACGGGCGACTTCTCGGTGAAGGGCAACTCGTTGGGCGCGAGGCTTCCGTAGACCTCGTCCGTCGAGACATGCACGAAGCGGAAGCGGGCGCGCCCCTCTGCGGAGAGCGCGGAAAAATGCGCGCGCGCGGCCTCGACGAGGCGGTGCGTGCCGACGATGTTCGTCTCGACGAACGCATCGGCGCCCACGATCGAGCGGTCGACATGCGATTCTGCCGCGAGATGGAGGACGGCCTCCACGCGGTGCTCGGCGAGGACGGCCGCGCAGAGCGCGCGGTCGCAGACATCGCCGTGGACGAAGGTGTGGCGCTCGGGATGCGCAAGTCCCGCGAGGTTCTCGCGGTGACCCGCGTAGGTCAGCTTGTCGAGCGTGACGACGCGCGCGTCGGTCGTCTCGTTCAGCATGCGCACGAGCGCGCTGCCGATGAAGCCAGCGCCGCCCGTGACGAGGATGGACGACGGGAGATTCGCCACGGAACGGAGTGTACTCCGCGCCGCACCGCGCTCCCCCGCTCGGGTACATTTCCGCTCCCATGCCGACCCAGCTTCCGATCCTCGAGTTCGTCGCCCGCAACTATCGAAACTTCAACGCGCGCTCGACGCGCGACGCGCTCTTCGCCTACTGGGACCACATCTCGAAGGGCGGACGCATGTACTGGGCCGTCGCGGGCGCGATGAGCTCCGCGCAGCTCGGCATCACCCTCGCGCCCGCGATCCGCGCGGGCCTCGTGCACGGCCTCTCGGTGACGGGCGCGAACCTCGAGGAGTCGCTCTTCCGCCTCGTGGCGCACCACAGCTACAAGGACTTCCCCGACTACCGCTACTTCACGAAAGAGGACGACACCAAGATCCTCAAGCAGCGCATGCGCCGCGTCACCGACACGAGCATTCCCGAGGACGAGGCCTTCCGCGCGGTCGAGAAGATCCTCGTCCCGATGTGGATGAAGGCGACGAAGAACGGCGAGCGTCGCTACTGGCACGAGTACTTCTACGAGCTCGTGCTGTCGCTTCCGAAGTCGAAGTTCGAGGGAAACCCCGACGAATGCTGGCTGCTCGCGGCCGCGAAGGCGAACCTGCCGATTGTGGTGCCCGGGCACGAGGACTCGACCTTCGGCAACATCTTCGCGTCGCATGTGAAGTTCGGCGAGTGCAGCGCGCAGATCGTGAAGAGCGGCATCGAGTACATGGCGGGCTTCTACGACGACTACAAGCGTCTTTCGAAAGGCCCCGGCATCGGCTTCTTCCAGATCGGCGGCGGCATCGCGGGCGATTTCCCGATCTGCGTCGTGCCGAGCATCAAGTACGACCTGCAGGAACCCGTGCGTCCGTGGGCGTACTTCTGCCAGATCAGCGACTCGACGACCTCGTTCGGCTCGTACTCGGGGGCGACTCCCAACGAGAAGATCACCTGGGACAAGCTCACCGAGAAGACCCCGATGTTCGTCGTCGAAAGCGACGCGACCATCGTGGCGCCGATGATGCTCACCGCGCTCCTCGAGGCGAAGGCCAACCCGAAGAAGGCCGACGCGATCATCAAGGCGTCGCGCGCGGAGACGAAGAAGTTCCTCGCCAAGGTCCGCTGATCGACGGGGAGGCCGCCGTGGGTCCGCGTTTATCCCGCCGCACAGGACTTTTCCCGCGGGCCAGCCATGCGCTATACTCCCCACCGTCGGGCGCTTAGCTCAGCTGACTAAACGCCCCTTGCACAATTTCCTGCGGCGAAGGGACTTGCGATCGTCTCGACGATCGCGGTAGCAGTAGCGGTAGCAGTAGACGCGGGAAGGCTCCCGAAAGGGCGCGAAGTCTCATCGTCAATCGGGATATCTGCCGATAAGCCGAACATGACGCCGACCCCGCCGTCGCCATTGAAGCAGCAAAAGGAACGACGCGGCGACCCGGTCAAACCGTACGGGTGCGTTGCCTTCTTCGCTGTGACCCTCGCTATCGCGTTAGTGTGGGGTCTCTTGGAACGGAACGCGCCCGAAGTCCTCGGCTGGCTCATCGCGTTCGGGCTCGGGTTCATTTCGGGGGACAAACACGGATACGACCGGGGCTGGGGCCACGGTTTCGAGCGCGCGCGTGCGCGTAACGAGGCCGTCTAGAAAGTGACGATCGAATGATGGCAACTAGTACTCCGCCGCCGCCGTCCCAGACGCCGCAACCGTATCCACCGCCGAACATCAACCAGTCGCAGCAGCAGCTCGATGTCTTGAAGTCGATTCGGACGATTCTCGTCCTGCTTCTGCTGACTTCCATAGTCACGATGCTCGGCACCTGCGGCTCTTGCTCCGCTCTCAACTCGACTTGGGAGTTCAGGGGCACTCCGTGACGAGATCCGCCGGGGGCGGGTAGGTCTTTCGGAGACCCCATACCTGCGTACCTGCGAGGCTCACGGCGAATATTCACGCATGGCTTCTAAACCTCGCGAAGCGGCGTGAGATCGCGCGTCGGGGCGATCTCCTCGACGATGATCTCCTCTTCCCGGATCTCGGCGACGGGCTTCCCGTCGAGACGGTCGAGCACGATCGCGACGAGCCGGGCGTCGCCGTTCGCGGCTCCCTCGACGATCTTCCGCGCGATGCGCTCGACCCAAGTCTCGCCCTCGACCGCGCGGTCGTCGAAGTAGTCCTCGCTCGCCTCGCTCGCCGCGAGCCGCCGGATCTCGGCGACGAGCGACGGACGCCCCGCCGGTCGCCCGCCGGGATTCCCCGAGACGCCCGGCCTGAACTGGCCGCGCCTGTTCCTGCCCTGTTTCTGAGGCTTCATGCCGTGAGGATCGGCACGCGGGTACGATCGGTCGAACGCACGCCGGGCTAGGTTCGCGACCGAAGAGCGGATCTCCCGACCGCCTGCCCCGTGCGATCTTTCATCGGGACGCCCACGGGAGCGGGCGACATGGCGAAGAAGACGAAGAGCACGCCCTCGACGCGGGGCGGATCATCACTTCAGGATCGGCGGAAGCGGGTCGACTCGGCTATCGAATCCGTCGAGCTCGAGCGCAGAGAGCGAGCGGCAAGCCGCGTTGAGCTCTGGGCGTGGCTCGAGCGAGCACTCGACCACGCGCTCGACCACGCAGCTCTCGGCTCGGATGCGCTGTCGCTCTGGGACGGCGGCGTGCCTGCGCTAGTGCGAGGGCTTCGACCGGATCCTGAAGCCGAAGCAGCTCTCGACAAGGCGGCAGTACCGCTATCGCGCGAAGCGAGGGATCTTCTCTACGACCTCGCGGACGAGTCCTTCCGGGAGGAGCTCGTCCCGAACATACTGAACCGCCGTCTCGTCCACATTCTGCGGCTCGGGATCGCTCGGTGTCAGCTCCTCGAGGCGGCGAGCCCCGAGCCACTCGTCGCACTCTCGACTTGGTTCAGCCCGAAGGAAGCGGAGGACAAGTGGGCGAGCTACGAGCTCGCACTCGGCGAAACGCAGTTGATCGCTCGCTTCTCGGCGGATCTCGCAGCGGCTCTGAAGATCGCCCGACGACTTCTCGAGGCGGATCTCTCGCTTGCACGAAAGGGGCGGGGATTCCGCCCGCCTGCCGACATCGAGGAATGCGTCCTACGGGAGCTGCTACTCGCCGACGGCGCGTGCCGCGCGGACACGCTCGCGAAACGCATCGAGAGGCGAGTGCAACCCGACGGGAAGAAGCGAGCGATCGACGCGAAGGGCGTCTCCGACGCGGTCGACCGACTGCGCAAGGACTGCGGCTACCGGATCCCGAACGACGGCAAGACGGGCTACCGCGTAGACGACGCCGACCGCGAGCTCGCGAGGGAGCACGGAGTCTCAGACGGAACGGACGGAACATTGTCGGAGTAGAGACGGGAGACGAGCGACGATCCGACTCCGATCCTGCGGGGCATGAGGAAACCACACTCTCTCCCCCGTTCCAAACCCGCCCGCAACCTAGCCCGCAAGCCGCTCTCGACCGCCCGCGAGATCGCCGAGATCCTCGGCGTCTCGACTTGGACGGTCTACGACTGGGCTCGCTCCGAGCGGATCCCCGCGATCCGCGCGACGCCCCGGATCGTCCGCTTCGACGCCGACGCCGTGCTCGCGGCTCTCGAGGGGGGGCGCAAGTGAACCACGACGACCCCGTGCCGACGGATGCCGCCGACGGCGGGCGCAGGCGCAAGCCCGAGCAGAGCCCGCGCGAGCCCCTGCTCGTCCCGTCGCGGACTGCGGAAGCGATGCTCGGGATCTCGAGGACGACCCTCGACAAGCTCGTCCGCGAGGGCGCGATCCCGTGCGTCCGTCTGGGCGGCTCCTCGAACCGCGCCGGACGGGTTCTCTACTCGGTCGCAGCTCTCGAGGCGTTCGCCCGGGGAGAGGGGGCGACCAAGTGAAGACGCGCTTCTCCAGTCCAGACAACCGCGAGCATCTCGAGAACGAGTGCGCCGGGTATGTCGCACGGCTCCGAGAGACCTTCGGGCTCGAGCCCGACGACGCCGAGACTCCCCTGCTTCGCGGTCTTCTCCGCTCGGCGGTCGAGCTCGAGCCGGAAGACCTCCAGAGCCTCGAGCCCGCCGCGCTCGTCGAGAGGGCGAAGCTCGAGGACGAAGACCGAGAGACGATCCTCGAGCTCGCGGCGTTGCCGTCCTGCGCCCGGCGCGACATGGCGCAGGGGCGATGCAAGCAGCTGCGGGAGCTCGCGGAGAGGGAGCGCAGGCAGAGCAAGCTCGAGCAGGCGGTCGCCGACGGCGACCACGACCGCGCCCGGGCGATCCTCTCCTCGACTGCACGCCCCGATACCCCGAAAGCCTCTCGCATCGGCGCGTGGAGCCCGTTTCCGCTCGAGACCCTGCCGCCGGTGCTCTCCCGATTCGTCGAGGAGCACGCGCGGAGCAAGGGCGTCGATCCGTCGATGATCGCCCTTCCCCTGCTCGGCGCGGTCGCGGGAGCGATCGGAAACAGTCTCGCCGTCCGAGCCCGCGAGGACTGGCGCGAGCCCGTCGCGCTCTGGATCGCGACGATCGCGCGGAGCGGATCGAAGAAGTCGCCCTCGACGAAAGCCGCGCTCCGGCAGCTGCGCGACATTCAATCGAGGTACTTCAAGGTCGCGAAGGACGCGAACGCGGGCAGGCAGGAAGCGGAGGAGCCCGTGAAGGCGCGGCGGGTCTTCGTCGACGACTGCACCCCGGAGAAGCTGCTCGCGCTCCTCGAGGAGAATCCCCGGGGCTTGATCTACGCGACGGACGAGCTCGCGCAGCTGCTCGGCTCGCTCGGCAGATACCGCTCGGGGCGCGGAGCCTCGGCGGGCGAGACGGCGCAGCTCTGCCGGATCTACGACGCCGACTCGATCGACTACGACCGGAAGACCGACGGACACCGGCACATTCCGAGAGCCCTCGCGAGCATCGTCGGGACGATCCCTCCGGCGACATGGCGGCAGCTCGCGACGCTCGACCTCCAGACGAGCGGGCTCGTCCCCCGATTCTGCTGCGCGATGCCGCCGACGAAGCCCGGGGAGTGGACGGAGGACGACCTCGACTGGCGCGTCGAGCAGGCCGTCCACGCGCTCCTCGAGCGTCTGCTCGCGATGCCGTGCGAGCCGAACGCGGAGACCGGCGTACCGGAAGCCCGCGAGCTGCGGCTCGACGCCGACGCGCTCGGACGCTTCCGGCGCGTCTACAACCGCCTGCAAGGGCAGACGCACGCCCGGGAGGGTCTCGCCGCGTCCGCGTCCGGCAAGGCGGCAGGGCTCGTCCTCCGCGTCGCCGCGATCCTGCACGCCTGCGGCGACGAGCCCGACGCCGACGAGATCGACGGCGAGACGATGCGCCGGGCGGTCGAACTCGCCGACTGGCTCCATGCCGAGCGGCTCCGCGTCTTCGCGATGCTCGAGACGGACTCGGAGACCGCCGGACGAGCCGAGCTCGTCTCCTCGATCGACTGGAGCAGGTATCCGAAGGGCGTCACCGGACGCGAGCTCTGGAAGGATCGGAAGACGAGCTTCGCAGACGCCGACGACGCCGAGCGTCGTCTCCGCGAATGCGTCGCGGACGGGCTTCTCGAGGAGCACTTCGGCACGCGGGGCGATCCCGCGAAGGGCGGGCGCGAGACCCTCTACTTCACGCGCAGGGAGAATCTACAAACGGAAACCCCGTCGATTGACGACGAATAGCAGGCTTTCGGGGTATCGTCCCCGAGCAGAATCGGGAGAACACATGGCACGGAACGACGGCGCACGGTCACGCGGCAACGGTCGCGGCTCGCTCACGAAGTCGCCGAAGGGCGTCTGGATCGTCTGGTACTACGACGCGGACGGTCGACGCCGGAAGGTCTCCTCGAGGTCGACGGTCAAGCGGGACGCCGAGCGTCTGCTCGAGTCGCTCCTCGCGGATGTCCTGCGCGTGAAGGCGGGGATCCTCGACGCGGACGCCCTCCGCAGGCGCGACGAGAAGGCGCGACCGCTCGAGGAGCACGCCCGCGACTACTTCGCGGCGTTCGCGAAGAAGCCCCGCTCGAGGCAGGCGGGGCAGGTGAAGCTCTGCGTCCTCCGTCGGCTACTCCGCGAGCTGCACGGGCAGCTCGGGCGGAAGCCCCTGCTCCGCGACTTCGCTCCCGACCGCGTGCTCGCGGCGATGCGCGACCGCGTCGACGCGGGGCTCTCTCCTCGGACGGCAAACCACCTCCGAGACCAAGCCGTCGCGTTCGCGTCTTGGCTGACCCGCGAGGGTCGAGCGTCCCTTCCCGACTTCGGCGCGAGGATCCCGCGCTTCGACGAGTCTCGCGACCGTAGAACCGTGCGCCGGGTGCTCACGCCCGACGAGATCCTGCGGCTCCTCGAGGTCGCGGACGCGCGGGGACGGCGGCTCTGGTACTCGCTCGCGTGCTACGCGGGGCTCCGGCGCGGGGAGATCGGTCGCGTCACTTGGGGCGATGTCGACCTCGAGGCGCGGACGATCGCGATACGAAACCACAAGGCGGGCAGGTGCGATGTCCTGCCGATGCGCCCCGAGCTCGTCGAAGACCTGCGTCGGGCGCGTCCCCTGCTCGCGCCCGCCGCGCTCTCGACCTCGAGGATCTTCAGGACGCCCGTCCACGGGCGCACGCAGCTCCGCGACTTCGCGCGGGCGGGCATCCCGAAGAGGGACGCCGACGGGCGCGTCGCCGACCTGCACGCCTTCAGGACGACGCTCGCGACGAACCTCCAGAGAAGCGGCGTCGAGATACAGCTCGCGCAGCGCGTGCTCCGGCACGAAGACCTGCGGACGACGCTCCGGCACTACTCGCAGCTCGCGCTCCGCGATGTCGAGCGGGCTCTCGAGCGGCTCCCCGCGATCGTCCCGACGGCAGTCTCCGCGAGGGACGGGACGACCGACTCGCTCGTCGTCGTCGACGCTCCTCGAGGGCTCCGAGAGGTCGATCGGCGCGGTAGCAGTAGCGGTAGCAGTAGACGCGCGAAACCGCGTGAAACGGCGGCACTCGCCGCGACATCGTCAACGGGCGTCGGAGCGTCGACACAATCGCAAGTCATGACCCCGCGCGAAGATACGGGACGGTTTGCGACACGGCACGAAGACCTGCTATCATCCGTCTTCACGCGGGCGTTTAGCTCAGCTGGCTAGAGCGCACGGATCACACCCGTGAGGTCACTGGTTCGAGTCCAGTATCGCCCATCAAGTGAACGGCCCCCGTCTGAGGACGGGGGCCGTTTGCGGTTTTTGAGCGGCCCCGACTTGCGGTCGGGGCCTTTGGCGTTTTCGGGAGCCGGACGACTCGGGGGCGCTCTTGCGGTCGGGGCCTTCGGCGTTTTCGGGAGCCGGACGACTCGGGGGCGCTCTTGCGTTCGGGGCCTTCGGCGTTTTCGGGAGCCGGACGACTCGGGGGCGCTCTTGCGGTCGGGGCCTTTGGCGCCTTCGGAGTTACGCGCAAAAGCGCCGACGGGCGAGCCCCCTGGCCCGCCCGTCGGCGCGATGAAGAGACTCTGTCAGCGGCCGCTTACGGCTCGCGTGCCACGCGGAAGCCCGTGTTGATGAAGGGCTGCTCGGGATCGTCGGCCCAGCGCGCGGCCGAGCGGAGCCAGCGCGTGATGCTGCCCGCCTGGCCGCCGCGCGTGATGCGGAACTGACCCGTCGCAGGACCCTGCGGATCGACGGCCGGGCTCGAGGCGTAGTAGGTGGCCGAATACCAGTCGCTCACCCACTCCGCCGCGTTGCCCGACATGTCGTGGAGGCCGAAGTTGTTGTCCGTGAGCAGACCGACGGGGCGCGTCTCGAAGTTCGCGTTGAACCCGTACCACGCGATCGACCCGACCGCGAAGTCGTTGTTGCCGTTGTAGAACGCCGTCGTCGTTCCTGCGCGGCAGGCGTACTCCCACTCCGCTTCGGTGGGCAGACGGAATCCTGTGGCCGAGTTGAACGCCTGCGCCCTGCTCCAGGTCACGCGCTCGACGGGGCGGACATCGGAGTCGGGCAGTCCCTTGTACTGCGACGGGTTCATGCCCATGATCGCGGTCCACTCCGCCTGCGTCACCTCGTAGCGCCCGATGTAGAACGGGCTGCTGATCGTGACCGCGTGCACGGGAAGCTCGGCGGCGGTCGCCGCGTAGTTGTCCGACGATGAACCGCCCATGCTGAAGGTCCCCGCGGGAATCAGCAGCATCTCGATCTGCGTGAGGTTGTCACGCACGCGCCACGGAAGGCCCGACGCCACGATCGCGTCGCGCAGGGCGGGGTCGATCACGACAGCGGGGTCGGGTGCGTGCTCGATCGTGGTGCGCCACTGGCCGGGCATGTAGTACCCGAACGCATCCGCAAGCGTGTCGGTGCCGCCAGGCGTCGTCACCGACACGCTCGCCAGGCCCTCCACGCCCGGAGGCGCGATGGCGATGATCGTGGTCGCGTTCACCACCGTCACGCCGCTTGCGGAGACGCCGTCGAAGGCGATAGCGCTCGCGTTCGTGAGGTTCGTGCCCGTGATCGTCACGGGCGTGCCGCCAGAGACGGGGCCGACGAGCGGCGAGATCGACGCGACCACGGGAGCGGGCACGACATAGGTGAACGAGTCGTAGAGATAGGTCCACACCGTCGTGAGCCTGTGCATCACGCCGATCGACCCTGTGCCAGCAACGCCAGGGGGCAGCGTGAAGACGATGGTGCGGTCGTTCACCGAAGTGATGTTCTCGAGGTAGGTGGTGCTCCCGCCGCTGTAGACGGCGATGGCGCTCACGCAGTTGAAGCCCTTGCCGGTGAGCGTGACGGTGGTTCCGCCTGTCGTCGGGCCCGTCGCGGGCGACACCGATGTGAGCTCGACGAAGCTCGCACCCTCGAGCGGCA
Organism: Phycisphaera sp.; assembly: GCA_016124975.1. GTDB lineage: Bacteria > Planctomycetota > Phycisphaerae > Phycisphaerales > SM1A02 > QWPT01. Next base: position 65,555 of record WGMP01000014.1, on the reverse strand, counting down.
TGACGGGACGGAAGCCCATGACGCCGAAGTAGGTGAAGTCGACTGCATCGCGGCTCGAGGCGCGCATGGAGCCGCATCCGCGGTCCCACGCGCCGCCGCGCGCGACGCGCTGGTTCGAGGTCTCGTCACCCATCGGGTCGATCTGCGCTTCGTCGCTGTACACGCCGAAACGGTCGCCCACCCACTCCATGACGTTTCCTGCCATGTCGTGGAGGCCGAAACCGTTCGCGGCCTTCAGGCCGACGGGTTGCGGCGCGCCACCTGAGTTCGGCACGCAGTCAGGCTGCTCGCCCTGGCTCGGGATGTCGCCGAACCAACCGATGGCGTCGGCGGCCGAAGGGTCATCGGTTCCGTTCGGGAACGCAGGCGTCCCGTGGAAGTCGGTCGTGGTGCCCGCGCGGTACGCGTACTCCCACTCTGCCTCGGTGGGAAGGCGCATGCCCGTCGAGCAGACGAAGTTGCGGGCATCCTGCCAGAACAGCCCCTCGACGGGACGGGTGAAGGGGTCGTACTTCGGACCCTGGAATTGCGAGGGGTTCGAGCCCATCACGGCGGTCCACTGCGCCTGCGTCACCTCGTAGCGCGCCATGTAGAAGGGCTCGGTGAGCGTGACGGGGTGCACGGGAGACTCGTACAGCTGGCAGTAGATGGGATTGTCGGCGGTGCATCCCATCTCGAACGAACCCGCGGGGATGAGCACCATCTCGATCTGCGTCTCGTTGTGGATGACGCGCCACGCGGAGCCCGTTGCGATGATCGCATCGCGCAACGCCGGGTCGGTGACGACCGAAGGGTCGGGGAAGGCCTCGATGAGAGTCGCCCAGTCTGGCGTGGCGACTTCCGCGTAGCGATACGCGTTCGCCAGGCGCAGGGTGGGGCCATTCTTGCCGTTCGGATACGACCACTCGAGGCTGATGATGCCGCAGTCGCCCTCCACGCCGGCTGGCGTGTAGAAGCTGAGCGTGAAGTAGTCCTGGCTGACGATCGTCACATCGGCGGGCTTGCCCGCGCCGCACTCGAAGCGCACCGCGGTGACGCTGCCGAGGTTGCGCCCACGAATCGTGACAAGCTGGCCGCCTGAAACCGGACCGATGTCGGGCGAAAGCGAGAGCGCCACGGCAGCCTCGGGCGAGTCCTTCGCGGTGCGGAAGCCGATGAACGGGCTGCTCGCGCCCGCATCGAACGAGCGACGGCCCGACGAGGACATCAGGACGCTCTCGGTCGTGTCCGCCCCGTTCGAATAGAAGTAACCGCCGCGCGCCAGTCTGAGGGTGCCCTTCGTCGGACCGCGCGGGTCGAACGACGGGCTGTTCGCGTAGTAGTCCGGCGCGTAGAGATCCTGCACCATCTCGGCGACATTGCCGCCCATGTCGTGGAGTCCGAAGCCGTTCGCGGGCTTCAGGCCGACGGGCTTCGTGCGGAAGCTCGAGTCGACATAAAGCACCCATTCATCGATCGCAAAGGGGTCGTTGGTGCCGCCGTTCGGCGCGTAGAACGCGGTGCTTGTGCCTGCGCGCGCGGCGAACTCCCACTCGGCCTCGGTGGGCAGGCGCGAGCCCGTGAAGGACGCGAAGCTGGTCGCGCCGTCGTGGATGATGTTCTCGACGGGCTGGTTGTCCGCATCGGGGTAGCCGGGGCCGCTGAAGATCGAGAAGTTGGAGAACCCGTACGAAGTCCACTGCGACTGCGTGATCTCGGTGCGCGACATGTAGAACGGTCGCAGCGTCACGGTGTGGACGGGGAGCGCATCGGCCGGGCATTCGGCGCCTTTGAGCGCCGGCGGCTGCGAGCAGCCCATCTCGAAGGTGCCGCCTGGGATCAAGATCATCTCGATCGGTTCGCCTTGGAGCCCACCTGCGCCCGCGAGCACGCGCCACGGGAGGCCGCTCGACTCGATCGCGGCGCGCACCGCAGGATCGGTGACGACCTTCGGATCGGGGGTCTCCTCGAGCACGGTGGCCCACGAGGGCGCCTCGGTCGCGGTGTAGGTGAAGACACCGTCGGCCGTCGCCGAGCCGGAGGGTGCGGTGACCGTGAGGTCGACGACCCCTGGTTCGCCCGCGGCGGTCAGCAGCCCGATTTGGTTGTCCGTCCACCAGAGCACGACCGCGGCGTTGCCGCCAAGCGTGACCGACTGCACGCCGCTCAGATTGCTTCCCGTGACGATCACCTCGGTTCCGCCCCACCGAGGTCCGCTCGCGGGCGAGATCGAGGTGATGTTCGGGCCGAGCACGCAGCTCTCGCCCCAGAGGATCAGGAGCGACGCGAGGTCGGTGCCGTTCACGGTGCCGTCGTCATCGATGTCGGCGCTGCAACCAGCGCACGACCCCCAGCTGACGAGAAGTTGGGTCAGGTCCTCGCCAGAGACGATGCCGTCGCGGTTGAGGTCCGCATCGCAGGAGGACTGCGCCAGCGCGGCCAGGGGAGAAGCGAGCAGGGCAAGCGCGGCAACGGGCGCCGCCAGCGCACGGGTAACACGGCCAGGACCACGCGGGGATTCGATCTGCGACTGCATGAAGAGCTCCGTTCGATGAAGCGCGGCCGAACGAGACGGCCCGTCGAGCGAAGACAGGAAAAGCGCCGCGACTGCTTGGTCGAACCGCGGGGGTCATGGCGATTTTCCTGGGTCGACCCGCTTCGCGCAGGTGCGTGCGGGCCTCCGAGGCTTGTGGATGGGCCCGCGGACGGGCCCGCGACAGGCGCTACACGCCTGTGCGGACACGCGAAGGCCCAGGCATGACCGACGGCACGGTCCTAGATGTGGGCCGCGGGCGCGCGCGGCTTGGGTGCTACGCTCCCGCGTGCCGACCGCCGCCGCGACCGACCTGCGCATTCGAAGACGAGTTCCCGAGCTGATGGACGACCCAGGGCTCGACGGGGCCGCGCATGACCGTGCGTTGGCGGGCCTCATGCGGCTCAACGCGTGGTCGCGCAGCCATCGGCTGCTCTGGCGCGGAATCGCGGCGCACGCGCGCGAGGTGAACCGAGCGGGACGCGCGCTGCGCGTGGTCGATGTCGCGACGGGGGCGGGCGACGCGCCGATCGCGATGTCGGCGTGGGCGCGGCGCGAGGGGCTCCGCATCGAGTGGGTGCTGTGCGACCGCAGCGGACATGCGCTTGAGATCGCGGCGGCGGCGGCGCGCGCGGCCGATGTCGCGGCGACGACGCTCGAGGCCGACGCCGTCGCGGCGCCGCTTCCCTGCGAGGGCGATGTCGCGACCTGCTCGCTCTTCCTCCACCATTGCGACCCCGCCGACGCGACGCGCGTGCTCGGCCACATGGCGGCCGCGGCGTCGCGCGCGGTCGGCGTCACCGACCTCGACCGGACGCGCGGCGGGCTCCTGCTTGCGTGGCTCGGCTCGCGCGCGCTGAGCCGATCGCCGATCGTGCATCACGATGCCACCGCGAGCGTGCGCGCCGCCTTCACGCGTTCCGAGATCGCGTCGCTCGCGCGCGACGCAGGGCTTCATGGGGTGGAAGTGCGCGCGGCCTGGCCCGCGCGATGGACGCTCTGGTGGAGGCGCGCATGACCGCGCGCGAACGCTGCGAGGTCGCCGTGATCGGCGCCGGGCCTGCCGGCGCGTGCGCCGCGCTCGCTGCGGCCCGCGCGGGGGCGCGCGTGGTGCTCGTCGAGCGCGCCGCGTTTCCGCGGGCGAAGGTCTGCGGCTGCTGCCTCGCGGAGTCGGGGATCGCGGCGCTTGCGGCGGCGGGCGCGGGCGATGCGCTCGCTGGCGCGACGCCGCTGCGCGCGATCCGCGTCGTGAGCGGCGTGCGCGCGATGACGCTGCGGCGAGAGGCGGGCGTCGCGATCGCGCGCGAGGATCTCGATGCGCGGCTCGTCGACGCGGCTCGGCGCGCGGGGGCCGAGGTTCGCTTCGAGACATCCGCACGCATCGAGCCTGATCGCTCGGTGCAGCTGACGCGCGGCGAGCGCGTGTCGACGCTCGACGCGCGCACAGTCATCGTCGCCGACGGGCTGCAGGGCGGCGCGCTCGATGGCGTGCCCGGTTTCGACTGGCGGATCGCGCCGCGAAGCATGATGGGCTTCGGCGCGCTTCTTCCGAGCGGCTCGCTCGATTGCCCCAGAGGCGAGGTCCACATGCATGTCGCGCGCGAGGGATACATCGGCGCGGTGCGGCTTCCTTCGGGCGAGATCGACATCGCCGCCGCGGTGGCGCCCGCGGCGCTCAGGAGCGCGGGAAGCGTTGCGGCGTGCGCGCGCGGGCTCCTCGCGGGGGTGGCGCACGACGCCGACGCGTTCACGCGCGCGCGCTGGCGCGGCACGCCGCAGCTGACCCGCGTGCGCGCGCGACTTGCGGCCCCGGGCATTCTCGTCGCAGGCGACGCGGCCGGCTATGTCGAGCCGTTCACGGGCGAGGGGATGTCGTGGGCGATCGCGACGGGGCTCGCGGCGGGCGAACTCGCCGCCCGCGACGCGGAGGCGCACCTCGCGTGGGCCGCGCGCCACGCGGCGCTCGTGGCGCGGCCGAAGTGGCGCTGCCGTGCGATCGCGCGAATCCTCCGCAGCCCTGCGCTCGTCGCCGCCGCGATCGCAATCGGTTCGCGCGCACCGCGGCCGTTCGAGCGTCTCGCGGCGCGGCTCGAAGGGGCGGTGCTCCCGTGACGGACCCCTCGATCCGGTCGATCGGCACCGCGACTCCCGAGGAGCGCCTGACGCGCGACGCGTGGCTTGCGTTCGCCGATGCGATCGCGCCGCCCGAGGCGAGCCGCGCGCTGCTTGCGCGCCTCGCCGAGCGAAGCGCGATCGACTCGCGCGGCGCGGCCGCAGCGACGGAGCCGCCCTTCTACGCAGGCCGCGATGCGCCTGGCACGGCCGCGCGCATGCGGCTCTGGTCGCAGGCCGCGCGCGCGATGGCCGAGCGCGCGTGCCGCGCAGCGCTTGCGCATGGCGAAGCCGAGCCCGCGACCATCACCCATGTCGTGACGGCGTCGTGCACGGGCTTCGAGTCGCCGGGGGTCGACGCGCACCTGATCGAGCGGCTCGGTCTTCCGCGTGCGGTGGCGCGCGTCAACATCGGCTTCATGGGCTGCCACGCGGCCGTGAACGCGCTCGGCGTCGCGCGGGCGCTGGCGGCGACCGACCCGTCCGCGCGCGTCCTCGTCTGCTGCGCCGAGGTGTGCTCGGCGCACTTCCACCACGACGCGCGCATCGATCGCCTCATCGCGAACACCCTCTTCGGCGATGGCGCGGCCGCCGCGATCGTCGATGGCACGGCGCGATCGCGCGCGCACGCGCCGCGCCTCGCCGCCACGCATTCGCTTCTTCTCGCGGGCACGGAGGACGAGATGGCGTGGACGATCGGCGATCACGGCTTCGAGATGACCCTCGGCGCGCGCGTTCCCGACATCTTGCGCGGCGAGGTCGGCGCGTGGGCGGCCACGGCGCTGGCGACGCACGGGCTCCGGGTCGACGAGATCGGCGCGTGGGCGATCCATCCAGGCGGCCCGCGCGTGATCGAGTCCGTGCTCGAGTCGCTCGGGCTCGCGGCCTCCGCAGGAGACGCGAGCCGCGCCATCCTGCGCGACCACGGAAACATGTCGAGCGCGACGCTCCTCTTCATCCTCGAACGCCTCATGCGTGAAGACGCGCCGCGGCCATGGGTCGGGCTCGCGTTCGGCCCCGGGCTCGTCGGCGAGATGCTCTTGGTGCGCTGATGCGCTGCGATACCATGCCGCGCATGCGCACGGTCCTTCGGCTTCCGCTCCTCGCCATCGCCCTTCTTGCTCCGATCATCGGGACGACCGCGCCCGCGGCGTCGGAGGCCGTCGCGACAGCCGCGAGCGAGTCGAGCTGGTCGAGCCGCACCGAGGCCTACCTCGACGCAGCCGAGGCGCGCACGCGCGACGCGTTGCAGGAGCGCGGCATCGCGCTTCCGAAGGATTTCCTCGCGTGGGTCGACCGCACGCCCATCGTGCGCACCACCGTCTACGGCTGCCGCGCCGACCCGCTGCCCGTCCTCCTCAAGCTGCGCTCGCTCGAGATCGATCTCGGCGAGGACACGGTGCGGCGCGACTACACGCAGCTCGCGCTCGCGTTCGCGATGCAGGACTCGTATGCAAGGCGGGGCGAGCAGGGAACGCCGTGGAACGACGCAGACGGCGCGACCGCGCCCGAGACGCTTCCCGATGTCTCGCCCCGCGCGCCGCTCGTGCTCGAGATTCCAGGCGACCCGCGCGTGCGCGTCGACACCAAGGACCCGTCGCGCCCGCTCGACCGCGACGACCACATCGTCAACTTCCTCGAGGACCATCCCGAGATCGAGGAAGAGGTCGAGGTGAAGGAGCTCCCGCCGCTCGAGTACGACGAGCGCGGCATCGCGAAGCCGCAGCGCGCGGCCGTCAGCGTGAAGAAGATGGTCAAGCGCCCGCTGCGCGCCGCCGATGTGATCGCGTCGCGCACGCTTCAGCAGGAGTTCAACGAGCACATGGCCGCGCACGGCCACCCCGATGTGAAGATCGACTGCGGCGACCGTGCCGTCCACTGGGGCTCCACCGACGCGGTCTCGGACAAGTCGCTGCGCGAGCGGATCGCCGCCGCGCACGAGCTCTTCCACGGCGCCTATCGCGCAAAGGGCCGCATGCCCGCCGCGCGCGACCGCGCCCCCACCGCCGCCGAGTCGATGGCGTGGTTCATCCGCAACGACCGCCACGGGTTCCCCGATGAAGTCCGCGCCGCGCGCGAGTGGCCCCGCTTCCCGCTGAACGCGCCGTGGCCCGTCCTCATGATGCTCGCGGCCGACGACCAGCCGCTACGCGAGCGCGAGGACATCTGGACGCGGTTCCGCGACGACGGCGAGTTCCGCACCTACGGCGAGTACATCGGCGACATCGCGCAGCAGTTCGACATGCAGAGCGCGCGGCGCGTGGCGCCGATCGCGTTCAGCTACGGCTCGATCCAGATGATGTGGAAGGACGGCGGCGTGTGCGGCACGATGGGGAACATCGGCGCGCGCACGCACCGCATCGTGGGGCAGCCTGCGTCGACCGCGGGGCAGCCTGGCCACTGCGCGATCGTGTTCATGGAGTACGACGCGAAGGCGAAGGAGTTCCGCTGCAAGGGCGGACAGTATGCGACGGGCGGCGACGAGGTCACCACCGTGCACGCGGGCTGGAACTACGACGACAAGGGCGGCCGCAGGCCGATGGTGTTCCACCAGTCGGTCGCGTGGGGCGTGAACGCGGGGTTCGCCGAGTATGTCGAGAGCCTCGCCATGGTGCGCGCGTTCAACGCGCTCTCGCCCGACGACCGTGCGCGCGAGTGCGTGGGGTTCGTGAAGGCGGCGCTCGCCGAGAGTGCATTCGCCCTCGCGGCCATCACCGCAGCGCTCGACGCGGCGCCCGACGCGAAGTCCGCGCTTGCGATCGCCGACGCCTGCGCGGACAGGTTCGCGAAGGCGACCGATGACAAGCAGCACGCGCTCTACCGCTCGACCGTGCGCGACCTCGCGCATGCACGCGTCGCCGCGCTGCCCGCGCCCGCGACGCCCGAGGAGCACGCGAGGCTGCTCGAGGCGCTCGAGCGGCAGGGCTCGACGAACGGCGAGCTCCTCGCGCGCTGCTGGCGCGGCGTCGGCGGCGACGACGGATTCGTGGCACGCTGCCAGGCGGAGATCGCGTCCTATCTCGCGTCGCCCGAGCGCGGCAAGGACCGCCGCGCCTCGCAACGGTTCGCGGCCGAGATCAACGGCTGGGCGAAGACGGTGGCGCGTCCCGCGAAGAAGCGCTGGGCCGAGCAGCTGCTCGCGTCGTTCGAAGGCAAGGAGACCATCACGCTGCGCGGCAAGGAGCAGGTCGACCCCGCGGTCGAGGCGCTGCGCAAGATCGCGGGCGTGAAGGCGCCGACGAGAGGCTGACGACCCTCGATCGGCACGCTCTCGCGAGCAGACGGTCGCTGCGTTTCGATTACGCTTGGGTGATGCGCTCGCCCTCAGCCCTTGCATCAAGCCTCCCGCGTCTTGCAGTCTTCGCCGCCGCAGCGCTGTCACCCATGTCGGGCGTCGCTTTGGGCGACGATGCTCCGCGTGCGGACGCTCCTCCGCACACGAGCGTCATCTTCATCCACCCCGACGGAACGGGCCTCGGGCACTGGGGACTTCTGCGCATCCACGCAGCCGGCCCCGACGGCGAGCTCGCGTGGGACAGGCTCCCCGCGATGGCGACCTATCGACCGCACATGCGCGACAGCCTCGCGCCCTCGAGCCACTCGGGCGGCACGGTGCACGCCTATGGCGTCAAGGTGCCCCAGGACAGCTTCGGCATGGATGGCGCGGAGATCCCCGTCGCCGCGTCGGGCGAGCGGCTCAGCATCATGCGCGAGGCGGCGCGCGCGGGACGCGCGGTCGGAGTCGTGAACTCGGGCCACCTCGCCGAACCCGGCACCGCCTGCTTCCTCGCGAGCGTTCCCAAGCGCTCGATGACCACCGAGATCGTGCGCCAGCTGCTCGAGTCGAAGGCCGAGGTCATCCTCGGCGGCGGCGAGGCGCTGTTCTTGCCGAAGGGCGTCGCGGGCCGGCACGGCGTCGGCCGCCGCGACGACGGTCGCGATCTCGTCGCGGAGGCGCGCGCCGCTGGCTACGCCGTCGTCTTCACGCGCGAGGAACTGGCGGCGGTTCCCGCAGGAACCACGCACCTCCTCGGCCTCTTCGCCGAGACGGACACCTACAACGACCGCGGCGAGGAGTCGCTCCGCGAGCGCGGCCTCGTGCCCTATCCAGCGGCGCACCCGACCGTCGGCGAGATGACGCGCGCCGCGCTGCGCGTGCTCGCGGCCGATCCCGACGGGTTCATGCTCGTCGTCGAGGAGGAAGGCACCGACAACTTCTCCAACACGAACAACGCCTCAGGGCTTCTCGAGGCGCTTCGGCGCGCGGACGAGGTCATCGCGATCGCCGAGGCGCACCGCGCCGCGAATCCCGCCACGCTCGTCCTCGTCGCCGCCGACAGCGACGCCTCGCGGCCGCAGGTCGTGGCCATGCCCGAGTCTGGCGGCGTGATCGTGCGCGACAAGCCGCTGCCCGCGACGCTTCCAGGCGACGGCGCCGCGCTCGACGGCGTCGATGGCGCGGGCACCGTGCCGTTCCTCGCGGCAGCCGATCGGAACGGCGTGCGGCTCCCCTTCGCCGTCGCGTGGGCGAGCCATCAGGACGGCGGCGATCCCGTCATCGTGCGCGCGGCGGGGCCCGCGTCCGAACTCGTCCGCGGCAACCTCGACAACACCGACCTCTATCGCATCATGTATGTCGCGCTCTTCGGGCGGGAACCGGGTGCGCCGCGCGATCCGCGCGCCGCCGAGTGACTCGCGCGGGAAAAAGACGCGCGGCCCCCGAGTTTCGGAGGCCGCGCGGATGATGCGCAGATGATGCGTTGGGTGCAGCGCGCCGATTCAGCGACGGCGACGCAGGCCCGTGAAGCCCGCGAGGGCGAGAAGCGCCATGGCGCCGGGCGAGGGGATGCCGTTGGTGACATCGATGATCTGATCCTGGAAGCTCGTGTTCCCGAGGCCGAGGATCGCGTTCATGTTGCCGCCCGCATTCGACGCAGCCGCGAAGAGCGACGAGAAGTTTGCGGAGATGGCCGGGGCGATGTTGCCGCGAAAGTTGCCCGCCGCGAGATCGAGGCTCGCAAGCGTGCCGTCGAAGTCGTTCACGATTTCCCACACCGCGATCTGGAACGCCGCCGCGTAGTCGGCGTTCGTGCCGAACTGGGCGCCGTTCGCGGAGAAGTACATGCGGGCGAGCGCGTCGGCGCGCGCGGTGCCCATGCCCGTCCCGGGCGTGGGCAGGTCGGAGACGGCCGTCACCTGGTAGGTGCGGACGGGACCGTTGATGTGGATGTTCTGCGCGAGCTCCGTGCAGAACGAGAACCAGTTGGTGTCGAAGGGCTGGCCCGTGCTGTTCGAGAGCACGAGGCGGATCTGGCCTGCGAACACGTTGTAGTTCGTGGAGCCCTGCGTGACGGTCACATTGCGGCCGACGCCGACGCCGGGGCAGAAGACATCGACCATGCTGGCCTCGGAGACAGACACGACGGCACCGCAGAGGAGCACGGGAACAAGGCAGTGGTTCAACTTCATGGGTGGCTCGATTCCGATCTTTGATTGTGCGCGTGGGCGCGATCCTTCAGGCGACGAACGACTCGCCGTCTGAACAGGGCATGACACAACACTCGTATCCCCGACGCCCCACGCAAGGGTCGGTGGCGATGAAGGCGCAAAGCGCGGTGTCGCTCGTTCAGGTCTTTCCGATGATTCGGGAGATTCGTCTTCCGCAAGCACCCTGAAGCCGCTGCGGACGCTGTTACCGCCACTTGGCGCCGCGTGCCGACCGAGTGAAGCCCGAACGCACCTCCCCGAAACCATCCGTTGCAGCCGCGGCTGCGCTCAGGACCCGTGAAGCACGGCGTCGACGAGCCCCGCCGCGGCGGCGGGCGCTCGGTCAAGGAAGAGCGCAGGCTCGAGCAGCTCCGCCTCCATGAGGAGTGGCGCGCCCTCGGGGCCGCGGGCGAGGTCGATGCGCGCGTAGTGGGGTCGACCGAGTCCGAGGCTGCCGAGGGCCTCGAAGACAGCGACGGCGGCCGCGAGTTCGTCGGCGGCGGGATCGATCCGCTCGCGTGACTGCTCCGCATCCCCCTCCCAGCGGGCGCCCTTACGGACCGCGTGCGAGAACCTGCCGCCGAAGCAGACCAAGTTCGACTCGCCGACCTCGACGACCGAGCGGAGGAGCGGCTGCACCAGGAAATCTCGGCCGCGATGGCGCGCGAGGTGCGCACGGGCGGCGCCGGCGTCGCCCGTCGGGACGCGGACCGTGCCGAAGCTTCCCGCGGAGACGGCGGGCTTCAGCACGAGTTCGCCGAAGCGCGCGAAGAGCGCGTCCCAGTCGGGATCGGAACCCGCCTCGACGAGCACGGTCGGAACGACGGGCGCACCCGCGTCGGCGAGCGCAAGCAGATAGCGCTTGTGGATGTTCCAGCGCAGGACGGACGCTGCGTTGACGAGCCGCGTCGCGCGCGCCGCGCGGTCGATCCACGCCTCGAAACGCGCGAGCTTCTCGAGGTAGTCCCAGGTCGATCGCACGATGGCGAGATCGAAATCCTCCCAGCGCGCCGTCGGATCGTCCCAGACGACCACCGACGCCTCCACGCCCCGCGCACGGAACTCCGCGGCGAGGAGCGGAAGGTCTGGATCGGGCCGCGGAAGGGTGGATGCCGTGACGAGGGCGACGCGCATCGCCGCGAGGATACGGCGTGTAGCCCATCGCGGCGGCGTGCAGCCCATCGCGGCGGCGTGTAGCCCATCGCGGCGGCGTGCAGCCCATCGCGGCGGCGTGCCCACCACATGCCGCACACGCCGTATAGTCGCCCCATGGCCACCCGAGAGACTCCCATCGACCGCATCGAACGGCTGCTCGCGTCAGGGGACGCGGAGGGAGCGCTCCAGGCCGCGAACGCGTTCCTCGCGCAGTCGCCGAAGAGCTTCCTCGCCCGGCTGGCGCGTTGCCGCGCAAACCTGCGGCTGCGCAACTTCGTCGACGCGGAGGCGGACTGCGCGCTCGCGCTCGAGCTTTCGCCGAGGGACGAGCACGCGAATCTGATCCGCGCCAACCTCGACCACAGGCTCGGCAAGATCGACGCCGCGATTGATCGCCTGCGCCCGATCGCGGTCGGCAAGGGTCCCCATGCGGTCGAGGCCGCGATCAACCTCCTCGACGCGCTCTTCTACGCCGACCGAAACGACGCGCTACGCGAGTTCGTGAAGGGCGGCGGCGCATGGACCAAGGATCCACGCGCGCTCCTGATGCTTGCGCGCGTGCGCGTCCTCGACGACTTCGAGGGCGGCGTCGCGGACATGAAGGCCATCCTCCGCAGCGCGCATCCCCTGCCCCTGCGGCGCGTCGCGGGCTTCGAGGCCGTGCGGCTCCTCGACAAGAAGTCGCGCTTCCGCGAGGCGTTCGACCTCGCGCGCGAGGCGCATGCGTCGACAGGCGCACCGTTCGAGATCGAATCGATCGTCGCGCCGCTGCGGGCGCAGACCCGCGCGATGAAGGTGCGCGCGGCGCCGATGGAGGAGCGCGCGCCGCGCGTCGACGGATGCGCGTTCGTCGTCGCCATGCCGCGCTCGGGCACCACGCTCCTCGAGCAGATGCTTGACCGCCATCCCGCGATCGGCGGCATCGGCGAGTTCGACGGGCTTGACGCGCTCTGCCGCACGCTCGACCCCTTCTCGAACGACGCGCGCTTTCCCGAGAATGTGCCCGCGGGTGTGCTGAAGGCGGCGCAGCAGCGCTACATCGAGGGCGCGCGGCAGATCCGCAAGGATGGCGCGCGCTGGACCTTCGACAAGTCGCTTCGCACCTGGCGCTGCCTGCCTCAGCTCGCGGCCACGATGCCCGGCGCCGTCTGCATCAACGTGGAGCGCGACCCGCGGGACATGGCGACGAGCATCTTCCTTTCGTTCTTCAACCCGCTCGCCTATGCGTGGACCCAGAGCTTCGAGTCGATCCGCAGGATCATCGAGGTCGAGCGCGAGCTCGTGCCCGTGGCGCTTGCGAACCTCGGGCTCTCGCACGAGTCGATCGTCTATGAGAACCTCGTCGAGAATCCGCGTGGACACGCGGAGCGCTGCCTCTCCCGCATGGGCCTCGAGATGGACGAGCGCGTGCTCGCGCCCGAAGGGAACACGCGCGGCGCCTTCACGCTCTCGCACGCGCAGGTGCGGCAGCCGATCAACCGCAGCTCGATCGGGCGGTGGCGGAACTACGAATGGGCCTTCGACGCATCGTGGGAGCCGCTTGTCGCGGCACACGAGCGCAGGATCGTGAAGGCGTAGGCGCCCGCGCCTTGCTGGAACGCCGGCTTCGCTCCCACACGGAAAGAAAGAGGGCCAGACGGCGGAACCGTCTGGCCCTTCGATTGTGCTTGACAGGCATTGCTCTTGACAGGCGATGCGTCAGCGGCGACGGCGGCCGACGAGGCCCGCGAGGCCGAGGAGCGCAACCGCGCCCGGCGCGGGCACGAGCGTCACGAAGAGCGACTCGCCCGCGTAGTGCGTGCCCGTGAACGAGCTCGGGCCGACCGAGAGCTGCCACGAGAGGCCCGGACCGACCGCGGGGCCCTCGACCGTGGCGGTCGAAGCGAGGACGATGTAGGCGCCCGAGGCGATGACCTCGAAGCTGTCGCCAACGGTCGGCACGAAGCCATCGACGAGGACGAGCTTCAGCTTGCCTTCGAAGTTCACCCAGTCGGTGCAGAGAATCGTGTCGTATTCGACAGCGCCGGAGCCGACGGCGTCGGAGTTGTCGGTTCCGCCGAGCTCGACGGTGAGGCTCGAGGTGGAGCGCACGCGGAGGGTGCCCTCGATCTCGAGGAGGCCGGGCGAGAAGCCCCAGTTCAGCGTGGTGTTGTCGGCCATCTCGAAGGCCGAATAGCGCCCCGCGATCGGGCCCGCGGTGACGGAATACGCGGCGCCGCCGCCGTTCGCGTCGATCCACGCCATGGCGGAGGACACCTGCGCGAACGGATCGACGGGGGCGCCGGGGCCGCTGATCGTCACGGACGCGGACGCGGCCGAAGCGACGAAGGCGCAGAGTGCGCCGGCGGCTGCGAGTGCGCCGCGGCGGTGAGAGAGCATCGAAAGACCGACCATCAGAATGACCTCCGGCGGCGCATGTCGCCGCATTTGTGCCGATCCACACCCCGGAAACGGGTGGGAAGTCAGGGGAGCCCGCACCACCGCGGCGAGAGAAGCCGCCACGCGAACATCGGGCGGAGCAGGCAACGGCCCGCTCCGAGGAGAGAGACGCAAAAAGCGCGCCCCCCCTGTCACGGGAGGGCGCGCGAACATGAAACCTTGATGGAATCGTCTCCCGTGTCACCCGCACGGGGGCCTGATCAGCGCCGCCGACGGCCGCGGAGGCCCGCCGCCGCCAGGAGCCCGACCGCCGCCGACGCGGGCGTCGGGACGACCGCGAAGTTGGTCAGGTCGAAGCTCGCGTCGATGTTCTGCCCCGCGAGCGGCGCGGGCACGGTGAACCCGAGCTGCATGTTCCCGATGTTCGAGAAGATGCCCGCGTAGGTGCCGCCGCCGAGCGAGACGAAGTCGGGGCTTCCCTCGCGGAGGTCGAAGCTGACGAGCGTCCAGGTGTTCGGGGCGACGGTGATCGACGAGACGACGGACGCCCCCGGGTTGTTGACGGGGGTCGCGAATCGCCCCGTCACCGTGATCGCCTCCGAGAGATTGTGACGGAACTGGAACGAGACGCCCGTCACCCCCGCCGCGATCCAATTGCCGACATAGCCGCCGCCCGACGAGCCGAAGTTCGACTGGGCGCGGATCACGGTCGGCGGGAATCCGCCCGCGCTGGTGGCGCTCAGGTTGAAGACGCTCGTCACATAGGCGCCGCCGTCGGGGCCGCCCGAGGCCGTCCAGTTGAGGATGGCCGCGCCGTTCGAGTTGCGCCAATTCTGCGCGCCCGAGGCGAAGGTCTCGTAGAAGTCGGTGATGGCGGCATCGGCGCCCGTGGAGCACACGAGGCTCGTCACGGCGCCCACGGCGAGCGTCGCTGCGGCGCGCACGCAAGATCTGGTGGAAGTCATGCAGTCTCTCTCTCTGGAACCGAAGGACGCGCGGCAGCTCGAAGCGACACGACAGACGCACCGCGCGGGAACGACAAAGATAGGCCCGAACGGCTGGCGGCCAAGTCGAGCCGCTCAGGATACGAGGCGAAACCCGAGCGGATGGCGCGCTGTCCTCTGCCGGGCCCGAAGTGCGGGTGCAGAAGCGGAACCGACGAGGCTCTCGGAACCAAGCGCCCATCAGGCGCGTGAACCACCGAAGGTCTCGGACGCTGCATCCACGACCGCGCCCCGCTCGTTGCGCGGGCACGAGGGTGCACGGAGATCGCGGCACATCTCCGCCGAGGAGGCGTGCCTCGGCATGCGGCGAGACATCCAGACGCCGGCGTTCAGATCGCGCGGTAGGCGGCGAGCCGCGCCTCAAGCTCCGCCCTCTCGGCGGCGGGGACCTTCGCCAGCATTCCGAGCTTCGCGTAGGTCTCGAGCTTCGACTCGGCCTCGACGCCCGCATAGACGACCGTCGCATCGATGATGCGCTTCCCGAGGATCTCCTCGAGGAGCGCCTGCGAGTAGGTCGGCTTCACGGCCGCCGTCGACTTGGTGCCGTACTGCTGCAGGTTCGACGCGAAGATGCCCGCCGCGCTCACGGGGAGGAAGTCCTCATAGCGCAGGCCCTCGTACTCGACGAAGCCCTGCTTCGCGAGCTCAAGCAGATCCGTCGTGGCGATCGCGCCCGACTTGGCGGCGGCGGCGCCCTTCTCGGTCGGCAGGTAGCGCGCGTAGACATGGCCCTGTCGGATGAGGCCCTCGAAGTTCTTCGCGAACGGCGCGAACGGCTTCGCATAGAGCGACTCGTACGCCGCCATGTCGCGCTTCGGAAGCGACGGATCCTTCTCGCGCGCGGCGTCGGCCTCGGCGAGGCACGCGTCGTAGAGCGCGCGGCCCGCGGGCGTGCAGGCGTAGAAGCGCTCCTCGATCTCACCGAAGCGCGCGGTGTGCGTGGCGTCGACGACCGAGCCGTCGTCCTCGGTGAACTGGACGGGTTCCGTCAGCGCCTTGTAGGCGTCCTGGCGCAGGAGGACAGGCGTGTCCTCGCTCGGGCCCTCGGTGAAGTCCTTGAAGCCCGCGTGCTTGAGCTTCGAAAGCGCGTAGTCCGGGCCCGCGAGCGTGGCCGTCAGTTCGGCGGCGAACGCGGCGACCTCGGCCTGCGTGACGGTTCCGCGGCGGTAGGTCGCGATCTCCTCGAGCGGCACATGCTTGAAGTGCAGCTTCATGGAGTCGTGGTCGGCCTGCGTCACGAGGCGGCCGAGGACGGTCTCTGCTCGCGCGCGGAACCACGCCGCGTCGGTCTCGCCGAGGCAGTGCTTCATGGCCGCGGTGTAGAGGTCGATCGAGAAGGTGTTCGGCGTGAGGTGGTTCAGGTGATGCGACTGGAAGCAGGCGATGTCGGCCGCGATCTTGAATCCCGCGGCCGAGAGCTCCTTGTAGAGCGCGTGGTCGCGGGCCTTCCCCGTCCACTTGAAGATTCGCTCGGTGCACTCGCGGATCAGTTCGTCCGCGTCGGCCGCCTCGAGGCCGCCCTGACGCTCGCTCTTCTCGATGAGCGCCTTGGCGCGGTCGCTGAAGACCGTGCGCTTCGCAAGCAGCGCCTCGATGCGCGCGCGGGTCTCTGGGTCGAAGTAGTCGGTCATGAGCACCGACGAGAACACGCGGTGCTCGGGCCGCAGCGTCGAGCGGAACGCCGTCGCGATGATCGGCTGGCTCTTCGCTCCGACGCAGGTCATGTCGTAGAAGTTGTGCGGCTCCATCTCGAAGCACGAGAAGAGGCGGCCGATCCAGCGGTACTCGTCGGGTCGGCCGATGCGGATGGCGCCGTGGCGCTCGCCGCTCGTGCGCTCGAGCTCCTCGTCGGAGAGCGAGAACCCGACGTGCAGCTTCGCGAGGAGCGCGCAGATGGCCCTGTTGCACGCCATGTTGACGAGGAGCGCCTTGTCGTAGAGCGGCACTTCCTTCGCGAACATCGCGGAGAGCGCCGCGAAGAGGCGGTTCTGGAGGTCGCGCTTGGCGACGAGACGGGTGCCCGAGTCGGACTGTGACGCGAAGGTGGTCATGGATCGCTCCTTGCAGGATCGGCGCGGAGGCGCCTCTGGAAGTATCGACAAGGATAGCGTGGCGTCCGCGCAAACCGTGCGAAATCGCCGCGCGAAGGCTGCGCCGAATCTCGGACGAAGCGGAGGATTTCGGGTGCGCGGGCGCCTCAGCGCTCGGTGCCGGCGAGCCCCGCGAGGTCGATGAAGAACGCCTGCACGAGCGCGGCCTCCTTCAGCCGCTCGAAGCGCCCTGACTGGCCGCCGTGGCCCGCCTCGAGGTTGATGTGGAAGAGGAGCGGGTTCGTGTCGGTCTTGAGCCGCCGCAGCCGCGCCACATACTTCGCGGGCTCGTAGTACTGGACCTGCGAGTCCCACAGGCCCGTGGTGACGAGCATCGCGGGATAGGGCTTCGCCTCGATGTTGTCGTAGGGCGAGTAGGAGAGGATGTAGTCGTACGCCTCCTTCTCGCGCGGGTCGCCCCACTGCGTCCACTCGTTCGTCGTCAGCGGGATCGTCTCGTCGAGCATCGTGGTGAGCGCGTCGACGAACGGCACGGCGAGGAGCATGCCGCGGTAGCGGTCGCCCGCCTCGTTGGCGACGACGCCCATGAGGAGCCCACCCGCGGAGCCGCCGCGCGCGAACACCTTGTCCTTTGCGCCGTATCCCTCGCGCACGAGGAAGTCGGTCGCATCGACGAAGTCGTTGAAGGTGTTCCGCTTGTTCATGAGGCGGCCGTCCTCGTACCAGTCCTGACCGAGGTCGGCGCCGCCGCGGACATGCGCGGTCGCGATGGCGAAGCCGCGGTCGAGGAGGGAGACATCGCCGCTCGAGAACTCGGCGTCGCTCGGGAAGCCGTAGGCGCCGTAGGCGTCGACGACGAGCGGACGCGTGCCGTCCTTCGCGTAGGCGTCCTTCCGCCACACGATCGAGATGGGAATGCGCTTTCCGTCGCGGCTCGGCGCCCAGAGGCGCGCGCTTGCGTACTGCGACCGGTCGTATCCGGGCACGGGCTGCACCTTGCGCACCGTCTGCGCGCCCGACGCGAGGTCGATGTCGATCGTCGTGCGCGGCGTGGTCATCGAGGTGTACTCGACGCGCACGAACGGGAGCGCGCTGTCGAGGTTCTCGCCGAGGGTCATCGCGAAGGCGTCCTCGCGGGTCGGCACGACGAATCCCGCGGCGCCCGCCCCGCCCTGTGCGTCCCACGGCAGCACGCGGATCTGCGCGTTCGCCTCCACGCGCTCCTCGAGCACGATCGCGCCATCGAGAAGAACGACCTCGTCGACCGCCGCGTCGGCGCGGTGCGGCACGATCTCGCGCCACGCGCTTCGGTCGGCTGCGCGCGCGTCCTCGACCGACACCACGCGGAAGTTCCGCGCGGCGTCGTTGGTGCGGATCACCCAGCGGCCCTTGATGTGATCGGCGTAGTTGCGCACGCCGTCGACGCGCGGCAGCACGGTGCGCACGGGCGCGTCGGGCTGAGCGCGCGGCACGGCGCGCATCTCGTTCGTCTCGTAGCCCTCGATGTGGATGACGAGGTACTCGTCCGACGCGCTCGTGCCGATGCCCGTGAAGAGCGTCTTGTCGGGCTCGTCGTAGACGAGCGCATCGCCCGTGGGTGGCGTGCCGATGGCGTGCCGGTAGACGGGGCCGCTTTGGAGCAGCACGGGATCCTGGCGGATGTAGAAGACCGTGCGGCTGTCGGCGGCCCACTCGACCGACTCGAGCGTCGGCGTGATCGGGTTGGGAAGCACCTCGCCAGTCGCGAGATCCTTGATGAAGAGCGTGTGGATGCGGCGGCCGCTCGTGTCCTGGGTCCACGCGAGATAGCGGCCGTCGTCGCTCACCGAATAGTCGCCGATGCGGAAGTAGTCCTCGCCCTTCGCAAGCGCGGGGCCGTCGAGGAGAAGCTCCGCGGGCGCGCCCGCATCGGGCCCGTTCACGCTGCCCTTCTGGCGGTAGACCTTCGGATACTCGGCGCCCGTCTCGTACTGCGTCCAGTACCACGCGCCTCGGTCGAACGCGGGCACGGTCGAGTCGTCCTCCTTGATGCGCGCGCGCATCTCGGCGACAAGCGCCTCCCGCAGCGGCTTGAGCGGCGCGGCCATGGCGTCGCAGTAAGCCTTCTCCGCCTCGAGGTAGCGCATGATGTCGGGACGCTTCTTCTCCGAGTCGTCGTCGCGCAGCCAGTAGTACTCGTCGACGCGGTCGCCGTGCGGGCTTGCGACGGTGTGCGGCCGCATGTCGGCCACGGGCGGCCGTGCGGTGCACGCGCCGAGGAGAAGGACGACGGATGCGGGGCCGAGGCGGGAGAGGGGCGTCGATGATGGGTGGTCGCGCATGGCGCGCGGAGGATAGCCCCGCCACGGCGGCGTGGCGTCAACCCGCGTGTGTCAGCAGATACGAGAGGATCGCGCCCCCGAGCACCATGCGCACGACACCGCGGATCGCCACGAGCCTCGTGGTCAGCGGAATCCGCCGCAGCACCATCATGTAGACCTCTGGCGCGAGCAGCATCGTCACGCCGCTTGCGACCGCGAGCCAGCCGAGGATGGTGACGAGCACCCGAAGGTCCGCGACCCAGAGGTTGTGGAGCACCACGATCACGAGGCCAACGAGAAGCGCATAGAGCCCGCCGAGAAGCGGCGTGAGCGGATGCGACGCGACGGCCGCGAAGGCGCGGATCCAGACGCGCGGACGAAGCGCGAGGCTCGCGCCGATCACGAGAAGCGCCGCGGCGAGGAGCCACTCGACGACCTCCGCGCGCGACATCGATTCGACCGCCGCGAGCGGCGCCCCGGCGAGGCCCATCGGCAGTGACTGCGCGAGTTCAGATGCTGCGGTGCCCATGTCGTTCCTCCTTCAGGCGGCGATCACGCGGATTCCACTGAGAAATCCAGCGTCCGCAACATAGGGCCGCACCGCCGGCGCGGTCGAGCGCCCCTCCCGGATGGCGCTTCGATGAGGGAACCCACCGCGAAGAGTGTTCCGTACGATCGCCGCCCGCGTCCGCCCGTAGATGCAGGCGTGCACGCGGCGACGCGGCTTCAGCCATACATCTCCATCAGGTCCGCGCCGTCGTCGCCTGCATCGGCCGCGTCGGGTCGAAGCGCGAGTCCCACGCTCGCGAGGAGACCAAGCGCGAGAATCGCCGCGCCGAGGAAACGCCAGAAGGTCGACGCGCCCGTCGAGGGCGCGCGGTCTGCCTTGGGCGCGAACGCGTAGCCGCCGAAAGGAAGCAGCGCCGCGACAAACCAGGCCCACTTGGGGAAGTCGTCCTGCGCATAGGCGAAGCCGCAGGTCGCGGCGAGCGCCGTGAGCGTGCCGAGCGCGAGGGCGACCGCACCACCCGCCGACACGACCGGCGCGCGCCGGTCGTGGCGCGCGCGCCCACCGAGCGTCGCGACGACCACGGCGATCACGAATGCGCCGAGGCTCGCCGCGCCGCACATGACCGAGAGCGACGCGAATCCGCCGAGGCCGCTCAGCATGGCGAGAACGCCGAAGACGCCCCACGCCACCCACAGCGCGGCGCCGCGCGCGCAGACGGCATATCCGAGCGCACTCGCGGCCACGAGCGCGCCCTGCGCGACCTGCCAGCCCGCGTCCATCGCTGGAAAGCGCACGAAGAACGCGGCCCACAGCGCCGCAAGAAGGACCGCGACGACCGTGAGCCAGCCCTCGAGCCCGCGCACCGCGGCCGCTCGCGCGGCCGTGAGCACCCAGCCCGCGACCGCGGCACCGAGCGCCGCCAGGCCGAGTCGGTGCCAGCGTTCGAACGGCGCGTCGTCGTTCTCAAGCGCGAAGAGCTGCCGCAGGATGGCGTTCCAGCCGAGCTCGCGCGTGAAGCTGAGCGCGAACGCCGCCATCAGCGCGAACGCGAGCCCGCCTTCGAGAAGCGCCATGCGGGCGCCGCCCGTGCGTCGCGCCCAAAGCGCGACCACGAGCACGACCACGACGGCGAGCACTCCCGCCACCGCCGCGGGGATCACGATGACGCTGAGGATGTATTGCGCGATCTCGCTCATCGCATGGCTCCTGCGGCGAACCCGCCTCGCTCACTCCTTCGCCACATCGCCCTCGAGCGCGATGATCATCTTCACCTCGTCGCCGAGCGCGCCCTTCGGCGCGTCGATCCCCCACTTCATCCCGTAGTCGCTGCGCTTCAGCGCGAAGGTGCACTCGAAGCCGACCTTCTGGCCCGCAGGCCCCTTGCCAATCCCCGTGACGACGCAGTCGACCTCGATCGGCTTCGTGACGCCACGCAGCGTGAGGTCGCCCGTGACCGTGTAACGGCGCTCGCCGACGCGCGTGGCGCCCGTCGACTTGAAGGAGATCGTGGGGAACTCGGCCTCGTTGAAGAAGCTCGGCCCCTGCAGATTTCCGTCGAGCTTCGCGCTCCCCGTGTCGACCTTCTTCACCTCAGCGACGACATCGAAGGACGGCGCGGCGCTGTCGTCGAGCGGCCAGCGCACGGTGCCCGCGACCTCGTTGAAGCGGCCCCAGAAGAAGCCTGCGCCAAGGTGCTGGATGCGGAAGACCGCCATCGAGTGGACGGGGTCGAGCGTGATCGTCGAGGGGGCAACGGCCGCGGAACCCGCGGCGGGCGCGCCCTGCGCCTTCGGAGCGACCGTGGCCGCTCCGAGCGAGCCGAGAGCAAGCGATGCGAGCGAAAGGAGCGAAAGGGCGAGGACTGCGCGGTGCTTCATGGAGTCTCCTGCGAAACGGGTGGTCATGGTACAGGGGGAGTCGTGGTGGGCTCTAGATTCCGTCCGACGGCTGCGGCGCGGTGGGCGGCGCCGCAGGCAGCCGCACGCGCACGAAATCGATGCGCCTGTATCCAGCGCCCTCGTACAGGACGCCGATCTCGTGTCGTCCATCCGCAACGCGCCCAAGGTCGACGGGCACGCTGTAGGCGAAGCCTTCGGGCTCGATGAGCACCTTCTCAGGCCACCTGCGGCCGTCGTCGCGCGAGATCCACACCGTGCCGAGCGCGCGGCGCGACTCGCTGTCGCATCCCGTGAAGACGACGGTTCCTCCGCCGAGCCCAAGGACGCCGCCCATGCACTGTGGGTCTGGAAGCTCGGGCACATCGGCCAGCTGCGACCAGGTCGCGCCGCCGTCGGTCGACACGGCGGCCGTGCGCCGCTTCGCGCCGAGATGCTGCCGCGCGTTGAGGACGACGGCACCGTCGGCGCGCTCGAACATCTGCACCTCGTTCCCGAGTCCCTTCGGAGGATTCGGCGCGACCGCGCCGATCCGCCAGCTGTCGCCGCCGTCGTCGCTGAAGGCCGCATACACGCGCCAGCGGTCGTACGGTCCTTCGTTGAACGGCATGACGACGCGGCCCGCATGCGCGCCGTTCGCCAGCTGGATGCCGACGCCAGGGCCCGTGGCCACGCTCGTCGCGCCGACCGCGCGCTTTACCTCGCGCGTCACCTCGCGCGGCGCGCTCCATGTCGCGCCGCCATCGTCCGAATGCATCACGAGCGTGCGGCAGATCGTGTCCTTCTCGCCCGTCGACTCGTATCCCTCCGCGACGCACCCTTCGCCGCAACCCTCGGGATATGACTGGAACATCAGGATCACGCGCCCTGCGTGCCGTCCGTCGCGCACCTCGGCCACGCACGGATTGTTGAGCGAACGCCCTGCGATGTCGCAAATGGTGCGCACGGGCGACCAGGTCGCGCCGAGGTCGTCGCTCGTGCGCAGCACGATGTCGTTCGCGCCGTTGTCGGCGAGCGTGCCGCGCCCCTCCGCGAAGGCGAGGATGCGTCCCCGATGCGCGCCACCTGCAAGACGCGTCGCAGCGGGAATGCGATAGAAGGGATGGCCGCCCTCGCCCGCCGCGAAGACGGGCGCGTCAAGTCGCGACATGGTGGCGGCCGGCGATGCGGCGTCGGGCTGCAGCGCGTGCACGGCGGGCGTCGTCGCGACGACCGCCGCCGCAAGCAGCCACACGCGTGCGGCTTCGGATACGGCGAAGGAGAGTGGATTGCGCATGCCGCGCAGTATGTCGCACGATGCGCGGGAAGAAGGCCGCGACACATCTCCGCACGGAAAGTTTCGCGATTCCCCCGATCGGCTCACGCATCGCGCGGACACGCTTGTCTCTCGAGCCGCACGCCCTACGGTCGAGGCAATCCATGCGGGCGAGCGGCGCGGAGAGGCTGCGTCGCCGCACGCATGCACCGGCTCGGGTGCACCTTCGGAAGCGAGTGAGGGAGAGAAACATGAAGCATTTGTCCATGGCAGCGGCGGTGCTTGTCGCCGCGACTTCGGCGCACGCATCGACGATCTCGTTCGTGAGCGATCCAGGCCTCGAGGGCCTCGGCGCCTTCACGGGTTCTATGGAGTGGACCTACCTCGGCGGCAACGCAGGCTCGCTGACGGTCACGCTGATGAACACATCGCCCGTCGCGAACGGCGGCTATCTGACGGGATTCGTCTTCAATGTCGCCCCCGATGTGAAGGTCGAGTACGACGGCGCGCAAGCGGGCTGGTCCGCCATCTTCAGCGCAAGCGCCGCTCCTTTCGGCGTGTTCGACTATGGCGCGGCGCTGGGGGGCGACTGGCTCGGCGGCGGCTCGCCCCTCGTCGGGCTCGCGGTCGGCTCGACCTGGAGCTTCGGCTTCTCGGTCGGCGGCGACGCGGAAATCCTCGCAGGTCTCGGCGCACACGACTTCTTCGATGAATCCACAGGCGTCGGGTTCGTGGCGCGCTTCCGTGGCTTCGAGGACGGAGGCTCCGACAAGGTGACCTCCACGCTGCCCGGACCCGCGACGCTCGCCGCGCCGCTCTTCGCGGCTGTTCTCGGGCGGAGCAGGCGTCGTCGCTGAAATCTCGCGGAACGCTCCCAGCGCCGTGGGCGGGGTTGATCGATGTGTCGACCCCGCCCACACAGCGTTTCGCAGATCATTCCACGGTTCGCGCCGCATCCGACGGGCGGCGCGTGCGATACTCGTCCCATGAGCCGCACTCGACTCGACCGGGAAGCCGCCGCGCGCACTCCGTACCTCGCCGCTGCCCTTGCCCTCTCCTCGTGTGCTGCGGGCCTCTGCGCCTCGCTCGCCTTCGCAGACAACTCGCAGCCCGGGCCATTCCCCGTCTCGCAGCGCACCGTCACGGTGTCGCGGCCAAGCGGCTCGACCTTCTCGGCGCAGATCCGCTATCCCGCGACATCCTCCGCCGCGAATGCGCCGTTTGCATCGGCGGCGGGCCCTGCGCCCGCCATCAGCTTCGGCCACGGCTTCCTCAGCGCGGTCGATCTCTACGACTCGACGATGGATCATCTCGCGAGCCACGGCTACATCGTGATCGCGACGACGAGCGAGGGCGGACTCTTCCCGAACCACGCGAACTTCGCGCTCGACATCCGCCACTGCCTCACCTGGCTCGAGCAGCAGGATGCGGCGAAGTCGAGCTGGCTCGCGAACGCCGTCGACCAGAACGCGTTCGCGGTGTCGGGCCACTCGATGGGAGGCGGCGCCGCGGCGCTCGCGGCGGCGGCCGACGCGCGCGTCAAGTGCATGGCCACGCTCGCGGCGGCCGAGACAAACCCGTCTGCGGCGGCCGCTGCGGGCAATGTGCAGCGCCCCGCGCGCTTCATCGTCGGCTCGCAGGACTCGATCGTGGCGCCGTCGACCACGCAGAACCAGTACGCGGCGTGCGACGCGCCTCGGCAGTTCGTCTCGATCACGGGCGGCTCGCACTGCGGATTCATCGACAATGCGATCATCGCGTGCGACTCGGGATCGATCTCGCGCGCGGAACAGCTGGCGAAGACGCGCGCGCTGCTCCTCGAGTTCTTCGACACGCACCTGCGCGGCGACGCCAACGACTATGCCACAGTGTGGGGCGCAGGCCCAGCGGTCGCGGGCACCGTCGCCACGCGCGACGCACGAACGACGGCGTCGCTCGCAAGCGCATCGCTGAAGGGCGAGGCCGGCACCGAACTGGCGACCACGCTCACCGTCACGAACATCGGCCCCGATGCGACTGCGATCAAGCCGCGCGCCGCGGGCGCCGCGTTCGCCGTGTCGTTCGAACCCGCGGAGAGCGCGGAACTCGCGGCGGGTGCGAGCGCTGTGTTCACCGTGCGCGTCGCCTCGGCCGCGCCCACGACGGGAACCGCCACGATCGACGCCGTGCGCGTGCGCGACGGCGCAGGCGCGGCGCTCGCGCTCGGTGCCACTTTTACGGCCGCGGCGAATCCCGCCGACCTCGACGGCGACGGAGTCGTCGGTGCGAGCGATCTCACGATCCTCCTCGCCGCGTGGGGTGTGTGTGATGGGTGCGCGACGGACATCGACGGCGACGGAGTCGTCGACGGAACCGATCTCACGATGCTTCTCGCCAGCTGGAGCTGAGGCGCTTCGCTCCGCGCTCGGCGCGACTTGGGCGCCCACGACGACGGAGCGCAGCGAAGTCGGAGCGACCGCCGCAGGAGTCGCCAGTCGTATCGTGTGGCACTATCCCCTGCGCAGCAGGGGTAGTGGCGGCCTCGCACGAAGGGCGTGCGTCCAGCCTGCAGGCTGAAGGCGTTCGGTGCGCTCGTTGCCGCCATCACCAGAGGTGATGCCACACGAGTTCGGGCGGTCGCCACTGCGGCGGCTCCCTCTGGTACTTGAGAGCTTCGCTCCGCACTCGGCGACGCCATGCGCGCGACGACGCTGCGCACCGACGACGACGGAGCGCAGCGAAGTCGGAGCGGACGACGCTGGAGAAGGCTGGCGTGCCGTGTGGCACTATCCCCCTGCGCAGCAGGGGGTAGTGGCGGCCGCGAACGCCGCGTGCGCCAAGCTCGCAGTCGTGGCGTCCGAGGCAGTCCCCCGCCGCGCCGTCACTGCAGCCGATACTCGCCGGGCTTTCGCACGAACGGCGTGGGCGCGTCGCCCGGAATCGCGACCACCTTCGGCATCAGGTCGAGCTTCGACTGCTTCGTCATGAAGTCCCAGGTCGCGGTCTGCCCCGAGTACGCGGCCTCTCGGCCCATCACGGCCATCAGCGAGCTCTCGGCGGTCTGCCGCAGCTCGACGATCGGCGTTCCCGCGACGATCGACTCGACGAGCTCCTTGTGCTCCTGGCGATACGCCGCACCGATCGAGCCCTTCGTCGTCCACAGCTCCTTGCCATCGCGGTCTGTGATCGTGCTGCCGCCGTCGAACGCGCGCAGGTACGCGATGCCCTTCGAGCCATAGACCACATTGTCGAACTGGTTGTCGGAGTTCGACCAGTGGCGCGCGTCGAACGAACAGATCTTCCCGCCCGCGAACTCGAAGTCGACCGACATCGAATCCCACATCTCGCTGTCCGCAGGGCGGTTCCAGCGGCTGCCCGACGCGAAGGCGCGCACGGGCGGGCCGCCCATCACCCAGTGGATCACATCGATGTTGTGCACGGCCTGCTCGGTGATCTGGTCGCCGGAGAGCCAGATGAAGTGCATCCAGTTCCAGATCTGGTACTCCATATCGCTCATGCCGGGCTTGCGGTCGCGGTACCAGATGCCGTTCGAGCAGTAGCGCGCCGTCATGCCGACGACCTCGCCGATCATGCCTTCGCGGATCCGCTTGATTCCCTCGATGAAGCTCGTCTGGCGGCGGTACTGCGTGCCCGTCACGATGGCGGTTCCCTGCTTCGCGGCCTGGTCGTGCGCGGCGCAGCACGCGTGGTAGCCCGCGACATCGACGCACACGGGCTTCTCGGCGAAGATGTGCTTCTTCGCCGCAACGGCGGCCGCGATGTGCACGGGGCGGAAGCCCGGCGCGGTCGCCAGGATCACGAGGTCGACGTCGGCCAGCGCGAGCAGCTTCTGGTAGCCGTCGAGGCCGCCGAAAATGCGGTCGTCGGGCACATTGGCGCGCTCGGAGTGCGCTTCCTTGAGCGCGTCGCGCACGCCGCGGGCCTTCTCGAGGTCGATGTCGCACATGGCGACGAGCTCGACGTTCGGGTTCGCCGTCAGCGTGTCGTTCGCGGCGCCAGAGCCGCGGCCGCCGCAGCCGACGAGGCCGACGCGGACCTTCGCGGCGGACCGGGCGGCGTCCTGGCGCCAGCCCGCGAACCCGAGCGGGGCAACGAGTCCTGCTGCGCCGATCGCTGCGGTGGTGGCGAGGAAGTCACGGCGGGTCTGGTCGCGCATCGGGTTCTCCTGTGGTTGTGCGAGAGCGGCCAAGATACAGCGCGGCGCGCGCGGACGCGCCTCGCACGAAGGCGAATTCCGAACTTCAGTGCGCCGACGCGGGCGCGGCGGGCGCGCGCTTCGGGCGGCCGAAGAGCTTCTCCCGCAGGCCCATGATCATCACGAAGAGCGTGGGCACCACGATCTGGTCGACGACGACCGCGCCGAGCATGCCGCCAAGCACCACGATGCCGATCGACTGGCGGCTCTGCGCGCCCGCGCCCGTCGCGATCGCAAGCGGCAGGATGCCGAGGATGAACGAGAAGCTCGTCATCAGGATCGGCCGTAGGCGAAGCTTCGACGCGTTCACCGCGGCGTCGAGCACCGACTCGCCCGCGTAGTACCGCTCCGCCGCGAACTCCGTGATCATGATCGCGTTCTTCGCCGCGAGGCCGACGAGCATCACGAGCCCGATCTGCGCATAGACATCGAGCGAGCGGCCCATGAGGCGGATCGCGACGAGCGCGCCGAGCACCGCGAACGCGACCGAGAGCAGCACATTGAAGGGCAGCGCCCACGACTCGTACTGCGCGGAAAGCAGCAGGAACACCGCAAGAAGCGCGAGTCCGAAGATGAGCGGCGCGTATCCGCCCGACTCGATCTCCTGGTAGGTCGTGCCCGTCCACTCGTAGGTGAAGCCCTCGGGAAGCGTGGCGGCCGCCACCTCGGCGACCGCCGCGATCGCGTCGCCCGAGCTGTAGCCCGCGCCTGCGTTTCCGTTCACCTGGATGGTGTTGAAGCCGTTGTAGTGCGTGGCGTTGTCGGGCGCGACGCCGATCGTGACGCTCGCGAGCGCCGACATCGGCACCATCTTCCCGTCGCGGTTGCGCACATGGATCGCCTCGATGTCGACGGGGTCGAGGCGCGCGCCCGCCTCGGCCTGGATCATCACGTTGTAGACCTGGCCGTAGAGGTTGAAGTTGTTCACGAACGACTGGCCGAGCGACTGCCCGAGCGCGGAGAAGATGTCGCTCATCGAGACGCCGACGAGCTCGGCCTTCGAGCGGTCGATCGCGAGGCGCGCGACGGGCACGGAGTCCGTGAACGGCGAGTTGAGGCCCGAAAGCTCGGGCCGCTTCCCCGCCTCCTCCATGAACGCGCGCGCGACCACAGCGAAGTCGGTGAAGCTGCCGCCCTTCGTGTCCTGGAGCTGCAGCTGCCAGCCGCCGACCGTGCCGAGCCCCTGGATCGGCGGCGGCGGTACGGGGAACACGCTGCCCTCGGGAATCGCGACGAGCTTCGGGAACGCGCGCACGATGATGGCGCGCGCGTTCTCGGTGATCGGGTCGCGCTCGCTCCACGGCTTGAGGATCGCGATGAGGAACGCGGAGTTCGTCTGCTGCGTGCCCGTGAGGAAGTTGAAGCCCTCGATCTGGAGCACGTCCTCGACCGATGGATCGGCGGCGATGATGGCGCGCGCCTCCTCCGACACAGCGAGCGTGCGCGGCAGGCTCGCGCCCGGAGGCAGCTGCACCGCGACGAAGTAGTAGCCCTGGTCCTCGTTCGGGATGAACGCCGTCGGCGTGCGCGCGAGAAGAAGGCCGATCGCGCCGACGGCGACGACGAACGCCGCCGCGACGGCGTACCAGTGCTTGCCCGACCAGTGGACGACGCTGCCGTAGCGCTCGCGGAACGCGTCGAAGACGCGGTTGAAGACGACGAACGGCTTGAAGCGCGTCTGATGCGCGCCAGGCTTCAGGAAGATGGCGCAGAGCGCGGGCGACAGCGTGAGCGAGTTCACAGACGAGAGCGCGATCGAGAACGCGATCGTCAGCGCGAACTGGTTGTAGAGCTGCCCCGTGATTCCCGGCATCAGCGCCGCGGGAATGAACACCGCGAGAAGCACGAGGCTCGTCGCGATGATCGGCCCCGTGACCTGGTCCATCGCCTTGCCGGCCGCGTCCTTGAGGTCTGTCGCCCCCTGCTCGAGCTGGTGGTGCACGTTCTCGACGACGATGATCGAGTCGTCGACGACGAGGCCGATCGCAAGCACGAGGCCGAGGAGCGTGAGCGTGTTGATCGAGAAGCCAAACACCGCCATCGCCGCGAAGGTGCCCACGATCGACACGGGGATCGCGATCATCGGGATGAGCGTGGCGCGCCAGTCCTGCAGGAAGATGAAGATGACGAGGAGGACGAGGATCGCAGCCTCGACGAGCGTGTGGACGAGCTCCTCGAGCGACGCGGAGACGAAGAGCGTGGTGTCGAAGGCGACCTCGTGCGTGACGCCCGGCGGCAGGAGCGGCGCGAGGCGGTCGAGCTCCTCGCGCACCGACTGCGCGACCGCGAACGCGTTCGCGTCGGGCAGCTGGTAGACACCGATCAGCGCGGCGCCCTTGCCGTTGAAGTGCGAGGTGCTCGAGTAGAGATACGACCCGATCTCGACGCGGCCGAGGTCGCGGATCCGCACGATCGCGCCGTCCTCGCCCGCGCGCACCACGATGTCCTCGAACTCCTCGACGCTCGTGAGGCGCCCCTTCGTGACGAGGCTCACCGTGAAGGCGGGAGCCCCCGCGCTCGGCTGCGCGCCGAGCGAGCCGATCGCGGCCTGCTTGTTCTGCCGCTGCACGGCCTGCGCGACCTCCGCGCTCGAGATCCCGAGCGCCGCGAGCTTCGGAGGGTCGAGCCAGACGCGCATCGCGTACTCCTCGAGGCCGAAGATCGTCACCTGTCCGACGCCCTCGAGGCGCTGGAGCGCGGGCACGATCGAGATGTCCGCGAGGTTCGTGAGCGCGCGCGTGTCGTAGGCGCCGTCGGGCGAGCGCAGCGTCGCGACGAGCGTCATGTTCGTCGACTGCTTGGTGACGGTGACGCCGAGCTGCTGCACCTCGGGCGGCAGCTGCGCGAAGGCCTGCTGCGCGCGGTTCTGCACGTCGACCGCCGCGATGTTCAGGTCGTAGCCCACCTCGAAGGTCACGGTGATGATGCTCTGGCCCGTGTTCGTCGAGTTCGAGCTCATGTACAGCATGCCCTGCACGCCGTTGATCTGCTTCTCGAGCGGCAGCGTCACGGCCTGCGCGACGGTCTCCGCGTCGGCGCCGTTGTAGATCGCCGACACCTGCACCGTGGGAGGCGCGATCGTGGGGAACTGCGCGATCGGCAGCGTGAGCATCGTGGCCACGCCCGCGAGGAGCGTGATCAGCGCAATGACCGTCGCGAAGATCGGCCGCGAGATGAAGAACCGCGAGAGTGACCCGCCCGACATGCGCGCTCCTTAGTTCCCGCTGCGCGCGGGCGCCTCGACGACCTTCGACCCGACGGAGAGCTTCTGCACGCCCGCCGTCACGATGCGGTCGCCCGCTGCGACTCCGCCGACGATCCCCACGAAGCCCTCGTCGCGCACCGCGACCTCGACCTTGACGCGCTCGACCGTCGCGTCGGACTTCACGCGCCACACGAAGAACTCCGATTCCTGCGGCACGAGCGCCTCGACAGGCACGAGCACAGCGGGTGCCTTGAGTTCGCCGAGGTCGACCGTGACGAGCGCGTAGGTGCCCGCGCGGAAGGTGCCAGCGGGGTTCGGAAACTCCGCGCGCATCATGATGGTCGAGGTCGACGGATCGACCGCGTTCGCCGCGAACACGATGCTTCCCTTCGCAGAGATCGACGCATTGCCGCCATAGGCGACCGTCGCCTCGACGGCACCCTGCGCCAGAAGCGCGGCGAGCGCGGGCCACTCGGTCGCGCTCGGGCTGAACTGGACCCACATCGGGTCGGTCTGGACGAGCGTGTTCAGCGCGACCGTGTAGCCCGGTCCCACCATCTGCCCTTCCGACACGAGCGACTTTCCGAGAAGGCCGTCCATCGGCGCCGCGACGGCGCAGTACGAGAGATTGAGCTCGGCGTTCTCGCGCTGCGCGACGGCCGACGCAACCGCGGCCTCTGCGACCACGGTGTCGCTCTTCGCGCGGTCGCGCTGCGCGGCTGCGGTGCGCACGGCGGCCTCTGCGGTCGCAAGTTGCGACTCCGCCTCTGCGAGGCGCGACTCGTACTGGTCGAACGCCTGCCGCGAGATCGCGCCGCTCTCGACAAGCGGCCTGTTGCGGTCGACATCGCGCGCCGCGAGATCGCGGCCGGCGCGCGCACCCGACACCTGCGCCTCGGCCTGCGCCAGCTGCGCCTCGGCCTGCGCGACGGCGGCCTCCGCCGACGCGACCTGCGCCTGCGCGCGGCCGTGTTCTGCGTTCGCTGCATCGAGCGCGACCTCGTAGGGCCGCGGGTCGATCGAGTAGACGAGCGTGCCCGCCGCGACGCGCTCGCCGTCCTTCACATGCTGCGCCGCAAGGAAGCCCTGGACGCGCGCGCTCAGTTCGACCGGCCGCACCGACGCCGTGACGCCTGGAAAGGTCTTCGAGCGGCGAAGCGTGCGCGCCTCTGCGACCGCCGTGCGCACGGAGATCTCGCTCGGCCGCATCGGCGGCGCGGCGGGGCCGCCGCACGAGACCGCCGTCGCGAGAAGGGTCGCGGAAAGCGCCGCGCCGAGCGTGATCGCCGCGATCCGTGCGCGCGAGACCCTTGCTTCGTTCGTCTGCATGTGGTTCATTCGCGTGACTCCAACGAGATGACGGGTTCCGCGTCCTTCGCGGCCGCGCGGTCGAGGTCCTCGTCGCTCCATCCGCCTCCGAGCGAGCGGCAGAGCGAGACGAACGACTGGAGCACGATGCCGCGCGCCTCGACCTCGGCGCGCTCGGCGTCGAGCTCCT
This sequence comes from Phycisphaera sp., assembly GCA_016124975.1. Lineage (GTDB taxonomy): Bacteria > Planctomycetota > Phycisphaerae > Phycisphaerales > SM1A02 > QWPT01. The sequence goes on along the minus strand of WGMP01000014.1, from coordinate 33,996 downwards.
GCCTGCGCACGTCGAGAAGGACCGTGATGTCGGTCACGCCCGCGTCGAACTGCTTCTCCGCAAGCTCGCGCGCGCGGCGGGCGCTCGCGCGCGCGGTGCCTGCGAGGCGCACGCCCTCGCGCGACTCGACGAAGTCGCCAGTCGACGCCGAGAGATCAGCGATCGCCTCGAGCACGGCGCCGCGATAGCGCGCAAGCGCGGCCTCCGCGAGCGCCTTCTGCTGCGCGGCCTGCGCATCGAGCCGCCCGCCCTCGAAGATCGGCCACCAGATCGCGGGGCCGATCGTGTAGGCCTTGTTGGCGAGGTCGCCGAGCCCCGAGAAGGTGTTCGCGGCGATGTAGAAGTTGCCCGAGATGCTGATCGACGGCAGCTTCGCGGCCTGCGCGATGCCGATGCGCTCGGTGGCCGCGCGCAGCTCCTCGCGCGCGGCACGCACATCGGGGCGGCGCTCGATGAGATCGGCGGGAAGACCGACGCCGACGACATCGGGGACTTCGGGAATCGCGCGCGCAACGGCCTCCGCGTCGCGCGCGGCGACGAGCCCGGCGATCTCCGCAGGCTCCGCGCCGCACAAGACGGCGAGCTGCGCCAAGGTGCCCGCGATTCCGGCGTCGACCTGCGGCAGCTGCGCGCGCGCTGCGTCAAGCTGCGCCTCGACGCGCGCGAGGTCGAGCCCCGTCACCACGCCCGCGTCGTAACGCGCCTTGACGGTGTCGCGGATCGACGCATAGACCTCGACGCTGCGCGCGAGCACCGCGCGCCGCTCCTCGAGCGTGCGCAGCTGGCCATACACGGCGCCCACCTGCGCGCGCACCGAGACGAGCGCGTCGCGCATCAGCTCGACCTGCTTCGCTGCGTCGGCCTTCGCGACCTCGACCTGCCGCTTCACCGACCCCCAGAGGTCGATCTCCCACGACGGCATGCCGATTCCGTAGGCATACATGTTGTAGGGCTCGCTCCGCACCCCGTCGGCCGCCAGCTGCGCGATGTTCGTCAGCGTGCGCGCATACTGGGCACCGAAGCCGACCGTGGGCCAGAGCTGCGACTCGCTCACGCCGACGCCCGCATACGCGGCGCGCACCGCGCCGAGCGCAGCCTCGAGCGAGGTGTTCCGCTCCTCCGCGCGCGCGATCAGCGCATGCAGCGTCGGGTCGTCGACCAACTCCCACCAGCGAGGCGCGACGGGCTGGTCCGCCGAAACGCCCTCGCGCGCGGGCGCGGGAACGGCCTCGGGCCGAGGCGCATCGACCTCGGGCGCCGCATCGGGCCCGACCATGCACGAAGGCGCCCACAGGACAAGCGAAGCGACCACGGCGGGTGCCGCCGCGCGCAGCCATCGATCGCGATGCCTCAGTCGGGACATCGACGCATCGTACGAAACTTCCACCACCTTCTGCGGTCGCTCCGCCGCCGCTGCGCATCCATGCGGATTCGGTTACGAATCCCGACCTCCCATGCCCGCCCTCCTCGACTCGATCACGCTCCGCGACCTCGACTGCCCGAACCGCGTCTTCATGGCGCCCCTCACCCGCCAGCGCGCGAAGGCGCCGGGCGATGTCCCTGGCGAACTGCAGGCCGAGCACTACGCGCAGCGCGCCTCGTTCGGCCTCCTCATCAGCGAGGCCACGCAGATCTCGCCCGAAGGAAAGGGCTATCCGAACACGCCCGGGATCTACTCCGACGAACAGGTCGCGGGCTGGAGGCTTGTCACAGACCGCGTGCACGCGGCGGGCGGGCGCATCTTTCTCCAGCTCTGGCATGTCGGCCGCGTGAGCCATGTCGCGCACCAGCCGAACGGCCAGCCGCCCGTCTCGTGCGTCGCTGAGAAGTCGAAGGGCTATGTCAGCATCCGACACGAGGACGGCCGCCGCGAGCGCGTCGAGGCGAGCATGCCGCGCGCGCTCGAGACCGCCGAGATGCCGCGCGTCGTCGAGGACTTCGCCCACGCCGCCCGCTGCGCGAAGCGCGCGGGCTTCGACGGCGTCGAGGTCCACGCCGCGAATTCCTACCTCATCAACCAGTTCCTCTCGGGAAGCCTCAACACCCGCACCGACGCCTGGGGCGGCCAGGGCTTCGGCGCCATCGACAACCGCATGCGGCTTCTGCTCGAGGTCGTCGACGCAACGGCGGCCGCATTCGGATACGCGCGCGTCGGCGTGCGGCTCTCGCCGATGGGAAGCGCGAACGACCTTCCCGCTTCACCCGACGACGAGGAGTGCATGCGCCGCGTCGCAGAGGAGCTCGGCAAGCGCCGCCTGTCCTACCTCCACCTCTTCAACCACTACTGGCCGAAGGACGGATGGAAGGGCCCCTTCACCGACCGCCTCTGCCGCGAGATGAAGGAGCGCTTCGCGGGCGCGGTCGTCCTGAACGGCTACGGCGCCGATGTCGCCGCGGCGCAAGCCGACCTCGACGCGGGCCTCGGCGATGCGATCGCCTTCGGAAAGCTCGCGATCTCGAACCCCGATCTTCCCGAGCGCCTCGCCGCAGGCGATGCGCTCGCCCCGTGGGACGACACCACCTTCTACGGCGACGACGCGCGCGGCTACAACGACTATCCGCGCGCGGCACGCGCCTGATCGCGACGCGCCGCGCGGTAGAGTGGATGTCAATGGCCGACGAGCGCGTCCACCATCCCCTCTTCGCGCGCTCGGGCGGCGCCGCGTGCCCGGCGTGCAGGTTCCTCCTGGAGGGCTTGCCTCCGCAAGGCACCTGCCCCGAGTGCGGCTCTGCATACGAGCCGGACTCGGTCTACCGCTCGCAGCCGCCGAGCGCGGCACGGATCGCGCTGCATCTCGCCCTGCCGCTCGCCGTCGCGGCGGCGGCGTGCCTCGCGTGCGCGCTCACGCTCGGCTCAGCGCCGAGCCTCATCGACACCGTCGCGCTCGTTCCCGCCTTCGCGGCCTGCTGCGCCTTCGCGTGGGCCTCGTGGCGCGCGATCAACCTCATCGAGGCCCTTGCGCTCGGCGGAAGCAGGAGCACGACCGAACTCCCTTCGCACCGCATCCTCGGCTGCCTCGGCTCGGGGCTTGCGGCCATCGTCGGCGTCATCAGCCTCGCGGTCGGGTTCGCGCTCTTGGTCGCGATGCTCGTGCTGCTGATCGCTGGGTCCTTGGGCGCTGGGCGCTGATCGCTGATCGCTGGATCGCGGCCGGATGCATCCCTCGTCGCAGGCTGTGTCGCCCGCAGAAGCCGACGACCCGGGCGCTGGGCGCGCCCGGGTCGTCGAGGTTCAATCGCAGTCATGCCGCGCGGGCCGAGTCACTCCTCGGCCAGAACCGCGCCCGCAGGCGCCGCTGCGATCGTGGTGGCGTCCGCGAGGATTCCCGCACGGTAGTTGCCCTCTGCGTCGCGCTTCACCTCGAACTCGACGGTGACGCCCTGGCTGATGTTGCGCTCCGTCGCTCGCACGGGCAGGAACGCGCCCGAGCCGATGGCGTGGAATTCATGCACCTCGCGTGACAAGACAAGCGCGTCGCCCGAGAAGACCTGATGGCGCCGCGGAAGCCATCCCGCGCTCGGGTCAAGCACATACTCGACGCGCGAGCGGCCATCGGCGGAACCGCGGACCGCGCGGACGCAGGAGACGCCGTCGATGACGACGGGCGCGGCGTCGATCACGACCTCGGGCTGCGAGAGCCACGCCACCAGGCCGTTCGTCGGCTCGACGCCATCCGCGCGCGCCAGCACCTCGTCCATGAGAGGCCAGTTCATGAGGAGATCCGCCATCGAGCGCTCGTTCTGGACCTTGAGCGCCTTCGCATCGCGAGAGGTCGAGCCCCCCACCTCGTCGGGCCCATCGCCAAGCCCCCGCAGGATCGCGTAGCGAAGGTGCCGCGCGCCGTCGCTCGCCACGACCTGCCGATCTCCGTCGACCGAACGCTCGATCCGCGCGGCGACCTTCGGCTCGCAGAGGACCGTCTCTTCACGCGTGCGCTCGACGACCTGCGCAGGGGAGGATGCATCCCCGTTCGCACCCATGCGCTGCGTGGCGACCGTGGCCGTCAGATGGAACGCGGGCATCGCCGCCCTGCCGCCGCGGACACGCTCCACGATCTCCTCACGAGACCTCGGCCCGTCGTCCATCGCGTGCACTGCCTCCGTGAGAGCGGCAAGGCCTCCGACCCACGCGACCATCGAGGCCACCGAGGCCACCAGCGCCAATCGGGCTCGGCGACGCGCGCAGTGGTTCGGACATACTGTCTCGATCGATCCTCTATCTGTATTCCATGACATGACTTTCCCTTCAGTAAGAGTTCTCGCGGACAGTCCCCGCCGCGCGGGCTGCACGGCCGATTCACAGGTGTCCGCCTCGGTTCAGGGTCCTCCGTTGCGCAAGGCGCTGTCTGACAAGCCGAGAAGGCTTCCATCACTGGTATTGACAGGACCGAACGCTCCTCAGTGGAACGGCGAGGGCGCAAGGATAGAGTGCGAGAACAGCGTTGGGGTCGTTGAAGTCGCAGGAGCACGGATACTCCGGGTCACGCAGGAGACATAATGCGAACAACTGCGTGGAACCCCAATCAGCGCAGCTTGGAATCTCGCGCGCATCATCCCCGCTCACGCGCTCTGGGCACCAGCGAACGACCACCGGCGAGCATGCGTCTGCGCAGATTTCAAGGCAATCGTCACCCACGACGACACTCTGATCACACCAGTCGAAAGCGCCGCCGTTACAGGTCTTGACGAGGTCCGTCCGCGTGCAGTCGAAGCAGTCAGGAACGACCTGTGCAAGCAGGACGGACTCACCAGCAACGACGCCACCCAATCCGATCACGCAAAATCCGAGCGAGTTTCTGAGCATTTTTCCTCCGTATATCAACGATATTCGCCCATTCCCTCCCCCCTGTCAAGCCCTTTTCTACACAGAACGGATCTCTCGGTGCATGGCGGACCCCATGGCGGACCCCATGGCGGAGAGCACCGCAGAGAACACGGCAGAAATCCTCAAGCCGTCGGGTGCGCCGCCCGCCGATGGCCACCGCCGTCAGCGCATGACCGACACCACCGATCATCCATCGGCAGAGCCCTCCGACGCGGCGCAGCGCGACGCTGAACACGCGAGCCTTCCCCTGCACGCTCCCGACGAGATCCGCATCACGCTGTACAAGCGCCCGCCCTTCCTGCTGCCGCGCGCCGCGCCCTGCTGCGATCTCTGCGGATTCACGGTCGCGGGCCTGCCGACGCCCGGCATCTGTCCCGAATGCGGCACGCCGTACAACGAGAGGTCGTCGCATCGCCTGCTTGAGACTCCGTCCATCAAGACCATGGCCGTCTACCTCGCCCGGCCCCTGCTTGTGCCCGCGTTCTGCGTCGGCGTGCTTCTTGTGCACGACTTCCATCCGCTGAGGGTCCTCGACACGCTGATCTGGTGGATCGCCATGTTCGGACTCTGCCTCTTCACGACCCAGTTTTCCGTCCGATCGTCGAGCTTCGCGTTCCTTCTGACCGACCAGGTCCTTCCCCGACGCCATCCGCTCCGCGCGTCCATCCGCCACTGCGGCTACCTCGCAGGCACCCTGTTCGTGGTCTCTGCGCTGGCGACGATCGTGTGCGCCATGATCGTGTTGTTCGGCGCTCTCGCACTGCTCGCATGGGTGTTGCCCTGAGCCACCCGAGCCGCGCGCCAGGGCGACGACGGTCGCCCCTTGCGGGTTGTCGCATCTGCCCCGCCCACCGTCGCGCCTCGTGCGGCGCCATGACCGGGATTCGCTTGCCGCCGCGGCGCGAGTTTCGACTGTTGGCCTCATGAGTTCCCCTCCCCGTCGCCGCGCAGCCAAGCCAAGCCTGGCCTGGCGCAACATCCGCTGGGCCGCCATCGCGCTGCTTGCGCTGTGCCTCGCGCCCTCCGACGCATCGCGCGACGATGCGTTCGTCGGCGGGTCCACAGGCGACGACTCCGAAGGCTCCGCCGAGATCGCGGCCGAGCCGAACCCCCTCGAGGGCTGGCCCTGGATCGCGGCCGAGAGCCTCTCGGACTCCGGGCCCTGACCGCTGGGCGAGACCGAGAACGAAGGAATTGCCAATCCGCATCGAACTCCTGACAAGGCCGAGGGTTGCCTCGCGCTTCGCCCGTGATCGGACAGCGTGCGCCGTCGCATCCGCGCGTGGCGGGCGAGCGCGAGCGCGCCGATCGAGGAGTTCATCCATGCTGAAGAGATCGACCGCGGCCGTGCTGCTCGCACTCGCCTCATCGGGAAGCGCGTCCGCAGGCTTCCACCAGTTCAACTTCGCCTACGGCCAGGCCCCCACCAATCCCGCCGCAGGCCGCATCGACACCATCAAGGCCGAGTTCGACGCCGACTCGAACCGCTTCCTCTGGGATGTCACCTTCGATGTCTCGAGCGTGGTGACGCGCGGCTTCTGGCTCGCCGTCTCGCCGGGCCCGAACCCGAAGGGCCACGCGGGCGAGCTTGCGATCATCTACTTCGACGCCACGAACCTCGGCGACGACATGACGGTGACGCCGAAGTTCACCGTCTACAACTACAACGGCCTCAACGCGAACTCGAGCTGGTTCGACGGCTCGCCCGCCGCGGGCACGCAGGCACCCGACCGCATCTTCAGCTCGCTCGATGCGGGCGCCTCGAGCGTGATCTCGCAGCTCTCCGCCACCGACACGGGCAACACGCGCCGCTTCGTCCTTGAGTTCGACGCGAGCATCGTGCAGAACCACACGCCGCTCTATCCGAACCCGCAGGGCGACGACTGGACGGGCCTCGCCTTCGGCAGCAAGATCGGCGTCTGGTTCTCCCACTTCGGCGGGCTGAACGCGACCTACGGCACCGACCCGTCGCAGGGCAACTTCAACTACCTCACGGGCTGGAGCTACGCGAACCACGGCTGGCTCGACACCTCGAACCTCAACACCCAGTTCGTTCCCGCTCCTGCATCGCTCGCGGCGCTCGCCGTCGTCGGCCTTGTCGGACGCAGGCGCCGCTGACCCCGCGGATCGGTCCACAGAACAAGCGCACGACGCGGCCGTCCGACGAGGACGGCCGCGTTTGTCAATCGTGTGGAGTCGGTCTGTGCGATCTGTGCGGCTTGTGCGGCCTATGCGGCTTGTGCGGTCTGTAGCGTCTGTAGCGTCTGTACGGCTTGGCGCGAGAGAATCACTCATTCAATCACAGCCCGCGTGATGTGCGGAAAGACGCGCGCGGCCGGCTTGCCACATCCCCATTGTGGGGTAGGTTCGGCTGCGACCTCGGCGGGAGCACCCGCTGCGGCGCCCGAACGGCTCTCCGTTCGTTTCACGAACCAATCAAAAGAGGAGGAGAAGAGAATCATGGTCCGCACGACCGTCCTTGCGCTCACGGCGCTTTCCGCCATCTCCGCGTCCGCGCACGCAGAGGTGTTCTACCGCTACGACTTCACCCACGGCCAGCACGGAACCAACGAAGGCGCAGGCCGCATCCAGTCGATCCGCGCCGAGTTCAACCCGACCACGAACCGCTTCCTGTGGGATGTGACGATGAACACCTCGGTCGGCGGGCAGACCGTGGGCTACTGGCTCGCGATCTCGCCAGGGCCGAACCCGAAGGGACACGCGGGCGAACTGGCGCTCATCTATTTCGACGCGTCGAACATCGTCGACGAGACATCCGTCATGCCACGCGTCACGGTCTACAACTACAACGGCATCAACGGAGCGAGCAGCTACATGGACGGCTCGCCCGATACGGGCGTGCAGGCTCCCGACCGCATCTGGAGCTCGCTCAACACTGCGGGAACGAGCCCCGTCACGCAGATGTACGCGTCCGATTCGGGCACGACGCGACGCTTCTATCTCGAGATGGACGCGAGCGTCATCCAGAACCATGTGCCGCTCTACCCAAGCGCCCAGGGCGACGAGTGGACGGGCGTGGCGTTCGCCGAGAAGATCGGCATCTGGTTCCACCCCGTGCGCGGCCTGAACGCGCAGTACGGCACGGATCCGAACCTCGCGAGCTACAACTGGCTGACGAACTGGACGATTCAGGGACAGAGCTACCTCGACGGCCAGAACTTCAACGCGCAGCTGATTCCCTCTCCCGGTTCTGTCGCGCTGCTCGCGCTCGGCGGCGTCATGGGGATCCGCCGACGCCGCTGAGGCGGAGCTTCCAAGTTCCGCACGACGGAAGCTCGACAGAGGCAACACCACAGGCGCACCGCGACGGCGGTGCGCCTGTGCGCGTCTCGGAGCGATCAGGCTCGCGGCCCCGACGCCGAGCGCGGAGCGGAGCGAAGCGCGAGCAGGCCGCTTGCGCCGTCGCAGCCTGTGCCGCGCGGCATCACCTCTGGTGATGGCGGAATCGAACGCCCCGCACGCTCTCAGGCTGGAGGCCGGGCGCTTCGCGCCACACCAGTGCGCGTTATCCTCCGCGCGGACCATGCACCCATCACAGGATCCCGTCGCTGAACTCGCCAAGGCCGTCTCGCTTGCAGACCTCGAGTCCCTCGCGCGCGAGCGCATCGAGCGGACCGCGTGGGACTACTACCGCTCGGGCGCGTGGGACGAGCGGACGCTTGCGAGGAACGAAAGCTCGTGGCGCGAGCTCACGGTGCACTTCCGCGGCTTCGTCGATGTCTCCGCGCGCTCCACCGTGGGCGAGTTCTTCGGAGCGCGCGTCCCGTCGCCCCTCTTCGTGGCGCCGACCGCCATGCAGCGGCTCGCACACGCGGACGGCGAGTGCGCGACCGCCCGCGCCTCGAGCGCAGCGGGGATCCCCATGTGCCTCTCGAGCCTCTCGACGACGCCGCTCGAGGAAGTGCGCGCAGCGACCACGGCGCCGCTGTGGATGCAGATCTACATCTCCGCAGACCGCGACGCCACGCGCGCGCTCATCGCACGGGCGGAAGCTGCGGGGTTCGATGGCCTCGCCGTCACGGCCGACACGCCCATGTGGGGGACTCGCGAGCGCGACATCCGCAATGGCTTCCGCGTGCCCGATGGCCTTCGGCTCCCGAACCTTGAGCGGCCGGGCGGGCCGACGGGCCACAGCGGCGTCGGCATGGGAGGCGCGCTCTCGTGGACGATCGACCCGAGCGCCAGCTGGCGTGACTTCGAGGCGATCGCAGCGGCGACCAGGCTTCCCGTGGTCGCCAAGGGACTCTGCAGGCCCGACGACTGCAGGCGTGCGCTCGATGCGGGCGCGGCGGGCGTCTGGATCTCGAACCACGGAGGTCGCCAGCTCGATGGCGCCCCATCGACGGCGGAGGTGCTTCCGAGCTGCGCCGACGCCGTGCGAGGATCGGGTCGCCCGAAGGCGACCGTCATCGTCGACGGCGGCGTGCGGCGCGGCGTCGATGTCCTGCGCGCCATCGCCCTCGGCGCCGACACGATCGCGCTCGGTCGCCCCATCCTTTGGGGACTCGGGGCGGGTGGCGAGGCGGGCGTGACGCGCGCCCTCGCGATCGTCACGGCTGAGTTCGACCTCGCCCTCGCCCTTTCGGGGGTACGGAACCTTGCCGAACTTCGCGAGCTCGGCAAGGACCTCGTCCGACGCTGAGCTGACGAACAGGGACCGCCATCGCCCGTCGGCCGTCATAGGGCGATAACAGCGCCTTTTGGGCGCTCCAAGCCCCCAAATCAGGACGCCTTCGCTCCGTTCCCCGTGAAGCCGCGGTTGGGAATGCGTTGATTTGCGCGATTTCCCACCCAGTTTTCTTGGCTTCGCCCGCACGCGTGGTACTTTCGCCCCGACCGACCCTGCTGGAAGCCAGCAGGCCTGCGGTCGTGGTTTGAGACCTGGCTCTGCCGCAGCTCTTTCGGGGGCGGTGTCAAGCCTGGAAAAAGGGGAAGGCGAGCGGGAACTCGCCTTCATGTAGGGAGTCTGGAAAATGGGTTCCATCACACGCGCTGCCGCTTTTGCGGCCGCCGCGGTGGCTCTGGGGGCACTCTCCCAGCAGGCCGCTGCAGGCTTTGTTTATTCCTCCACGCTTCGTTCCGTGAGCGTCACCGCTGCAGGGGCCTCGGATTCCGACTCCTCGACCGCAGGCGGCGTCTGGTTCGGGTCCGCCTCGCTCTCGGGCGCGGGCTACTCGGGCCTCGCCAACCACGGTTCGAGCATCACCGCCGAAGAGATGGACTTCTCGGGAGCCGCGCAAGCGCTCGCGGGCTCGGCCAACCTCGCGGTCGTGTCGCTGAGCCTCGTCGACATCACCTTCGTGGCCCAGGGCTTCGATGGCTCGTCGATCCTCGATGTCTCGTGGATCGTCGGTCTGAGCGAAACCGAGACGGGCGGCGCAGCCTTCGTCTCGGTCGTCCTCACCGACCTCACCACGAACACCGTGCGCCTCGCGCTTTCGGACGACAGCATCGCCTCGGGCAATGTGTCGCTCGACTCAGGCCGCTCCTATCGCCTTGAGATCCGCGCCGATGCCAGCGTCGGCAACGGTGGCGCAGCCCTTGCCAGCTACAACGCGAGCTTCACGGCCATCCCCGCCCCCGGCGCGATGGCGCTCCTCGCCCTCGCGGGCACCGCGGGGCTCACGGCCCGTCGTCGTCGCTGACGATCGCCTCCCTTCACCTCCCCCTGCATGTAGAACGGCGCGCAGCACCCGCTGCGCGCCGTTCCTTTGCGTTTGAATGGTCCCGCCGAGCGCGATTCAAGCTCCTTGGCGGCTCACGCGCGACCGTGCGTCACGGCGCCGCAGGCCGCGGCGCCCGCGCGACGCCCGCCACCGAGAAGCGGTGCACCATCGAGTGCCGGTAGGTCTCGCCAGGCCGCAGCACGACCTCGGGCCAGCCCTCCTTCATCGTGCCGTCGGCGTTGCGCTTGTTCACGCTGTCGGGGAACGCCTGCGTCTCGAGGCAGAGCGCGCCGTGCTTCTGGTAGACAGCGCCGTCCTTCCCAGGGATGCCGTCAAGGAAGTTGCCCGTGTAGAGCTGGATCCCCGGCTGGTTCGACCAGACTTCCATCGTGCGCCCCGACTTCGGGTCCATCAGGAGCGCCGAGAGCCAGAGCCCGTTCTGGACGGGCGTCTTGTCGAGCACGAGGTTGTGGTCGAGCCCGCCCGGGTCGTCGCCCGTCGGGGGCACCATGCCGAAGTCGCGGCCAATGGGCTTGATCGCCGTGAAGTCGAGCGGCGTCCCCTTCACGGTCGCGATCTCGCCCGTCGTGATGAGCGAGGCGTCGACGGGCGTGTAGCGGCTCGCGGGGATCATCAGCAGATGCCCGAGGATGTCGCCCGATCCGTGGCCCGAGAGGTTCCAGTAGGTGTGGTGCGCGAGGTTGACGGGCGTGGGCTTGTCGGTGGTCGCCGTCATGTCGACGCGCAGCTCGTTCGCGTCGGTGAGGGTGTAGACGACCGTGGCATCGAGATTGCCCGGGTAACCCTCCTCGCCATCGGGCGAGCGATAGGTGAAGGTGATCGAAGGGCCCGACTCGGTCATCCTGGCCTCGCCCTTCCACACCACCTTGTCGAAGCCCTTGTTGCCGCCGTGGAGGTGGTTCGCGCCGTTGTTCGTCGCGAGCGTGTACTCGGTGCCGTCGATCGAGAAACGGCCCTTCGCGATGCGGTTCGCGCAGCGGCCCGCGGTGCAGCCGAAGTACTGGGTCCGCTCGACATAGTCGGCGACGCTCGGGCGACCGAGCACGATGTCACCGAAGACCCCGTTCCGGTCGGCAACCTTGAGCGAGACGATGATCGTGCCGTAGTCGGTGATCTCGGCCTCCATCCCCTTCGCGTTGCGGAGGGTCCAGAGGTGGACGGGCTTGCCGTCGACGGAGCCCCACTCCTTCATGGTGATGCCCGCCGCGGGCTGTACCGAGTTCGGCGAGGGGGCGACGGCGGGCTCCTGCTGCGCGAACGCGAAGGCCGCGAGGGCGAACGGCGCCAAGAGCGCGAGAGTGGCTGGTACTTGCATGGGTTCTCCTGAAGCGGGGTGGAGGGAAGTGCGGAAGGGTATCGCGGGGCGCTCGGCCGAGCGCGTTCAGCCCGAGGGCGCGGGCGAACGCTCGAGGCGCTTCGCCATGAATCGGCGCACGCCTTCGTCGGCGGCGACGCCCACGAGGAGCACGGCGCCGATCACGGCGAACTCGATCTGCGACGAGAGCCCGACGAGCGTGATGGTGTTGCGGAGGACCTGCAGCGTGGCCGCGCCGAAGACGACGCCCGTGATGCTGATCTCGCCGCCGCGCAGGCTGCAGCCGCCGAGCACGGCCGCCGCGATCGCGTAGAGCTCGTAGAAGTTCCCGAAGTCGGACGGCTGCGCGCTGCTCAGGTCGAAGATGAAGAGCATGCCGCCGAAGCCCGCGAGCAGGCTGCAGCCGACATACGAGCCCGTGACGAGCCACGCCGTGGGAATGCCCGAGTAGCGCGCTGCGCTTTCGTTGCGGCCCGTCGCGAGGAGCCAGCGGCCCCACACGGTGCGCGAGTAGAAGATCCCCAGCATGATCGCGAGGATGCCCGCGGGAATCACGGTCGCCGGCAGCAGGAAGTTCTCGACGCCCGGGATCTCGAAGCGCCCCGTCGCGAGCTTTCGCAGCTCGCCATGCTCTCCCATGAAGCCCTGCGTCTGGTCGCCCGTCATCCACCGCGCGATGCCGCGATAGAGAAGGAGCCCGCACAAGGTCACGAGGAACGGCTGCAGCCTGAGCCTGGTGATGAGGAGCCCGTGGAAGAGGCCGATCGCGGCCGAGGTCGCGAGCACCGTCGGCACCACCGCCCACGGCGACCACTCGTGCTCGACGAGGAGCCACGGCGTCATGATGCCCGCGAGGCACACCACCGAGCCGATCGAGAGGTCGATGCCGCCCGTCACGATCACGAGCGCCGCCCCGAGCGCGATGATCGCGTAGAGCGCCGTCCGCTGCGTCAGCTGCATCAGGTTGATGCCCGTGAGGAAGTTCTCGCCGTAGAGCGACGCGAGCAGGAAGACCGCGATGAAGATGCCGATGATGCCGAGCGCTTTTTTCATGTTGCGGCCTTCTTCAGAGCCGACGCGCCACCCGTCGCAAGCTGCATGATCGCGATTTCGCTGGCCTCGTGGGAGGAGAGCTCGCCCGCGATGGCGCCCTCGTGCATCACGAGGATGCGGTCTGCAAGAAGGAGCACCTCCTCGAGCTCGCTCGAGGCGAACACCACGGCGCTCCCCTGCGCGGCGAGCCGCCGCACCTCTGCATGGATCTCGGCGCGCGCGCCGACATCGACTCCGCGGGTCGGCTCGTCGAGGAGGAGGACCGCAGGGTCGACCGCGAGCCAGCGCCCGATGACAGACTTCTGCTGGTTTCCGCCCGACAGGGTCTGCACCCGCCGCGTGGGCTGTGGCGGGCGCAGCTGCATGCGAGAGATCATCCGCGCCACGAGGCCGCGCTCGCCGCGCGCATCGACGAGCCGCGCGCGGCTCGCGCGGTCGATCCACGCAAGCGACATGTTGACGGCGACCGAGTCCTCGAGGAAGAGCCCGTTGCGCGCGCGGTCCTCGGGGACGATCGCCACGCCAGCGCGCACGCGTTCGGGCACGCCCTGCGCAAGCGCGCGGCCGTCGAGCCTCACCTCTCCGCCATGCGGGGCGACGCCCGCGATCGCCTCGAGGAGCTCGGTGCGGCCCGATCCGACGAGCCCCGCGAGGCCGACGATCTCGCCCGCGCGCGCACGGAAGGATGCGGGCGTGCGGCGCCGATGCGCGGTCACCACGCCGTCGACCTCGAGCCGCACCTTCGCGTCGGCGCCCGCCGCGCCGCGCTCGACCCGCGCGATGTCGCGCCCGACCATCAGGCGCTCGATCGTGGCGCGGTCGAGCTCGCCGCGCGCGAGTTCACCCGTCCTGCGGCCGTCCCGCAGGATCACCACGCGGTCCGCGATCCGAATCACCTCGTCGAGATGGTGCGACACGAAGACGACGGCGACCCCCGCGCGGCGAAGTTCGTCCATGATCTCAAGCAGCCGCTCCGTCTCGCGCATGGTCAGGCTCGAGGTCGGCTCGTCGAGGATCAGAACGCGCGACTCGGTCGAGAGCGCCTTCGCGATCTCGACGAGCTGCCGCTCCGCGATGCGCAGCGTGCCGCAGAGGGTGCCTGGGTCGATCGAAAGGCCCACGCGCGCGAGCCATTTCGCGCTGTCCGCGCGCATCCTCGTGCGGTCGAGGAAGCCGAGCCTCGACGGCTCGCGGCCGAGGTGGATCGCGCCCGCGACATCGAGGTTCTCCGCGAGGCTCAGCTCCTGGTGGACGAGCGCGATGCCCGCGTCGGTCGCGGCGCGCACGCCGTCGAGCGAGACCTCCGCGAGCGCGCCCGATGCATCGGCGACGGCAAGCGCGCCTTCGCTAGGCTGCACCACACCCGAGAGGATCTTGAGGAGCGTCGACTTGCCGGCGCCGTTCTCGCCGACGATTCCAAGCACCTCGCCGCCGCGGATGTCGAGGTCGATGCCCGAAAGCGCGACGACGCCCGCGTAGCGCCTGCCGACGCCGCGCACGCTGAGGAGAACGGGACGCTCATGCTGCATGCGAGGCGACAGACGCGCTCACTTCGCGTCCTTCCCCGCCTTCAGCTTCGCCTTGAGGTCCTTCCAGAACGCGTCGGCGTTGTCCTTCCTGATCACCTTCGCGGGGATGTTGAGGACGCCGCTCTCGGGCACGAGCGACATGTCGCCCTTCGCAAGCGCATTCAGGACGCGCACGCTCTCGTAGCCGTATCCATAGGGATCCTGCACGACCGTGCCGAGGACGAAGCCCTCCTTGATGCCCGCGATCACATCGGCGCCCTCGTCGAAGGCGGCCAGTTGGATCTTGCCCTGCTTGCCAGTCTGGCGCAGCACCTCGACCGCGAGGGTCGAGTTGTATTCGAAGAGCCCCGTCACGAGCGCGAGCTTCGGGTGCTTGATGATCACGTCCTCGATGTTCGCCTTCGCCTTCGCGCGGTCGAACGAATCGGTCCAGGTGCCGACGATGGTGTAGCCAGCCTCGCTGACGACCGTCGCGGGCTCGTCGTAGCGCGTCGGGTCGGGCGTACGGCCGAGGAGTCCGTCGATGAAGCCCTGGCGGCGGCGCTTGGCGTTGTCCTGCTCGAGTCGGCCGATGAAGATCGCGACCTCGCCGCCGTTCGGAAGGCCTTCGCGCGCGAGCTTGCCGCACATGAGGCCCGCCTCGTAGTTGTCCATGCCGATGTAGCAGAGGCGCGGCGCCTTCGGCGCGTCGGAGTCGTTCGTGATGAGGATCGACTTCTCCGCGACGAGGTTGAGCACCTCGACCTGGTTCGTCGGGTCGATGGGGCTGACGGAGATGCCGTCGATCCCCTTGATGACGAGGTCCTCGAGCATGCGCTTCTGGTCGGAGAGCCCGCCGCCCGGGAACTCGACCGTGACCGTGCAGCCGAGGTCGCGGCCCGCGGCGATGGCGCCCGCCTTCGCGATCGTCCAGAAGTCGGCGACGCCGTTCGAGACGAACGCGACATGCGTCTTCGCCTTGGGCGCGGCCTTCGCGGCCTCGATGCGGGCCTTCTGCGCCGCGACGAGCTCCGCGGTCCTGTCCGCGGGCGCAGCGGCCGCGAGACCGAGGCCGAACGAGGCGAGCGCGAGCACGGAAATCAGCTTCTTCATGGGGGTTTCCTCTCTATTCGGTCTCGACCCGTTCAGACGACGGTCATGCCGCCGTTCACATGGATGTCTTGGCCGGTGATGAACCCAGCGGCGTCGCTCGCGAGGAAGACGCACGCGCCCCCGCAGTCGCTCGGCACGCCCCATCGGCCCATGGGGATGAGGCGGCGATACGCCTCCTTCTCGTGCTCGGGGTCGTTCTCGTGGCGCTCGACGGGAATCCAGCCGGGCGCGATCATGTTGACGGTGATGTTGAACGGCGCGAGCTCGTTCGCCATCGAGCGCGACCAGCCGACCTGCGCGCCCTTCGCGGCGACATAGGCGCTGAACGGCGCCAGGCCGCGGTTGAAGACCTCGCTCGTGATGTTGATGATGCGGCCCCACCGCTGCGCCTTCATGTGCGGCAGCGTCGCGCGTGCGAGGAGATACGGGCTCTTCACGAAGAAGTCGAGCATCGACTGGTAGAACTCCCAGTCGTACTGCTCGATCGGCTTGAGGGGCTGCGCGGGGGTCGCGTTCAGGACAAGGATGTCGACGGGGCCCAGCTTCGCCGCGATCTCGGCGTTCAGGCGCGCGACCTCGGCCTCGTCGATCACGCTCGCGCGGAAGAGCCCGCCCTTGTAGCCCGCGGCCTCGTACTCGGCGAAGGTCTTCTCGGCCCAGTCCTTCCCGTTCGCGTAGTTGAAGGCGACCTTGGCGCCCGCCGCGCCGAGCGCGAAGGCCATCGCCTTGCCGAGGCCCTTCGAAGAGCCCGTGACGAGCGCGACCTTGCCATCGAGACGGAAGTTCGGAGCCTGCATGAGGCGGTCATCCTACAGGGTGCGGCCGCGAAGTCGAACCGTCAGGCGGGATTTGGCCGCGACGGCCCCGTGTTCCCGAGGTAGGTCGCCGTGCGCCAGAGCCACTCGAACGGGCCGATGCGGAAGACCGAAAGCCACGCCGTCGCGAAGAGGACGAGCGCAAGCCACACCGAGAACGCGATGAGCACGGCCTGCGCGTCGTCGATGGTGCCGAACCACGCAAGGCCCCACCACGAGGCGAGCGCCGTGCAGACGATCGACTCCGAGAGATAGACCGTGAACGACATCCGCCCCGTGCGCTCGAGCGGCACGGCGAGGAACGCAGGCAGCCGCGGGCCCCATTCGACGATGATCGCGGCATAGGCGAACGGAAGCACCATCGCGCCGAGGGCGACGAGCGTCGTCTGCGCCACGCGCACCGCGATGTGCTCGAACCCGAAGAGAAGGTTCGGCAGGGTGCCGAGCAGCGTGAGCGCGAGGCCGATCGCGAGCGCGGGCAGCACGATCCTGCGGCGGAGCGCGGATCCCTCGGTGGAGAAGAGCCCCGCCTTGAAGGCGTAGACGCCGCAGAGCATCATGAAGAGCGCGTGCCAGCCATAGCTGAAGAGCGCCGCGATGAAGCCATAGGCGTAGATCACGGCGCGGAAGACCAAGGCGTCGAGGAACGGGCCCTCGCGGAACGCGGCGCGCTCCGCCTCGATCCATACGGGCGAATAGGGGTCGCCCGTGGCCTCCATGATGGCCGTGAACCCGCGCGCGGTGAGGTCCGACGCCGCGATCTCCGCAGGCGCTGGCTGCGCCGCGTCGAACGCCATGCCTACGCCGATCAACGCCCCGCCGACGAGCGCCAGGAACGCCGAGACGCAGGCGACGCCCGCGACGACCCATCGCAGCGTGCGCAGCGAGCAGTCGGTCGCGAGGAGGACGAACACGCCGAGAAGCGCGTAGATCAGCAGGATGTCGCCGTACCAGACGAGCGACCAGTGCGCGACGCCGATCGCGGCCAGCAGGGCGAGCCTGCGCAGGCCGAGCGACCACGGGCTCTCCCCCGCCGCACGCGCGCGCGCCGCCTGCATGGCGAGCCCGAACCCGAACAGCATCGAGAAGAGCGAGATGAACTTGTAGGTGCAGAAGGTCTCGACGAAGAACCACGCCGCAGTGTCCGCCGCCTCGCGGGCTGACCCGTCGATCGCGGCGGACGGCTCCATCACGAACCCGAACGGCCCGAAGAAGAACCGCGCGTTGACGAACAGGATCCCGAGGAGCGCGATGCCGCGGGCGATGTCGACGCCGCGAAGGCGCTCGGAGGGTGCGACGGGGGAAAGCGTCATGGCGGCGAGTGTATGCGGAAGAATCGCCCGCTGGAGCCGAAGCCCGCACGCAGGACGCTGCGGCAGCACGCGCGCGAATGCGCGGGTTCATGCATGTCGGTGATGATTCGGCACCCTCCGCGGCCGCGGCTCACGGATCGAGAAGCTCGAGCTCGATGCTCTCCACCGTGAACTCGACCGCGGGTCCGTCCTCTGCCGACCGCTCGAATCGACGCGCGAGCGGGCTCAGGTCGAGCCGGAGGCGCGTGCCTGGGCGGGGAACCGCCAGGAGTTCGATGTCGATCGCGGCGATGCTCCGCTCGAGGCGCGGCGCGAGCTGATCGGACTCCCACGGGGAGATCGGTGCGGACACGAAGTCGGGTGAGAAACTGATCATCCTCGAGTAGAGCCGCGGCTCCGCGGTCAGCCGCTCTCCGGTCCGAGGGTCGAACGCACGGACGAGCTCACGCGTCATCGTCACGATCCGAATCGATCGAGCGAGGTCGCGCACTTCGTCCGCGGCTCCATCGACGATCAACAGCAACTGGATCAGCGCGCGATAGCCCCCGTCGCGCGTGTAGCGATCACGCAATGCCTGCGCCTCCGCGCTGTCCGAGTGGACACCGAACGCCACGCCCTCCAATGAGTCGCGCACGGGCCCGAGCAACGCGACCGGTCGGATCCTGATGGTGGCGTCGGGAATCGAGGGGAGCACGGGCTGCGCAGCCTCGGGCGCGTTCGCTGACCGAGAGACGACCTCGATCGCGCCAGCGGGCTCGCCTTCGCGCGAGGAGTTTCGACTTGTCTGGGCCGAGGATCCGTGGCATCCCGCGAGGGAAGCCGCCACAAGCGCCGTGGCCACCGCGGCCGCGCGCGCACGCAGCCTGCGTCGCAGGCCGACTGCCTTCAGATGAACCGAGATCGGGGAGGTCGTCACGGTTGCGGCTCCGCTGATGTTTCGGGAAACCCCGGGCAGTTCTCGACGCCACACAGCCACTCTCTGTACACAGCACTCTACCGTGATTCGTGCAGCATCTTTCGTCACGGCCGTCGCATCCAGCGAGCCGTGTCAGAGGATCGATGCGCGTCTGGTTCGACTCAACGCGAACTCCGCCGCACGCGCGCGTCCACGGGCCGTCGTGGCATCGAGCACCAGAGGGAGCGGCCGCAGCCGCGAGCGCTCAAGCACGCGGCGAGCGCTTCAGTCACGCCGCGACCGCCTACATGATGATGTCCCGAATCGGCTCCGCGCCCTCGACGCCGACGAGCTTCTGGTCGAGGCCCGCGTAGAAGTAGGTCAGATGGTTCGGGTCGAGGCCGAGGCACTGGAGCGCGGTCGCGTGGAGGTGCTTCACATGGAAGCGCTCGTCGACGCCCGTTGCGCCGAGTTCGTCGGTCTGGCCGACGGTCACGCCGCCCTTGATGCCGCCGCCTGCCATCCACATGGTGAAGCCGAACGAGTTGTGGTCGCGGCCCGTGCCCTCTGCGTACTCGGCGGTCGGCTGACGGCCGAACTCACCGCCCCAGATCACGAGCGTCTCGTCGAGGAGGCCGCGTCGCTTGAGGTCCTTGAGGAGCCCCGCGATCGGCTTGTCGGTGCGACCCGCGTGGAAGTCGTGGTTCTTCTTGAGGTCGCCGTGGGCGTCCCACGACTCGTCGTTGTGCCCGCCGCCCGAGTAGATCTGGACGAAGCGCACGCCGCGCTCGACGAGCCTGCGCGCGAGCAGGCACTTGTCTCCGAACTCGCGCGTGCGTTCGTCGTCGCAGCCGTAGAGCTCCTTCGTCTCCTTCGTCTCGAGCGACATGTCAACCGCCTCGGGCGCCGTCGACTGCATGCGGTAGGCGAGCTCGTAGCTCTCGATGCGGCTCTCGAGCTCGGAGTTCCCCGAACGGAGAAGCGCGTGGCGCGTGTTCCACATCTTGAGCCGGTCGAGCATCGCGCGCTGGAGGCCGTCGCTGCGCCCCTCGGGGTTCGCGAGGTCGAGGATCGGCGGGCCTTCGCCGCGCAGGACCGTGCCCTGGTACATCGCGGGCATGTAGCCGCTCGACCAGTTCTTCGCGCCCGAGATCGGGCCGCCCGCGCTATCGAGCATGACGACGAAGCCGGGCAGGTTCTGATTCACCGTGCCGAGGCCGTAGTTCACCCACGAGCCCATCGCGGGGCCGCCGAGGAGCCGCCCCGAGTTCATCATCAGCATCGCGCTGCCGTGGATCGGGCTGTCTGCATACATCGACTTGATGAACGCGATGTCGTCGACGCAGGTCGCGATGTGCGGGAAGAGGTCGCTCACCCACGCGCCGCACTGGCCGTACTGGCGGAACTTCCACTTCGGCCCGACCACGCGGCCCTCGTCACGATCTCCGCCGCGGCCCTTCGTCTTCACCTTGATGGTCTTGCCGTCGAACTTGTAGAGATCGGGCTTGTAGTCGAAGGTGTCGACATGGCTCGGGCCGCCGTAGCAGAAGATGAAGATCACGCTCTTCGCCTTGCCGGGAAGCATCGCGGGCTTCGCGGCCATCGGGTTGACGACGCCGCCCGCAAGCGGCGTGACGCCGTCGAACGCGTGCGCCTGGCGCGCGAGGAAACCGTCCTTCGAGAGCATGCCCGCGAGCGCCACAGAGGTGAACGCGCCGCCTGCCTGCCAGAGGAACTCGCGGCGCGTGCGGCCGCAGAAGGTGTTCGCGGGCTTGTCGAGTGGGTCGCTCATGTGCGTGTCTCGCTCGGAGTGCGGGGTCGGTCGCGGGAGTCAGAACAGGGGTCAGAACAGGGGTCAGAACAGGGGTCAGAACAGGAATCAGTCGATGTACAGGAACTCGTTCAGGTTGAAGAGGACGAGGCACAGGCTGTCCATCGCCTGCTCCTCGGTCAGCCCTTCCTTCGCCTTGATCTCGTCGAGGAACGCGACGGCCTCGTCGACCTCGCGCGCGTCGGGCGTGCGGCCGCTCGCGAGCCGGCGCGCGCGCACGATCTGCGCGCGCACATCGCCCGGAGCCTCGCGCTCGACGCGCCGCGCGAGCTTCGCGGCCTCTTCGTTCGTGAGGTCGCCGTTCAGCATCGAGAGCGACTGCGTGGGCACGACCGTCGTGAAGCGCTGCGGGCACGGGCTGTCGAGGTCCGCGAGGTCGAACGAGGTGAGGAGCGGGTGCTGCAGCGAGCGCTTGAGCTTGATGTAGAGCGTGCGGCGCGTCCACGACTCTGGCTCGGTGAGAGGCCACACCTCGCCCGGCCGCGACGAGGTCGCGAGCACTTCCTCGGGCATCGGCGGAAGGACGGGCGGGCCGCCGACCTGCGTGTTGATGGTGCCGTTCGCGACGAGCATCGCGTCGCGCAGTTCCTCGGCCGACACGCGGCGCATGCGGTAGCGGCTCAGGAGCTCGTTGGGCGCGTCCTTCGCAAGCGCCTCTGCCGAAGGCACGCTCGACATGCGGTAGGCCGCGCTCGTCATGAGCAGGCGGTGCATCTCCTTGAAGCTGCCGCCCTTCGCGATCATGGTCGCAGCGAGATGGTCGAGAAGCTCGGGATGCGTCGGCGCCTCGCCGAGGCGCCCGAAGTCGTTCGTCGAGGCGGAGAGACCCGCGCCGAAGTGATGCTGCCAAACGCGGTTCGCGACCGTGCGCCACGCGAGCGCGTTGCGCCCGTCGACGATCCACTCCGCGAGCGCGAGGCGGCGGCCCGAGCTCTCGCCGTGCGCGGGCCTGACGGCGGGCGCGGGCCTGAAGCGCGCGGCGACCGCGGGGACATCGGGCTCGACCTTGTCGCCAAGCGAATGCGGGCTGCCGCGCAGCATGACGAAGGTGTCCACAGGCTGCGCGAGCTCGCGCACTGCGAGCACTGTCTCGCCCTGCCAGTCGGGCGGTCGCAGCGCGGAAAGGCGCGCGTGGAGCGTGTCGAGCGCGGCCGCGTCATCCGCGAGCCCGCGCGCGACGAGCGCCTCGCGCACGGCCGCCGCGCCTGCGAGGCCGAGGGCGGTGCCGCGCACTTCGGCGTCCGACAGCGCGCGGTCGTAGAAGCGCACTTCGTCGATCTCGCCCGCGAACGCGCCGCCGCCGGGAAGCATGGCGCCGATCGCGAGCCTGCGCGGCGTGTCGAGCCGCGCGGTCGAACCGCGCGCGCGGTCGACCGCTGCGCCGTCGACATAGAGGACGAGGTCGCCCGACTTCCGCTCGCGCGTGAAGGCGACATGGTGCCAGCGGCCGTCGTTGTGGCCGGGGCCAGAGCTCAGGAAGGTCTCGGGGTCGCCCGTTCCCGCGCTCACATAGCCGTGGGAGATGAACGACACGCCGAAGTCGCGCACGATGCCCGGCACCTCGCCGTCGACGAGGCCCTTGCCGAGGAACCAGCGGCGGTCGCTGTCAGAGCCGCCGCCGACATCGCGTGTGCGAAAGAAGAACGAGATGGTGAAGTCGTCGCCGATCGGCCGCTCGAGCTCGACGCGGTCGTCGCCGCCATCGAAGCGGAACCCGCGGCCGATGCGGCCCTCCGAGCCGAAGCCCGCGTCGACGACCTTCGCCGGCTTGCCGCCCGCGACAGAGTTCACGGCCGAAGCCGACGGGCCGTCCTCGAACGCGAGATGCGCGACAAGACCCTGCGCAGGCGCGCGGTCTGGGAAGGCCGACGCGCTTCCCGCGCCGAGCCCCGCCTTCTCCTCGAGCGCGCGGATCTCGCCGACGAGCGCCTCGCGCCCCGCGATGAACGCTGCGATCTCGGCCTCGGGGTCCGCGTGGCCGAAGTCGCGGCGCACCATGCGCAGGACATTGTCTGCCTCGATCGAGTTGAACGGGCTCTCCTTGTAGGGCGCGATGCCCGCGAAGAACGCCGCAAACTGGTAGTACTCGCGCTGCAGGATCGGGTCGCCCTTGTGGTCGTGGCAGCGCGCGCAGTTCATGCTGATCCCGAGGAAGGTGCGCGCGGTTGTGTCGACGATCGAGTCGAGGTCGTCGGCGAGCGCCTGCTTGAGGTCGGGCACCTCGTCATCCCAGAGGCCGAGGCGGTAGAAGCCCGTCGCAACAAGCGTGTCGAAGTCGCGGTCGGGCAGCTCGTCGCCCGCAAGCTGCGCCTTCACGAAGCGCGCGTAGGGCATGTCGTCGTTGAAGGCGCGCACCACGAAGTCGCGGTACTTCCACGCGGCGTTCTTGTCGCTGTCGCGCTCGAAGCCGTTGGTGTCGGCATAGCGGACGAGGTCGAGCCAGTGGCGCGCCCACTTCTCGCCGTAGTGCGGGCTCGCAAGGAGGCGGTCGATGAGCCGTTCGTAGGCGTCGGGCGACTCGTCGGCCACGAACGCGTCGAGCTCCTCGGGCGTGGGCGGGAGACCCGTCAGGTCGAAGCTGGCGCGGCGGATGAGCGTGGCGCGGTCGGCCTCGGGCGCGGGGGCGAGGCCCTTCGCCTCGAGCCTCGCGAGGATGAAGCGGTCGATCTCGTTGCGGACCCACGCCGTGTCGCGCACGGCGGGCGCGGCGGGCTTCTCGAGGGTTCGGTAGGCCCACCACGACTCGCGCGCGGCGTTCGCGCGCCGGAGAATCGTCTCCTCGCTCAGGCCGTCGGACCCGTGGGAGCCCGATCCTGCGTCATCCTGCGCGGACCGCGGGGTGGCGAGGCCTGCCGCCGCGACCGCAAACGCGAGCGCGCCTGCCGCCACCGCCACCCGCTTCGCCCATCGGCCCCCGTCAAAGGTGCTGGGGGTGGATCGGCGCGGCGCGGCATCTGGCATGTTGAACAAGGTATACGCAGTCGCGTGACGCCCCAAGCCCCGCGGGGCCAGTCCGTGCAAGGAACTTCCCGCTCCGTCCCGATACTCGGAGGATGCCGAGCGCCCTCGCAGAGTCCGCCACCCTCCTCCTCGCAGACGGCCTTCCTCCCGCGCTCCTCGAGCTTGCTGGATGGGTTCCGGCAGTCGTCTTCCCGGGGGCGACGCTGCTGCAGCTCGTCGTGATCCTCCGCCGCAAGACCGCCGCGGGGGTCTCTGTCGCCGCCTGGAGCGCCTTCGCGATCGCGAACATCTGCCTGTTCCTCTACACCGAGAAATACGGTGAACTCGAGTCGATCCTGGGCGCCCTCGGAACGGCGCTCCTCAATCTCTGCATCGTGGCGGCGGCGATTCGGTATCGAAACCCCGAGGGCGGGAATCCCAAGGCGAGCGCCCGCGTCTGACGAGCTCGATCGAACGCCTCCGTCCCACGACGCCTCCGTCCCACGACGCCTCCGTCCCACGACGCCTCCGCATCCTCCCCGGACCGATCCATGCCAACCGCGCCCCCCCGCCGCTTCCCCGCCGCACTGGTCGAGCGCATCGCCGCCCGCCGCAACGACCTCCTGCGCGCGCGCCGCACGCTTCCCGCCATCGCGGCCGTGGCGGCGCTCCAAGGCTGCATCGCGGTCGGCGGCACGAGCCGCGTCGACTCGCCGACCCTCGGCAAGCAGCTCGTCGACCTGAAGTCCGCGTTCGACTGCGGCGCGCTCAGCGAGACGGAGTACCAGGCCGCCAAGGCGGATCTCCTCGCGCGACAGCGCTGAGCCCTGCGCATCAGCGCCGCGCGGCGGCGGCCACGCCGAGTTCCGTGCGCACGGTCTCCTCAAGCGTGTCGAGATCGACGGGCTTGCGCAGGAACGCTGAGATTCCCGCGGCCTTCGCCATCCGCTCGGCGCGCTCGTCGCCATAGCCCGTGCAGCAGACGACGCGCAGCGAGGGCGACCTGCGGCGCGCCTCCTCGGCAAGTTCGATGCCCGTCATCACAGGCATCGTGAGGTCGGTCACGAGGAGATCGACGGCACCCGCGCGCGACGCGAGCGTGTCGAGCGCCTCGCGCGGCGACGATGCAGCAAGCACCTCGTGTCCGAGCGCGGAAAGAAGCGTCTGCATGACCCCGAGCACCGCCGCGTCGTCGTCCACGACGAGAATGACCGACTTCGCGGTCTTTGCGGCGCCGCCCGATCGCTCGCGCGTCGACACCGCCGCGGGCGTGCCGACCTCCGCCGCGGGCGTGCCGACCTCCGCCGCGGGCGTGCCGACCTCCGCCGCGGGCGCTTGCCCATCGGCTGCAGGAAGGGTCACCTCGAGCGTGATCGCGCCGTGCTCGCCCTCGGCGACCAGCATCCGACCTCGCATCTCAGTGACCACGCGGTGCACGATTCCGAGGCCGAGCGACGCCGACGCCTGCGTGCGCGGAGCGTGCGCGGTCGCGGCCGCGGCGTAGGGGTCGAAGTGCACGAATGGCCCGACGCCCGCCGAGGCGCCGTCGCTTCCGCCGCGGACCACGATGCGCACCGCGCGGTGGCCCGCGTGGTGCGCGCGCTCGGCCGAGAGCCGTACCTTCCCCGTCCGGCCCGCGAGCGACTCGACGGCGTGCGTGACGAGGTTGATGATGGCCTGATGGATCGCGCCGCCGTCCGCGAGCACGCTTCCTGCGTCGGATTCGATCGCCGTCTCGAGCGATACCGTCGCGGGGACCGTGCGCGCGAGGATCGCCGCGCACTCCTCTGCGATGCGCGGCACGGGCACCAGCTCGACCGCGCGGTCGCGCGGAAGCGACAGCGCGAGGACCTGCTGCACGATGTCGCTTGCCGCGCGCGCGGAGGACTGGATCTCGTGCAGCATCTGACGCATGCGCGCGTCGAGGGCGACGCCGCTGTCGAGCATCTCGGTGTAGAGGATGATCGGCCAGAGCACGTTGTTGAAGTCGCGCGCGAGCCCCGAGGCGAGCATGCCCACGGCCTCCATCCGCTGCCGTTGCCGAAGCGACGCCTCGAGCCGTTCGCGCGCGATCGCGATCGCGAAGGCGCTCGCGAGGCCGCGCAGCGCGGAGCGCTCTGCATGGTCGGCCTCGCGCAGCGACGACCGACGGCGCTCGAAGGAGAGGACGCCCCACAGCGTTCCCTCGACGACGACGGGCTCGAGCAGGATCCGGCTTCGGGCGTCGCCGAGCGCGACCTCCACGCCGTGGCCGGCGGACAGCGCCTCCCCTTCCGCCCTTGCCGCCTCGCGCACGGCGGAGCCAAGCGTCCACGGTTCGCCGAAGAACGGCTGCCACACGAACTCGCGGGCCGCGGCCGAGGGGACCGCTCCTTCCGCGGAGCCGTGCGGCAGCTCGATGAGTGCGAGCGCCCCCGCGTCGAGCGCGTCGCCGAGGAGCGCGAGCACGGCGGTCGCGACCTCGCGCCAGTCGAGCGCCGCCAGCACGCGTGCACCCGCCTCGTGCGAGGCCACGATCAGCGCGCCGCGGCGCTCGTTCTCGCGCGCGGCCACGAGACGCGCATAGGTGAGGCCCGCGAAGTCGGCGAGGAACGACAGGCCTTCCCGATGGCGCGGCGTGAAGTTCGCGAGGTGCTCGCTCGCGAACCCGACGGTGCCCACCACCACGCCGTCGACCTGCACGGGGAGGTAGAGGCGCGATCGGACGGTCTTCCCGTGCGAGCTCAGTCCTGCGCCGAACTCAGGCGCTGCGCGCGCGGTGTCGGGAATGTCGACCACCTGCCCCGTGCGGAGCACGAATCCGGGGTGCCTGTCCTCCGCCGTCTCCTCCGCAGCGCGGCGCTCATGCTCATCGAGGCCCTTCGCACCCACGAGGCGCAGACGGCCCGTGTCTGGGTCGAGGAAGTAGATGCCCGAGTACTCGACGACGAAGAGTTCGTCGGACACGGCCGCGATGGTGCGGCCGAGCTCCTCGAGCGTGCGGACGGCCGCGAAGCCGCGCGCGATCGTGCGGTCGACTTCGTTGCGCGCGCGGAGCCACCGCATGGCGGACGCAAGCTCTGCGGCGGGAAGTCGCTCGGACAACAGCTCGGCGAGTTCGTCGGCCGCGCGCGCCAACGCCTTTCTCGCGGAACCCGTGGGGCCATGCGCCCCGAACCCAAGCAGCACGCGGCCAAACGGCCCAAGCGGAAGCTCGAGCACGCAGCGACGAGAGGCGTCGCCGCCCTCATGCGGCCCCGGCGGCCCGGCCTCGGTCGTTCCCAGCTCGTCGCAGCGCCATCCGCGCTCGGATTCGGCTTTCGGACCCTCCCAGAGGAGCACTTGGCACCACAGCGCACCCGACTGCGCACGCAACGCGCCCGCGGCGCGCGCACACAGCACGGCGACGCCTTCCTCGCCCGAGGGCCGATCCGCAGGGTTGTCGCCGCTTCCGTTCACTGCGCGCGAGTCCTTCCTCGAGGGGTTGGCTGAGAGCGTAACCGAGCGTTCCATGGCGCGTCTCCAGCCGCGATCGCAGCCCCGATCCTTGACTTCAACGCCACCGCACGCGACCCTGCGTCGCATGCAGCCGACGATCCAGCCGAAAGATCACTTCTTGCATTCCCACGCACGCGCCCGACTTGTTCTCGCGACGCTGTGCGCAGGCGCCATCGCCGCCTTCGGATTCGCAGGCGCGCAGCAGTCGGAGCGCGGCGTGCCCGTGCCCGCAGCGCAGGACGCCCCCGAAGCGCCCAAGGCGAGGCAGGGCCGCGCGCTCGTCTTCACCAAGACCGCCGGCTTCCGCCACGACTCGATCCCCGACGGCATCGCCTGTCTGAAGGAGATCCTCGCCGAGAACCTCGATGTGGACGCCACGGAGGATTCCTCCGTCTTCAGCGCGGACAACCTCGCGCGCTACAAGGTGGTCGTCTTCCTCTCGACCACGGGCGACATCCTGAACGAGACCGAGCAGAAGGCGTTCGAGGGCTTCATCCGCGCGGGCGGCGGCTACGCGGGCGTCCACGCGGCCGCCGACACCGAGCACACCTGGCCTTGGTACGGGCAGCTCGTAGGCTCCTACTTCAAGACCCACCCCGACATCCAGCCCGCGCGCATCCGCATCGAGGACCGCTCGCATCCCTCGACGGTCATGCTGCCCGCCGACTGGCACCGGACCGACGAGTGGTATGTCTACACCTCAAACCCGCGCGGGCGCGTCCGCGTCCTCGCGAACCTCGACACGAGCACGATCCGCGGCGCGCACATGGGCGACGACCATCCGATCGCCTGGTTCCATCTCTTCGAGGGCGGGCGATCGTGGTACACGGGCGGCGGGCACACCAAGGAGAGTTTCTCGGAGCCGCTCTTCCGAGAGCACCTCAAGGGCGGCATCCTGTGGGCCGCGGGCCTTGCCGAGCCACCCGTTGCCGATGCGCCCGCAGGAGACCCGTCGGAGGCGCTGCCAACCGCCGGAAAGGGCGAGAACGCACGCCCGACCCCGACGCCTGCATCTCCCTGAGCAGATCACCTAGACGGGTCAAAAAGTGCAGAAACTTTTCCCGTCGGGGATGGACATCGACCCCCCGTTTCGTTACTCTCCCTAAGTCGATTGCGGCTCTGTCGCGGGCGACACCCAACCAAGATCTTTTCCCCCATGGGGCTACTGCGAAGCCGATCTCGCAGTGGCCCTTTTCTATTTCCCACAGGGAAATAGAAACGGTGGTTTGAGCGGCGGCGAGATTTGAGCGGCGGCGGCTGCGGCAGCCGCCTTTGGTGCTAGGGCGCGGCTTGGTGCTAGGGCGCGGCTTGGTGCTCGGGGCTTGGCTCACGCGCCGTATCGGGTGGGGCTCAGGAAACCGATGGGGAGCTTCGTCGTGCGGTCGATGGCGAGGTCGGCGAGCGCCTCGCCGATCACGGGGGCGAACTTGAAGCCGTGGCCGCTGAACCCGCAGGCAACCGCGACATTCGCGTGGTCAGGATGGAGCCCGACCACGAAGTGATTGTCGGCGGACATCGTGTAGAGGCAGTTCTTCGCATGCGTGCAGGCGCGGCCCGCCGCCGACGGCACGCGCTCGCGCGTGGCGGAGAGCGTCTCCGCCACGATCGCACCGTCGGGCAGTTCCTGCGACTCCTCGGGCTCGACCTCGGGCCCGCGGCAATGGAGCCCGACCTTCATGCCGCGCGGCTCGCCCATCGACGGGAACGCGGGAACGCCGTAGATCTCGGGCTTGCCGCCTCGGTCGAAGAGCCACACGGGCATCTGGCCCATCTGCCATGAAGGGTCGCCTGCGTCGTCGATCCACGCGATCGTCTCGCGCGTGGGGCGGAGGCCTTCGATGCGGTCGCCGACGAGGGCAGGCATCCACGCGCCCGCGGAGAGGACGAGCGACTTCGCGGAGAATGCGCCGCGAATCGTGCGAATCCAGACGCCTGCCTCGTCCGCGCGCCATGCGTCGATCGGTGCGTTCAGCTCGATGCGCGCGCCCGCCGCGCGGGCTGCGGCCAGCGCCGTGCGGATCGTCGCTTCGGGCCGCACAAAGCCGCCGCGCGCCTCGCACACAAGTTCCCAGTCCGCAGGCACGCGGAACTGCGGATGGCGCTTCATGAGCTGCCCACCGTCGATCGCGTCGACCGCGAGGTCGTGCGCAGCGGCGCTGCGCAGCATGCCCGCGGCGACCTTGTTGCCCGTGGGGCCGCCCATCACGAGGCCCGTCTCGAAGCGCAGCGTCTCGCCGGCATCCTTGCCGAGACGGTCGAAGCCTTCGTAGGCGCGGCGCAGGAGCGGCACATAGTCGGGGTGCTCGAAGTACGAGAGACGGATGACGCGGCTTCCGCCGTGCGAGCTGCCGAGGTCATGGGGCGGCGCAAAGCGGTCGACGCCGAGCACGCGCTTGCCGCGGCGCGCAAGCTCCGCGAGGGCGCACGCGCCCATGGCGCCGAGGCCAACGACGATGGCGTCGAGCGGCTCGTTCGAGGGGGTCGCCTGGCGTGAATCGTGCGATGCGGGCGCGGCGGGCGGAGTCTGGTTCGTGGTCATTCCCAGCGCGAGAGTAGCTGCACCAGGTCCCAGGAGTCCACCGTGCCGTCGAGGGTGAGGTCCTCGAGGCCGTTCCTGCCCCACGCCGAGAGAAGCGCGGCCACATCCTGCGCGGCCACGATGCCGTCGCCGTTGAGGTCGCCCGTGTGGAACTCGCGCTGTGTGACCGTGATCTCGATCGAGCGCTCCGCGGCGAGGCCCTCGCCATCGGTGGCGCGGAGGGTGATGCGGTGCAGGCCCACGGCGAGGTCGCGCACGGGAAGCTGGCGACCCGTCCCGAGGGTTCCGTCGATCGAGCTTGACCAGACGAGCGCTTCCTCGGGCAGAAGTTCCTCGTCGATGTCCCACGCGGATCCGTGCAGGAAGACGGTGGCGCCCTGCCGGAACGCCGTCGGGTTGTTCGGCCCGATGATGTGGACATCGGGCGGGCTGTTCGCGCCGACGAAGCTCGAGGCAGACTGCACGAACGATGTCTCGCCGAGGCCGTCGCGGACATCGATGCGGAAGAGGCCGTTGCGGCCGCGGCTCGCGGGAAGATGCGCGCTGTCGAACTCGAAGGCGCTCTCCGCAAGGCCGACCGCAACGGGGAACCACGCGGCGCCGCCATCGGGGCTGTAGAGGAGATCGACGACGAGCGGGTCGCCGTCTGCGTCCGTCACGGACCACTCCGCGCGCAGCATGCCCGCAAGCGCATCGACCGCTGGGTCGAATCCGATCGGGCCGATCTCGGCGGGCGCGACCGCGAACGAGGCGATCTCGGGCTGCGTCGGCGACCGCTGCGCCTCCGCCAGCACCCGCCCCGAGGCGCCGAGGCCGACCTCGCGCACGACGACGCGCACGATCTCGGCGCCGTCGACCTCCTTCGGGAGATTGGCAAGGAGCACGGTCTCGTCGTGGAAGTGTCCTTCCTGCGCGCAGGACTCGATGCAGGTGCGCGTGTCGACCCGCACGGCGGCGAGGAGCGCGCCGTCGGCGCCGTAGCCCTCGACCGCCACATTGCCGCGCGGGTCGTCGCGCGTCGGGGCGACGCGCTCATGCAGCGCGGCGGGGAACAGCCGCACCTCGCGCGCGAGATGATCGTGCGTTCCCGCGATGCGCAGGACATCGATCGCATCGGAAGGCGGCTCGGCGCGGCCATCGCCCTCGCCGCCATCGCCGCCGAGACCATCGACGCACTGCGCGCGCGGATCTGCGATCGCCGTGTTGTAGGTGTTCGCCCAGACCCATGCGTCGGGCGTGGTGAGCCCCGCGACCATCACATCGCGCCGGGTCGCGGGCATCACCTGCGCAAGCCCGAGCGGCTCTCGGAGGAGATGCTGGACATCGAACGCCGTCACGCCGATCGTCGAGTTGTGGTGGTTGAGGCCCCAGAGATGCCCGATCTCGTGGGCGAAGGTCCGCTGGAATCGACTGAGCTCCGTGTTCCCGAACGCGACCGACCCGCCGACGCTGATCGCGGCGCCGTTCCCGCTGAAGGGATTCCCAGGCAGCCAGCCGTAGACGAAGTCGGGCCGGGCATATCCCGCCGCGGGAATCTGGTTCTGGCGGATGTCGTTCAGCGTGTTCAGGAGCGCCGTCACGGAGCTGTTGACGTTGGGCGTCCAGAGAAGCGGCGGCAGCGGAGAGCGGTGGTAGTTCCAGTCGCCCGTCTTGAAGATGCCGCGGAGGAAGCGGTCGCCCATTCCCGGCTCGATCAGCGCCGCCGAAGGCAGCCCGCCCGCGAGCGGATAGTTGATCGGCACATAGGCGAGATCGACGAACTTGCGGCAGAGGAACGCACGCGGGCCGAACGACGCCGTGTTGTTCGCATGGTTGGTCTCCGCGACGGTGCGGAAGGGATTGACGGTGACCGTGAAGGTGACGGCGGCCGACTGCGGCGGAGCGCAGAGGAAGTTGAGCGTGTGGTCGATCGAGGCGCTGTTCGGACTGACGGGCGCCACGATCGGGCCGTTCGTGCTGTAGACGGGCGACGAGGGGATCTCGATGCCGTCGGCGTAGACCCGCAGCACGGCGTCGACGCCTGAGACGGGCGCGGGTGAACCGTTCAGCGAAACCTTCACGCGCACGCTCGTGGCGTTGCGCGCGACGAAGGCGAGCGAGTTCGTCGAGGTCTGCAGGCCCTGCGAGACCTCGATCGAAGCGACCGAAAGATCGACGACCGGCGCGCCTTCGCCCCGGCCCTCCGCGTGCCGCACAACCGCCGCCGACGCGCAGACTGCGGCGAGCGCGAGGACGCGCGGCATGCGGAGAGGGACTCGCATGGGATGACTCTAACGCAAGTTGATGGAAATCAAACGGAACCACGGGGAATCCTCCCCGTTTCCGTCCGATACAGTGCCGCGGTGTCCGTCCATCGTGCGCTTGCACCGATATTCCTCGCGTTTCTCGCATTCGGCGTCCGCGCCTTCGGCGGGCCCGTCGCGCAGATCCAGGGGCTTCTCGAGGAGTTCGTCGAGCGCCGCGGGTGGACCGACGCGGAGCGCTTTCGTCGCGCGCTCGGCGTCTACCAGGTGCTTCCCGGCCCCGAGGCGCACGAGATGTGCTGCTATCTCGGCACGGTGCGCGGCGGGCGGCTCGGCGGAATCGCGGCGGGCCTCGGCTTCATGCTGCCCGGTCTCGTGCTCATGCTCGCGGCGAGCGCGCTTTACGGCGTGCTCGACATCGCGTCGCCACCCGTCGCGGGCGCGATGGCGGCGATGCAGGTCGCTGCGTGCGCGCTCATCGTGCGCGCGGCGATCAAGCTCGTTCTCCCGATCTGGCGCGCGGCGTCCGACGCGAACAAGTCGCCGATGGTTGTCGTCTTCCTCGCCTGCCTGCTCGCCGTCGCGCTGCTCGCAGCGGGCGGCGCGAGCGGTGCGGAGACGCTCGCCACCGCCGAACCACGCGGCGCGGGCGAGCTCTTCGCGCACGGGCTCGTCGCGGGGCTCGTCACCTTCGGTGGCGCCTACACGGCGCTTCCCTATGTCGCCTCGGTGGCGGCGGGCGACGGAGGATGGATGACGCAGCAGGCGTGCCTCGACGGCATCGCGATCGCAAGCGTGCTGCCCGCCCCGCTCGTCATCTTCGGGACCTTCGTCGGATACCAAGGCGGAGGAGTCGTGGGCGCGCTCGCCTTCACGGCGGGGATCTTCCTTCCTGCGTTCCTCTTCACCTTCATCGGGTTCGGCGTCTTCGAGCGGCTCGTGTCGTGGACGCCCGCTCGGAAGGCGCTCGACTTCCTCGGCGCTGCCGCGGTCGGACTCATCATCGGCGCCGCGTTCCACTTCGTGATCGAGACATGCGGCGGCTGGCCGCGGCGGCCCGTCTTCTTCGGCGCGTGGACTCCTTCATTGATCGGCCTCGCCGGGGTCGTCGTCTTTCGCGCGAGGAGCGCGATCGCGGCGCCCGTCCTCGTGATCGGCGCGGGTGTGTCGGGCGCGATCTACGGCCTCTTCGCCTGAGCCGTACACTCCGCGCGTGCCGAAGCCGTTTCGCGAATCCTCCGACCGTCCAGCGCCCCGCCGCCGCGACGAGCGCCCGCCGCTGCGCATCTTCCCGACCACGCTCTGGGAGTATCCGAGCCAGCACTACGACAGCCCCGCGATGCGCGAGGCGCAGCGGAAGCAGCGGCTCTCGCGCGGCGAAGAGCCGCGCAAGCTCGAGATCGAGGGCGACGCGGTCGTCGGCTCGGGCTCGATGCAGGGCGACAAGGACTATGTGGGCGCGACGCCGTCGTGGGTGATCTGGCAGCTGCTCTCGCGCTACACGCGCGAAGGCGACGTGGTCGTCGATCCGATGTGCGGGTCGGGCACCACGCTCGATGTCTGCCGCGACCTCAAGCGCAAGGGCGTCGGCTTCGACCTCAATCCGCAGCGGCCCGAGATCAGGAAGAACGACTCGCGCAAGCTGCCGCTCGACGCCGAGAGCGTCGACTTCGTGTTCATCGATCCGCCGTACTCGACGCATGTCGACTATTCCGACGACCCGCGCTGCATCGGCAAGCTCGACTCGGGCGGCGACGACGAGGGCCGCGCCTACTACCGCGCGATGGAGGAGGTGATCCGCGAGATCCACCGCGTGCTCAAGCCCGGGCGCTACATGGGGCTCTATGTGAGCGATTCGTGGCGCAAGCGGCGCGACCGCGACGGCAAGGCGCTGAAGGGCGCGGAGTTCATGCCGATCGGCTTCGAGCTCTTCGCGATCATGCGGAAGTACCTTGCGCCCGTCGACATCATCTCGGTGGTGCGCCACAACAAGAAGCTCGGCTACGGCAACTGGCGCAAGGCCGCGGAGGAGGGGAACTTCTTCCTGCGCGGGTTCAACTACTGCTTCATCATGCGGAAGGCCTGAGCGACCGCTCAGACCACGGCGCCTCCGAAGATCCGAATCGTGCGACACGACAATCAGGGGTGCCCGTGGACGAAGTCCGCGGAACGGGTGGTGTCAGCCTTCGACTCCGACGCGTGTCCTTCAGCAGACTGAAGTCTGTTGGCACACTTGGCCAGGTACTCCGACGATCAGAATCATGCGACACCAAAATCAGGGGTGCCCGCATGCTTCAGCATGCGGAACGGATGATGTCAGCCTTCGACTCCGACGCGTGTCCTTCAGCAGACTGAAGTCTGTTGGCACACTTGGCCAGGTACTCCGACGATCAGAATCATGCGACACCAAAATCAGGGGTG
>WGMP01000047.1 GCA_016124975.1 Phycisphaera sp. | reverse complement strand
TGATGTTCGTGGCGCGCGATTCAGGTCGTGGGAGTCGTTCACCAGGGGTGCCCGCAGGTTTCAACCTGCGGAACGACAACCGTCGGAGTCGACGGCTGACATCATCCGTTCCTTGGACTTCGTCCAAGGGCACCCGTGCGTGTCGCATCGCACGGTTCAAACCCTCGGAGTCGCCAACCACGGGTGCCCGTGGACGAAGTCCACGGAACGACACGCGTCGGAGTCGACGGCTGACATCATCCGTTCCGCATGCTGAAGCATGCGGGCACACCTGATTCTTGTGGCGCGCGGTTCTGGTCGTCGGAGTCGACGGCTGGCGTCATCCGCTCCGCATGCGGACTTCCGCCGCGCGCAGCACATTACGTGCGCGTCGCGATGAGCTCGGCGTAGTCCTCGATCGACGCGCGCACGACTTGCCAGGCGTGGGTGACGCTGTAGGTGCCGCGGATCGCGACCTTGTTCTCCTCGCCAGGCATCGTCTTGTAGGACGCGAAGTAGTGGACGAGGCGGTCGATGAGCGCGCGCGGCAGGTCCTCGAGGTCGACCGC
Source organism: Phycisphaera sp. (assembly GCA_016124975.1). Lineage (GTDB taxonomy): Bacteria > Planctomycetota > Phycisphaerae > Phycisphaerales > SM1A02 > QWPT01. Next base: position 65,202 of record WGMP01000047.1, on the reverse strand, counting down.
GCGGCCGTACACGGGATCGCTCGGCAGCACGGCGATGATCTTGTCGTCCGCTTCGCCGCCGTCGATCATCTGGATGCCGCCGAGGACGCGCGCGTCCATGATGATCTCCGCGCGGTCGACGGGACGCTCGGTGATGACGCAGATGTCGAGCGGATCGCCGTCGCCGCGCGCGCTCGTCGGCGACAGCGCCGCGACGCGCGCGCCGCAATAGGTGCGCGGGACGAAGCCATAGAGCGCCGGCGGAACCGAGCTCGAGCGCTGCGGGCGGTCGACGCGCATGTAGCCCGACTGCTTGTCGATCTCGTACTTCACGACATCGAACGGCGTGATCTCGATGAACGCATGCACGACATCGGGCGGCTTCGGCCCGATCTCGAGCCCGTGCCACGGATGCGGCCTCCACGCGCTGAAGCGAAGGCGTTCCGACGCGGCGCTCACTTCGACTCCGCCTTCTTCGCGGGAAGCGCGCGCAGGAGCTCGTCGACCGCCTTCTCGAGCTGGAGATCCGCGCGGGCGGCCTCCGACTCGGGCGTCTGCGGCACCACGAAGTCGGGCATGGCGCCGTTCTCCTCCATGTCGACGCCGCCCGCGAGGTACCACCCGCGGAAGGGCATGCGCACGGTCGTGCCGTCGACGAGGCTCGCCGAGCCCGTCGAGATCACGCCGCCCGCCGTCTGCTGCCCGACGAGCGGGCCGCGCCCGAGCGTCTTGAATGCGTGCGAGACGATCTCCGCGTTCGAGAAGCTCTTCTCGTTGCAGAGCATCGCCATCGGCATCGTGTAGCGCTGGATGAAGAGGCGGTCCTGCGGGTAGCTGCGGATGCGCGAGCGGTCGCCGCCGCGCGGCACGACATAGGCGTGCTCGCGCACATCGATCGAGGCGAGGAGGCGGTCCGCGGTCCAGCCGCCGCCGTTGTTGCGCACATCGACGATGAGGCCTTCCTTGCCCGCCGCCGCTGCGTAGAGGTCGCGCTCGAAGCGGTCGAGCGAACCCTGGTCCATGCCCTGGATGTGGAGGTAGCCGAGCCGGCCGCCCGAGCGCTCCTCGACCTTCCGCCTGTTGGCGAGCGTCTCTGCGGCATAGCGGAGCGAGCGCTCGGACGCGGACGAGACGGGCACGACGATCGCACCGAGTTCCTCGGGCGCCGCGCCATCCGCGCCTGCGCGGCGGAAGCCGACGAAGACCTCCTGCCCCGTCTTGCCCGCGAGCGCTGCCTCGAGCGGCCGCGACGGATCGACGGGCTCGAAGTCGACGGACACGATGACATCGCCGACGGCGATCGCGGGGTTCGCGAGCGCCGCAGGCGAATCGGGCAGCACCGCCGTCACGCGGCGCCCGCCCTCGGCCTCCTCCGTCGACGCGCCGATGCGGCCGTGCGGACGCCGCGGCGCCGCGTCCTCAGACGCGGAGCGCACGCCGAGGTGCGAGGCGTCGAGATGGCCGATGAACATGTTCGCGACGAAGTCGAACTCCTCCGCCGTGCGCGCAACGCGCGCGAGCGCGACATGGCGCTCCGTGAGCGCAGCCCAGTCGAGGCCCTTCTCGGCGGGATCCATGTAGAAGCCGCGCTGCATGAGGCGCGAGACCTCGCGCAGCTTGCGCTCGTTGAGCCGTGCGAGATCGATCTCGCTCGTCGCGGAGATGTCGATCGTCTTGCTGTCGCCGCCCGCGACGGCGATCGACTGCGCCTGTCCGCCCGAGACGGCCACGATGCGGTCGCCCGCGAACGAGAGCCCCGCGACGCGCACATCGGCGCCGATCCGCTTCTGGTCGGTTCCGTCGTACTTGATCGAGAGAAGCGCGCGCTCGCGGCCTTCCGCGCCGGTGAAGACGAGGCGCTCGCCCGACGGGAGGAGCTCGAGGCCGCCTTCGCTGCCGGGCATCGTGGTCACGCGGCGGAGGCGAAGGAAGGCGTCGGCGAGCTCGAGCTCGTCGAAGAGCGATGCGGCGGGCTTGGTCTCGGCTGCAGCATCCTTCGCGTCAGCCTTCGACTCGTCCTTCGACTCGTCCTTCGCCCCAGCCTTCGACTCGTCCTTTGCCTTCGCCACGGGCTCGAGCGGCTTGCGCTTCTTCGCGGCTTCCGCGGCGTCCTTGAAGTACTGCGCGAGGTCGCGCTCGGACTTCCCCTCGATGTCGCGGTCGAGGAAGACGACCCACGCGTCAAGCTCCTCGTTCGTGCGCTCGGAGAGGAACGCGAGCATGCGGCCGTCGGCGGAGAAACGCGGCATGCCGTCGTTGTCGGGGTGCCGCGTGACATTGACCGCCTCGCGCGAACCATCGGCGGGCATCACCCAGATGTCGGTGTTGAAGTCCTGGTCGCTCTCCGCGATCGCGAGAAGCGACCCATCGGGCGAGAACACATACTCGACCGAGGAGTCCCAGCCCGTGCGCACGGTCGAGAGCTCGCCCGTGGCGAGATCGAGGCGCATGACATCGCCGAGATTCCTGCGGAAGAGAAGCCACTTGCCGTCGGGCGACGCGACGGGCCCGCGGTCGTCGTCGGGGCCGCTCGTCACGGGCGTCACCGTGAAGCGAACGGCGTCGGCCCAGCGCGACGGATCAAGCGCGGGGTCCTTCTTCTCGTCCTTCTTCTTCGCGTCGGACTTCTTGTCGTCCTTGCTTCTCGGCTGGTTCTTCGGCCTTGGGTTCCTCGGCCTTGGGTTCCTCGGCCTTGGGTTCTTCAACCTTGGGCTCTTCAACCTTGGGCTCTTCAACCTTGGGCTCTTCAACCTTGGGCTCTTCAACCTTGGGCTCTTCAGCCTTGGGTTCTTCAGCCTTGGGCTCTTCAACCTTGGGTTCTTCAGCCTTCGCCTCCTCCGCCGCCGCGGGCGGCTTCGGCTTGCCGCGCTCACGGGCCTCGGCGCGGGTCTCCGCGACCGTGGCCGCGTAGATCGACTCGCTGCCGTCCTCGTCGCTCACGAAGTAGAGCGTGAGTCCGTCTGCGCTCCACGCGATCTCGCGCTCGCGGGCCTCACCCGAGGTGACGCGGCGGGTCGGGCTCTTGTCCTCGACCGCGCGCACGAACACATCGCCGAAGGCGACGACCGCCATGGTCTTCCCGTCGGGCGAGAGCGCCGCCTCGGAGACCTCGCGGCCGACCTGCTTGAACTCGCGCTCGATGAGGCCGTCGTCGGAGGCCGTGAAGGCGAGACGCACGGGCTCTGCGCCCTCGCGCGAGAGGTCGAGCGACCACAGGTCGCCGAACACCGCGAAGACGGCCACGCGTCCATCGCCCGAGACCGCAAGGCCGTGGATGTCGGTGTCGCGAAAGTCGGTCAGGCGCAGGCCGGAGTCGACCGCTGTGCCGATCTTCGCGCGATGGAGGTTCTGCGTGCCCGTGCCGCGGTCGGAGACATAGACGAACTCGTCGGCGCCGATGAAGCGCGGCATTCCGTCGTTGCCCGCGTGGCGCGTCAGCTGCGTGAAGGTCTTTGCCTCGGAATCGAAGAGCCAGACATCGCGGTTGTCGGGGCCCGTGTAGCCGCGGCGGCTCCAGCCAGAGCCGCCGCGCTCGAAGAGGACCGCCGCGCCCGAAGCGGACGCGTTCGCGGCTCCACCGAACGCATCGTGCACGCGCACGGGCGACGCGGACTTTCCGTCCGCGAGATCGAGCGGCACCATGAAGGGACGCGAGGAGCGGTAGAGGTCGCCCTCGAGCGTGCTCTCGATGAAGGCGACGGGGCGGCCCGCGAAGACGCCGACCGACGAGAGCGCGAACGACGCGTCGAGCTCCGTCACGCGGCGAAGGTCGCTGCCGTCGGCGCGCATCGACCAGAGGTTGCGGCTGCCCTCGCGGTCGCTCTCGAAGACGATGCGGGCACCGTCGGCGGTGAAACCGCTGCGGGTCTCGCTCGCGGGGTTCGAGGTCAGGCGGATCGCCTCGCCGCCGCCGGCGGGAGCGCGCCAGAGGTCGCCACGCCACGAGAAGACGACGACGGTTCCATCCGGCGAGAGCGACGGGTGCCGAGGAAGGTCGACCGAGGCCGCCGAGGCGACGGAGAGGGCGCCGAACCCGTGCGCAGCAAGGGCGCCGACGACACTGAGGACGGCGGCGGTGTGGGAACGGACGAAGGCGTTGGAAGGCGCGATGTTGGGCATGGCAGGCAGATTGCGGGATCCGAATTCGTGTGGGGGCGCAGTCTACGCCGAGGCCCTGTCGCAGGCCGCCTGTGCGCGGGGTCATTCCCGAAGCCGCGATTCGTCTGAAAGAGCGCAGATTCACCAAACCTAGGTTCTTTATGCGCCGATCCTGCGGAAAGCGAGGGGAACGCACGCGCGGCCGCAAGGCCACGCGAGGCCCCGTTGCGGAAGCCCGAAGGGCGCGATGGTTCGCCCGAGGTGGGCGTTCGGAGGACGACATGAGCAACAATCGACACGCGCGCAACCCCCAGCAGCTCCGAGCCCTGATTCAGAACATGGGCCGATCGATCGAGGAGGCGCGCCAGCGTCGCATGGGGCCTGAACAAGGCCCCGACTCCGGAGCCGCGGCGACGGGCGCCAGGTCCGACGCAGCGTCGCAGCCGCACTCCGCCCATGCGGGGTCGTCTGGCTCGTCGCACCCGTCCGCTTCCTCCCCAGCCTCCCCGTCCGCGACGAATCACCCGCCCGCGCCGCACCAGATGCCGCCTGCATCGCCGCCGCCGATCCGCTCGGCCACGGAGATGTTCTCGGAGAGCGCCCCGCGGCTGAAGGCGCGCCCGAAGCGCGCGAGCTGAACGGGTTCGCCACGCGCCCGCCGCTATCTTGCGCGGATGAGCGCAGCATCGAACGGCAACGAGTCCCCCGCGCACGATCCCAACTTGATCGGCGCCATCCGTCCAGAGAGCCTCGCCTTCCTGCGGGAGCTCCTCGACACGCCGAGCCCGTCTGGCTTCGAGCGCGCCGGCCAGCGCGTCTGGCTCTCGTATGTCAGGTCCTTCGCGCGCGCGACCTGGAACGACGCCTACGGCAACTGCTTCGCCTCCGTGGGACCCGAGGGCGACGGCGTGCCGACGCTCGCGATCTGCGGCCACGCCGACGAGATCGGCCTGATGGTCAACCACTTCGACGACAAGGGATTCGTCTACTGCAAGGCGATTGGCGGCATCGACGCTGGCTCGATCGTCGGCAAGCGCGTGCGCTTCACGAGCTCCGTCGCAGGCGTCGAGAAGCCCGTGCTTGGCCTCATCGGCGCCACGGCGATCCACCTGCAGGACAAGAGCGCCGAAGGCAAAGTGCGCAAAGTCCACGAGCTCTTCATCGACATCGGCGCCACGAGCGCCGACGAGGCGAAGTCCCGCCTTGCCATCGGCGACGCGGGCGTCTTCCTCGACGGCTTCATGCAGCTGAACGACGACCTCGTGGTGGCGCGCGCGCTCGACAACAGGATCGGCACCTGGATCGCCGCGGAAGCGCTTCGCCTCGTCGCGGCGGCGGCGGCCGAGCTCGAGGTGCGCGTCGTGGCCGTGTCGACCGTGCAGGAGGAGATCGGCCTGAAGGGCGCGCAGATGGTGGCGCGTTCGCTCGCGCCGACCGTCGCGCTCGTCACCGACGTGGGCCACGCGACCGACAGCCCCGGAATCAGCCACGCGCAGCACGGGCTCTTCAAGCTCGCAGGCGGGCCGAAGCTTGCGATCGGCGCCGCCATGCAGCCCGAGGTCGTGGCGCGGCTCGCGGAGACCGCGGCGCGGCTGTCGATCCCGCTCCAGCGCGCGGCGACCCCTGGCGGCTCGGGAACCGACACCGACGCCCTCTTCGTCGCGGGCGGCATCCCCTGCGGCCTCGTGTCGCTTCCCATCCGCTACATGCACACGACCGTCGAGATGACGAGCCTGCGCGACCTGAACCGCATCGCGCATCTCTTCGCGGGCTTCGCGCGCGCCATGCGGCGCGGCGACCGCTTTACGCCCGTCCTTTGACCTTCGAGGCCTTGCGCTGGGCTCCCGCATGCTCGCTCGACGAGCGCGCGCGCGCGGCGGGCTTCTTCGCACCCGCGAGGTGATAGGCGAACGCGGGCGGGAAGTTCGCGAGCACCAGCTCGCTGCGGCCATCGTGGTTGCGGCGAAGTGACTTCCCGATCGCGCCGATGCGCCGCATGCGCGCGCGCCCCGCGCGGTCGAGGACAGGCGTCTTCATCGCGCGCACGCCCGCGTACTCGAAGTAGACGAGCTCGCCCTCGGGCTTCAGGAGCTCGAACATGCGGCGGAAGATCGACCGCATCAGCTTCGGCGGGAAGTTGTTGAAGGGAAGCCCGCACACGATGAGGTCGTACGGCCCCTCGACGGGCGCCTCCTCGATCGGCGCGCAGTGCAGGTGCACCGCCACCGAAGGGTGACGCGCGCGATAGGCCGCAAGCAGGCTCTGCTCGAGCTTGCGGCAGAAGGTCGGGTTGATCTCGACGAGGTCGAAGCGGTCGCCCGCGCGCAGCTTGCGCAGGATGGACTTCGTGAAGGGCCCTGTTCCAGGGCCGACCTCGAGGACGCGTCGCTCGCCAGTGAGTTGCGAGAGCGGCGCCGTCATCGCCTTCGCCAGCGCGGGCGACGATGGCCACACGGCGCCTGTCGAACGGAAGTTGCGGAGCGCTTCGGTCAGGAACTCAAGCACAGTCTCGTGATGGTACACCGACTGCGGCGCGAGCGGAGGCGCGCCGCGCGGAAGGACGCTGCGGCCGTACAGTGCCGCCGCCGCGCGGGGCGACCCGCCGACGAAGACACTTTCTCGAAGACTCACGCACCAATGGCTCTCGTCAACGAACACTATCTGAAGCTCGCCGCAGGCTATCTCTTCCCCGAGATCGCCCGCCGCGTCGCGGAGTTCACCGCCTCGCACCCCGAGCACGCGCGAGAGGTCATCCGCTGCGGAATCGGCGATGTGACGGAGCCGCTTCCGCCAAGCGCCGTGCGCGCCATGCAGCAGGCGACCGCCGAGCTCGCCGATCGCGCGACCTTCAAGGGCTACGGACCCGGGACGGGATACGAGTCGGTGCGCGCGGCGATCGCGGAGGGCGACTTCCGCTCGCGCGGCATCGCGGTCGCCGACGACGAGATCTTCCTCTCCGACGGCTCGAAGGGCGACTGCGGCAACATCCTCGAGATCCTCGGCACGGGCAACCGCATCGCCGTGAGCGACCCGGTCTATCCCGCGTATGTCGACGCGAACGTGATGTTCGGCAACACGGGCGCAGCGCTCGCAGGCGGAGGCTACGAGGGGATCCTCTATCTCCCCGCCACGGAGGCGAACGGGTTCCTCGTCGATGTGCCCGACGCCTCGGCCGCGGCGCCCGACATCATCTACCTCTGCAGCCCGAACAACCCGACGGGGACCGTGATGGACCGCACCCGCGCCACGCGCTGGGTCGAGTATGCGCGCGCCCACCGCAGCATCATCTTCTGGGACGCCGCCTACGAGGCGTACAACCGCGGCGACGCACCGAAGTCGATCTTCGAGATCGCAGGCGCACGCGAGTGCGCGGTCGAGTTCCGCAGCTTCTCGAAGTCGGGCGGATTCACGGGCGTCCGCTGCGGCTACACGGTCGTTCCCAAGGAGCTGAAGGCCTACACGCGCGCGGGCGACGCCGTCGCGCTCCATCCGCTCTGGACACGCCGCTGGAACACGCGCTCGAACGGCGTGAGCTATGCAGTCCAGCGCGGCGCCGAGGCGCTCTACACCGTGGACGGGCGGCGCGAGGTGGCGGCGCTCGTCGACCACTACATGGAGAACGCGCGCATCCTGCGCGAGGGTTGCGCGGCGGCGGGCCTGCGCACCTGGGGCGGCGAGCATGCGCCCTATGTCTGGTGCCGCGTACCCGATGGGCTTGACAGCTGGGGCTTCTTCGACCACCTGCTGCGCCAGGCGCGCGTGGTGACGACGCCAGGCGCTGGCTTTGGCCGCTGCGGCGAGGGCTACTTCCGCATCAGCGCCTTCAACTCGCGCGCGAACGTCGAGGAGGTCGTGCGGAGGATGCGCGCGCTGCTGGCGCGTTGACGCGTCGCGGGTCGCGCGGCGCGCTGCCAGCGCGCCGCAGACGCTCCTAGCGCGCCGCAGATGCTCCTAGCGCGCCGCAGATCTCGCGCAGAAACGCCACACGCCGGCGGAAAGCCGGCGTGTGGCACGAGAGAAGGAGAAAATCGGCGAGAACCAAGAGGATGCGGCGACAAGAGAACACCACGGAGAACCGTGCAGCGCGGCGTCTCTTCTCGTTCAGCCTCGATGGCTCCGCCCTGCGAACGACCTCGACGAGACTCGGTTCGTGGCGTGCGGCGGAGTCCCAGACGCCGCAGCCTGAACCGAGTCGCGAGGTCACTGTCTTCTACGCGGCGCGACGACGAAGGTTGTGCGATTCCGCGCCGACCCGCGATTTTCCGTCACGACCATGAGAACAGCCCGCGGCATCCTGCCGCGGGCTGGTTCGAGACGAAGGACATGGCTCAATTCATGCCTTCGCGGACAGGATCGTGGAAGCCGTCTGAGGGTTCAGGCCGCCAGGCTGGCCGAAGAGTTCGCCCAGCTTCTGGTAGGCCATGTAGTCGGGCGTGCGCCGCAGGCCCGCGAACACATCGAGCCATCGCTTGCTGAATGTGGACGGATCTGCATCGGAGCGTGCGGCCGAGAAGCGGTCGAACTCCTCGAGCAGGCCCTTCGTGAGTTCCTCGCGCGTGATGGTGCCGCTTGCATCGGCGTCGAAGCGCTTGAAGAGCGAGGGTGTCTCGGAGAGATCCTCCGGCACCAGCACGCCATCGCGGTCTCCATCGAACATCTTGAAGACGCCGCCGACCACCTCGTCGATCGCACGGGCGGGCGCGGACGGCGCTCCGCCTGCCGCGTTCGTCGCCACGGTCGCGGCGTTGCCGACGAGGTCAGGATCGCCGTCCACGAAGGCCATGGCCTGCTTCTGCTGCGGGCCGTTCAGCGAGATGGCGAGATCGAGCGCGTCCACGGTGCCGTCGCCGTTCTGGTCGCCGCCCGTGAGGTCGGACCAGCCGTCGCCGCCACCTGCGGGCTGAGCGTTGTTCAGGGAGATCGCGAGATCCTGCGCGTCGATCGCGCCGTCGCCGTTCAGGTCGCCGCCCGTCACGCCCGACCATCCGTCGTCGCCGGAGCCGCCCTGCGCGTTGTTCAGTGCGATCGCGAGATCCTGCGCGTCGACCGCGCCGTCGCCGTTGTGGTCGCCGCCCGTCACGCCCGACCAGCCGTCGTCGCCGGAGCCGCCCTGCGCGTTGTTCAGCGTGATCGCGAGGTCCTGCGCGTCGACCATGCCGTCGCCGTTCTGGTCGCCGCCCGTCACGCCCGACCAGCCGTCGTCGACGCTCGCGACGCCGCCATCGCCGCCGCCCGTACTTCCCGGCGTGTTGAGCACCATCGCGAGGTCCTGCGCGTCGACGATGCCGTCAACATTGAGGTCCGCGAGGCTGTTCGAGGTGCCCCAGTTCTGCAGGATCGTGTTTGCATCGACCGGCGGGGGCTTCGCGCCTGGGGCGAGCGTGATCTTGGTCGGGGCGCTGCCGTCGATTGGAATCTGTCCGACGGGCGCGGACGCCGTCGGGGTCGGCTTCGCGTACGCCGCCGTGGGGGCCACAGGCTTCCGCGCGAGCGGGAACATGGTCTTCGACTGCAGGGATGCGTTGTTGACTTGCATGGTTCGCTCCTGATGCGGCGAGATCACCGCGGGAGTCGACATGCAAGCGCCGTGCCTCGGCGCACGAGGGTCGAGGGGCGGGTCGGCGTGGAGCAAAGGCGCAGGATCGACCGAACGCGCGCAGGACCTGCGTGGGTCTCGCGCACCGCGCGGCGGCCCCCGCCAAGCGCCTCTCGCCAAACGCGCGGACGCCCTCCTGCCCGACTGCTACCAACCCGACGCTACCAACCCGACGCTACCAACCTTTGGAAGGCTTGCGCTTCGGAAGCAGCGCGTCTTCCGCGGTGGGCACGCGGCCGTCGTTGCCGCGGTATCCGAGGCAGACGACGAACATCTCGACGCTCTCTGCGCGCGACGCCCGCGGCTTGTAGCCCTTGGCCTCCTCGAACATGCGGCCCGCGCGCTTGAGGAGCTCGGGGTACTCGCCGCCCTCGAAGACCTTCATGGTCAGGTTGCCGCCCGGGCGAAGCCACTCGACCGCGCGGTCGAGGAGGTCGTGGCAGAGCCGCGCCGAGCGCATCGCGTCGCCCATCGGGTCGCCCGTCGTGTCGGGCGCCATGTCGGAGATGATGCAGTCGAATGGACGGCCGCCGAAGTCGTCGAGCGTGAGCTCGCGGAGGTCGGCCTGGATGAGGTGCACATTGGGCGGGTAACCGCCGCCGTTGATCTGCTTGAGATCGACCGCGACCACCTCGCCCTTCGGTCCGACGCGCGCCGCAGCGACCTGCGCCCAGCTTCCCGGCGCCGCGCCCGCGTCGAGCACGCGCGCGCCCCTCCTGAGGAGGCGCTTGCGGTCGTCGATGTCGATCAGCTTGTAGGCCGCGCGAGAGCGATAGCCTTCTTCCTTGGCGAGGCGAAACCAGTGGTCTTGGACTTCCTTCACAGCCCGTGATGGTAGCGGAGTCGGACGCGCAGGCCGACGACGGACGGAAACCGCGGGACGCGTCCGTCCTCGCCGTCGACGCACCATGCACGCCAAAGGCCGCCGCCGCAGCGGCGGCCGCTCCAATCACGGATCGCGGATGATCGGCCCGACCTTCGTCGGATCGGGCACGACCGCGACGCGGATCGGCTGCTCGGTCGTGCGAAGGACCACGGGGTTCGTGCCGTCGTTCAGGACTGCGCGGAAACGGTCGTGGTCGTTGCCCTTGTCGAGCGCGATCCACTTGCCGAACTCCGCCCGCTGGCGCACCTCGCCACCGCGCGACTCGCAGTCGAACACGCCGCGCGACTCGCCGCGCACGCGATAGTCGATCGATCCCTCGCTTGTGACGACGGTCATTGGGCCCGTCATTGGCCACGGCGTCATCACGCGCACATCGCCGCGCGTCGTCTCGATGTCGACGACCCCGCGGTTCTCGATCACGGTCACGCCGCCGCGCGTCGAGCGCACCTTCACGGTGTCGAGCGCGGGCGTGACCACGAGGATCTCCATGCTCTGGAAGTGCTTCTCCGCGTCGGGGGTGTCGGTGCGGATCAGGAGCGTCTCGCCGCCCCCGGTCCTCGGCTCGAGCGTGGCGGTCCACTGCGCGGTTTCGAGCGCGTCCCACGACTCGTTCCAGCGTCCGAGGCCGTGGTTCGCCACCCGACGGACCTCGACGAAGGTGCGTTCCACCTTGCGGTCGGCGCGGATGACGACGGGCCCCGCGAAGTTGTCGACCTCGACCGCGAGGGCGCCCGTGGTCTTCAACTCGAGCGGCTCCTCGGTATCGAAGGTGCGCCACCGTGCGGCGTCGCCCACCGCCTGGCCGGAGCGGACGATCTCGTCTTCGAGCGTACGATGCGGGGCGCACGCCGAGAGCCCTGCGAGGGCGAGGAGCGCCGCGAGGGCGGCGGGAAGCACGGCGACAGGCATCCACGCGAACGCGATGCAAGACGACGGAAGTGCTCGGAGCGGTCGGTTCACCATGCTTCTACTCCATTCATCCTTCGACTCGTTCCCTCACCCGCCCCTCGACGCCGTGCGCCGAGCGGACTCGTTCGCGCAACGGATCGGTGCGGTTCGCCGACGCGCCACCCGACGCGCCACCCGGCGCAGCGGCCCGACGACGGGCGTGTACGACGGCGCGGGCGCCAACAGGCACGGGTGTATCGGCATCTGAGGCGGGAGTCGATCAACGCATGCAGCGGAAGAACCCCCTCAATCTCATGGCTGGCGGCGCGTGTGCGGCACTCGTCGCGGCGTGCGCGTGGGGCGCCGCCACGGCCCCTGCGCAGAACGCTTCGGACCGCGCCGAGACCCCGCCGAAGGCAGAGATCCCAGCGTTCGTGGCGGTGCAGGACCGATATCTCGTCAGGATCGCGGTCGAGGCTGCGCTTGGGAGCGAACCCGAGAGCACGCCCGCCGCCGACGACACCCCGCCGGGCACGGGCGGGGCGACGCCTGCCGCCGCCCCCGACGCCCCGATCGCCCGCGAGTCGCTGCGAGGTCGGCTCATCGTCTTCCTGCTTCCCGATGAGCCCCGCTTCGCAGGGATCGAGCCCGCTGCGGGCCCCCCGCTTGACCACCGCGCCGTGGTCGCCTCGATTCCGATCGCGGCGGAGTCGGCACCTGGCGGGGAGCTCGCCCTCGTGACAGGTTCCTCTCGAGGCGAGGCGGCCACGGCGGGCCTTGTCTCCACCCATCGGCTCGCCGAGCTCTCGGGGCGCTGGCGCGCGCAGGCCGTCCTCGACATCGATCGTCGTACCGCAGGGCACCTCGGCGCGGGGAACCTCGCGTCCGAGGTCGTGACGGTCGACCTTGCACCTGATCGGTTCGACGAGATCAGGCTCGACCTCACGCGGCAGGTCCGTGCGCGCGCCCCCGTGGAGCCAGGCTCCTTGGCCGACGCGCGGGGTCTCGCGCTCGTGCGGCATCCGAGCGCCCTCCTCCGCGCACATGGACGCGCCACCGCCACGGGCGACGCTGCGCGCGCGGACACGCTTGCGGAGGACATCGAGGCGCTCGTCGTCTTCCCCTACGGCTACGACGACCTCGCCTTCCCGAGGCGCCGCTGGCCCACGATCTATGTGATCGGCGACAGACCCGACGCGTGGGAGGATGCGTTCGAGCTCGCGCGCATCGTGCCGACGCCCGAGGCGCGCGCGACGATGCCGCAGGCGGTCTGGGTCTATCTCCGCACCGAAACGCCGTGGGGCCATGCGGGATTCACAGACAGCGAGACGCATGGCCCCCGCCTGCGGGCGCTCGTCGAGGAGTTCATCCCGCATCTCGAGCAGCGCTTCCGGCTGATCCCATCGGCGGACGCCCGCGTCGTCGTCGGCCATGGACACGGCGGATGGTCGGCGGTCGACCTCGCGATCGAGGCGCCCGCGACCTTCGGTGCAGCCTTCGCGAGCGCGCCGAGCTACCTCGACCTTGCGGCGCTTGCGGGTCGCGACCTCTACACGGACGCGAACCTCTTCACAGACGGGCTCGGGAACGAGACGGCCGCCGTGCGCGCGATCCTCGGGCCCGACGACGACCTCGTGCGCCTGACGATGCGCGAGGAGTTCGCGCTCGAGGCGGCGCTCGACCCGAGCGGTCGATCAGGGCTCTTCTGGCACGAGCTTGCGTCCATGTGGTCGCCGTTCGACCTCGCGCGGCGCACGCCGCGCGCGCTCGTCGACCGCGAGACGGGCGAGGTTGACCTCGTCGTGGCGGAGTCGTGGGCCGCGCGAGATGTCGCACGGCGCTTCCTGCGCGAACCTGCGCGCGTCGGCCCGATCATCGCCGAGCGGGTGCGCATCGTGTGCGGCACGCGCGACGACCGCGCGCGGCATCTCGCGGCGGCGGGGCTCGCGGCCCGCGTCGATGCGTGGCTCGCGGCCGAGCGGCGCGCGGGCAGGCAGGATCTACCCATGCGCAGCGCGATCGACCTCGTCGAGGGGCTCGACGATGTTTCGACGCGGGTGCACGCGCGGCTCAGGTTCAACCGCGAGATCGCGGACTACCTGCGCACGCGCGGCCATGCGGAGACGCCGGGCGTCTCGGGAGACGGCGCAGCGGGCGCTGGCGGCGGGCGAAGGCCCGAGCCTGCGCCGCGGCCTGCGCCCGCGCGATAGTGGGTGCAGGGAGCGCACCGACGCCCACCTGGCTCTGTCTGCAGGTTTTGTCCGCGGGGTTTGTCGCGGTGTTTGTCGCGGTGTTTGTCCGCGGGAGGCCTACGCCTCGATTCCGACCATCCGCGACGCACGCGCCACGATGTCGCTCGCAGACAGCTTCGCCTCGGCGACCGCGTTCGCGAAGGTCCGCGCCACGATCGCAGGCGCGCGCACGCACATCGACTCGAGCGTGAAGCCGCCGCCCGATGCAAGGCACGCCTCCGCCACGGCGCCGGCGATCGGCGCGCCCTGGTTGTCCTCGACGACGAGGATGCGGCCGCCGTTCCTCTTCGCGAGGCCAAGAAGCGCCTTCTCGTCGAACGGGATCGAGTAGAGATCGACGATGGTCGCGTCGATGCCCGCATCGTCGAGGCCGTCGAGCGCGCGGTTCACCTCGTGCACCATCGCGCCCGCCGTCACGATCAGGAGATCGCGCCCCTCGAAGAGCACCTCGAACTGGCCGAGCTTGAACTCCGTCTCGGGCGTGTAGAGGAACTCATGCTCTCCGGCGGGAATCCGCAGGAGCGAGAGCCCGTCGTGCCGCGCCGCTGCGAGCGTCAGCGCGTAGGCGGCGTAGGCGTCCGACGGCTGGAGCAGATAGAGCGCGGACGCGCCCGATGCCTCACGGATGGAGGTGAGCGGCCTGAGCGACGCAAGATCGGAAAGTGCGGTCGATGCGGGGCCCGACGCGACCGCCGAGAGCCCCGCGTCGGTTGCGACGAGCCTCAGCGACGCGCCTTCCTGCGCGGCCACGAGGAGCTCCTCCTGCATGCGAAGGACGCTCCGCGCGGAGGCCGCGACGAAGGGCGCGCGACCCGCCGCCGCAAGGCCGCGCGCGGCAAGCACCATGTGCTGCTCAGCACCGCGGAACTCGTGCGCGCGCGATGCGAGCGCACGGTCGGCCGTGAAGAGCTCGCCTGCCAGCGTGCGGCGCGCGTCGCTCTCGAAGAGCGAGATCTCGGGCATGGCCCGGCCGAGGGCGCGCAGCGCCAACGCGTGCGCGCGCCGCGGCGCGAGGCGACCCGTCTGGTAGAGCGCGGTCATGTCGGCCTCGCGCATGGCGCGCACGAAGTCCGGAAGCGCCGCGATCGCCGCGGGAGACGCCTTCGCGGGCGCAGCCGGCCGCGCACCCGCGACGGCGGCGCGCGGCGTGGGGCGCGACGCCGCCACGCCATAGGAGCGCGTGAGCCCGACGCGCGATGCGCGCAGCTCGTCGAGCGCCGTGCGCAGCTTGTCGCCCGCGGGAATGTGGCCGCTCCACGCGCCGCCCTGGAGGCTCCTCGCACCCCAGCCCTTCGTCACGCGCGCGAGGATCGCGGTCGGCTGGTTGGTGGCGGCGCGGCGCGCGGCCTCGTCGATGGCATCGCGGATCCGCGCGGGGGCATGTCCATCGATCTCGATCGTGTGGAACCCGAGCGCCGCGAGCCTGCGCGCAAGCGCCTCCGCGCCGTCGATCGCCGCGGCGCGGTCGCCCGAGGCAAGCGGCGAGAGCAGGAAGATGGGCGTCACGCCTGCAAGACGCTCTTCGGCCGCGTGGGCGAGCGCCTCGAAGAGGACACCTTCACGCAGCTCGCCTTCACCGATCAGGACGAAGTGCCTGCGCTCGCAGCCTTCGATGCGCGCGGCGAGGGCGGAGCCGATCGCGAGGGAGAGGCCTGAACCAGCAGCGCCCGCAGCGCACTCGATCCCCGCGAGCAACGCGGGAAGAGGCGACGCAGGGAGCGGGCCCTCGGGAAGGCCGAAGCGCGAGAGATCCGCGGTCGCGAGCGGGCGCCACGCGCCGTCGATGAAGGCGGGCACGCCGAGATCGGCGTAGGCCGCGTAGAGGAGCGGCGTGTAGGCGGCGTCGGAGAGGATCAGCCTGTCGCCGTGCCGCTCGCGGGGCGCGGACGGATCCCACCGCATCGACTGGTAGAGAAGCGTGGCCACGGCGTGCGCCGCGCCCATGGCGACGGTCGGGTTGCCGACGCCCGCCACGGCGCAGGTCTCGAGCACGGTGGAGGAGAGCTCGATGGCCTTCGCATGGGCCGCGGAGTCGAGCGACGCCACGAGTGTTGCGTCGGCGGGTCGTGCTGGGGCGGAGGCGGCGGTGGCGGCGGAACCGCCTGCGGCGGCAGGCGAGAAGTGTGATCGCATAGTGACTCCTGAAGGAGGTCGGAAAGCGGGCGTTCGGACCGGACGCCCCGACGGCGCCCGCGCAGACCAACGCGCGGACGATCGCCCCGAAGGGTTGAGAGTTCGACCCGCCAAGGTCCGCGTTGCATCCGCTGTGGGGCGCGCTGCGGCGGTTGGAGACCGAGGGGGAAGAGGGTACACGCTGGCCCCGCACACGGGCAAGGCTGGCGCGGCGGGAACGCGGGCTTTCCATGCGATCACGCGGAAAATCTCAGACTTTGCGGACCGCGTCGCAACGGGAGCGGGCGCTTGCTGCATCATCAGCGCACCTCTGGAGTCCCGAATGCCCGCACAAGACGCTCGCCACAGCCGCCGCCCGCACACGCATCCGCTCTCTCGCCCGCGCGTCGGTCTGATGGGGGCGCTCCTCGGACTTGGCTGTGCGCGTCTCGCCATGCCACGCTCCTTCGCCGCTGGCTCGCTTGCGGCCGCGGTCGCGGCGGTCGGCGCGACGGGAATCGCCACCGAGGCCCGCGCGCAGATGCTGCAGCGCGTGCCGAGCCCGGTCTCCGCCGCGGACTTCGAGTCCATGATGCGCACGGCGGGCATCGACGAGTCGCTCCGCGAAGTGGCGCTCGGCCTCCACGAGGAGTACTTCAAGCGCTTCCGTGACTTCGAGCGCGCGGAAGTCGAGCCCGCCGTTCGTGCGCTCGCGCGCGATGCGAACGATCTCGACCGCAGGATGCTCGGCCAGTCGGTCGAGGACGCCCGCCGCGAGGCGGAGACGCGGCGGCGGCTCTTCCGCGCTGCGGCGCAGCTCGACGGCCAGCTCGTCGACGAGCTCACGGGCGTGCTGACGGCGGAGCAGGCGCTGCGTGCCGAGCCGATCCGCAACGCGCTGTCGCGGCGCCGCGCGCTGGCTTCGATTCCGCGGTTCAGCATGGCGCGGGATGCGATCGAGTTCGATCTTCGCGCGACCACTGCGTTCGCGGCGCTTTCCGCCGACGAACGCACGCGCGCGCAGCCGTCGGTCGACGCCTACGACCTTGCGCTCACGCAGCTGCTTGAGCGCATGGCCGAGTCTGCGTTCATGCGCGGCGTCCGCGTCGCGGAGGCGCGCGCCGCGCAGGCGGCGGGCGCGGGCGTCGGAGGAGGCGAGGCTGGAGGCGAGGCTGGAGGCGAGGGCGAGGCTGCGAATGCGCCAGCGCCCGAGGCATGGCAACGCATGCGCGAGGCCGCACGCGCCGGCGACACCGAGCTGCGCGAACTTGACGCGAAGTTGCGGCGCCTGCACCGAGACACGCTCGGCGAGATCGAGATCGCGCTCTCGCCGCAGGACGCCTACGCGCTGCGGGCGGACCTCGTGCGCGGGCTCTACCCGAGGATCCAGTCCGATGGCCCGTTCGACGCCGTGCGTCGGCGCGCCGAATCGCTTCGCGCGGCCGGCAAGCTCGGCGAGTCCGAGGCCGCGGCCGTCGACGCCGCGATCGCAGCGCACGACCTCGCGGCGCGTCCGATGATCGACGGGATGATGGGGCTCGTCGATGAGCTCGTCTCGGCGGGGCTCGAGGAAGAGTTCCAGATGTTCGACGAACCCGAGAACCCCGAGCGCACGCGCATCCAGGGCGTGCTCACACGGATGGGCGGGGATCTGATGGAGCTCTCGAGCCGCGACGCCGATGCGCTCTCCGCGGCGGCAGG
The DNA here is from genome assembly GCA_016124975.1 of Phycisphaera sp. Lineage (GTDB taxonomy): Bacteria > Planctomycetota > Phycisphaerae > Phycisphaerales > SM1A02 > QWPT01. The sequence goes on along the minus strand of WGMP01000047.1, from coordinate 47,690 downwards.
GCTTGACCGCGCGGTCGAGGTCGATGGGCGCGGGATGCCCGAGATGCCCTTCGAGATCGGAGCCGCAGCGCCGCTCGACGGCGCTGCAGCAGGCGCCACCGTCGAGATGCGGATCATGGTCGGCGGGCCCGACGGCGAGATCACGGAGTTGTCGAGCGACGACCTCGGCGACGACATGGGCGGGTTCATCTTCACCGGCCTCGGCGGAATGGGCGGCGCATCCGTGGCGCCACGCATGGACGCAAAGGAGCTCGACGCCCTCGCGGCACGACTCGGCCTCGACGGGGCGTCGCGCGCGCTCTTCGACGAGCTGGTCGCGCGCGCGATGGAGGCGCGCAACGAAGCGGAACGCGTATTCGCCGACCGCACGGCGCCTCCGCCGCAGGAAGGCGGCGCCATGATGTCCTTCGTGATCGGAGGGCCTGACCCCGCGTCGTTCGAGGCGCGGCGCGAGCTTTCGGTGGCGGTCGACGCTTCGGAGGAGCGGCTGTTCGATGATCTGCGCGCGGTGGTCGCCGCAGACAAGCTTCTTGCGGCAGAGTCGGCGCGGCGCGCACGGGCGCGCACGCGGCTTCTTCACGGCGAGAAGGGCGCGCACGCCGCGGACTTCGTGGCCATCGTGGACGGCGCCGCACTTTCCGACGCGAGCCGCGCGCTTCTCGCAGGCGAGCTCCGCGCGTGGGACGAGTCGTCGGTCGCGGCGGTCGAGGCCATGCGCGCCACGGTCGTGGAGAGCGAGCGCATCCAGGCCGAGGCGATGAAGGCGGCGACGGTCGAGCAAGAGGTGACGCGTCCCGACGGCACGAAGGAGATGGCGCAGTCGGTCGAGTTCTCTGCGGAGACAAGCATGCGGATGAGGGAGGCGACCACGCGCGCGGCCGAGGCGCGGGCGTCGGTCGCCGACGGCAACCGCCGCACGCGCGATGCGATGCTGTCGCTCCTCGCCTCTGACGAAATGGCGGCCAAGACGCTCCGACGCGCCATCTCGCGCGCCATGACCCCTGCGGCCTACACCATGCCGCGTGACCTCGAGCCCTTCTTCGCGCGGGCATCCGCGGTCGAGGCGCTTCCCCCGGCGACGCGCTCGGCGATCGAGTCGCTCCGCGCCGAGTGGATCGAGTCGCGCGAGGTGCTGTGCGAGGAGTTCGTCGCCGCCAACGAGGCGCCCACCGTCGCGGACGCGCCCGGAGGGCTCGACATCCAGAGGCTCGGGGCGCGCAGCGCTGCACGGCGCAAGCTGCGCGCCGACCTCGAGCAGCTCGAGGCAAGCACGCACCGACGGCTCGTCGAGACGCTTCTCAACGACGCAGGTCCTGCCGCCGCCGACGCTGTCGGCCCGCTCCCCGTCCGCGCCCAGCGCCGCATGCGCTGACGCGCGCGGCGCGCGCTCAGGCGTCGAGCTTCGTCACCCAGCACGCGGGCACCTCGCCCGCGGTCGCGACGATGCGCGAGCGGATGCCACCGCGGCCCTTCCACACGGTGATGACCTGCATCCACGCCGGGCTCATCGCCTCGGCGAGGTCGTCGCGCAGGCGGTTGGTGACGGCCTCGTAGAAGATTCCCGCGTTGCGAAAGCTCTGGTAGTAGAGCTTGAGGCTCTTCAGCTCGACACAGACGGCGGCGGGCTGGTAGCGCAGGATGATGTGCGCGAAGTCGGGGTGACCCGTCTTCGGGCACACCGAGGTGAACTCCTCGCTCACATGCTCGATCACGAAGGGCGTGTCGGTGGGCGAATCGAAGAACTCGAGGAGCGACGGGTCGACTGGGCTCGCGTCTGGCATGGCGGCAATGGTAGACGCAGCGCAGAGGCGCGTGGCCGCGGCCTCCGTGGCGCCCTTCGCCGCACGCGCGTCAGAGGCGGTACTTCAGGAGAAGCCCCGCCACCTTCGGCTGGTCGGGGTTCGCCCGCATCGAGCGCTGCAGCATGAGCCGCGCCTCGTCGCGCAGCGGGTCCTTGGCGTCGCGGCCGTTCTTGATCCAGAGGTTGAGCGCGTTCACTCCCACGCCGTTGAGCGCGGGCCAGTAGGCGGGGTCGAGCTCGATCGCCATGCGATAGGCGCGGTCGGAGCCGTCGAAGTCGCCGAGGCGGAAGAGGGCCCATCCGTGCCGCTCGAAGGCGGCGGCGCTCGGCGAGGTCCGCGTCAGCGCCTCCGCAGCGTTCGCGGCCTCCTGGAAACGCTTCTCCTCGCCATAGGCGTTGATGAGCGCGAGCATGACATCGGCGGGCGGATCGATCAGCTCGACCGCGGTCTCGTACTGCCGGATCGCGTCGCGGCCGCGGCCGACGCGCGAGTAGGCGCGGGCGAGCGCGAGATGCGCGAAGCCGTTGTCGGGCGCAAGCCGCGTGGCGCGCTCCGCGAAGGCGATGGAGCCCTCGGCCTGTCCTGTCGCGAGGAGAAGGCGCGCCATCGCGAGGTTCGCGTCGACATCGGCGGGTCGCGCCACGAGCGCGCGCTGCACGGCGCGGACGGCCAGCTTGAACTGCCCGAGCGCCTCGAGCACGCGGCCGTGGCCGGATGCGGCCATGAAGTTCGTCGGGTCGAGACGCGTGGCGCGGGCGTAGGAAGACTCCGCAAGCTCAAGCTCGCCCTGCTCCTCGAGCACGCTGCCCATGCCTGCGTGTGCGTCGACAAGGGTCGGATTCTCCGCGAGGAGATCGCGGAAGATCCGCAGCGCCGTGGCGTAGTCCGCGCTGGCCGCCGCTTCGCTGGCGATGGCCAGGCGCTCCTCCTCGGCGGCGTTCGGCTCGAGCCGCAGCGTGGGCGCTTGCCGCGGGGAAGCTGCGCGGCTCTCCGTGCTTCCCGATCGGGCGGTGGGCTTGGGTGCGCACGCCGACAGCGCCAGGGCCGACGCCAGCCCAAGCGCTCCGACGATGGCGAACGAGCGGCCGAAGTGCTTCGCGGAGTGCTGCATGGATCGATCGCGTGGGGAGGTCGCGGAAGGTGTGATCGAACGCGGTGTGAGCGAGCGGGGAGAGTGCATGAAGGCTCCGACGGGAGTTGGACGGCGCCAGCCGATCGCGGGAACGGCGTCTGCGACGGGACGATGGTCGCGTCCGATCGGTTCGCCCGATGAACGGCTCCTTCCCACCGACGACGCCAAGGTGGCTCCCCACGGAGGCCTGACCCAGACGGCACCGACTCCTGCGAGGCTATCTTCGGGCGAGACGCGCGTGTTCCTGTAATCGGAGGCGTCGATCAAGCTCGTGTCGGAGTGGGTTCGGCGCGGTCCGCGCGTGCACGGAATTGAGTCTTCGAGACTCCGCCGTCATGCGCCCGCGAGAGACGCGAGACGCTCCGCGTTCACCACATCCCAGGCGCGCCCATCGGGGGCGGCGCCCTTCTCCGTCTCGAGGACCTTGGGGACCTCCGCGAACGCGGGGTGCCGCAGCACCGCCCGGAACCACGCCTCGCCGCACAGCCCCTCTCCGATGTGGGCGTGGCGGTCCTTTCGAGAGGCGAACGGCGCCTCGGAGTCGTTCACATGGATGGCGGCCACATGGGCGAGGCCTGCCTCGCGGTCGAACCGCTCGAGCGTGGCCCGTGCCTTCGCGGGCGTCGACACCTCGTAGCCCGCCGCGAAGACATGGCAGGTGTCGATGCAGTAGGCCACGCGCTCGGGCGCCTTCACCATGTCGCGGATCCGCGCGAGGTGGTGGAACGCGTAGCCGAGGTTCGTTCCCGAGCCTGTCGTCGTCTCGAGCGCGATCCTCACGCGATAGCCCTTGAGCTCCGCATGCAGCCGGTCGATCGCCTTCGCGATGCGGCGGAGCCCCGCGAGTTCGTCGGCACTCGGCTCGCCGTCAAGGTCGTTCGGGTCGCCTGGCTTGCGCGGGCGGCCGCCCGACGCGTTCATGTGCGCCCCTGGATGCGCCACCGACACCGCGACGCCGAGCTCCTCACAGCGCTCGAGCTCGGCGCGCTCGCAGGCGAGCGACTTCGCGAGGTTCTCCTCGTCGGGCGACGCGAGGTTTACGAGATAGCTGTTGTGGCTGACGATGCGCGATGCGTCCGCAAAGAGCGTCCCCTTGCGCGCGGCGTGGAAGTCGGCGATCTCCTCCCGCGCGAGCGGCTTCGCGACCCACTGGCGCTGGTTGCGCGTGAAGATCTGCACCGCGCCGAAACGGAGCGCGACGGCCTCGTCGATCGCACCGCGGAGCGAACCCGCGGTCGAGAGGTGCGCGCCGATACGGAGCCGCTCGCAGGCGGACTCCTTGCCGGCGGAAGACGATGCGCGCACCGCTGCGCTCACGCGCATCCACCGATCGCGCCACGCGGCGCGCTGTCGGAACGATCCGTGAAGGCGCGGCGGTCGACGGTGCCACAGCCGAGTTCCTGCGCGAGCGACTCGGCCGCGACCGCGGCCTGCGCACGCAGCTCGGGCACGGCGGTCGACTCCCACAGTTCGCCGCGACGCAGCGCGCCGACAAGACGAACGCGGCGCTGCACGGTGCCATCGGCGCCGATCAGGCGACCCTCGCGGTCGGTGCGCAGGCCAAGCCCAAGGCGGTCGGCCAATGCGAAGCCCATTCGCAGGAGGGACCCAAGCAGCGGATCGAGCGTCTCCGACACGCTCATCGCGGGACCAGAGCAGTTGATCACCCGCGACGCGCGGATCACGCGAAGCGAGCCATGCGCCGTGCGCACCACGACTTCCGCATGCGTGCTCGCGGCGTCCATGCGCAGCGACGCGATCGCACCCGCGACGACCTCGATCGTGCCCGCCGCGCGCTCGCGCTCGATTGCCTCAAGAAGATGCGCGGGTGCGCGGTGGCGGTGGATCTCCCAGAATGGCCGCAGCCGACGCAGGAACGCCTGGCGCTCCGATGCAGGCCACGCGCCCCAGACCGCCTGCGCATGCGGGCGCACAGCGTCGATTGCGGCGCGCCAGTCGTGCCCGACGCGCGCGAGCTCCTTGGCGGCGCGCCGCACCGCGCGGAACGCAGCGTGCACGCCCCGCATCAGCTCCTGCGGGTCGTAGACGACGGGCGCGCCGTGCGACGCCGCATGCGGAAGCGGCAGACGGCCGTTGCGCGAGACGAGCACGATGCGTCCCTTCCATCCGCTGCGGCGCAGGCCCATGACGAGGTCGATCGCGGTGAGTCCGCTTCCGACAAGCACCGCGTCGCCATCGGGCGCGAGGCCCTTGACCGCAGCGCGGTCCCACGGATCCTGCGCAACGAGCGAACGCGTGACGCCTTCGTCGACCGCGCGCCAAGGCGCACGAGCAGGCGGAAGCCCGGGCGCGAGGATCACGCCGCGCGCAAGCACGGTGCGGCCCGACGCAAGCAACAGCTCGAAGCGCTGCCCGAGCGGCTCGATATGCACGACCGCGTCGCGCACGAACGCCGCGCATGCCTTCGTGTCGGCGAGCGTCTGCGACACGGCCTCGGCAAGGTAGCGGCCGAACAACGCGCGCGGCACGAACTCGTCGGCGCGATAGCGTCCCGGGAAGTTGCGCTCGAGCCATTCGTGGAAGCCCGTCGGACGCTCGGCGAACACTCCCATCCGCGCGGCGGGCACATTGAGCAGGTGCTCGGCGTCGCACGCGCCATACGCGACGCCCGGCCCGGGCAGCGGCCGTCGCTCCAACACCACGGCCTGGCACTTCGGCGCGCACTGCGCGAGGCGCACGAGCGACATCAGACCGCTAAACCCACCTCCCACGATCGCGACATCGCACTCGGCGGGCGCTTCGGCGGTATAGCGGTCGGGCGTCGGCATGACGGAACCTATCGGCGCTTCAGGGGCTCGAGTCGAGCAATTGCGCTCACACCATGCGCGCACCCGCGGCCTTGGCGGCGGCCACGATGCGCTCGGCGGTGCGGACGGCGGCGAAGCCGTCCTCCGCGTTCACGAGCGGGCGGCGGTTGGTGCGCACGGCGTCGAGGAAGTCGAGGAGCTGCAGCTTCAAGGGCTCGCCCGAGCCGACGGGAAGCGGCTCCATCGCGATCATCTCGAGATAGTTGACGCCCGAGAGGTCCTCGCCCTTGCGCAGGCGCTCGCGGACATCGGCGAGCTGCGACGCGTTCGCGGTCTTGCGCACGACGGTGCCCTTCTTCTCGACGAAGTCGGCCGACACATACGCGTCCTCGCTGATGAGTCGGATCTTGCGCTCGGTCTTGAGCGCGAGTCGGCTCGCGGTCACGTTCGCGGTGCAGCGGATGCCGTCCGCGCCCGCGGGGAAGACGAGCCGCGCGTTGCAGACGTCCTCGGCCTCGCCGACCACGCACACCGCGTTCGCGTGGATCTCCTCGGGCTCCGCGCCCATGAGGGCGAGCAGCACGTCGAGGTCGTGGATCATCATGTCGAGCACGACGCCCACATCGACCGAACGGAAGGTCATCGGGCTCACGCGGTCGATCTCGATGAAGCGCGGACGGATCGAGCCAGCCGCGACGAGCTCGCGCACCGCGACCATCACAGGGTCGTAGCGCACGACATGACCGACCTGGAGCAGCGCGCCCGTCGCCTTCGCGAGGTCCGCGATCGCGCGTGCCTCGGCCACATCGGGCGCGAGCGGCTTCTCGACGAGGCACGCGACGCCCGCCTTGAGGAGCGGCTCGACGATCGCGCGGTGCGTGACCGTCGGCGTCGCCACGGTGACCGCGTCGACACCCGCCGCGATCAGCTCCTCGATCGATGTGAACGCGCGCCCGCCCCACTCCTCGACGATCTTGGCGGCGCGGTCTGCGTTTCCGTCGACCACGCCGACGAGCTCGCATCCTTCCGTCGTCGCGTAGAGGCGCGCGTGGTGTCGGCCCATCTTGCCGACGCCGACCGTGGCGCAGCGAAGCGTCTTCGTTCCTGCCGTTGCCGCCGTCGTCATCGTCGCGCTCCTGCGCCTTCGCGCCGCGCCGCCGCGTGCGCGACGGCGTTCCTGAACATCTGAAGTCCCGGCGGGTTGCCCACGCGCTGCGCCTCCGAAAGCCGCGTCCAGCGCGGATGCTGCGTCCAGCGCAGGTAGCGCTCGGGGTGCGGCATGAGCCCGAACACGAGGCCCGACGCGTCGCAGATGCCCGCGATGCGGTTCATCGAGCCGTTGAAGTGGTCGCCCGCGCCGTAGCGCACGGCGACCTGTCCGTTCGCCTCGAGCGTGGCGATCGTCTCCTCGTCGGCGACGAAGCGGCCTTCGCCGTGCGCGCACGGAATGAGCGCGGTGTCCGCGTCCATCGCGAGGCCGCGCGTCCACACGCAGCGCGTGTTCGCGGGAATCTCCATCGTGGTCCAGATGTCGTTGAAGCGCGCGGTCGCGTTCTGCGCGAGGGCGACCGTCGGCTCGCCCGGCGCGTCGCTCCACGGCTCGCCGGCATTCGGCCCGGGCAAGAGCCCCGCCTGCACAGCGATCTGGAAGCCGTTGCACGGCGTCATCATCGGCGTGCCGCGCTCGATCGCGGCGGCAAGCGCGGGGTAGATCGACTGGCGGATGAGCGCCGCCATGATGCGGCCCGCCGCGATGTCGTCGCCATAGCTGAAGCCGCCGGGAAGACCGATGAGGTCGTAGCGGTCGATCTGCGCGGGATCGCGCGAGAGCCGCGAGAGCAGCTCGCTGTCGACGGTGCAGCCCGCGAGCTCGAACGCCTCGCAGAGTTCGCCGTCGCAGTTGATGCCTGGCGCCGTGATCACGAGCGCGCGGAGCGATGCGGACTTCGCCTGTCGGCTCACGAGAATCCTCCTGCGGCCATGCCGCCGCTCCACGCCTCGCCGAGCGCGCGCACCTTGGCGCGCGCGACGCTGCCCGCGCCCGAAAGCACGAGCTCGCCGCTTGCATCGAACGCGCCGACCACGGCGTTCGGCACATCGCCGAGCGCCTTCGACAGCGCCGCGAGATCGGCCTCGTCGACCTCGAGCAGGTAGCGCGACGCGTCCTCTGCGAAGGCGCGCGCGAGGAAACCGACATCGCCCTCGCACGGCAGCTTCGCAAGATCGAGCGCAAGGCCGAGCCCGCCCGCGAAGGCCATCTCGGCGGCCGCGACCAGGACGCCGCCCTCGCTCGCGTCGTGCGCCGAGCGCACCACGCCCGCGCGGATCGCGCGCGCGACGGCCGCCGCGTGCGCAGGGCCTGCCTTCAGGCTCGGCGCCGCGATCTTCGGCGAACCCGCGTGCGTGCCCGCGAGCATCGCGAAGTGCGAGCCACCGAGCCGCGCGGTGGTCGTGCCGACCGCGACGAGCTTCGAGCCCGCGCGCTTCGCGTCCATCGACACCGCGCGCGAGTCCTTCTCGACGGGCGCGAAGCCCGAGATCAAGAGCGTCGGCGGAATCTGAATCGTGCGCCCGTCCTCGGTGACGAACTGGTTGTTGAGCGAGTCCTTGCCCGAGATGAACGGCGCGCGGTACGCCTTCGCAGCGTCGTAGCAGCCTTCGCACGCGCGGACGAGCGCGCCCATGTTGCGCGGGTCCTTACAGCTCGGCCAGCAGAAGTTGTCGAGGATCGCGATGTGCGTGGGGTCTGCGCCAACGCAGACGAGGTTGCGCACGCACTCGTCGATCGCAGCGATGGCCATCGCGTAGGGGTCGGAGCCGAGGCCAGTCGCGAGGCCGTTCGCAATCGCAAGCGCGCGGTCGGAGTCCTTCTTCGGGCGGATGACGGCGGCGTCGCCGGGCCCGCCTCCCGATGCACCGACCGGCTCGCCCACGAGCGGCTTCAGCACGCTCGAGCCCTGCACCTCGTGGTCGTACTGCCGAATGATCCACGCCTTGCTCGCGATGTTCGGATGCGCAAGCAGCGCCTCGAGGACGCGCAGCGCGTCGGCGGGCGCATCGGCGAGGTCGCGTTCAAACCGCGGCGCACGCTTCGGTGCGCGCTGCTGCGCCGCCCACGACGCGTCCCACACCGCCTCGCGCACGGGCATCGGGATCGATCCGTGCAGGAACTCGCACGACAGCCGCCCGACCTCGGTGCCGTGCCACAGGAGCGCGATGTCGTGACCACCACCCGCTGCCTCAAGCCCGAACACGCCGAGCTCGCACCACTCGACGCCGTGGTCGGCGCAGATCCGCGCGAGCTCGTCGACATTCTCGCGCGATACGGCGAGGACGAGCCGCTCCTGCGCCTCGCTGATCCACACTTCGGTCGGCGAAAGGCCTTCGTACTTGGTCGGCGCGCGGTCGAGGTGCACGGTCGCGCCGATCTCGCCCGCCATCTCGCCAACGGCGCTCGAGAACCCGCCCGCGCCGCAGTCGGTGAGCCCGTTGTAGAGCGGTCCGCGCGCGCGGTCGCGCATGGCGAGGATCGCGTCGAGCACCTTCTTCTCGGTGATGGCGTTTCCGATCTGCACCGCGTGGCTGAACTCGTCGGCGTGCTTGTCGGTGAGCTCCGCGCTCGAGAAGGTCGCGCCGTGGATTCCGTCGCGGCCCGTGCGCCCGCCGAGCGCGATGATGAGGTCGCCCTTCTTCGTGCCGCCCTTCACGCAGGTGCGCGGCATCAGGCCGATGCAGCCGCAGTAGACGAGCGGGTTGCCGACATAGTTGTCGTCGAAGTAGACCGCGCCGTTCAGCGTCGGGATTCCCATGCGGTTCCCGTAGTCGCGCACGCCCGCGACCACCTGCGTGAGGATGCGCCGCGGATCGAGGCACCCTTGCGGCACCTCGGCGATGTCTGGATACGCCACGCAGAAGACATCGGTCGCGGCGATCGGCTTCGCGCCGAGGCCCGTGCCGATGATGTCGCGGATGCAGCCGCCGATTCCCGTCGCTGCGCCACCGTAGGGCTCGATCGCGCTCGGGCGGTTGTGCGTCTCGCACTTGAAGCACACGGCGTCAGTGTCATCGAAGGCGACGACTCCCGAGTTGTCGACGAAGACGCTGAGGCACCAGTCGATGCCGTCCCTGATGAGCTCGTGCGTGCTCGCGGCGACGGTCGACTTCAGGAGGTTCTTCACGGTCACGGTGCCGTCGGCCGACACCTCGTGGTTCGGGCGCGACGACGCGTCGGCGGCGAGCGACCACTGGCCCTCGAACGCGGGGTCGTGCGACAGCTCGCGGTAGCGCACCGTCGACTTGAGCGTCTTGTGGACGCAGTGCTCGCTCCAGGTCTGGGCGAGCGTCTCGAGCTCGATCTCGCGCGGCTCGCGGCCGAGGCGGCGGTACTCGGCCTGGATCGCCTTCATCTCGTCGAGCGAGAGGAAGAGGTGGCCGTCGCGCGAGAGCTTTTCGAGCTCCGCGTCGGAGAGCCTCGTGATCGCGACCTCGCGGATCACGAGCGTGTAGGGCTTGCCGACCACGAACGCGCTCGGGAAGTACGGCTCGGTGTGGATCGCGTGGATGACGGGGTTCGCAAGCAGCCGCTCTCCGACCGTCTTCGCCACCATCTTGTCGACGCCATGGAGGTCGAAGCGGTCGCCCGTGCGCACCTCGACCGTGCGGCCCGTCAGCGCGAGGATCGCCGCCTGCACGCTCTCGGCAGCGGGGTCGGTCACGCCCGGAAGCGGGTGCACCTCGACCACGGAGACGCCCGGGGCCGTGGTCGGCCGCGATGCGCGCGTCGACGCATGGATCTCGGCCGTCTGCGTCACGCAGTCGGCGAGCAGCTCGTTCGCGATCCTGTCGACCTCGCCCGAGGTCAGTTCGCCCTGCAGCAGGTAGACGGCCGCGTGCTCCACGCGCTTCGGCGCGCGCGCGAGGCCAAGCGACGCGATCGAGCGCTCGACCGACGCGCCGCGCGGGTCATGGTGCCCGCGGCGCGGCCGCACCTCGATGCGGTGGATCACCGTGGCTGCGGGCTGGCTGGGTTCGGTCGCTGCGGCTGCGGTCGGCATGGTCTCGGCTCTGCGAACGGCGGCATGGCGCCGCGAGCGGCGGCGGTGCGCGACCTTCGGGGAAGGCGAGAGTGTAGGAAAACGCCGCCCCGCTGTCGGCGGTGCGGCGTGGGGAAATCGGTGGGTTTCGCTCGGACGCGCGGCTGCGCAGGGCTCAGAAGGCCATCTGCAGCTGCGTGCGGAAGACGATCTCGCTCTGCTCCGCGGCGGGGCGCCAGCCGTTGGCGTTGTTCGACCAGACGCCGTCGATCGAGTCGAGCGCGAAGCCGAGGTCGGCCGACCACTTGAGGTCCTCGCCGTCGATGTACCAGTTCACGCCCATCGAGAGGACGCTGAAGATGTTCCCCCGCTCGAGGCTCGGGACCCCCGTGGGCGCGGTGATCTGGTTGATGTTCGAGATGCTCGCCTCGCCGAACTCGGCGCGCGCGAACACCTCCCACTTCGGATCGAAGTAGTACGACCCCTGCAGCACGGCTCCCCACGCGTGGCTGCTGCCGATGTCGGCGGTCGTCGGCGGGAAGAAGTTGTTGCTTCCCTGGACGAACGCGGACGCGGAGTCCATCGACGAATAGGTGAAGCTGCCGAAGAGGGTCGCGCCTCCGTACATCAGGCTCGCGTCGGCGGTGAAGATGTACCAGTCGTTCGGGTCGCTCGTGTTCGGGCTGCCGCCCGTGTCTGGATCGCCCGACTGCATGTGCGCCGCGACGCCGACGAGGAACGCGAACTCATCTCCCGGGGGGCTCGTCATCGAGCGGAACTGCGACCAGCGGCCCGCGAGCTTCCACTCGGCGCGCGCGGTCACGGCCCAGTCGACGCGGTCGCTCGCCCAGTCGGAGTTGAGGGGCTCGCTGCCCGCGCCCTTCAGGATGCCGTAGACATTGTCGGTGCCGCCGTTCGAGTAGGCGACCAGCACGCGGACATCGTCGGAGACGAACTGCAACTCGACGCCCTGCGAGTAGCCGAGGCCGAGGTGCTCGACGATCGTCGAGCGCGCCACGCCGAGCTGGTACTCCTCGTCGACGAGCTGCTCGCGCGCGAACGGCAGCTTGAACTGGCCGACGCGCAACGCGATGCCGTCGGAGACCTCGGCGCGCAGCCACGCGTCGAGCAGACGGAAGGTGCCGCTGCCCGAGCCGAGGTTTCCGAACGGATTCTGCCCGACGATCGCCTCGCCGTCGTTCGAGAACTGCCCGCGGATGCGGTAGCTGTACTCGGGGCCGAAGGCGTGTCCGCGGAAGTCGAGCTGCGTGTTCGGCGCGTCGAACCCGTTGCGCGTCTCGACATCGTCGGCGATGGGAGAGTTCGGGATCGTCACGCCCGACAGGCCGTCGGGGATGTAGCCGTAGATGTAGCGCACCTGGACGAGGCCGCCGACCTCGAGGCGGAAGCGCCCGTCGGTGCTCTGCATGAAGAACCCGTCGTTCCAGCCCGCCGTCATGTCGCTTGCCTGAAGCGAACTGCGCGTGCCGCTGTCCGCGAGCACATCGGTGACGATGCCGCGGATCTCGGCCGCGCGCTGCTCCGTGAGCCATGCGTCGCCCTCGGCGGCGCGCAGCGTGGTGACTTCCGCGCTCAGCGCCTGGTTCGAGGCCTCGAGGCGCTCGATCCTCTTGAGGAGCTCATCGGTTGCGGTCGGCGAGGGCTGGTCCGCGCGCGCGACGCCTGCAAGCCCGAGCGCCGCAAGGACGAGCGGCGTCAGAAGCGGTGCGGGCGTTCGGACGAATCGGCGCGGCGAAAGGCACATCCTGTGCGTGTTCTGAGGCATCCTGCCTGCTCCTTCTCGATTTGGTTCATCGAGGCGGTCACCCCGACGAAGGTCCATCTCTCTGCGCAGTCCCCGTTGGTGACGCACGGGCGGAGCCTCGCGCGTCAGGCGGGATATCGGCCGCGGCAGCGGCAGGCCGCCACATTTCCGCGGTCGGATCGGATGCGGACCCCGGGTCGGGCGCGGCAAAAAGAAAATCGGCCGCCCCTCGCGGGGCGGCCGACTGAGCCGTGTTTGAGGCACTTGCGTGCCTAAAGACAAGGTGGATGCTCGCTAGACCGCGAGTGGATCAGAAGCTGAACGACATCTGACCACGGAGGACCCACTGGCCGTCGTCGGTCGACTGCGTCCAGTTGGCGAACTCAGCGGCGCTGGTGAAGATCGCGTCGAAGGCGTAGCCGAACTCGACGCCGACCTTCGCCGTGTTGCGGGCGAAGTACCAGTTGGCGCCACCGGTGACGGTGTTCAGCTCCGGACCACCGTCGACATCGATGTTCTCGTAGCGGGCCACGAGCTCGATGTCGTCAGCGACGAAGACGCCGCCCGAGACGGTGAAGGCGCTGATCTCGCCACCCGTGTCGTCGTCGGTCATGAAGTACGCAGCGGCGACGTTGGCGCCACCGAAGTCGACGGTCGCGTCGACGGTGAACGACCACGGGGTCGCGTCGGTGGTGTCGTCCTGCTCGACGGCGTAGCCAGCACCGATGACGGCGCCGAACTCTTCGCCCTTCCACGACTGCGCATCACCGAACGACGACCAGTTGCCAGCGAGCTTGAACTCGCCGCGAGCCGAGAAGGCCCAGTCGGTGCTCGGCGAACCGCTCGTCCAGGCCTGGTTGGCCTCGCCGAGACCGTTCACGTACGCAGCGTGCACGCGGAACATGTCGGCCGAGTAGCCGAACATGAGGCCCTGGCCGTAGCCCGGGCCGAGGAGCGACGCAGCGACCGAGTAGTCGGTGAACTGGAGGCTGCCCGCGTCGAGGCCGTACTCAGCGCCGAAGGGGAGCTTGAACTGGCCGGCGTACATGGCGAAGCCATTGCCGAAGTCCTTGCTGACCCACACGTCGGCGAGGTCGCCCTGACCGAAGCTCTCGACGCTGTTCGAGTAGCCGAAGTAGAAGCTGACCTTGTACGACCAGGTCGAGTCAACGATGTTGCCCGAGAAGTTCAGGCGCGTGCGCTTGTTCTCGAAGCCGAAGGACTGATCGGCGCCCGTGTCGGGGTTGTCGTTGAACGACCAGCGGATCTGCTGGAGGACGTTCAGCTTCATCGAGTAGTTGCCGTCAGCCGACGAGAGGAAGAATCCGCCGTCGTAGCCGGCGCCAGCGCCGCTGCCCTGGAGGCTGGAGCGCGTGTCGGCGTCCGCGAGGACATCGGTGACGATGCCACGGATCTCAGCCGCGCGCTGCTCGGTCAGCCAAGAGTCGCCCGAGGCGCTCTTCATCTCGGCGATCTGGGCCTTGAGATCAGCGATCTCAGCGGCGTAGTTGTTCTGGTCGGCGCCGAAAGCCACGCCACCGAACGCGAGGGTCGTGCCGGCGAAAAGGCCGACGGTCTTCGTGAGACTCATGTGTAGAAACTCTCCGTACTAGGTTGTTGGGCCGCATTCATTACGGCCCGCGGTCATCCACCCGTCCGCGCTTGTCCTGACCACGAGAGAGGTCAGAACCGGACGGTCTTTTCATCTATCGGCCGACTCTGGCCGCGTCGATGAACGGGAAACTTAACCTCACGCCCCAAGTTCGTCTAGTCGGTCGGGGGCGCGCGCACTCCCCGCTCTTGGGCCGACTTGTTGACGAATCACAAGTTCATTCAAGGCAGTCACTTATGGATTCCTCGTCCAAGGCCGAGGCCTTGGATGTGGACAAGTATTCTGGGCGGCCAAATCGGCGCATCACCCCCCCTGCGGCGTCTGCGGGGCGCCCTGTTCCGACCTCTTTGTTGAATGCGAACGGCCTTGCTTGACCTCTGTGTTTCCAGGACCGAGCGCCCGGATGCGCGGCGAGAGCAGCTCGAGCGCCCCTGAGATCGTGCCGACTTTCACGATCTCGCCCGATCGGTGGCCGCCCATCTCCGCCGACGCAAGCGCCTGCACCCGTGCGCCCGAGGGGACGAGAACCGCGCGCGCGCCTCGGCGAAGCGACTCGTGCACGCGCTGCTCGATCTGCGGAACGGTGCGCAGTTCGCCCGTGAGCCCGACCTCGCCGATCGCAACGGTGCCTGGGGGAAGCGTCCGCTCGAGGAACGCTCCCGCCACCGCGAGCGCCACCGCGAGATCCGACGCGGGCTCGACGATGCGGAGACCACCGAGGGCCTGCGCGAACACATCCTGATCGGAGAGCCGAAGCCCCCCGTGCTTCTCGAGCACCGCGATCAGCATGGCGAGGCGCGCAGAGTCGAGCCCGCTCGCACGCCGCTTCGCGCTGCCAAGGAATCCCGTCGAGACCAGTGCGTGTACCTCGCCGAGGAGGCAGCGTGTTCCCGCCATCGTCGGCACGAAGGCGCACCCTGGCGCGGGCGGGCGCCCATCGAGCGAGATGCGGGCGGACTCGATCTCCGCAAGACCGTCGCCGTGCATCTCGAAGAGGCCGATCTCCTGCGTCGAGCCGAAGCGGTTCTTCACGCCGCGCACGACCCGCACCGCGCAATGGCGGTCGCCCTCAAAGCCGAGGACCACATCGACGAGATGCTCGAGGAGCTTCGGGCCCGCGAGGGTGCCTTCCTTCGTGACATGCCCGACGATGACGACCGCGCAGCCCGTGGTCTTCGCGAGCCCGACGAGGTCGAGGCAGCAACGGCGCAGCTGCGCGATCGAGCCAGGCGCCGCCGAGATGTCGGCGCGGTGGACGAGCTGGATCGAGTCGACGAGGACGATGGTCGGGCGCATCCGACGCGCCTGCTCGACGATGCGTGCGACGCCTGTCTCTCCGAGCACGCTGAGCCGCTCGCCGAGCGCGGCGACGCCGCCTGCCCCTGTCACGACCGCCAGCCGCTCGGCGCGCAGACGCACCTGCTGCGGACTCTCCTCGCTCGAGACATAGAGGGCGCTTCCTCCGCGGGCCGCGAGGGCGGCCGCGACCTGCATGAGAAGCGTGCTCTTCCCGATTCCCGGGTCGCCCCCGAGGAGGATGGCCGACCCCGGCACAATGCCGCCCCCGAGCACGCGGTCGAACTCGCCGATTCCGCTTGGGATCCGCGCGACCGAGGCCTCAGGAACGCTGCCGATCGCGACGGCGCGGCCGATCCCTGCGCGGGCGAGCGAGTCGGTGTCGGCGGCGTCTGCCGCGACGCCCCACACGGGCGCGGCGCCGCCCGCGGGCGCATCGGCCTCGACCGTGAACCGCTCGAGACTGTCCCACGCGCCGCAGTCGGGGCACTTCCCCATCCACTTCGGGTGGTTGCCGCCGCACTCGCGGCAGAGAAACTCCGTTCGACTCTTCGCCATGGGGCCGAGTCTAAAGGCGTTTCAAGCGACCTCCCGTTTGTTCGGGAAAAGTTCGGTAGAAAAGAGAAGATTCCCGCGCGGCGCTGGGTCGAGGATTCTCTCACGGAGGCACGGAGGCACAGAGATCAGGAGAAGACCGCTGGCACGCCCACGGAAGAGAGAAGGAGAGAGAGACGGCAACGGAGGCTGAGAGCGTGGTATCCGGGAATGGGCCGCTCTCAAGCCCTCCGCTGCTCCATCGCGAGACGCGCCGGAGCGAAGAACTTGGCCTCCGTGAGCTCCGTGCCTCCGTGAGAGGCCTCCGTGAGAGGCCCCCGCGAGCACACTCGCGCACGCCCCCCTAGCACCAGAGGGAGCGGCCGCAGCCGCGACCGCTCAGACACGCCCCCTCAGCACCAAAGGGAGCGGCCGCAGCCGCGACCGCTCAAACACGCCGCGACCGCTCAAAGATGCTTCCGCATGCGCCACGCCCACCGCGCGTAGTCGAGCATCGCGTGTCGCCTCGCGGCGGCGTTCGGCCACTTCGATTCGTCGGCGCCGAACGCCGTCTCCTTGCGCCACGACCAGTAGGCGCCATTCACGCGAAACCGCGTGGCGAAGCCGAGGGCGAGAAGTCCGAGGAGCGACTGGGTGAAGGACCGCATGCGTCGATCAGTGCTGGCTCATCATGCCCTGGCGCGGATCGGGCAGCGCGCGGTCGTCGAGCGCGACCGACGGACGGTTCGCAAGCGTTCCCTCCGCGTCGGTCAGCGGGCTGAAACGGCTTCCGATGAGGCGGATGCGGCGATTCGCCTTGTCGTCCTCGCTCAGGATCGGCTTCAGGAAGTAGATGAGCGCCGCAACGCCGAGCGAGGCCGCCCAGAGGTACTGCGTGGCGTCGAAGTAGACCATGAAGCTCACGGCAAGGAGGAGCACGAGCGTGATCGGGATCAGGCCCTCCCACGAGAGGCGCATGAGCTGGTCGAAGCGGAAGCGCGGGAGCGTCCAGCGGATCGCCATCGTCAGAGAGACCATGAGCGTGACCTTGCCCATGACGATCGCGAACTGGAGGAGCGCCGTGAGCGGCCCTGCGGTCACGCCGAGGTCATGGCCCGTGAAGGGATTGATCGACCAGCCGCCCATGAAGAGGAGCACGAAGAACGCGGATCCGACGACGATGTGGAAGTACTCGCCGAGGAAGAACAGCGCGAACTTCATCGAGCTGTACTCGGTGTGATAGCCACCGATCAGCTCGCTTTCGGCCTCGGCGAGGTCGAACGGAGCGCGGTTCGCCTCCGCGAGGAGGCAGATGTAGAAGATGATCGCGGCGATCGGCTGCTGCACGAGGTTCCACTGCCCCGCGAGCTGCTGCTCGACGATCGCGTAGGGCGAGAAGGTGCCCGCGACGAGCACGACGCAGAGGAGCGCGAGGCCCATCGGGATCTCGTAGGAGATCATCTGCGCGCTGGCGCGCAGGCCGCCGAGGAACGACCACTTGTTGTTGCTCGCCCAGCCGCCGAGCGACACGCCGTAGACGCCGAGCGCCGCGGTCGCGAGGAGGTAGACGATGCCGATGTTGATGTCGGCGCCGATGAGGCGCACGGGATACTCGGCGCCCGCCTGCGCGACGCCGAGCCACTGGACGAGCCCCGTGAGGTCGATCTCGCCCGCCCACGGCACCACGACGAAGCCCATGATCGCGGGCGCCACGATGAAGCCGGGCGCGAGGAAGAAGAGCGCCTTGTCGACGCCCTTCGGGTTGTAGTCCTCCTTCAGCATGAACTTGATGCCGTCGGCGATCGGCTGGAGGAGGCCCTGCGGGCCGACGCGGTTCGGGCCGATGCGGTCCTGCATCCAGGCGCTGAGCTTTCGCTCGAGCATGATCGCGTAGGCGCAGCCTCCGAGGATCACATGCACCATCAGGACGATGATGCCGATGTTCACGGCGAGCTGGACGACCTCTGGGGAGAGTTCGATGTTGAGCGAGGAACCCATGGGGCGGGCAGTGTAGCGGCTGCGTCGGATGCGTCGGCCGCGGCCGCGTTCGTGGTTTCCGCTGCGTCCGCGTCAGCGGGCGTCGGCGAGCGCCTTCGGCTTCGCATAGACGAGCTCGCCGTCGTTCGGCACGCCGAGGTACTCGAGGACGCCGTTCACGACATGCGCCGCGCACGGGCCGGCGAGGGCGCCACCGCCGTAGGAGGCGCCCGTCTTCTTGAGGTCGGGGTCCTCGATCGTGATCAGGACGGCGATCTTCGGGTCGTCGAAGGGCGCGCCGATGACGAAGCTCGACATGTAGCGCGAGTCGAGGTAGCGCTTGTCGGGGCCGGCGAGCTGCGCGGTGCCCGACTTTCCGAACGCCGTGTAGCGGAGGATGTCCTTCAGCTTCTTGCCCGTGCCGTCGGTGATCGAGTCCTCCATCACCTCGCGGGTGGTCATGGCGGTCGCGGAGGCGATGGCGCGGCGCGTGCCGCTGAGCGCGCCCTGTGTGCGCGCTGCGCCTTCGGGCGGCTCAATCGTTGGGAACACCATCGTGCCGTCGCGGCAGAACGCCGTGAACGCCGTCAGGAGCTGGATGGGCGTGACGGCGATGCCCTGGCCGAAGCTCACCGAGATCTGCGCGCGCGTGCGGTTCGACCACTCGTCGGCGGGCGGAAAGATGCCGGCGCTCTCGTGCGGAAGGACGAGGCCCGTGCGCCGTCCGAAGCCGAACGAGCGAAGGCCATCCTTCAGCTCCTCGCCCGACATCCGCAGCGCGACCGTGGCCATTCCTGAGTTGACCGACTTCGTGAGGCACTCCGCCCAGGTCTTCGTGCCGTAGCTCGAGGGATGCGCCTCGCGCACAGTGCGCCGCGCGCGGCCGTCGGTGAAGGTCTTCGGCCCGTCGGGAAGCGCGATCGACTCGTTCGGCCGCGCCTTGCGCAGCTCGATCGCCCACGCCCAGACGAACGGCTTGAAGATCGAGCCCGGCTCGAACGGATCGGTCATCCAGCGCAGGCGGCCGAGCGACGCGTCGATCGCGCGGTTCGCGTCGACGGCGATCGGGCTGCGCCCCGTGTTCGTGCGAAGGACATCGTGCGCGGCAAGGATCTCGCCCGTCTCGACGTCCATCACGATGCCGCGGCCGCCGCTCGCGTTCACCTCGGCGACCACGCGGTTGATCTCGCGCTCGAGGACCTCCTGCGCGACCATGTCGATCGAGAGGCGCACGTCGGATCCCGCGCGGCCAGCGAGATGTCCGTTCGCGGGAACCGAGATCACCTGCCCGCGCGCGTCGGCGAAGTAGAGCGTTCGGCCCGCCTCGGATGCGAGGAGGCGCTCGCCGCCGAGCTCGGCGCCCGTCTGGCCCTTGCCGTCGAAGCCCGTGCGGCCGACGATCGCGGCCGCGAGCTCCTCGAACGGACGCACGCGCGTCGACTTCGACTGGACATGCGCGCCGCGGATGACCCCACGCGGGCCCGCGATGCGGCGCGCCTCGTGGATCGCGGCGACCTGCGCCTCGGTGAGGTCCTGCGAGAGGACGACAAAGCGCGGAAGACGCGCCCAGTCCGCGTCGGTGAAATCTGCGCGAGGACGCGCGAGGTCCGCGGGCACGGCGTCGCGCAGGGTGCGCGCAATGTCGGCCGCGGGAACGCCGAGCGGGCGCTCGAGCTCGGCCGCAAGCGCCGCGATCGGATCAAGATCGGAGACGGGAACCGCGACGAGGCCGTTCGCACCGCCCTCACCGGCTTCGAGGCGTGCGCGGCGCGCCGAGCGCGCGACGCGCTCCGACTCGCGCAGGGCGTCCGCGTAGAGGTCCTTCATGTCGACGAAGAGTCTGCCGCCAACGGAGTCAAGCGCGAGCAGTCGCCCGACGCGGTCAACGATGCGGCCGCGCGGCTCTGGCTCGAGCAGCGCGCGCTGCTGCACGAGCTGTCCGTTGGGGCGCTCCATCGAGCGCACGAGCCGCTCGTCGGGCGCAGTCTTCAGCTGCGCGACGCGCACGGTGGTAGCTGCAATGAATGCGACGACGCCGACGACGAGCGGCGTCGACCACCTTGCGATCGACCGCGCCCGTGTCGGGCCAGGCCCGGATCCATGTGTCATCCGCCAAGCTCCCGCGCCGCATCGCGCTGTTCGTCTTCGCTGGCAAGCTGCTCGAGCGGGCCGAGCGCCTCGTCCGTCGCGCGCTCGGGCTTCGAGCGGAACGGGATCGGCTTGAAGCCGCCCGCCTGTCCATCGTCGCCGCGCGTGGGCGAGGCCTCCGCGAGCTTCGCGCGGAGACGGTCGGGCCGCACGGCCGCCGCGACCTGCGCCTGCATGGCGGTGCGCGCGCGATCATGCCTGAGCATGCGGAAGTGGATGCGGCTGATCTCGGCCGCGGCGTCGATGCGCTGCTGCCGGTTCACAAGCAGGGCGCCGAACATCGCACCGAGGACGACGATGACCGTGGCAAGCTTCGCGAACATGCGGACTTCCTATCAGGCCGCGGCGTCCCGCGCCGCATCCCGCCTCCGCGCCGAGCGCGGCGTCGTCGATCACTGCGCGGAGGCGTAGCGGATCTCCATGCCTGGCTTCAGGGACGCGCCATCGCCGAGGTTGTTGAGCCGCGCGATTTCGCGCCAACGCGTGCCGTCGCCGTAGATGCGGCGCGCGATGCCGAAGAGGGTGTCCCCTTCCGCGACCTTCACGGTGCGGATGCGGGGCTGCTCAGGCTCAGGCTTGGCCTCAAGCTTGGGCTCGGGCATCGGAACGGGCGTCTCGTTCAGTGCGACGACTGGAGTCGTGAGGTCCGCGGCCGTCTGCGCGGGCGCGGCGGTCGGGTCGAGCTGCGCGAGCTCGGGCACGCGCAGCACCTGTCCGATCTTGAGCCGTCGCGCGTCGACGCCGTTGTACTCCGCAAGCTTCACGCCGAGCGCGCGCTTGCCGTAGTAGCGCTTCGCGATGTCGCCGGGATGCTCGCCTGCGGCGACCGTATGCGTGCGCTCGGCGGGCGTGGAGGTTTCGATCGAACCGAACGCGCCGTCAGAGAGCTCACCGCCGCGCGCGATCAAGCCGCCGCGCGGGTCGAAGGCCGGCTCGAGCGGCGCGCCATCGTCGATGGGAAGCCCGCCCGCGCCTGCGCGGCCAGACTCGGACGGATCCGGAATGGCGCCGAAGGGCTGACGGTCGTCCGGGAGGAGCCCGCCGGGAAGGCGCGTCGGCGTCTCGATCGCGACCTGCGACATGGCAGGACTTGCCACATGCGCATGGCGCGCGGACAAGTGGTCGGAGACCAGGATGCCCACGAAGAGGAGGAGTCCGAAACCGACGACGATGGCAAGCTTGTTTTCGCGCGTCATGACCGAGCTTCCTTGCTGCAGTCTCGCCTACGGCCCGCCGCGCCGCGCATCCGCTGCGCCACCTCTGCGTCGGGCCACTCTCGCACCAGGTTGTCTGCGGGGCCGTTCATACGGCGCGCCGCGCACGAGCTTCTCGCGCCAGGCTAGGGCGCGACCGTGATCGCGCGCAGCTTGGCCGACCTCGCCCGCGGGTTCGCCGCGGACTCGGCGGGAGATGATACCAACGCGCCAGCCGTGATCTCACGCGCATGGCCCGAACGGCACATCTCGGCGAACGCCTGCTTCACGAGTCGGTCCTCAAGGCTGTGGAAGCCGATGATCGCCACGCGCGAACCACGCGCCAACCAGCTTGGATCTCCCGCATGGGCCCGCTCCGCGGCGCGTCGGATCGAACCGAGGAGCGCGTCGAGCGCTCCGAGTTCGTCGTTCACCGCGATGCGGATGGCCATGAAGGCCTTCGTCGCCGGGTGCATCCGCGAGGTGCGGGCGCGGGAGCCGTAGGCGTCCCGAACCAGATCCGCAAGCTGCGCCGTCGTGTTGATCGGCGCGACCGCGCGCGCCTCCGCAATTTTGCGGGCGATCTTCCGCGCCAGCGGCTCGTCGCCGAAGCGGAACAGGATGTCGGCGAGTTCGCGCTCGCTTGAACCGTTCACGATGTCTCGCGCGCTCACCACCGACGACGGATCGAGACGCATGTCGAGCGGGCCGTCGTGCATGAAGCTGAGGCCGCGCGCTGGGTCGTCGACCTGCGTCGAGGCGAACCCGAGGTCGGCCAGAACGAGGTCGGCCACGATGCCGCGCGCCGCAAGTTCGCGGGGCGCCGAGACGAAGCTGCCCTGGACGGCGATCGGCGCGAGGCCCGTGGTGCGGGCGACGCGCGCCGACGCGAAGTCGAGGTTGCCTTGGTCGAGGTCGAAGAGGACGACCCGCCCCGACGGGCCGAGGCGTTCCGCCACCGCCGTCGCGTGGCCACCGCGCCCCGCCGTGAGGTCGACCCATGTCTCGCCCGATCTCGGCGCAAGCACCTCGAGGCACTCGGCGAGCAGCACAGGGATGTGCCCACTCGCGTCAAAGCGCACGGAAGAGTCATACTGACTGCATTCGCCGCCCTGATTGGGTTCCGAAGACTCATTCACGGGCAGGATTGCGCTCTCCAGAGCCACTGGAGGCGCCCTCCGCGGGAGCGAGTTGCGCCGTCCAACGGTTCCGAAGCGCCGTCTTCAGGCTCACGGCCGCGATCACCCCGAACAGGACGATCGCGGTCGCATAGACGATGCGCAGGCGGACGATCTGCTCGATCGCGAGGAACCCGAGCAGGATGCCGAGCCCGCCGAAGAGCGCGGTGACGAGATAGAGCGCGCCCACCGCGCGCTTCACGCCGCCGAGGGCGCGCTTCGCGAGGTGGTGGATGTGGTTCGCGTCGGCCTGCGACATCGACACGCCCGCGAGCTTTCGCCGCAGGATGGCGAGCGCCGTGTCCATGATCGGGAGGGCGAAGATGATCAGGCCCGCGAAGACGAGGTGCGTCTGCCCCTTCTCGCCAAGGAGGAGGATGACCACGACGAGGAGGTACCCGATCAGGAGGCTCCCGCAGTCGCCGAGGAAGATCACGGCCGGGTTGAAGTTCCACGGCAGGAAGCCGAGGACTGCGCCCAGGAGCGCGAGACAGAGGATGATGCGCACGCCCGCCATCGACTCGTACGGATCGACGATCACGGTGCCAGCGGCCATCATCAGCGAGAGGACGAGGAGCGCGGTCGCCATGATGCCCGCCGTGCCCGAGCAGAGGCCGTCGAGGCCGTCGATCAGGTTCATGGCGTTGCAGCCGCCGACGACGAAGAGGCCGATGATGATCGTTCCCACCGCCTCGTAGACATACGACGCGAAGACCTGCACAGGACCGATGGTGACGAGCACGGCTTCGGGCGGCCCGAGCAGTGGCAGCAGCGCGCCCTCCGCCACGCGGATTCCCGTGTCCTCGAGCGCGAGCGCCGCAGCCGCGACGAGCTGGCCCATGATCTTGAGCCGCGGGTCCCAGCCCCAGACATCGTCGGCGAGGCCTGTGAAGGTGATGGCGAGGAGGCCGATGATGATCGAGAACGGCACGGGGCCGAGCGAGCCGCCGGCGCCGTCGACGAGGACGACGCTGTAGACGATCGCGGCCATCACGCCGATGAAGACGGCCAGACCGCCGAGATAGGCGATCGGATAGCGGTGCTGCTTCCGCGCCTCGTCGGGACGGTCGATGATCTCCATCTCGATCGCGAGCTTGCGGACGAGCGGCGTCGCAACCAGCGTCACGAGGAAGCTCACGAGAAAAACGCCCGCGTAGCCGTTGAGCAGCTCGGTCATCCCGAAGCTGCTCGGTCCGACGAGCGGTGCGGGAGCGATCGGCTCCATCGCAGGCGCAAGCACCTCCGCTCCCTGCGACATGGCGTCCGTCTGGTTCATCCAGGTGCCCCGTGCGCGGCATCGAGCGCGCGTCGCCCCCTGATTTCCTCGGCCAGGTCACGAATGGTCTGCGCGAGCGGAATCGCTGGCGCGAATCCCACGGCCTCGCGGATGCGCGAGAGGTCGGGCTGCCGCACGAGCAGGTCGTCGAATCCCGCGGAGAAGGCCTCCGCATACGGGACCATGCGCACGCCGCCCGCGCCGCCGAGGGTCGCGTTCACGAGATCCGCGAGCTCGCGGATCGAGATCGGCTCCTCGCGCCCCACATTGAAGACGCGGCCGTGGCAGGCCTCGGTCTCGACGAGCCTCGGAAGGACCTTCACCACATCGCGCACATCGCAGAAGCAGCGCGACTGCCTGCCGTCTCCGTGGACCTCGAGCGCACGCCCGTCGAGCGCGGCCTCTACGAAGCGCGGCAGCACCATGCCGTGCTCGCCGATCTGCCTCGGCCCCACGGTGTTGAAGAAGCGCACGATCACAGCGGGAAGCCCGAACTCGCGGTGGTAGGCGAGCGCGAGGTACTCGTCGATCGCCTTCGAGCAGGCGTAGCACCAGCGGCTGAAGCCCGTCGAGCCGTACACCACGTCGTCGTCCTCGCGCATCGGGACGCGCACGCCCTTGCCGTAGACCTCGCTCGTCGAGGCGATCAGGACGGGCAGCGCGCGCTCGGCGCAGAAGCGCAGCACGACGCTCGTCTCGTGCACATTCGTCTCGATGGTGTGGATCGGCCGCTCGACCACCATGCGCACGCCGACGGCGGCCGCGAGGTGGTAGACGCAGTCGTAGTCGAGGGGCGACAGACCTGGCAGCACTGTGGAGACGGTGCCCTCGATCACGCGGTAGCGCTCCGCGCGGCCCGCGCCGTCGCGGACGATGCCGACATTGGCGCGGCGGCCCGTCGAGAAGTCGTCGACGATGGTGACGGTGTCGCCTCGGTCGAGGAGGAGCTCGGAGAGATGCGAGCCGATGAAGCCTCCGCCTCCCGTGATCAGGACGCGGCGTGGGCGGTGCGCTGTCGACATGCGTGTCGTCCGTTCGTGCTCGTCTTCGGTTTCCACCGCGCGCGGTGCGTGGCGCGGTCAGCTCTTGGCGGAGTAGGTCGCCATGGCCTCGTAGTTCTTGCGGAGGTAGCCGCCTGCGGTGCCCTGGGGCCTGTTGAGGACGACGCCCATGCACTTGCCGCGCACGTCGCTGAGCTGTCCGACGAGGCGTCCGACGAGACCACGCTGCTCCTGCATCGCACGGACGACGAGCACCGTGGCGTCGATCTTGTTCGCGACCGCGAGCGCGTCTCCCGCGACGACCGCGGGCGGCAGGTCGAGGAGGACGATGTCGTAGCGCTCGAGCGCCTCGGCGAGGACCTTGTCGAACCGCGGTCCCGAGAGCAACTCGTAGACGCGGTCGGCTGGCGTTCCCGCGGCGAGGAGATCCACCTCGCCACCCGTCTGACGCACGGCGTCGGCGAGCGTCGCCTTGTCATGGAGGACGTCGCCGAGACCCTTGGCGTCGGGCTGGACGCCCATCGCCGCGGCGAGGTTGCTGCGTCGGAAGTTGGCGTCGATGACGAGCACCTTGCGGCCGCCCGCTGCGAGCGAGTCCGCGGTGTTGCTCACCACCGAGGTCGTGCCCGCGCCCGGAAGGCCGCTCAGGAAGCCGATCGTGCGCAGGCCCTGCTGGGCGCTGATCTTCGCGATCTGCCCCGCGATCTGCCGCGAGGACTCGGCGATGACCGACCGCGGCGCATGAAACACCGCGCGCTCGACCTTCGACGGTGCGACGGGGTCGTCGGAGAGCTCGGGCACGGTGCCGAGGATGCGGACACCCTGCATGACCGCAAGGTCGGCCGCGGAGCGGACGCGCGTGTCGAGGAGCTCGCGGAGGAAGATCACGCCGAGGAAGAGCGCGAGACCGAGCACGCCGCCGAGCGGCAGCATCACCTTGTACTGCGGGAAGCTGAGCTCGCGCGGGGTCTGGGCGCGCTGCGCGATGCTGACCGCGCGCGCGTCCTCGCGGGCCTTGAGCTGCGCGAGGTTCGCGAGAATCTGGAGCTGCGTGGCGCGCGCCTCGAGGAGCCGCTCACGCCGCTCCTTGAGCTCCTCGACCTTGGCGAGGGCGGCGGCCTGGTCCTTCAGGCCCGTCGTGTGGAGCGCCATCTCGGCCATGAACTTCTCGCGCACCGCGAGCTGGCTCTCGACGACATCGGAGAACTCCTTGAAGTCGGCGTTGAGGTTGCGGCGGATGATCTCCTGGAGCTTCATGTCACGCTCGTTCTGCGCGGCCTTGAGGCGCGCCTCGATCGAGCGGATCGCGGAATGGCCCTCGCGGAACTTGCGGCGATAGGTGTCGAGCTCGACGAGGAGCTCCTGCACGCGGATGTTCGCGCGGAGGACCTGCTCGTCCTCTTCCGCGCGGCGCACGTCGTCTGGCGTCGGCTCGATCTCGCCGCGGATCTTGCGCTCTGTCTGCAGCTTGCGGCTCTCCGCGAAGGTGAGCTGCGACTGCGTCTGCGTGAGCTGCATGCCCGTGTCCTCGACGCGGATCAGCTTCTCGTTGCGGTCCTCGCGCGTCGCGGTGAGGTTGTTCTCCTCGACGAACTTGCGGAGCTCGTTGCCGATGTTCGTGATGTCCTGGTCGAGGCGGTTGAGCTGCGTCTCGAAGGTGCCGCGGTTCTGCTCGAAGCGCGCGTTGTCCTCGCCGCGGCGCACCTCGAGGTAGGTGTCGGCGATGGCGTTCAGGATGACGGGCACGTCGGCAGAGGCGTGGGTCGACCAGTTCAGGGCGAAGAAGTTCGTGCGGCGCATGTGGCTGGCGCCGAGGTCCTCCTCGAGCTCGTCGACGGCCTTGTTCAGGTCGAAGTTGCCGCTCGAGTCGATGAAGCCCTGTGCCCAGCCGGTCTGCACGATGTCGCTGCGGCTCATGGCCTGCATCAGCAGCGTGCGGGCCTTGATGCGCGCGGCCTCCGTCTGCCCAAGACGCTCGACCGCCTCCTCGGTGCGCTGGTCGCGCACGATCACATCGCCGACCTCGTCGGGCGCGGGCACGAGCTCGAACACCACGCGGCCCGAGTAGAGCGGATAGACCATCTGGAGCACGACCGTCGCCGCGGCACCGATCACGATGCCGATCACGGCCGCCGCCGCGATGCCCCACACATGCTGGCGCAGGATGCGGATCGGATCGATCTGCACGGCGGCCGGCGCGCTCGGACGCGGCCGCTGTGCTGGCGGGCGGGCGTCGAACTGAGGTCGGGTCGGAGCGGTCGTCATGGGAGGTCTCGGGAACCTTTATCGGGGCTTTGTCTCAAACTCTTGAACGCGGGCGCGCCGCACCCTGACGGGCTCACCGCAGCTTGGGCTCGAGTTCAGCGAGCTTGCGCCGCGTCTGCTCGTCGGGGTTCAGCGACGCCGCGCGCTGGGCGGCGGCCTGCGCGTCGGCCTTCTGGCCGAGCCCGAGCAGCGCCTGCGCCCGGTGGAACTGGACGGGCGCCGAGTCCGCGATGCGCGCCGCGCGGTCGAGGTACTCGAGCGCCTCCCGATGCGAGCCGTCCGCGATGAGCAGCGACCCAAGCGTGTCGAGGTACTCGGGGCGCGTGGGCTGCATCTGCACGGCGCGGCGGGCCGACGGAAGCCCGCGCTTCGGGTCCTTCAGGCAGTCGCCGCAGAGATAGGCGTAGTTGTTGAGGATCGGGTGGAAGTCGGGCGCGAAGCCAAGGGCCTTCTCATACGCCGAGATCGCCCCGGCGCAGTCGCCCGAGAGGTAGCTCGCGGTGCCGAGCCGGTCGAAGAGCATCGCCCCGAGCTCGCGGTCGCCCGAGTAGTCGCCGGACTCGAGCGGCTTGAGGTACTCGAGCGCCTTCTGGGGGCCGCCCGAGCCGCTTCCGATCGCGAGGCCCGACAGGAAGAGCCGCGCCCTCGGCGAGAGATCCGCGCCCACGATCCGCTTCAGGAGATCCTCGGCCGCCGCGAGATCGGCGGGCGTGAACAGGAGCTCGATGGCGCCGTACCACTCTGCGAGCGCCTGCGGGTCGCTCGAAGCGCTCAGCTCGGCGTAGACCTCGGAGAGCGTCTTCGAGCCGTCGCCTCGTTCGCCTGCGGCGATGAGCGCCACACCCGTCAGCGCGCGGGCGGCGGTGCTGGTGCGGATGAAGTCACCCCTGCGCCGCGCCGTCTCGGTGACGCCGCGGAAGTCGCGCGCACGGATCCTCGACTCCATCTCGCGGAGCACGCTCACGGCTTCGGGCCGCAGCGTGTCGGCGCGGTTGAACGCAGCAGCGGCCTCGCCATGGCGGTTGAGGCGTGCTAGCACGTCGCCGAGGGCGAAGTGCCACGAGGCCTCGCCCGGCGCGTAGCCGATCGCCTCGCGGAGATAGGCCTCCGCACGCGCCGTGTTGCCCGTGAGAAGCGACAGCTCGACCGCGCGACGGCGGCCCTCGACCGACGCGGGAACGAGGCGGAGGAAGCGGTCGAGTTCGCCGAGGGCGCCCGACACGTCCTGGTTCGAGAGAAGGACATCCGCGCGCACGGCGCTTGCGGGGAAGAACGACGCCGCGAGCGCGATGGCGCGGTCGGCGGCCGCGCGCGCCTCCTCGAAGCGGCCCCGCTCGCCGGTCAGCTCGAAGAGCCGGCGCTTCGCGATGGCGTCCTGCATGAAGGTCTGCGCGGCGGCAGGCGCCAGGGCCTTGGCGCGGCCGAACGGCGCGAGCGCCGACTCGTAGGCGGCGCGCGCAGCGGCGACATCGCCCGCGTTGCGGGCCCTGTCTCCCTCGGCGATGAAGATCGAGCCGTCGAGCATCTCCTCCGTGAAGCCGCGCGGGCTTCCCGCGGCGAGCACCGAGGAGAGCAGCTGCCGCGCCTCGTCGATGCGGCCCACGCGCAGGAGGCACTCGCAGAGGCGCAGCTTCTGGAACGGCTCGGGCACCACGCGCACGGCGTCCTCAAGGTAGGGAAGCGCGTCTGCGTAGCGGTCCTGCGAGATGAGGAGCGCGGCGATCTCGAGGGTCGCGTCGCGGGACTGCGGGTTCTCGAGCGCGATCGCCTTGCGGAAGGTCTCCGCCGCCGCCTCGGCGCGTCCCATCTGGAGCTGCAGGTTTCCGAGGACGACGAGTCCGCGCCAGCCCGCAGAGTCGCCTGCGGCGGCGACCGCGTCTGCGACCGCCTTCTCGGCCTCGGCCTCGCGACCGAGCGAGCGAAGAAGCGTGGCGTAGTTCTCTGCGACCGCGAGGCTCGCGGGCGCGCGGCGCTGTGCGGCGACGAGGATGTCCTCGGCGCGCTTTCGCCACTGCGCGCGCACGCGGTCAAGCGCGGCGTTCCGCTGCGGCTCGGTCAGCGCCGACCAGGCCGACTCGCTGTACGCGGCGTCGCCGCGCTCGGTGAGCACGTCTGTGCGCTCGGGCGCGGTGGTCGCGAGCGTGTTCGCGAGGCCGATCGCGTTGCGTTCATCCGCGGGCGTGGCGCGGTACTGGTTCTCTCGGAGTCGCAGCGCGAGGCGCCTGTCGCCGATCTGGCTCTCGAGCGAGAGCCACACTTCGCCGACCTCCTCATCGAAGCCCGCGAGCTGCCGCGCGGAGCGGAGCACCTCGAGGGCGCGCTGGAGGTTGCCTCCGCGCACGGCCGCGCCGACAAGGAGCCGCACCGTCGCCATGTCGGACGGACGGCGGCGATAGGACTCCTCGTACTGCGTGATCGCGCCGTCGAGGTTGCCCTGCTGCTCGAGCATGGTGCCGAGCGCGCGGAAGACGGTGGAGTTGTCGATGCCCGCGGCGATGGTCCGCTCGAGCAGTTCGGTCGCCTCGCGGCGCTTGCCCTGTTCGAACAGCATCTGCGACTCGAGGAGCGGCGCCTGCGTGGGGTCGCGCCCGCTCTGCTTGGCGAGCGCGACCGTGGCGGCCGCCGTGGCGAAGTCGCGCTTCGCGATCGCGTCGCGGAAGTCCGCCTCGATCAGGATCGGGTGCGCGCGATCCGTCGCCTCGGCCTTGGCGCGCCACTCGGCCGCGCCCGCCTCGAGACGCTTCGCGGTCTCCGCCGTCTCCGCGGCCGACGGCATGCTCGTGCGCGTCTCGCGCGAGGCCTGGTCCGTCATCATCGCGGCGGCCTGGCGCATGCGCACATAGGTGAGGACGGTGCGAGTCGCTTCGTCGACCTCGCCCACATCCATCATGGCGACCACGCGCGCGACAGGGTCGTCGCTCGCGAGGACCGCGTTCAGCCGCGCGAGGAGCGCATCGCCGGGGAAGCGCTCGAGCCCCGCCTTCACGAGTTCCGTCGCGCGCGCAGTCTCGCCCGCGCGCATCTCGACGACCACCGCGATGCGGTCGACGCGTGGATCGCGCTCGCCGAGCGTCTGCCTCATCCCTTCGACGAGGCGGCGCGCCCCGTCGAAGTCGTTCGCGTCGAGCTTCGCCTGCACCTGTCCGAAGAGATCGGCCACCGCATCGCTCATGCCCGCGCCCGCGTTCGTGCTCGGGTCGCTCGCAAGGATGCGCTCGACCTGCTGCTCCGCGACCGCGATGTCGGGGTCGTCGGGCGTGAGTCCGCGCAGCGTGCGCAGCGTGACCAGCGCCTCCTGCGGACGGCCCGCGCGGACCTCGAGCTCGGCGCGGAGCTTGAGGAGCGGCGCGTTGTCGGGCGCGAGGCGAAGGCCGCCGTTCACGAGCTCGAGCGCGCGACCCGTCTCGCCGAGCTGCTGCGCGGCGATCGCGGAGAGCACATGGAGCTCGAGGTCGATCGAGCTGCCCTTCCTGAAGATCTCGTTGAGCTTGATCTGCGCGTTGGCGAAGTCCTGCTTGGCGAGCGCGATCTTCGCGTCTGCGCGCAGGAGCGGCGAGTCGTCCGCGGCGCCCGTGAGAAGGCCGGCGAGCGCATCGCGGGCCGCGGACACCTTCGTAAGCGCCTCCTCGCGCGCGGCGCCGTCGAGGCCGCCGAGCCCATCGTGCAGGATGTCGAAGCGGATCTGCGCCGCGCTGATCTTGTTGCCCTCGAAGCTCGCGGCCACGATGCCGGTGGTCGGCCGCTCCATCGCGAGCACGGCCTCGATGTCCGCGAGCGCCTGCACGCGGTCGATCGGGCGAAGGAGCACCGCGCGCGCGCGGCGATGCATCAGCGCGTTCGGGTTGCGCTCGATGTGCTGCCCGAGGATCTCTGCAGCGCTCTCGACGCCGGGCCTGCCTGCGCGCGAGAGCACGCCTGCGAGCGCGAGCACCGTGAACCCGTTGTCGACATGCGCCTGCGCGGTCTCCATCAGCGCGTCCGTGCTCGCGAGGAGCGCGGGGTTCTGCGGATCTGCGCCCGCGTCGACGATGGCGCGCTCGAAGCGCGCGATCGCGGTCTGGAGCCCCTTCGGCGACTTCTCGCCCGCCGCAGCGAGCGCCGCATCGGCCTTCGCGGCTGCGGCGGCGACCTGAGCCTCGCCAGCGCTCGCGCGGGCACGGGCGAGCTCGAACACGGCCATGCGCGCAATGGCGCCATAGGCGAGGTCGCGCTCCGACTCGGTGAGGTCTGGCGATTCCGCGGCGATCTTGAGATCTGCGACGAGCTTCTCGCGCTCGGACTCGTCGAGCGAGCCCGCGCGCCGGGCGCCCGCGTAGCCCGCGAACACGGCTGCGACGGCGCGGCCCGCGCCGCCCGCGGGCATCACCTGCGACATCTCGTTGGCGACATCCGCCAGCGTCTTCCAGTTCGACGGCGCACCCACGACCTCGGCCTGGTCGTCGAGCGCGCGGAGGTAGTCGCGCCAGCGGTTCACGTTCACGCGCTCGACGCGCGCGAGGCTCGCGAGCGACTGCAGGTACTGGCCGTAGCGCTCGCGCGCGTCGTTCTCCGTCTCCGACTTCACCAGGAGCGTCGCGTCGCGGAACTTCTCGAGATACGCGGGATTGTTGCTCTTCTTCGCGACCGCACGGCCGTACGACTCCGCGGCACGGCGCGCATCGCCCGCCGCGAGCAGCTGGTCGCCCGCGCGGATGTGCCGCTCGGCGTCAGTGCGATAGCGGAAGAAGAGGATGCCCGCGCCGCCGACCACCAGCGCGATGAGGAGCGATCCGACGACGAAGACGAGCTTCTTGTTGAGTTTCTGTGCCATGGGTTCTGTCCTGTCCTCTGTCGGGCTTCGGTCGTTCCGTCGTCATTCTTGAGTGCGCTGCGTGCGGTGCGGTTCGATCGGCCGTCCCGCGTGCGCGCGTCACTCCGCGTCGCGCGATTTCTCCCCTCGCGACAGTTCCTCGTAGGTCGGCCAGTCGGGCAGCGAGCGCATCACGTGCGGGATGAGCTCGTCGAGGATCTCGGCGGCGTCGGCCTTGAACGGCTCGAGCAGCGAGCCATCGGGCTTGTCCACCTTCCCGCGCTTCGTCAGCTGGATCTTGCAGTAGTAGGCGTACCTGTCCCGCAGGTTGAAGGCCGCCTGGCGCACGCCGTAGCTCGACGGCACGGCACGGCCGTTCGCGATGAAGAAGTAGCCGCCGACCTGGCGGTCCTCGGGCTTCTTCGGATCCTGGAACTCGATCGTCGTCGCCGCGATCTCGCCGAGCGGCATCGTGATCCACTCGATGTCCGCCGTGATCGGATCGCGCACCTCGGCGA
Source organism: Phycisphaera sp. (assembly GCA_016124975.1). Lineage (GTDB taxonomy): Bacteria > Planctomycetota > Phycisphaerae > Phycisphaerales > SM1A02 > QWPT01. The sequence goes on along the minus strand of WGMP01000047.1, from coordinate 15,403 downwards.
CGAGATAGGGCTGGTCCACCTTCGCGGGACCCTCGTACGGGCGCCACTCCGAGCGGTCGATGTCCAGCGCCACGCCCTCGGAGTTGCGCGTCAGCTCGAGGCCTCCGACCGCCCAGCATCGCTCGGGGATGTGCGGCACGGCGTCGATCGTGCCCGTGTAGTAGGCGATGTGCACATGGACATAGCCCTTCGCGGGGTCGCCGTCGATCGCATAGGCGCGGTCGAGGTAGCTGCGCGTGCCGAGCTCCTCGATCAGCGTGTCGCTGAAGACGCTGTCGCTTCCGATGCGCTCCCAGCGGCCGAGCTTGGTGGGAATCGTGTCGAGCGGCCGCCGCAGCTCGACGCGCTCCTTCATGAGGTGGATGTTGAGCTCCGCGACGAGCATGCGAAAGCCGACGGCTCCGAGCACGAGCACCGCGATCGCCGCGACATACGCCTGGATGGCGGACCGTTCAACCTGCATGCGGAGCCCCCTTGCTCTTGCTTCCGTCCGCGGCGGGCGCCTCGACGAAGAGGTTCCGCAGGAACCACATGATGCCGAGGTAGAGCATCAGCGCGGGAACGAGCCACACGAGCCCGACGAAGCTGTGGAAGTCGCCCGAGGCGAAGTTCGCGTCCCAGAGCGAGAGGACCCCGAGCGTGAAGACGCGCAGCACGTTGACGCCGATCGCGACGGGCACGCCCGAGAGGACGAGCGCGACCCGCTGCCAGGTGACGCTGAGGCCCGTGTAGGCGATGGCGACGCCGAGCGCGAGGAACGCCACGAGCATGCGCATGCCCGAGCACGCCTCCGCGACGTTCAGTTGGTTCGGCTCGCCGTTGACGAACACGGTGATGACGTTGCCGCTGCGCTCCACATCGACGCCGAAGAGCTTGAGCAGGCCGAATGCGCCCAGCGCGGACCAGTCCTGCATGCTCTGCGTCACGATCTGGAGCAGGCGGTCGCTCACCGTCTGGCCGAAGATGACCCAGTACGCGAGGGGGAAGAGCATCAGGCGCGTCGCGCGCCAGCCGAGGAGTTGAAGCGAGAGCCCGAGGAGCGTGATGCCGATCGAGAGTCCGCGCGCGTTGTGGTGCAGCACGAACCACGACGGCCCGAAGGTCGACGCCACGTAGAACGCGACGCCGAGGATCACGATCGGAAGCCCGAGCCAGTTCGCCGTGAAAGGCTTCTCGAGCAGCTCGTCCTTCCGCAGATAGACGAAGTAGCCCGAGATGAACGGCACGATCAGCGTGTGCCCCCAGTCCGCGGGCGCCTCGAGCGCCATTCGGAACTGCCCCTCCACGAAGACCCAGAACACGGCGACGAGCGCCGCGAGGAGTCCGAGCCCGAGCAGCACGAGCTGCACGGACGAAAGCCTCACGGTGCGCGGGCGCGCCGCGCGGGCGATGGCGATGGATGGTGCTCCGCCTGAGGAAGTCATGCTCGAGTCCGTGCCCCGGTCCCTGGTCTCGCCGCTGCGGAAGTCGCAGAGCCTAGCGCTACGAGGCCTTCGTCCAAGAGGTTCGTCCGCGCACACACGCGATCTTGAAGAGCGCACGCAAGGTCCGCGAACGCGGACGACGCCGCGGCCGCGGGGTCGAGGCCCCGCCCTGCGCGCTGGAAACGGGCTTCCATCACGCCCGCCCCTTGGCGCGGCGTCCGTGGATCGCGTCGAGGCCCCCGAGGAGGCGATCGGTCGTGGTCGCGCCGGGCTTCATCGGTTATCGATCGAAGATCGTGAACTCGGGCGGCGGACCGAACACGTCGTTGCCGAAGTTGCGGTCGAGGAGGAAGCCGAAGCCGTAGGTCATGCGGAAGCCGTTGCGGATGATCGCCAGCGGCGTCGCGATGAGGTTGGTGCCGATGATCACATGGTCGTCGGGACGCATGTAGATGTCGGGCTCGGAGCGGTTGCGGATCGCGGCGAGGTCGACGCGGATCGTCGCCTCGCGGTCCTTGCCGACCACGCGCACGAGATCGACGCGGTTCGGGATCGCGGTCGGCGAGAGGCCTCCCGCGGCCGACACGAAGCGGCTCAGCGTGAGCCGCCCGTTCGAGTTCTGCAGCTCGTAGACGCCGATTCTGTTGATCTCGCCATCGATGTAGATGAAGCCCGTCTCGGGGGGCTCCACATAGATGCGGTCGTTCGGACGGATGACGACATCGAGGTTCGGGTCGCCCTTGACCAGCGCCTGGTAGTCGATCTCGATGATGCGCGTGGCGTACATCGCGGCCGCGGCGGCCGCAGCGCGCGACTGCTCGGTTCCCGCGCCGTTGCCAGCGCCTGCGCCGCGCACCCAGCGTCCGCTCGCCGTGTCGAAGGTCCACTGCACGGTCGACGCCGCGTCCTGCGTTCCGCGCGGCGCGGGGACCGCGGGCTCCGCGTCCGCGACGCGCGGCACGGAGACATCGTCGATGTCGACCGCGGGCGTGTCGTCCTGCGCGAGCGTGGGCCGTGCGCGGCCGACCGCGCCTGGCGCGGGCGCCGTCGGCGGATTCGTCATGGCACCGTCGCCCGTCGCACCTGATTCCGCGCCGCCGAGACCCTCGATCAGCGCGTCGAGATCAACCTTCGGCTGGGTGGTGCCGCCGCCTGCGCCCGTGTCCTCGATGAACGAGTTCGCGTCCTCGGTGGCGGGCGGATAGACGGGATTCAGCGTGTCGTCGAGCGGCGCCGCACGGACGACGGTGATGCGCTGCGTGGTGGCGAAGGTTCCGCCCGCGAGGGCGAGGGCCTCGGTCAGGCGCAGGTCGGGCTTCGTGAGGCCGAACACGCCGACGGTCTGGACGGCTCCCGAGATCGAGAACTGGAAGCTCTGCGCGCGGGTGAGCGCCACGCTCACGACGGGCGACTGCAGGATGCGGCTGACGCGGATCTCGACCTCGCGCTGGAACTCCTCAAGGGTGAGTCCCGCGGCGGGCACATCGCCGATCTCCTTGATGCGAACATTGCCCGTCTGGTCGATCACGCGCACATCGATGTCGCTCTCGCCGGGCTGGACCAGCTCGAAGATGTCGATGCGCAGCTCGTCGCCCGGCGCGAGGCGGTACTTGAGCTCGCCCGGCACGAGGTCCTCGGGCTGGGGCGGCGCGACCTGCGCGCCCTTGAATGTCGAGCGCTCGATCACATCGAGCCGCGAAAGGATCGGCATCGTGGTCGGCGTCGTCTCGAAGTAGCCCGTGCGGCTCGGGTCCATCCACGAGTCGACCTCGCAGCCGAGGAGCGTCGCGGAAAGCGCCACCCCGACGATGATGCGTCCCGCGGTTCCAAGTCGGGCGATGAAGCGGACGCGCGGAATCTCCGCCGCTGGCCCGGACACAGTGAGAGGACGCGATGACGGGATCGGATTCACGATCTTTGGCTCCGGTCGTAGCCGACAGTCACGCCACCCCGGAATGGAGCGGCGGCTACAGGCCCGATCCTTATCGGCGCGGGGTGCGTTTGGGTTTGAGGAAAGAACCCTGCGGCAGAGGATTCATGCCGAGCGAACGAGCCCTGAGCCCGCGCTCACGACGGCATGGCGCGGAGTAGAACAGCCATTCGAGCCGCGACTCCACAGGAAACTTGCGCAAGAATGACGCTCGACCTCGGGTCGTCGGCGACCTCGTCGTCGATCTCGAGCCCGCGGTTCACGGGGCCTGGGTGGAGGAGGATGGCCTCTGGGCGAAGGCGCGCGCGCCGTGCGCTCGTGAGGCCGTATGCCGCCCGATAATCAGGCGCGATTCCACTCGCGGCCGCTCTTTCCATCTGGATGCGGAGCATCATGATCGCGTCAAGATCGTGAATGATCGAGTCGAGATCATGCGTGATCGAGATTGACCCCGCGCCCGATGCGATTTGGGCGAAGCCGACCGGGACGAGCGAGGGCGGGCCGACGATGTGGACATGTGCGCCAAGCGCCACGAGCGCGTGGGTGGCCGAGCGCGCGACGCGGCTGTTGGCGATGTCACCGACGATGGCAACCCGTCTGCCGTCGAGCTTCCCAAGCCGAAGCCGCAGCGCAAGAGCATCGAGCAGGGCCTGCGTCGGGTGCTCGTGGCGTCCGTCGCCTGCGTTGATGACGGGGCAGCCCACATGGCGGGCGACGAGCGCGGCGCCACCTGAGATCGATGTGCGCACCACGATCGCGTCGACCCCCATCGCATCGATGTTGCGGGCTGTGTCGACGAGCGTCTCTCCCTTCGACGCGCTCGAGCCGCTGGCGCCGAGGTTGACGACCGCCGCGCCGAGGCGGTCGGCCGCGATCTCGAAGCTCACGCGGGTGCGGGTCGAGTCCTCGAAGAAGATGTTCGCGACCACGCGGCCCTCGAGGGTCCGCTCGCCGCGCGCATCGCCGACCGCGACGGGCAGCAGTTCCTCCGCGCGCGCAAGCAGCGCTCGCAGTTCATCGAGTGGAAGCCCCTCGATCGCGAGGAAATCACGCGCCGCGCGGGCCTCAGGCCGAAGCGATGTCCGTTGCACGAGTCGCACGGGGCGCAGGATAGCGCCGCGTGCGGCGCGTGGAGGACCGCGCGCTCAGTCGGCCGCGCTGGCGAGGGACGCGTCCGCCACGACATGGATCGGGGTGGTCGAGACGGCGACCGCGCCCGTCATCTCGTCCCGGATCTCGACCTTCAGACGGTAGCTGCCCACGGTGAGGAACTCGCTGAGCGAGACGATCTCGCAGAGAAAGAACTCCTCGCGCCGCACGGGGCTCGTGTCGACGACGGCGGTCCATTCGGGGCTGCGCTGCCAGACCTCGATGCCGTCGCGCTCGGACTCGAGCGTGACGCGCGTGGCGAGGCGGGTGGTGAAGCTGCCGCCCACGAGGTCGCTGCGGAAGCCGTCAAGCTCCGCATAGACGATGAAGCGCGCGTTCGACTGGGCGAGGAAGCGGTGCGTGCCGACGGTCGAATAGCGGCCGAAGCCCTCGACCTTCGTGCAGAGCGCGACCTTGGGGATCTCGAGCATCGGCCCGCCCGTCAGGGCGAGCACGAGGGACTCGCTCGTCGAGCGGTCGAACTCGCGGCGTCCGTCGCGGAGCGCGATTCCGAGCGCCACGAAGCCCGCATGCGCGCTGACCACGCGATCGCGCTCGGCGGGAAGGAGGTCCGCGCCGAAGTCCTCGGGAAGCTTGAGTTCGGGGTCGCCGACCGCTAGCGCCGCATAGGCAAACCAGTCGCGGAGCGGCTCTGCGCTCTCACCGCCGCGCCGCGCGAGGCTCTCCGCGAGCAACTTGGCGAGTTCGCCCGGCTCGGTCGGAACGGTCATGGGAGGCGGCGGAAGCTCGAGCGCGCCGTTCACCTGCGTCGTGAGCGGCGATGCGGGCACGGCGGGAGTCGTGGCACCAGTGACTGAAGCCCCAGCGGATGCAGCCACGCCGGTGGGCGCAGGCGCGGTCGCTGCGGGCGGAAGCTCACGCATCGCCGGGGGAGGCGGCACAGCCGGAGACCCTTGCGTCCCAGCGCTTGCGGGAAGCGGCAGCGGTGGCTGCGGACTCGCCGGCTCGGGTGGCGTTTGCTGCGCGGGTGGCGTCTGCTGCGCGGCGGGGCTCTGCTGCGCGGCGGGGTTCTGCTGCGCGGCGGGGTTCTGCTGCGCGGCGGGGTTCTGCGGCGCCGGCTCCTGCTGCGCAGGCTGCTTCTGGGTTGGCGTCACGGCGGGCGCCCTGATCAGCGCCTTCGGTCCCCTGTCGCCAGAGGCGCGCTGCGGGTCAGGCTGCCACGCGCTCGCGAGCACGGGATTCGGAGGCGTCGAACCGATGGAGGCGGCCCAGCCATCGTCGAGGGAGGCATCGGGCTGCACAAACTCGACCGGGGGAGGCGACATGCGCTTGCCCGCGGTGCGCTGGCTCCGCTGCATGTCGGAGAGCGCGGCCATGTCGGAGGCGTAGGTGGAGGCAAGCGCGTCGATCAGGCTCGACTGGTCCTCGGCGGGAACTTCGTTCTCGCGCGCCTCCGCGGCCGCAACGCCACGCACGGCGGCAGGCCGCGCGGCGCTCGACTGGGGCGCGATCGCATACGGATCCTCCGCGACGGCCTCTGCAGAACCGCCGGCCGGGCCGACCGCGCAGCCGAGCGACACGGTCAGGGAGCAGGCAAGCGCCCAGCCGACGGCGGTCAAGGGGCGGGGCGCACCAAGGGCCCAACTGCCTGACGAGGGGACCGCGTAGATCGGTCCGAACGCGGCGGCCGCACGCGCAAGCGGCATCGGCCTGAACAGCCCGCCGTCGACGCCGTGGCCCTTGATCGAAGTCTCGTCGTTCATGTCCTGCACGGGATGCTCCTCGTTCGAACGGGGCTGGTGCGTCCTGCACGCTCCCGACGCGCGCCGCCTCTCCGAGGCGACGGGTCTCCTGGCTCTGCGCCCGCTGCGCGCCACGCTGTGGGCACGGCGCCGCGACCAATCGTGAGAAGCGCCCTCGAGCCCGCGACCTTTCCGCAGTCGTGGCCTTTCCGAGCGCGTCCACCACGGGGGACTATCGGCCCAGTCGCGGAGAAAGCCGCACTTTCTGGCGGCGGGCGGCGCCAACCAACTCCCTCAGCGGGCGCACTCGGCCGCCACGCGCGCCACGAACCCCTCGAGGGTGCGCGGGAGGTCGCCCGCGAGCCCGCTCTTCGACCTCCTGTCGAGGTCGATGGCGTCGTCGAAGAGCCTCGCGGCCCGCGCGGGCCCGAGGCGGCGCGCGGCGCGCAGGGTCGGCCCCTGTGACGGGCCCCACAGCTTCACCTGCCGCGCGACCGCGGGCTCGTCGGCGCCGTCGCCGAGCATGCGCGACGCGTCGTGCAACTTGCGCGCGAGGTCGACGAGCGACCACAGGATGAGCTGCTCGGGCGCCTGCGACACCTCGACGAGCCCGCGCACCATGCGGATCGCCTCGATCGGCTTCCCCGAGAGGACCGCCGACTGGATCTCCCACGCCGCCTCCTCGCGGCTCTGCCCCGTGAGCTTGACCACGAGCTCGGGCGTCACGCGGCGCGCGCCCTCGGGCTCCGTCGCGAGGTACGCGCCGAACTTCGCAAGCTCGGAGTCGAGCCGCGCGAGGTCGCTGCCCACGCGCTCGATGAGGGCTGCCACGGTGCGGTCGTCGATCGAGACTCCGTGCGCCTTCTCGGCGCGTTTGGCGCACCAGAGCGCGGCGGTCGCCTCGTCGGGCGGCTCGCACTTGAGGACCGTGCCGACGGCGGCGACGAGCTTGTCGAGGTTGCCGGGCCGCCAGCCTTCCGAGCGGAGGACGAGCGTCGCCTCCTGCATCGGGTTCTCGGCATAGCGCTCGAGCGCCGCGCGCACGCCCTCGCCCGAAACGAACTGCTCGGCCTTGTCGACGACCACCAGCTTGTGGGTGGCGAGGAGCCCGAAGGTGCGCAGTTCGTCGAGGACATCGACGAGCCGCGCGCCGGCGCCGTCGAAGTCGAAGCGCGAGAGCTCGCCGTGGGTCTCCTTGAGCTGGGCCTCGAAGCGCCGCAGTCGCTCGCCGATGGTGAAGCCATCCTTCCCGTGGAGGATGACGAACCGCATCGATGGTCGCAGGGGCTCCGCCATGCGCCGATCTTACGGGCGCATCCCGCGGTGCGCTCCCGTAGGATGCGGCCATGCTGTCGCTCGTCGTCGTGAGAGGACCCGACCGAGGCCGCGCCTTCGCGCTGCCCGACGGTGAGCCGCAGCTGATCGGCCGCTCGACCGAGGCGCTCGAGATCACAGACCCGACGGTGAGCAGGCGGCACGCCGAGCTCACGCCCGACGCGGGGCGCTGGCGGATCCGCGACCTCGAGAGTCGCCACGGAACCTTCGTGAACGGCGTGCGCATCTCGGGCGCTGTCACGCTGTCGGCGGGCGACCGCGTCCGCTGCGGCGACTCGGAGCTCCTCCTTCTTCGCGAGGGCGAGTCGCCTCCCCTCGCATCCGACGAGGCAGAGGGACGCCAGGAGCTCGACGCCCCCGGGCGCGACGCAGGAACGGAGGACTCGACCGCCGCGGCCGTCGCCGACCTCGACGCGGCGCGCATCGCGCGCGAACTCGTCGCGCGCGCGGCCGAGCCGATCGATGCGGATGCGTTCCTGTCGCTCGCGGCACGCGCGCTCGCGGAGACGCTCGGCTGCGAGGTGCTCGCGCTCCGCGCCGCCGACGCGCGGCTCGAGGACTTCGTCGTGCCCGGCGCGAACGAGGCGCCGAGCGCGCCGCTTTCGCTCGTCCGCCGCGCGATCGACCGCGCGGAACCGCTCGCCGCGGGCGACGAGGCCGTCGGCCGCGTGCTCGCGGCTCCGTTCGGCGCTCCAGGCGCGGCGCGCGGTGCGTTCCTCCTAAGGTGGACGGGCGACACCGCCGTGCAGCGCCCGCGCGCGCGCGACATCGCGGCCGTCTCGGCCGCCGCGGAGGTCGCGTCGCTTGCGCTCGCCGCCCGCGGCGAGCGCCCCGCGCGCGGAAGCCAGGAGCGGCTCGCCCTGATCGGCGAGACGGTCGCAGCGCTCAGCCACTCGATCAAGAACATGCTCCAGGGCCTCCGCTTCGGCGCCGACGCCGTCGACCTCGCGCTCTCGCGGGGCGAGCTCGTGCGCGCCCGCGAGGGCTGGCCCGTCCTGCAGCGCAACCTCGACCGCGTGCACGCGCTCGCGCTCAACATGCTCGCGTGGGCGAAGGAGCGGCCTCTCGAGCCCGAGCCGACGGACGCGAACGCGATCCTCCGCGAGGTGCGCGAACTCCTCGCCCCCGCCGCGGCAAGGCGACGCGTCGGCGTCCTTCTCGAGCTCGACGAGGCGCTCCCGCCCGCGGCCCTCGATTCGCCCTCGATCCACCAGGCGCTCACGAACCTCGTCCTCAATGCGATCGAGGCGGCACCCGAGCGCGTCGGCATGGTGACGCTCGGCTCGCGCTACGACATCGAGAACGACGCGGTCGTCCTTTCCGTCCGCGACAACGGCGCAGGGATTCCCGATGCCGTCCGTGGCCGGCTCTTCGAGCCCTTTGTGTCGTCGAAGGGACAGCGCGGCACGGGGCTGGGCCTCGCGGTTGCCCGCAAGATCGCCGAGCGGCACGGCGGAAGGCTTGAAGTCATGGAGACTTCATCGCGCGGCACGGTCTTCGCGCTCACGCTTCCCGCCTCCGCAGATGGCTCAGACCCCGATGAAACGCGTGCTCCGCGCGCGATGCGTCCGTCCGAACTCTCGTGGCGATTCGAGTAGCGCGGCCGTACGCGGGGCGGTCCCGTCGGGACGAATCTCCTCGAGACGAATCACCGCGAGGGGAATCTTGCCAAACGATTGCGAAGTTTCGGCGACCGCTTGCCGATCAACCCCCCACCGATACGATCCCGCGCCCTTTCGGACGAGGCCGGTCGGATGGGCAGCAGCAACCTTCGGAAGCCCTCGCCGTGCGCGCGGGTCGCCTGAAGGATCGAAACACAGGCTCCAGAAGAGGCATCCGCGCATGACCGCCACGCTCGACGCGCATCTCCCGCACATCATCGCCTCGCTGCCGCCCGAGCGGCGCCACGAGGTCCTGAACGCGACCACCTACCAGCGCACGCGCGAGATGACGATCGACGAGCTCCTGCTCGAGAACCGCGTCGTGTTCCTCATCGGCGAGATCAACTACTCGTCGGCCGCGCGCGTGATGATGCAGATGCTCTACCTCGAGAACCAGAAGAAGGGCCAGGACATCAACTTCTACATCAACTCGCCCGGCGGCTCGGTGGACGACACCCTCGCCGTCTACGACACGATGCAGTTCATCTCGTCGGATGTCGCGACCTTCTGCATCGGCCGCGCCTACTCGGGCGGCGCCGTGCTCCTCGCGGCGGGCCATCCCGGCAAGCGCACCATCCTGCCCCACGCCAAGGTGATGATCCACCAGCCCCTCGGCGGCGTGACGGGCCAGACCACCGACATCCAGATCCAGGCCGAGCACATCGTCAAGATGAAGCGCACGCTCAACGAGATCCTCTCCCGCCACACGGGCCAGCCCTTCGAGCGGGTCGCCAAGGACGGCGAGCGCGACAAGTTCTTCAGCGCGGACGAGGCGAAGGCCTACGGCCTCGTCGACGAGGTCGCGGTCTTCCCCGACAAGTCGAAGAAGTGATCGAATCCCCCGCGACCAGAGAAACGAGACGAGCACCATGACCCTCATTCCCATCGTCATCGAGAAGACAGGCCGGGGCGAGCGCGCCTACGACATCTACTCGCGCCTCCTCAACGACCGCATCATCTTCCTCGGCGGGCCCGTGAACGACCAGATGGCGAACCTGATCGTCGCGCAGCTCCTCTTCCTCGCGAACGAGGATCCGCGCGCCGACATCTCGCTCTATGTGAACAGCCCGGGCGGCAGCGTGACCGCGGGCCTCGGCATCGTCGACACGATGAACTTCATCCCGTGCGATGTGTCGACCTACATCATCGGATGCGCCGCGAGCATGGGCTCTGTCATCGCCTGCTCGGGCGCGAAGGGGAAGCGCTACGCGCTCCCGAACTCCGAGAACCTGATGCACCAGCCGCTCATCGGCGGCGTGCTGGAGGGTCAGGCCACCGATCTCGAGATCGAGGCGCGCCACATCCTCCGCATGCGCGACCAGCTCTACGACATCTACTCCCGCGCCACGGGTCAGACGAAGGACAAGATCACGGAGGACTGCGAGCGCAACAAGTGGCTCACCGCCAACGAGATGCTCGAGTACGGCCTCGTCGACAAGGTGCTCGAGAAGCTTCCCGCGCGACCCGAGGGCGCAAGCCCGAAGACCGCCGAGTGAACCTTCGGCGCGCCCGCGCCGCACATCCTTGGTCTGAGAACTTGCGGCGGCCTTGGGCCGCCGCTGTTCATTTTCTGCGTGCTTTGCGGACCTGCCTGCGTAAATCGACGCCGAATCCTGCGGACGCGCTTGCCCCCGCCCGAAGCGGTGCCATCCTCAGCGTGATCGCGTCCGGTTCCCTCTTTGGTTCCCGGCGGCATGCGTGGTGTCTGCCGCAACCGAAGTCGGGCTCGATCACCGTTCCCTGTTCCCTGGTGTGCCCATGTCTGTCCAACCGAGAGAGAGCCTCGATCGCGAGGCCGCTGTGGCGTCTCATCCGAAGATGCAGGCGGTCTACGACGGTTTCAGCGCGATCTACCCACAACTCCGGGCCCTCGCCTCCGCGATGATGAGCCGCGAGCGTGCGTCGCACACGCTGCAGCCGACGGCCGTCGTCAGCGAGGCGTTCCTTCGTCTGGCGGACCGTCATGGCAGCGAGTTCCAGAGCGAGTCGCATCTCCTCGCCTACGCCGCGACCGCGATGCGCTCGATCCTCGTCGACCACGCCCGCCGTCGCCGCTCGAAGAAGCGCGGCAGCGGGACGCAGGTGACGACGGACCTCATCGGCGAGCTTGCGATCGCGGACCAGTCGGGTGTCGACCTCCTTGAGATCGATGACGCGCTGCGCGCGCTCGAGGAGGCGGACGCACGCGCCTCGAAGGTCGTGGAGGCGCGCGTCTTCGGTGGACTGTCGATCGAGGAGACCGCGGAGGCGCTCGGACTGTCGCTCTCGACCGTGTCGCGCGACTGGCGCTTCGGACGCGCGTTCCTCGCGGGCCAGCTCGGACAGTCCGCGACGGAGGTCGAGTCGTGAACGGGTCGCCCTCCGCCATTCGCCGTGCACGCGCGGTGTTCCAGTGCGCACTCGAGCTCGACGGCCCCGACCGCCAGGAGTTCGTGCAGGACGCCTGCGCAGGCGACGACGAGCTGATGCGCTTCGTCGAGTCGCTGCTCGCTGCCGATCTCGAGGAAGGCGCGTCGTTCACCGCATCGCCTGCCGTGCGGCCCTCGCGCCGCGCGAGCGACCGCGACGACGGCCCGTCGTGTCCCGTTCCGCCCGGCTACAGCTTCGTGCGCGAGCTCGGCATCGGCGGCTCGGGCGAGGTGCACCTCTGCCGCGAGGATTCGACGGGCTCGCTCGTCGCCATCAAGATCATCGACATGCGCGGCCTCGGGCAGGGCGGCGTCGACCGCGTGCGCCGCGAGTGGCGCATCCTCAGCAGCATCCAGCACGCGGCGCTGGTGCGCCTGCGTGCCGCGGGAACGCTCGAGGACCGCTATGCGTTCCTGGTGATGGAGTTCGTCGACGGGCTCGACGTGCGCAGCCATGTCGAGACGGGCATGCTCGACGCGCGCTCGATCGTCGAGCTGCTGCTCCCCGTCGCGGAGGCCCTCTCGCTCGCGCATGAGCGCGGCGTGGTGCACCGCGACCTGAAGCCGTCGAACATCCTCGTCGATCCCGACGGGCGCGCGCGTCTTCTCGACTTCGGCGCGGCGCGCATCGCCGTCGGTGGCGCGGTCAGCATCCACCACCACACGCTCACGGGCGAGATGGTGGGGACGCTCACCTACATGAGCCCCGAGCAGGCGGCGGGCCGCCCGAGCGAAGTAGACGGACGCACCGATGTCTACCAGTTCGCGACGGTGCTCTACGAGATGATCGAGTCGCGGCCGCCGTTCGAGCTCGACGGGCTGACGCTCGCCGAGACGATCTCCACGATCGTGAGCGCGAAGCCGATGCCGCTCTCGCGCGCGGTCGACGAAGGCGGCGCGGGCCCCGCGCTCTCGCGCGTCATCATGAAGGCGCTCTCGAAGAAGCCCGCGTCGCGCCAGCGCGACATGAAGGCCTTCGTGGTGGCGCTTCGTCGTGCGCTCGCGGTGGATGCCACGCGTGATTGAATTGGCGCGATTGAATTGGCGTGATTGAATTGGCGTTGATCAGTTGGCGCTGTTCAATCAGCGCTGATCGATCGGCATCGATCGATCGCGTCGACACATCCCGCCGACCAATTCAACTGGACCCTCGAGCGACCATGCGGTCGCGCAGGGTTTGCCTCAAACCGCCTCGATGCGTCATCCGGCCTGGCTGCGGGCACGGGAACCCGCGCGGGCCGCGCGCAGCAGCTCGACCGCAAGCGACGACCGCGGGCTGAGATCCGCATCGACCGCATAGCGCCCGACGGCAAGCTCGATCGTGAGCGCTGGCGCTCCTTCGAGCGCCTGCAGGATCTCGCAGCCGAACGCATCGCGGATCACGACCACGCTCTGCGGCTCGAGCAGACCGCACAGACGCAGCCTGCAGCCCGGCCCGTCGACGCGAAGCACCGCGCGGATACGCACCTGCTCCTCACCCGCCTCCGCATGGACCGATCGAGGCGCGGCCTTGAGGTGAACGCCCGTCGCGGTGCGCGTCGTGATCCCCGGCTCGGGAATCTCGAACCACTCGGTCTCGCAGTCGAGGCCGCTCCACAGTTGGAGTCGCTCAAGGCCCGCGTGCGCGACCAAAGGCCGGACGGAAGAGTGGGGTTGGGGTGGGTGGCGCTTCATGGCGGCAACGCACGCAGATAACTCGGGACGACACTGAACGCGCCCCGGCTTCAACACCACACCCGCTGCTAACGCGGAATCCACGGTGGCGCCTTGTCATGGGCTCAACAAGATTCCGCGTCATTCTGAAGATTGTCCAAATGTGCGCGGCGGGGAGCCCCCCGAAGGGGTCGGGCCCGGGCTCGGTTCTGTCTGACGGATCCCCGAAGACCAAAGAAGCGCGCGGCGCCCGGATGGCAAGGAAGCGAGACGAAGCTGTATCCGCAGCGATACAGCGAGTCGAAGCCGACGCCGCCAGCCGGGATGCCGCGCGATTCGACGTCCGGGGATCCGTCAGACAGAACCTGGGCGCGCGTTCGGAGAAAGACCGCGCGGACGGGCCCGAAGGCCCATCCGCGCGGTCGTGCGTGGCTCGTTGGGCGCCGCCTCTCGGGCGCCGATGTGCGTTCCCTGACCCCCGTTCGAGTGGGGAAGCGCAGACAGCCGACCTCATCTGTCACCTTCTCAGGGGGTTCGGCGTTTCCCGAGCGGTTTCCGCTCCGGCTTCACCAACTTGGGGGATGGCGCCCGAACCCGCCGCACCGCCGGCCGGCGCAAGTGTGGATACTGGCGGGGCGTCCCGAGCAGCGTCATGCCCAAGCCACCCGCGCACGACACGGCCTCCCTGTTCGGCCCCTCGCCCGAGGAGCCTGGGCGCGACGACGCCGAGAAAGGCGCCTCCGCGCGGAGCGCCGCCACCAAGCGCGGGGTGGGCGCGTGCGCAGCGTCCAACGAACAGATGTCGCTCGCCGCGAGTCTTCCCGCGGCGCTCAGGCTCGGCACCTCGAGCTGGAGCTTCCCCGGGTGGCGCGGGCTCGTCTACGACCGCGACGCGAGCGAATCGGTGCTCGCGCGGTCGGGGCTCGGCGCCTATGCGGCGCACCCCCTCTTTCGCACCGTCGGTCTCGACAAGACCTACTACCGCCCCGCGCCGCGCGAGGAGTTCGCGCGCCTCGCGGCGCAGACTCCCGCGGAATTCAGCTTCCTCGTCAAGATGTGGCGCGGCGTCCTCGAGCCTGACGGCGACCCACGGAGCGGTGCGGCGCAGCCGTTCCTCGATGCAGTGGTGGCGACAGAGGAGTGCATCGCGCCTGCGGTCGAAGGTCTCGGCGAGAAGGCAGGGCCGCTCCTCTTCCAGTTCTCGCCGCTTTCATTCGGCGGAAAGCGCTCCGAGCGCGCGTTCCTCGCGGATCTTCGCCGCTTCCTCGCCGCGCTCCCCTCGGGCCCGCTCTACGCCGTCGAGGTCCGCAACCGCTCGCTCGTGGGCGCGGAGCTCGGCGAACTGCTCGCAGATTGTGGCGCCGTGCCGTGCCTGACCGTCCACCCGACGATGCCCGAGCTCGCGAGGCAGTCGCGCGAGCTCGCGCTCGACCCGACCCGTCCGCTCGTCATGCGGTGGATGCTGCGCGCGAACCATGCCTACGCCGAGGCCAAGGAGCTGTATGCGCCGTTTGATCGCATCGTCGAGCCGGACGAGACGAGCTGCGACGCGCTGGCGATGCTCGCGCAGGGCGCGATTCGCGCCGGACTCGGCGTCTGGGTGGTCGTCAACAACAAGGCCGAGGGCTCGAGCCCGCTCTCGGTCGAGCGCCTGGCGCGGCGGATCGCGTCGAGGTTCGAAGGCTGACATCATCCGTTCCTTGGACTTTGTCCAAGGGCACCCGTGCGGGTCGTGTCGCACGATTCAAACCGTCGGAGTCGCCAACCACGGGTGCCCGTGGACGAAGTCCACGGAACGACGCGCGTCGGAGTCGACGGCTGGCGTCGTCCGTTCCTTGGACTTTGTCCAAGGGCACCCGTGCGGGTCGTGTCGGACGATTCAAACCGTCGGAGTCGCCCACCACGGGTGCCCGGGGACGAAGTCCCCGGAACGACACGCGTCGGAGGCGACGGCTGGCGTCATCCGTTCCTTGGACTTTGTCCAAGGGCACCCGTGCGGGTCGTGTCGGGCGATTCAGACCGTCGGAGTCGCCCACCACGGGTGCCCGGGGACGAAGTCCACGGAACGACACGCGGCGGAGTCGACGGCTGGCGTCGTCCGTTCCTTGGACTTTGTCCAAGGGCACCCGTGCGGGTCGTG
>WGMP01000019.1 GCA_016124975.1 Phycisphaera sp. | reverse complement strand
CGGCTTCCGCGGCGACGACGATGTCTGGGTCTTCATCGACGGCAAGCTCGTGATCGACCTCGGCGGCGTCCACGGCGCCATCGAGCAGTTCGTCGACCTGAACCGCCTCGGACTCGTCGACGGCAAGGACTACGAGCTCAGTTTCTTCTTCGCCGAGCGCCACCGAACGCAGTCGAACTTCAAGATCACCACGAACCTCCAGCTCGAGACGCTCGACATGCCGACCGCGAGCACCGCGTTCGACTGAGCGCCCCGCGGCGTGTCCTTCGGCTACAGTCGGCGCATGTCCGCCGTCGACACCGAAGTCCATGATGCCTCCGTCCCCGTGCTGCCCGATGCGCGCATGCATGTGGTCATGCCGAACGCGCCTGTCTCCGCCAGGATCGCCTCCACGGGCCTCTGCATGCGCGGGAAGAGCGCGAGTTTCGTCCGCCATGTCGAGATCGACCTCGCGGGAACGCCGCTCGAGGGCGCGTTCCGCGCGGGGCAGAGCTTCGGCGTCGTGCCAGCGGGCACGGACGCGTCGGGCAAGCCGCACAAGGTGAGGCTCTACTCGCTCGCGAGCCCGAGTTGGGGCGAGGACGGCCACGGCCGGGTGATCGCCACGACCCCGAAGCGCGTCATCGCGGAACGCGAGCCCCAGTCGGACCGCGACGACCCCGCGGACCACTCGCTCTTCCTCGGCGTCTGCTCGAACTGGCTCTGCGACCGCCGCGCGGGCGACGCGGTCGATGTCTCTGGTCCGAACGGAAAGCGCTTCCTGCTTCCCGAGGACCCCTCGCGCCATGACTACCTCTTCCTCGCGACGGGCACGGGCATCGCGCCGTTCCGCGGTTTCCTGAAGGAGCTCCTCGAGGGCCCGCCGAGCGGTTCACCCGCCGCTGCGTCATGGCGCCGCTGCGAAAGCCGCATCGAGCTCGTCATGGGATCGCCCTACACGACCGATCTCCTCTACGACGGCTTCCTGCGCGACCTCGCGTCGAAGCACGCGAACTTCCGCTACCACACCGCGATCTCGCGCGAGCCGCGCATCGACTCCGCCGGCCGCGTGGGGCGCGGCGAGTATGTGCACCAGGCCGTCGAGCGCATGCTCGGCGAGCCCGCGGGCCCGATGGATCTCCTTCGCTCGCCACGCACACTCGTCTACATGTGCGGACTTGCGGGCATGCAGGTCGGCGTCTTCCAGCTTCTCGCGCGCCACGGGATCGACGGCTACACCAAGGTCGCCGACGAACTCTCGGGAAAGCCTCCCGCGGAGTGGACGAACGAGGAAATCAAGCGACGCGTGCGGCCGACGCATCGGTGCATGCTCGAGGTGTACTAGGTTTGAGCGGTCGCGGCTGCGGCCGCGTGGTTCGAGCGGCCGCTGCTCGCGGCAGCCGCCTCTGGTGCTGGTCACGACAGCCGTCGACTCCGACGCGAACAGTTCCGCAGACTCGCGTCTGCGGGCACTCATGTCTTGGACCGGCGAGCTCACCCGCCGCCGGGGCCCTTGCCGCCGGGCTTCGTCATCGCGGTCGGGTCGAGAAGCCGCGCGAGGCGCTTCGGCTCGACCAGCTTGTTGCGCAGCACATACTCGCGCACGGTCTCGCCCGTCTTGAAGGCCTCCTTCGCGACCTTGGCGGCGTTGTCGTAGCCGATCACGGGCGCGAGCGAGGTGCACATCATGAGGCTCCTCTCGACCGTGCCCGTCGCTTCGCTCTCGTTGAGCACGAGTCCGTCGAGCAGCCGCTCGCGGAACATGTCGCATCCGTTCGCGAGGAGGTCGATCGACTCGATCAGACGCTCCGCGATCACGGGCATCGCCACGTTGAGCTCGAGAAGCGACCCCACGCCGCCGAGGCCCGCCATCGTCACCGCCGCGTCGTTGCCCACGACCTGGCACGCAACCATCATCAGGCTCTCGCAGATGACGGGGTTCACCTTGCCAGGCATGATCGAAGACCCCGGCTGCGTCGCGGGAAGCGACAGCTCGAAGAGCCCGCAGCGCGGGCCCGAGCCAAGCCAGCGGATGTCGTTGGCGATCTTCGTGAGCGACACGGCGATCGTCTTCAGGTGCCCGTGCGCCTCGACCACGCAGTCGCGCGTCGACTGCGCCTCGAAGTGGTTCCTCGCCTCCGCGAACTTCACGCCGCTCGCCTTCGAGAGCCGCGCGCACACCGTGCGCCCGAACTTCGGGTGCGCGTTGATGCCCGTGCCGACCGCAGTCCCGCCGATCGGCATGTTCAGGGCGAGCGCATCGCGCGCGGCCTTCGCGCGCACGACGGCGAGCCGCGCCGCCGCCGCGTAGCCGCTGAACTCCTGCCCGACGCGGATCGGCGTCGCGTCCATCAGGTGCGTGCGGCCGATCTTCACGACCTTGTCCCAGCGCTTCGCCTTCTCCTCGAGGCTACGCGCGAGCCGCTCGAGCGCGGGCACGAGCCGCGACGCGATGCGCATCGCCCCCGCGACCTGCATCGACGACGGATAGGTGTCGTTCGAGCTCTGCCCGTAGTTGACATGGTCGTTCGGGTGCACGGGATCCTTCGAGCCGATCGCCTTGCCCGCGCGCTGGCTCGCGACGTTCGCGACCACCTCGTTCACGTTCATGTTGGTCGAGGTGCCCGAGCCCGTCTGGAAGACGTCGATCGGGAAGTGGCGCATGAGAGGATGCGGAAGTCCGAACGGCGCAGGCTCCGCGAAGCCCTCGAGGAGCTGCGTGCATGCGGCGACGATCGCGGAGGCCTTGTCCTTCGCCAGCTCGCCGAGCTCCGCGTTCGCCTCCGCGCAGCACTTCTTGAGGAGAATGTGCGCCTCGATCTGCCCCTGGGGCACCGTGCGGAACGACACGGGGAAGTTCAGCACCGCGCGCTGCGTGGTCGCGCCGTAGAGCGCGTCCGCGGGAACGAACATCTCGCCCATCGAGTCCGTCTCGCGGCGCTCGCCGATCGCGGCCTCCGCGTGCTTCGCGGACCTCGCCTGTGCGGACTTGCGCGTCGTCTTCGCGGAACCTGCCTGTGCCTTTGCCATCGTTGGACCTCGTGTCGTGTGCGTCTTCCATGCGCGCACCCGCGGCGCCTCGGCCTGCGCGTGCGCATCCCCGCGTGGGGGAACGGGGAAATCTACCCGCCCCGACGCCGGAGCGGCAGATTGCGGATCAGACGCCCCGAAACCCGATGACGCCGTCGCGGGGAGCGACGCAGCGCGATCTTCGCGGCTTCCTGTTGGTGCCGTGCGGTCGAAGCGCCTATCTTGTGCGGACACGCGAACTGGACCACCATGGCCGACCCCCGCAGAGGCGAACACCACGCAAACAGGGCCCGCGAGATGCTCAGGCAAGGGCGTCTTGCGGATGCCGAGCGCGAGCTGCGCGCGGCGGTCGCAAGCGACCCTTCGCGCGGCGACTGGATGCTCAACCTCGGATGGACGCTCGAGGCGATCGGCAGGCTCGAGGAGGCGCTGCAGCTCTACCGCCAGTCTGCGGCGCTGCTTCCGACCGCGCGCGACCCGCGCCTCGCGGAGGGCCTGATTCTCGCGAAGCTCACGCGGCACGAGGAGGCCGTCGCCGCGTTCGAGGCGGCGCTCCGCATCGACCCGAAGTGCGAGACGGCGGTGTCGATGCTGATCCGCGCCCTCGCGCAGCTCGGCCGCCACGAGGAAGCGGAGACCGCCTACTACATGGCGCTCCACGCGATCGAGCGCCCCGCGACCTCGCATCTCGAGATCGCACGAAGCCTGCTCGCACGCGGCGACCTCAAGCGCGCAGAGCACTGCTTCCGCCGCGCGATCGCGGAAGGCCCGTCGCTCGTCGGCGCCCGCATCGAGCTCGCGCGCGCGCTCCTGCTCGCCGACCGCGGCCGCGAGACGGGCACGCTTCTCGCGGAGGAGTTCCGCAGGGGCGCCGTCCCCCCGCCGCTCGCGCTCGAGGCCGTGCGCATCCACCTCGCGTCAGGCCGCGCCGCGGAGGCCGCGCAGCTCCTCGACCAGCTGGTGCGCGTCGAGCCGTCGAACCCGAGGCTCCACCTGATGATCGCCCGCGCCATGCGCCGCCGCGAGGACCTCGTGCGCGCGGCGCGACACGGCGAGATCGCCACGCGCCTCGCGCCCGATCTTCCGGGCCTCGCGCTCGAGGCAGCACTCGTCGCGGTCGCGCAGGGACGCCTCGACGCCGCGCGGCCGCTCCTCGAGAAGGAGCTCGACGCCCGCCCCGCGCCGACCGATCGGATCGATCTCCTCGAGACCGTGCAGGCGCTTCTCGCGACGGGTCTCGTTGAACGCGCCGAGCGGCTCTTCAACGCCCGCTTCGGGCTCGACATCCGCCGCACCCATCGAATGGACGAGGATGTGCTCCGCCTCGGCGCGCGCATCGCACTCGAGAAGGGGCACCTCCGCGAGGGCCGCGCACGCGCGCGGCGCCTTCTCCGCATCGCGCCGCACTCGCTCGTCGCCCTGCACAACCTCGCGCTCGTTGCGATCCGCCGCGGGCACTTCCGCGCGGCCGCGGCGTGGATCGAGCGCGGCCGAAGCAGTGGTCCGCTCGACGAGGCTTCGGACCTCGGGTTCCGCAAGCTGCGCACGCTGCTGTGGACGGAACGCCTGCTCGCGTTGGTGCGCGGGGGCGGACGACGCCCGGCGAAGCGCTGACCCCATCGCGGCGTGCGCGGACAAAAGAAAAACCCGCCTTTCGGCGGGCGCATGCGGGTCATGCTCTCTGTCGCGGCCATCCACTCGCCGCCGGCCTACGCGCCTTCGCGCGTGGGCCTTCTATAGGTTCTCGTTTCGTGAAGTACCTCGTCGACGAATCACATCGTCGCGGAGGTGTAGGGCAGAAGCGCCATGAAGCGCGCGCGCTTGATCGCCTGCGCGACCTGCAGCTGCTGCTGCGCGGAGAGGCCCGTGCGCTTCCGCGAGTAGATCTTTCCGTTCGGCGTCATGAGACGGCGGAGGTCCTCGGTCGAGCGGTAGTCGACGAACAGACGGCCGGCGACACCTTCCTTGAGGCGAAACGCGGGAGCCTGGGTCTGGAACTGGGTCATGGGTCGGTCTTCTCTGTTTCGAATCGCCGTGCGAGCACGGCTCAGTCCTGGGTGCCCCCGCATGCGTTGCATGCAGAGGGTGTGCCCACCACGCTCGGTGGGCGACGGGTCGAGAACGATACCAAAGCGCGGTTCGATCGCCAACCAAACCGTCGCATGCGGTGGGATTTCCGCCCGCCGCGTCGAGTTGCGGCGGCCGCGCGCGGATCTGGTGCTAGATTTGGGGGGTCGGAAGATACCTCCCTCCGGGTGAACGATGCCGATGCCCGCGCCAACTCCCGTGGACGCCCTGCGTCACTATTCTCGGGCCGTGGTTCTCACGGCCCGCGACGGCGCTGTCTCACGCGCGCTTCGGCAGACGATCGACGCCTCTGGAACCCGCTGTGAGATTCTCGGACATCCGCTTCTGGCGCTTGCGGAACTCCTGCATCTTGAGCGAGCCCCACGCGACCCCGATGCCCCGCGCCCGACGCTGGTGGTGGCGGATCGGGAGATCGACGACCTCGCTCCGCTCTTCGCAGCGGTTCGGAGCCATCTGCCGCAGCTCGCCATCTGGGTGTTCGAGGGCAACCTCGCCATCGAGATCCAGCGCGGCCAAAGTGACGCACGCCCCGCGCAGCCGGACGCACGCCCCGCGCAGCTAGACACACGCCCCGCGCCGATGCTGCGCATCGCGCCCGGGTCGCCTACCGAGCCAAGCCCGTCGGCGTCCTCGCTTGCTGTGGAGCACCGCGACGCGGGTTCTGCGTCGACCGAGGAGGATCCGCCGGGGCCGAGCGGAAACACCGTCACGCCCGAAGAGCTCGAGATGCTGCTCGACCTCTTCGACGGCGATCGATCGGATGGCACGGTCTTCGACGGCAGAAACCCGACCGACGGCCGCCCGTTCGGAGGACCGACGCGGTGAGCGCTCCAGGACCATCCGCCATCGGCGCGCGAGCCTCGCGCGCTCGCATCCTGGTCGTTGGCCACGGCGAGCTCGTGCGCGGTCTTGCGGGAGCCGTGCGCCGCGTCATGCCCGCCGTCAGCGAGTGCAGGAGCCTCTACGACGCGGTGGCTGAGGTCGGCAACTGCCCGGCGCGCGAGCCGATTGCGGCCGTCATCGTGTCGGCCGAGTGCGAGGGCTTCGATCTCGAGGCCGTTGCGGGCGCATTCCGCCGCGTTGACCCGCTGGTTCCTCTCATCCTCGCCGTACGCCGCGAGCAAGAGGACCTGATCGCGGGCGCGATCGCCGAAGGATTCGAGCATTCGCTGCTCCTTCCCGTCGATCCCGATGAACTCGCGCCCGTCCTGCGCGAAGTAGGCGCGATGGAGGAGATTCGCGCACCGCGTTCAACCGGCTTCGTCGGCACTGCGCCAGGCACTCCGCCGAGTTCCACGCCGAGTTCCCCATCGAGCCCGCCATCAGGCGCCCCGTCCAACGCAGCCTCGATGGACGGCCGCGTTCCAGTCCGCGGCGTCGTGGAGCTTGCCATCGAGGATGCGATCGCTGGCGCCTCGCGCACGAAGCCCAGCGAGTCGAAGCCCAGTGAGTCGAGGACCAGTGAGTCGAGGACCAGTGAGTCGAGGCCCAGTGAGTCGAGGCCCAGCGAGTCGAGGCCCGCCGCGCGCACCCCCCCCGCGGCAACCGCGCCCGCCAACGCGCCTCTTCCAGCCGAAGCCGAGTCGAGGCCGAAGCGGCCCGCCCGCCCCTTCGAGATGCCCGCGCTGCGAGAGGGCGGACGCGCCCGTGACAAGGCCCGCGCCCGCGACGAAGGCGAGCCCGGCGACACCACGCTCGTGCGGGCGCTGCTTGCAAGTGCACCGCTCGAGGACGCCGCGCTCCGGGTGCTCCGCCATCATCTCGCGACCGACGACGTGCGCTTCGTCGCGGCTGTCCGCGCCGGCGAGGAGGCAGCGGTCGGCGCGGAACGGAGGCGGCTCCACGAGGCCGAGGTCCGCGGTGGCGCGCGCGTGCACGGCGCCCTGATCTCTTCATCGCTCGACGGAGCGACGCTTGCGCCGTGGGCCGCATGGCTCTCGCACTGGCTCGACCTCGAGGACACGCAGCGCGAGCTCCGCCGACTCGCCTACACCGACGAACTCACGGGAGCGGGCAACCGCCGCGCGTTCGAGGAGGTCATCCGCGACACCATGGCCGAGGCGCTCGTCAACAGGCGCACGCTGAGCCTCATGGTTCTCGACATCGACGACTTCAAGCGCTACAACGACGAGTTCGGCCACCAGGTGGGAGACGATGTCCTCCGCGAGACGGTCGAGCTCCTGCGCTCCTGCATCCGCTCGGGCGACCATGTCTTCCGCATCGGGGGCGACGAGTTCGTCGTGCTCTTCTGCGACGCGTCGGGCCCGCGGCAAGGCGGCGGCGGCGCACCCGAGTCGGTCGAGGACATCGCGCGGCGCTTCCAGCGCGCCGTCAACGAACTGCGCCTTCCCCAGCTTGGCCGCGAAGGGCCCGGGACCTTCACCGTGTCCGCGGGCGTCGCGGTCTTCCCGTGGGAGGGGCTCGATGCGGACGCCCTCGTGCGCCGCGCCGATGAACGCGCGATGGAATCGAAGCGCAACGGCAAGAACCTGATCACCTTCGGCCCCGGGGCGCCCGGCGGCTGACCTCGGCCGCCGTGCACCGCCCTTCTCTCAAGAAGCCCGTGCGTCCTGCCGATCTCCGCCGACCGTCCGAGCACCAGATGGACCCAGGCCGCCACCCGCGCACCATCATCCTGAGCGACCTCCACCTCGGCCGCCCGGGCGGCGCAGAGGAGGCGGCGCGGCTGCTCCCGCTCCTCGACGAGTGCACGCGTCTCATCCTGAACGGCGACAGCGCCGAGCTGCACCACGCGCGCTACCGAGCGTCCGCCGAGCTCGAGCTTGGCCGCCTGCGCGAGCTCTGCCGCGCGCGCGCCGTGCGGCTCGACCTCATCGCGGGCAACCACGACCCCTTCGTCAGCGAGGTGCGCTCCATGCGTCTCCTCGACGGCGCCGTCTACCTGACGCACGGAGACGCGCTCCATCCCGCGATCGCGCCGTGGTCGCCGCACGCCGAGGTCATGCGTGCGGCGTTCGAGCGCGCGCTTGCCGACGGCGCAGCGAGCGGCGCGGCGCCGGGCGAGGACGCCCTCTTCGCAGCCGCCCGCGAGGCCGCGATCGCGGAGTGGCAGAGCCTCGGCGACGGTGCGCATGTCTCGACGATCGCGAACATGGCGCTGCGGCCCCATCGCGCGCTCGCGGCACTCGCCTACTGGCGGGGCTATCCCTCGCTCGTGCGGAACTGGGCGACGCGCTTCGCACCCGCCGCGGGAACCGTGGTCGTCGGACACAGCCACAGGCCGTTCGTGCGCACGGTCGGCGGGCTCCGCATCGTGAACACGGGCGCCTACGGCTTCCCCGGAACGCCGCTCGCAGTCGTCCTCGAGTCGAACGAAGTGCTGGTGCACCGCGTCGAGGAGCGACGCGGCAGGTTCAGTCTCGGAGAGCGTCCGATCGCGCGATGGATCGCCGAACCGCGCGGACCTCAGCCGCCCGCGCGGGCCGCCGCCAATGCGGAGACGATGAAGCCCGCCGCCTCCGCGAGCGCTCCGCGATCGATCGACGTGGCGTAGCCGAGCGCCGCAAGCTCGCGGTCGAGCGCCTCGGTGGCGATGTTCCCCGCGGCGCCCGGCGCGTAGGGGCAGCCGCCGATCCCTCCCGCCGATCCGTCGAACGCGCGGACGCCGAGCGCCACGGCGCGCCGCACGCACTCCCTCGCGCGCCCTTGGGTGTCGTGGAGGTGCAGCACGATCTCGCCAAGCGGCCGCACGCGCGCGCATCGCTCGAGGACCTGCGCGATCTCGTCCGCGGTCGCGACCCCGAGCGTCTCACCGAGATCGAGCTCGTCGACGCCGACCGCAAGCAAGCGCTCCGCGGTCTCTGCGACCGCATCGGGCGACACTGGGCCGTCGTAGGGGCAGCGCACGATGCAGCTCACATAGCCGCGCACGGCGACGCCCGCCGCATGCGCGCCGCGGACCACGGGCTCGAAGCGCGCGATCGACTCTGCGATCGACGCATTGATGTTCCGACGCGTGAATCCCTCGCTGGCCGCGGTGAAGACCGCGACCTTGCCCACGCCGCACGCAAGCGCGCGCTCGAGCCCCTTCTCGTTCGGGACGAGCGCGGAGAGCAGCGCGCCATGCGTCCGCGCGGCGCCCGCGACGCCCAGGAGCACCTCCTCCGCATCGGCGAGCTGCGGCACCCACTTGGGGCTCACGAAGCTCGTCACCTCGATCTCGCGAAGCCCCGCCGCGAGAAGCAGCTCGACGAAGCGGATCTTGTCGCGCGCGGGAACGATGGCGCGCTCGTTCTGGAGCCCATCCCGCGGGCCGACCTCGCAGATGCTGCACGCGGCGCTCACGACGGGCGCTCCTCGTCGCGCGGTCCGTCTCGCTCCTCATCTTCGCGCTTCTCGCGCTCGAGCTGCTCGCGATGCTCGCGCGAGGCCTTCGCGAAGAGCCACCCCGCGAGCACAAGCACGAGGACCGTCGCCAACGCACCGCCCGCGAAGAGCGCCCACTCGGACGCCTTGATCGCCAGCACGCCGCCGTCCTGCACGGGATGCATCAGCTCGCCCTCCCCTCGCCTGCCTCCGCGGAAGCGAGGAACGCAAGCGGCCCGACCAGCGCCTCTGCCTGCGCGCCCTCTGCGTTCACGAGGACACGCGCTCCGTCTGCATATGCCGACGAATCGACCATGGCGAACGCGACAGGCACGGCCCCGAGCATTGGCGCAAGCCCGCTCGAGGTGACGACTCCGACCTGTTCGCCGATCGAGCCGCCCTCGACGAACGCGAACACCTGCGCGTCCGCGACGGGAAGAAGATCGCCCTGGATGCGGAGCCCGACGAGCTTCCGCTTCGGCTTTCCGAGGTGCTCGAGCCGCGCGACGACCTCCTGCCCCGGATAGCAGCCCTTTGTGAAGCTCACCCGCGACGCAAGCACTCCCGATTCGTGCGGCAGGTTCGTCGGCCCGAAGTCGATGCGGAAGTACGGCGTTCCCGCCTCGAGGCGCGCGGTGTTGGTGGCGAACCAGCCGGCAGGCCTCGCGCCGAAGGTCGTCAGCGAGAGCCACAGCGCGGGCGCGTCGGCGCGCGCGACCGAGAGCGCGTAGCCGTCCGTCCCGAAGTCATCGAGGCGCATGATCGTCGCGTGCGCAGAGCCGAACGGCACCTCCCACGCGTCGACGCCCTCGCGCGCCGCGCCGAGGCCGAGGGCCTTCAGCGCCGCGGCCGCCCGCGGACCCGCGATCGCGACGCGCGCGTGGCTCGCGGTGCGCGCCTCGACCACCACATCCTCCGAGAACACCATCTTCTCGAGCGCCTCGCGCACGGCGTCCGCGTCGTGGACGAGGGTGTCGATCACAAGCGCCTCGGGCAGCGAGCCGACCAGGAGGTCCGCGTCGATCCTGCCCTTGCGGTTCGTCAGGAATGCGCGCACGACGCCGCCCTCTCCGAGCTTCTTGATCTCCTGCGTGACGAGACGGTTGACGAAGTCCGCGCGGTCCTTGCCTCGCACGACGACCGTCCCGCGCTCGCACGAGTCGATCAGCGCGCAGCCGCTGCGGATCGCCGCATACTCGAGCTCGACCTCCGCATAGGCGGCGACCACCTCGCAGGTCGGCGCGCCCGACTCATCCGCGGGACCGAACGGCAGGTACTCGATCTCGACCTCCCTGCGCGTCGCGACCGCGCCCCGCGCCTCGCGGGCGCGCTCCGCGCGGCGTGCCGCGTCCTGCGCGGCGAAGGCGCGATGTGAGTCTCGAAGCGGCGTGTCGAATCGCATGGGCGAATCCTATACCATCGGTCTCCCTGCGCGCCGCCCCTTGCGATCGCGCCAGAGCGCCAGGCACACACGCGAGAACACCATGGACATCGATCTCTTCCGTCGACTCTGCGAGACCCCAGGCATTCCCGGCCGCGAGGAGCGCGTGCGCGCGCTGATCGCGAAGGAGACGAAGGGCCTCTACGACGCCTCGAGCACCGACGCGATGGGTTCGCTCATCGCAACCCGCAAGCCCACGCGCAAGGCCGCGAAGGGCGCGAAGCCCGTGCGCGTGATGCTTGCGGCGCACATGGACGAGATCGGCTTCTTCGTCCGCCACATCGACGAGCAGGGCTGCATCTGGGTGAACCCTGCGGGCGGCTTCGACACGCGCAACCTCTTCGCCTCGCGCGTCCTCGTGTGCACGCCGAAGGGCGACCTGAAGGGCGTCATGAACCCGGGTGGAAAGCCGATCCACATCTCGAGCGAGGCCGATCGCACCAAGGTGCCGGGCGTCGAGGAGTTCTTCATCGATCTCGGCCGCGACGCCGACGAGGTGAAGAGGCTCGTCGAAGTCGGCGACTTCGTCGTGCTCGACCAGCCGTTCCTCGAGACGCCGAAGAAGCTCGTCTCGAAGGCGATCGACAACCGCCTCGCGTGCTTCATCGCCATCGAGGCGGTGCGCAAGCTCGCAAAGCGGAAGAACGGCCACGCCTGCGAGATCGTCACCGCGTTCACCACGCAGGAAGAGGTCGGCCTGCGCGGCGCGCAGACCGCGGCCTATGCGGTGAAGGCCGACATCGGCGTCGGCCTCGATGTGACGCTCGCCTGCGACACGCCCGGGGTTCCCGACAACCAGCGCGTCACAAAGCAGGGCCTCGGCGCGGGCATCCTCATCCAGGACAGCTCGATGATCTCCGACGCAGCCCTCGTCGACGAGGTGGTCGCCATCGCCAAGAAGCACAAGATCGCCTACCAGAAGTCGATCCTGCCGCGCGGCGGCCAGGACGGCGCCGCGATCCAGCGCGCGGGCGTCGGCGCACGCTGCATCGCGATCGTCACGGGCACGCGCTACATCCACACCACGACTGAGATGGTCGACAAGGGCGACCTCGAGGCGACCATCGATCTCCTCGCGGAATGGCTCGGCTCGATCGCCTGAGCGTGACGGCGCGTCACGCGCGCGTGGCCATCCCGACCGCGATCTCCGCCACCGCGCGCGCAGCGCCTTCGCGTGGCCGCGCCGCCAGAGCCGCGCGCATCGACTCGCGCCGCGCGTCGACCGTCATCAGCTCGACAAGCGCCGCACCGAGGGTCGACATGTTGCGCACAGGGTCGATCAGGTCGTCGGCGAGCACGGCCACGCCGTCGCGCGCATAGGGCTCCGCGTTGTGCCGCTGGTGCAGGTCGCGGTGGTAGGGATACGGCGCGAAGATCGTGGGGACATCATTCACGATCGCCTCCGCGACCGAGTTCGCACCCGCGCGCGAGAGCGCGAGGTCCGCCGCGCCCCACGCGAGGCCCATCTCGTGGATGAACGGCACGACGGCCGCGCGCACTCCCGCCTCCCGGTAGGCGCGCTCGATCGGCGCTGCGTCCGACTGCCCCACGAGGTGGAGCACCTGCCACCCGCCGAACGCGGGTCGAGCCTCGCGAACGAGGTGCAGCAGAAGATCGTTGAGGCTCGCAGCGCCCTGCGAGGCGCCCGTCACGAGCAGCGTGCGGAGCCCGGGCTCGAGCCCGAGCCTGCGCCGCGCGTCGGCGGGTGCGAGCGAAGCGCATGCGACGCGCCGGATCGGCATGCCGACGATCCGCTCCGCGAACCGCGGAATCGACGGCGTCGGACACGCCGAGAGGATCCGCGCGGCGTGACGCGCCACCATGCGGTTCGCCTTCCCAGGGGTCGCATCGAGGTTGACGAGGAGTAGCGGCACGCCGAGCGAGCGCGCGGCCGCGGAGACGGGTGCCGTCACGAATCCGCCGAGCGAGACGACAAGCCGGGCCCGGCGCGCCTCGAGGAGTTCGCGCGCCTCGCGCCGCCCCGCCACATACGCGCGCATGCAGCGGAGAAGCCGCCTCGGCGCAAGCGAGAAGCCCTCCGCCGAGATCGGAACGAAGTCGGCGCCGACATGTGCAAGCATGCGCGCGTCGACCGCACGCGTCGAGCAGGCGAAGACGCAGCGGAAGTTCGGCGCGAGCGCGGCGACCTCCTCCGCGATGGCGATTCCAGGAGAGATGTGGCCACCCGTCCCGCCGCCTGCGAAGACGATCGCACCTTCGTCGCCAGCGCTCATGCCGAGGCGATGCCTTCCTGCGCGGCGCGCCCCTCTGCGGCGTCCTGCTCGGGCTCTTCCGAGATCCCGAGCTCACGCTCGCGACGCAACGCGGAGCGCTCGACCGAGAGCACGAGGCCGAGCGACCCACCGATCAGAAGCCATCCCGTGCCGCCGCTCGAGAGGAGCGGAAGGGCGATCCCCTTCGTCGGCGCAAGGCCCGTGACGACCAGCAGGTTGATGAGCGCCTGAAGGCCGACCGTCAGCAGCACGCCGATGCCGACGAGACGGGAGAACGGCGGAACGATGCGGTCCGCCTCTGGCCGATGCGCGCCGCGGTTCACGATCGCGAGGCCGAAGAGAAGAATGCCCGCGTAGAGCGCCGTCACGAGCGCGGCGCCCGCGATTCCCTGCTCTTCGCAGATGATGGCGTAGATGAAGTCGGTCGTGTCCTCGGGGAGGTAGCCGAACTTCTGGAGGCTGTTGCCGAGGCCGCGGCCCGTCAGGCCGCCGCCCGCGATCGCGCCCATCGACTGGATGATGTGGTAGCCGATCCCCTCGGGATCCTGCCACGGGTCGCGCCACGCGAGCAGGCGGTTCACGCGATAGGGACTCGCGATCACGGCCGCAGCGGCGAGCGCCAGGCCGACGGGAACAAGCATCGCGAAGTGCGTCCAGCGCATCCCGCCGATCAGGAGAAGCAGCGTGCAGCTCGCAAAGACGAGCACGGCCGTCCCGAGGTCCTCGACGCCGATCAGCGCGCACACGATCGTGACCACCGCGAGCGCGGGCAGGAATCCCCGCGAAAACGAGCGCAGCCGATCGGCGTGTCGCACGCAGAACCACGCCACGACGACGATCATGCCCCACTTGGCGATCTCGCTCGGCTGGAAGCCGTAGCTCGGCGGCCCGATCCAGCGCGAACTGTTGTTCACCTCGCGTCCGATCCCGGGGACATGCACGAGAAGAAGCGTGATCACCGTGACCGCCAGGATCCACGGCACGGGCGAGGCGATCCCGCGGAGCGTGAAGAGCCGCTCCACGTCGACCCTCGACGCGACGAACATCGCCACGAGCGCCAGCGCCGCGAGAATCGTCGTGCGTCCGAGAAAGACCTGCTCGAAGGAGATCGGGCGGTACGCGGCCTCAAGGCGCGCGAACTGCGCCTCGGTCATCGCGCCCGAGAGGACGAGCGCGTGATCGGGAGGAACGGAGAGGCCGGCCGAGTTGACCATCACGACCCCCATCACGAGAAGGGTCAGCGCACAGAGGGCCACGCCGTGGGACATCCGAAGCATGGGTGGCATGATCGGCATTTTCCGCGCGCGTGGTGGAGAATCCGCCGCGCCGCGTCGTCGGCTACTCTTCCCGCCCATGTCCGTCGGTCCGACCGTCTATCTCGAGACCTTCGGGTGCCAGATGAACGAGCTCGACAGCGAGCTCGTCCGAGGCCATCTGCGCAGCCTCGGCTATCGCTTCATCGACGACGCCGCGCGCGCGGACATCGTGCTCTACAACACCTGCTCTGTGCGGGAACAGGCTGAAAACAAGGCGTATTCGCGCCTCGGTCTCGTCGGCCTCCGCAAGAAGGCGGGCGAGAGCGTCATCCTCGGCGTCCTCGGCTGCATGGCCGAGCGCGACGGCGCCGACATGCTCCGCCGCTTCCCGCAGGTCGACCTCCTGTGCGGGCCGGGCGAGCTCGACAGGCTACCCGCCCTCATCGACAACGTCCGTCGCACCGAGGGGGCCAGCCGCGAGGAGCGGATCGCCCTCGCCGGCAGCAAGTCGCGG
Source organism: Phycisphaera sp. (assembly GCA_016124975.1). GTDB lineage: Bacteria > Planctomycetota > Phycisphaerae > Phycisphaerales > SM1A02 > QWPT01. Next base: position 2,375 of record WGMP01000019.1, on the reverse strand, counting down.
CGGTCGACCACCCTTGCCGCGGCCGAGGACCACCTCGAGCTCCTCGACCTCTCGCGGGCCTTCGACCCGTCGTCCCCGGGCGCGGAACGCCGCTCGGCGTATGTGCGCATCACCCGTGGCTGCAACAAGTTCTGCACCTACTGCGTGGTGCCGAACACCCGCGGCGCCGAAGTGCATCGCCCGCCCGACTCGATCATCGACGAGTGCAGGCGCCTCGTCGACGCGGGAGTCGTCGAGATCACCCTGCTCGGGCAGACGGTCAACCACTACCGCTACACCCACGGCCGGGCGGTCAGCGCGGACGGCGTCGAGCTGCCGCAGGTCGGCCCCGGGCTCTCCGCGTTCCGCCAGCCCATCCCCGTAGGAGAGCGCGTCACGACCTTCGCCGAGCTCCTCCGACGCATCCACGACGAGGTCCCGGGCCTCGCGCGGCTCCGCTTCGTCACCAGCTACCCCCGCGACTTCGGCGACGACATCCTCGATGTCATGGCGGCCTGCCCGCGGATCTGCCGGTACATCCACGCCCCCGCGCAGTCGGGCTCCGACCGCATCCTGAAGCTGATGAACCGCGGCTACACCCGCGGCGAGTACCTCGAGTTCATCGCCCGCGTCACGGAAAAACTGCCCGACTGCACGATTGCTGGCGACATCATCGTGGGCTTCCCCACGGAAACCGATGCGGATTTCGAGGAGACCGTGTCGCTTGTGCGCGCCGTCCCGTTCAAGAACAACTTCATCTTCAAGTACTCGCCGCGACCCGGCACCGTGGCCATCGACCGCTTCGAGGACGATGTGCCGAACGAGGTGAAGAGGCTGCGCAACAACCTCCTGCTCGACATCCAGTCGGAGGTGAGCGCCCGCGTCCACGCTGCATGGGTGGGAAAGCGCGTGGAGGTGCTCGTCGAGGACATCCGCGACGATTCCGATGAGTCGGTCGCAGAGGCCCTGCCCGCCTCCGCGGCAACGACCGACAACGCAAATCCCGTTCGCAAAGGGGCTTCCGTTTCGCTGCCGCTCGCGGGCCGACCCGCCAGCACTCCTCCGACCGCTCCCGCCCGCCGCGCCGCCGCAGGCACCTCGAATCGGCCCGCGCGACAGGCGATCGGCCGCACGCGCGGCGACCTGATCGTCTCGATTCCGCTCGAGCCGGGCGCCTCAGCACCAGAACGGGGCGAGGTTCTTGAGGTCGACATCCTGCGCTCGGCACCCCTGATTCTCCAGGGCAGCGTGGTAAAAACAGCCTTGGCTCTCTCAGAACGCCGACTTTGAAGATTCGTGAAGTCGCCCTGACAGATCCGTTACGACCCTTTCAGGATCTTCATTCGAACTTGCTTGACAGGGTCTGTTCCTGTTCTATCTTCGGGGTCGAGGGTCGGGTGAGCGGTAAAGGGCCGCTCTTCCTGAGGGAGAGTGCAGTGCTTAACCTCGACGAGCACGCAGACACTGGAATTGGGAGTTTCACAAATGAAGATTGGTCTCATGGCGGCTGCTGCCGGCCTCGCGGTTTCGAGCATGGCTTCGGCTGCGTTCGTTCAGTTTGTCGTCACCTCGGCGGCTGTTTCCAACAGCGGCCAGAACCTCGTCCGCTACGAGGTCTTCGCCCGCTTCAACGGCCCGACCGACACCCTCCTGAACGCCTTCAACTTCAACGCTGTCGGCGGCACCGCCGCGTCGTTCGGTGGTTTCTGGCACAAGGACAACTTCGACTCGAGCAACCCCGGCCAGCTCTCGCAGACCGTCGGCACCTGGGCTCCCCAGGCGACGGGCTCGGCGACGGCGAACCGTCCGTTCGACTCGTTCCTCATGATCGGTGGCAACGCCGTCCTCGCCAACTCGACGAACGCCGACCCCTCGTGGGGCGCCGCGCTCTCGTGGAACCGCGCTGACCTCCCCGACGTCGGCACCATCGGTTGGTTCAACTCGAACCCCCCGAATCTCCAGGGCCGCGTCGGCACCGCCCCGAACACCGCGACCGATGTCAAGGTCGGCCAGTTCATGCTCTCGGCCGGTGACAACGCTCCCCGCACCTACACCCTGACGCTCGGCTACAACGACGGCGTCCCCGGGTCGGCCGTTCAGTTCGGCACCGGCACCTTCAGCCTCCCGGCTCCTGGCGCTGTCGCCCTCCTCGGTCTCGCTGGCCTCGCTGGCCGTCGTCGTCGCTGATCCTTCAGCGCTCGACTGATCGATGCACTCTTCATCCCGCCCGCGGCCAACGCCGCGGGCGGGATTGCTTTTTGGGGGCTTCAGGCTTTCGTGTGGGTTTCGACACCGTCCGCTCCCGCCGCGCGCCGTGCCGCGTGCGGCTGGCGGTCTCGTGGTCTCTCACGGAGGCGCGGAGGCACAGAGAACAGAGAACGGGACTCGCCGAGATG
>WGMP01000010.1 GCA_016124975.1 Phycisphaera sp. | reverse complement strand
TCCGCCACACAATCTCCACGGGTTCTTCTTCCGGCTCATACTCCGCTTCACGCCGTGCTCCTCGAGCTTCTTCAGGTATTCCTCGTCGCCGTAGATCCCGCCGCCGTCCGAGTGGACCAGCACCCCGCGCGGCGGGCCGCGCGCCCTCATCGCGCTCGCGAGCGCGGACACGCTCAGGTCGCCGTCCTGCACGGTCGACATCGCGCGCTGGACCAACTCGCAAGGCGCGGTCTCGTTCAGGTCTGGTTCCTTGGCGACCTAGGCGACGCTGCGGTCGCCGATCCTGCAGAGGCGTACGGCCTCCGCCTGGAACTCAGGGGTGAACGAGCGGCGCGGCCGCCTCTTCGATGTCTTGCGTGTCCTGTCCATGGAGACCTCTCGGCAAGCATCCTCGCCAATCTTGGTGTCCACAGCATCGGGGCAGGCTCAATCCGGCTGTGTGAGCTGCAGGCGGCCTGCATCACAGGCTCTGAAGGAGGCGCTGCGCATGGGGTGTTCCGAGCGCGTAAGAAGAGAGCGCCCCCGTAAGCTGTGGGTAGCAAGTCCCGATCTCGAGTACGAACTGCCGCAACTGACTGTCCGACAGTCCGCGTAGGATTCCTTGCCACTTTGCTTGCATCTGATCAAACTGCGACTGCCTGTGGTTTGAGGCGGCGGCCTTCGCGAGTGCCCCGATGGCGATTCCCGCGAGGGCAATCGCCCAGTGGCCTCCAAGCGCAGCGCCCGCGCCAAATCCGATGCCCGAAGCCAGGCCCACCGTTCCGCCCTTCTCGCACATCGCGCCGATTCGCATGCGCTCGTGTACGTCACACGCAAACCTGACTGCAAGATCTGAGGGGCCATCGACTTTGTGCGAGAGTTCAAAATCAGTCATGCATCGATTCCAGTCGAACTTCGACTCTATCAACCCGCAAAACGAGATGCAACAGAAAAGATGTAAAACGTGTGGACAGATGGATCGGTTAGTGCGCTGCACAGTGTGGACTTCCACAAGACCCGTGGACACCCATCTGGGACTGGGACGCGCAGTGCGCAGTGTGCAGTGTGATGAGGATCTCAAGTCAGCTCTCGCCCGTCGTCCGCGTGGCCTCGGACGACCTCGTCGGCGTGGTCGACAGCGGCTCCGCGTGGGTCTTCCGCCGCGACGCTGGCGCGTGGACCGCCGAGGCGCAACTGCGCGCGGCAAACGGGACGGCGGGGGACTTCTTCGGGACGAGCGTCGCGCTTGCCGAACCCGTCGACGCCGCCGGCGCGATCGGCCCTATGGGCGGGCTCGCGCTCTGCGGCAGCATCTGCGATGCACCCGATGGCCCAACCGATGACCCGCCCGACGACCTCGTGAAGCGCGGCAGCGCCACGCTCTTCCGCCGCACGAAGGGCGCGTGGGCCGAGCGCGCCACGCTTGTCGCGGCCGACTCGGCGGCGGGCGACGAGTGCGGCGTGTCGGTCGCGCTCGGCTCGGGCGGTGCGCTGGGCGCGAGCCTCGCGCGCGTGGACGATTTCAAGCTTGCGCTTGAGGACGATTTCAAGCTCACGCTCGTGGGCGGCTTCAAGCACGACACGGCCTGCGCCGCCGACGCGGGCCGCGTGTGGGCCTGGTCGATCGACGCCACAGGCACGGCGCTTCCCGCGTGGTCGCTGACGGCGCCCACGGCGGGCACAGGCGACGCGTTCGGCCACGCGATCGCGCTCGCCTCGGCAACGCTCGCCGTCGGCGCCTATGCCACCGACGGCGCGGCGCCCAACCAAGGCGCGCTGCACCTCTACGCGATCGAGCCCGCGCAATGCACGGGCGACCTCGACGGCGACGGCACGGTCGGCCCTGCGGACCTCGCTGCGCTACTCAACGCCCATGCTTGATCACCTCGGGCACGCCCGCCGCCGACCTCGACGGCAACGGCGACACGGGAGCGTCGGACCTCGCGGCGATGCTGAACGCGTGGGGGGCGTGCGGGGGGTGAGGAAAAAAGATACAAAAGATAGCCAGAAAGAGTGGAGGCAATGGCTATAGAAGGTATACTCAGTATGTTCTCCTTTGTTGGGTGTTGGCATCGTTGGGGTGAAGCGGCGGGGAACAGTTGATGGAGCAGCCGTGCAAGACAAGCGAACCATGACCCTCAACCTGACCGCGGCGGAGATGGAAGTCCTCGAGGCACTCGCGCAGCGCAAGGACCTGTCGAAGACCGCCGTCATCCGGCAGGCGCTTCGGCTGCTGCAGCTTGTCGACACGCGGGTGGCGCAGGGCGAGAAGCTCTTCTTCGAGGACGAGGTCCAGAAGAAGAAGGCGGAGCTGATGGTGCTGTGAGCGTTCGGGCGACACAACTCATCCGGCGGGAAACGGACGACGCTGTTGCGGCGGAGTTGCACGATGGGCTCCGTTGCGCGGACCTGCAGCTGATCGAGCGGTCGTGGGCATCGGAGCGGGCGCGCATCATGGCCGAGCTCTCGCGGAAGGGCGTCGCTCGACGGTCGTGGCCCGAGAGCCTTCACTGGGACTGGTCGCGCAAGGCGCCCGAACTCGAGCTGCTCGCGACGCGCGGCATCGGCATCTTCTGCGAGCAGGACTGGCAGGGTGCGATGATGACGCGGACAGTGGTGCACTACTCGCGCCTTGATGATGACAGCGGCAAACCGCTCGTCTACATCGACTTTCTCGAGGCAGCGCCCTGGAACTGGCCGATCGCGCCGATCAATCAGCAGCGACGCTTCAAGGGTGTCGGCGTCATGCTGATGAGGGAGGCCGTGAAACAGAGCGTTGGCGAAGGGTTCCATGGCCGGGTCGGACTTCACGCCCTGCCGCAGGCCGAGCGGTTCTACCGTGAGGTCTGTGGAATGACCGCATTCGAGCCTGGGCCTGGCGGGGGACCGCTCGTCTACTTCGAGTTCGCTCGAGCGCAGGCGAAGCGTTTCCTCGGAGGGGACGCACACGAGGGCGCACGCAAAGACTTGCGAGGTGGAACGCGAGGACACCCACGGGGAAATCCACGGGGAAATCCACGAGAGAACCCACGAGAGAACCCACGAGGAGGCTCCTGATGAGGCGCGCAAAGTCAGAAGGCAAACCCGCGAAGCCGACCAAGCGCGATGCTTCAGACTGGCTGCGTCGAATGGCAGACCTCGAGGATTCGTGCGACTCCGTCACGGCGGGGCGCCCGGTGGATGGCCATTCGGTCGACGCCCCGTCCGATGATCCCTCGACGCGATTGCGCGCGGCGCTCGGTCGCCTGATCGAGCTGTCGCGGCGGACGCGCGGCCTCACGGCGGCAGAGTTCGCTGCGGCCCATCGCATCACCATGCAGGAACTGGTTTCGCTCGAGCGTGGCGAAGATCCAGCGCCGAGTCCGCGCACGATTCGCGTGCTGGCGAAGGCCGCTGGCGTCTCGGCATCTCCGCTCCTTCAGTTGGCCGGTTGTGCCACGCCGATCGATCCCGAACTCAGCCGCGAGGCATTGCGCTTCATCACGGGTCCAGTGCCCGATGCGAAGCTCACCCGCGAGGAAGCGAGGCGCTTCCGAGCCTTCGTGAAGGTGCTGGCGCGGCCCGCGTGACCCAGCGCCGTGCTCGAATCCACGACGTTGGCGCGTGGGTCGCCGAGGCGCAGCCGCGCGCGGCAAACGGCACGGCGGGGGGCTTCGTCGGGACGAGCGTCGCGCTTGCCGAACCCGTCGACGCCGCCGGCGCGATCGGCCCCGAGGGCGGGCTCGCGCTCTGCACCGCAGGGGGCTTCGGCAATCGCTCGTGGCCTCCGACTGATGGGCCTTCTCCATTCTGTCCAATAACGTGATGGAGAGAACAGTTTCGACGCATTTGAGAGACGCTTAGACCTTAAAAGCGTATCGGATACGATACTGTACAAGCCATGACCACCCTCGCCCCCGCCCCCATCTCCGCCGACCGCCTGAACAGTCGTCGGGCCGCGCTCGGCATGAGCCATGCCGTGGTCGCTGCGCGGAGCGGGGTGTCCGAACCCACCGTGAAGCGGATTCTGGGTGGCCACATCGCCGAGGCGTCCTTCGCCAATGTCGTTGCTGTGGCAGAGGCACTCGGAGCATCGCTCGGCGTCGATGAAGTCGCCCCCGAAGAACTTTGCCGGCAGCAGGCTCGCCGAAAGGCGGAGCAGGTCGCTCGCCTCGTGCAGGGGACCAGCGCGCTCGAAAGCCAAGCCGTTGACGCAGCGACCTACAGCCAGCTCCTCGAGCGGTCCTACCACCAGTTGATGGCCGGCTCGAGGCGGAGGCTCTGGTCTGAGTGATGCGTCCTGATCCGCCCATTGGGGGACAGACTCCGCTCGACGATCTTTCGGGATTGCGGATCAGGTCCATCCGCACCACCGCCGAACTCAACGCCGCCGAAGCGGAGAACATCCGCAAGGCGACGCTGAAGTACCTCGCTTCGCGCCCCACGCGGAGGTCGGCGCGCTTCGACATCTCCTGGCTGCGCCGACTGCACGCCGAGATGTTCGGCGATGTCTGGCGCTGGGCTGGCAGCTTCCGCACGCACGAGACCAACATCGGCGCGCCGTCGCATGACATCGAGGTGCGCCTTCACGCCTTGCTCGAAGACCTCAAGGTGTGGGAGGACTCGCGCATGCCGCTCCTCGAGCAGGCGGTTCGGCTGCACCATGTCGCGGTGCAGATTCACCCGTTCGCAAACGGAAACGGGCGCTGGTCTCGAATGGCGGGCAACATCTGGCTGAAGCTGCACGGCGCTGCGCCGATCGAGTGGCCGGAAACGACCATCGGATCGGCGAGCACGATCAGAGGCGAGTACCTCGAGGCCGTCAGAGTCGCTGACAAGGGCGACTACTCCGCGCTGCTGGCGCTGCATGAGCGGTTTGCGTCGCGGTCGGGCGAGTGAGGGGTGCAGCGCTGCGAGGTTGCCTCTTCCCCGACCGCAGGGGGTTTAGCCGTTGCCGCCCCGTGGTAGCCTTCTCCGCATGGCACCGAAGAAGGCAGCCGGCGTCCCTGCGCGTCCCGCAAAGTCAATGCCGAAGTCGAAGGCGGGAGCGAAGGCGGATTCAAGCGCCGCGCCAGCTGCGCGCGGGCCAGCTGGCGCCGTCGCTGCCGTGATGTCGCGGCTCCCAGTGGCCGAGCTCGATGCGGACTTCGACGCGCGGCGGCTTGCGCAGGAGTTCGCGTGGGAGGCGATGGAGGCGCGGTCGGCGGGGCACGAGGAAGAGATGCTCGCGCTCTGCGCCATGGCAAGTGTCGTGCACCGCGGGTGCGTCGACGCGCAGGCGATGCTGATCGATCACTTCGTCGATCCTCCTGAGAAGCGCGCGTATCTCTTCACGAAGATCGTCGGGATCGGTGTCGAGGACTTGGTCGAGCAGTTCGGGGCGAAGTTCCTCGCCGAGCACATGGGCCACATGTGGCACGAGCTCGAGGCGCGGCCGGTCGTGCGCGCGATGTCGGCGCTTGCGACTGCGCATGGCGACCTCGGCACCCCCGAGTCGCACGATCGCGCCATCGCCGTCGCAGAGGAGATGCTGCGCTGGGACGGCGAGGATCGCCTCGGCATCCGCGGCTCGCTGATCGGGTGGTATCTCGGCCGCGGCCGGCACGACGACGCGCGCGCGCTTCTCGCGCGGTTCGAGGACGACGGGCTCCTGCCGATCGTGTGGGGGCGCGTGCTGCTCGCGTTCGCGACCGAGGGCGAGGCGGCTGCCGCGAAGCTGTTGCCAGAGGTGGTCATGCAGAACCCGCACGCCCTGGGGTACATGTCGGGGGCCGTGAAGATCCCGAAGGAAGACTTCAGCGCGATCCAAGTCGGCGGCAAGACCGAGGCGATCGACGCAGCCGAGAGCCTCGAGGCCGCTCTGCGCGCGAACCCAGCGTTCCGCAAGTGGCTCCGCGCCGAGGGGGCGGCGGAGGCAGCGGTGCGCGATCGCCCGTCGTCGCGGCGGAAGTGAGGCGCGGAGGGGGCGGGAGCACGCTGAGAGTCGGATTTTCCCACATTCCCACTTGACCACTCGGGGTTTGTGGGCGATACTGGATTCATGGCTCGAAGCGCTCCGATCACCAAGCATGCAGACTCGAAGGGGCGGATCACGCTCGGCGAGGAGTTCAAGAACCGAACCGTGCTGGTCGAGCGGCGCGGCGACGAGATCGTGCTGCGGCTCGCGCGGGTCATCCCCGAGCGAGAGGCGTGGCTCTACGACAACAAGGAGGCGTTGGGCGCCGTTCGGCGGGGGTTGGAGCAGGCGAAATCGAGGACCTTCGCCAAGCGCGCTCCCGACCTCGGTGCCGCGAAGGCGCTGGCGGACCAACTTCTGGATGACTGATGCGCTTCTCGCCCAAGTGGACAGAAGAGGCGGCGTCGACCTACAGCGAGCTGGCTAAGGCGGCCACCGTGTCGCTGCGCAACCGCCAGAAGCGCAAGAAGGCGAAGGCGTCGAGAGCAGAGGGCCTGTTCAAGCAGGTCGAGAAGTGCGTGCGGCTGCTGCTTGAGGATCCGAAGCACCCTGGGCTGAACGCCCACGAGTACCACTCCATCGTGAATCCCCACGACGAGCGCGGGAAGGTGTTCGAGGCGTATGTCCAGAACAAGACTCCGGGCGCGTATCGGCTGTTCTGGTGCTATGGGCCGGAGAAGGGGGAGATCACGATTCTCGCGATCACGCCGCACCCGTGATCGCGGGAACGGCACTCGGACTCGGTTCGCGCGACCGCATTGGCTCTCTCGCGCGGTCCACTTCGCGTACCCTGCCTCGATGCAGGACCCGACGACGGACGCTTCAGGCGACTTTGACGACATGCTCGATGAGAAGGCTGCCGACGGCGTTGCGCCGGCTTCGGACGCGGCTTCCGACCCCGCCACCGACCCCGCCGAGGACTCCTTCGCTGCGCTCGGCCTGCGGCGTGAACTCCTCGTCGAGCTCACCTCGCTCGGGTACGAAGAAGCGACGCCCATCCAGCGCGCTGCGATTCCGCCGCTCCTCGCAGGGCGCGACATCCTCGGGCAGGCTGCGACGGGCACGGGCAAGACCGCGGCGTTTGCGTTGCCGATCTTGCAGCGTGTGGCCGATGAGCGGCCTGCGCCAGGGCGGCCGCTGGCGCTTGTCCTTGTGCCGACGCGCGAGCTTGCGGTGCAGGTGTCGGAGGCGTTCCATCGCTACGGGCGTCGCCTCGGGACTTCGGTCGTGCCGATCTACGGCGGGCAGGAGTTCCACCGTCAGATCGTCGGCCTTCGCCGCGGCGCGCATGTCGTGGTCGCGACGCCTGGGCGTGCGCTCGATCACCTGCGGCGCGAGACGCTTGATCTCTCCGCCCTCAAGATCGTGGCGCTCGACGAAGCGGACGAGATGCTCGACATGGGCTTCGCCGAAGACCTCGAGCTGATCCTCGAGACCGCGCCCGAGACGCGGCAGACCGCGCTCTTCTCGGCGACGCTTCCGCCGCGCATCGCTGCGATCGCAGAGCGTCACCTGCGCGAGCCTGAGCGCATCCTGATCGCGCGCGACTCGGCCACGAGCGGGTCGATGCCGAAGGTGAAGCAGGTCGCCTACATCGTGCCGCGCGCACACAAGGTGACGGCGCTCGGGCGCGTGCTCGACCTCGAGTCGCCGACGCTGGCGCTTGTCTTCTGCGGCACGCGCCTCGATGTCGACGAGCTCGCCGATCGCCTGACGGGCCGCGGATACCGCGTGTCGTCGCTCCACGGCGGCATGTCGCAGGCCGAGCGCGACCGCGTGATGGGCCGCGCGCGCGCGGGCACCGTCGACCTTCTCGTGGCGACCGATGTCGCGGCGCGCGGGATCGACATCGATCACCTCACGCATGTCGTCAACTTCGACGTGCCGTCGTCGCCCGAGTCCTATGTCCACCGCATCGGCCGCACGGGACGCGCGGGGCGCGAGGGCATGGCGATCACGCTCGTCGATCCGCGCGCGCATCGCCTGCTCCGGAACATCGAGCAGGCGACGCGCCAAAGAATCGCGATCTGCACCGTCCCGACGCCGCGCGATGTGAAGGCGCGGCGCATGGACATCACGAAGGGCTCGGTGCGCGACGCGATCACCGCGGGCGACCTCGATGCCTACCGTGCGGTCGCCGAGTCGCTTGCCTCGGAGTTTGACCCGATGGATGTCGCAGCCGCCGCGATTCGCCTCGCGCATGAGGCGACCGAAGGCGAGGGCGCCACCGAGGACGATGTGCACATCCCCGCGTTCGAGAGCTTCGCCCGCCCCGAGCGCGCGCCCGGCCGCGCCGAGCAGCACGACATGGTGCGCATCTTCATCTCGGGCGGCACGCGCATGGGCCTGCGACCCGCGGACATCGTGGGCGCGATCGCCAACGAAGCGCGCGTGAACCCGCGCGGCATCGGCGGCATCGAGATCGCAGAGATGCACTCGATCGTCGAGCTGCCCGCGCGCGATGTGGAACGCGTGATCTATGCCCTGCGCGGCGCGACGCTGCGTGGGCGGAAGCTGAAGGTGAACATCGACCGCGGGACGCGGCCGGGTGGCGGTGGCGGTGGCGGAAGTGGTGGCGTTGGCGGGGGCGGCTATCGAGGCGGCCCTGGCGGACCGCCGCCGCGCTCTGGCAAGCGGCCTCGATAGGCGCGCTGCGACTCCACTCCAATCGACGCGACTCGATTCAATTCGATTCGATCCGATTCGGCTTCGTTCGGCTTACTGCGCTCGACTCAGCGCAGCGCGGCATCGGCGTGATTACGCCTCGACCGACTTCCACATCAGCTGGAACTCGAGCTCGTGCTCATGCGCGGTGCCCTTCGCGGTCTTCTTGCCGCTGCGCTCGTGTTCGATGTTGAACACGGCGTCGGCAGGGATGTGAAGGCGCTCGCCGCCGACCTGGATGGTGAACGCCTTCTTCGACTCGAGCGAGTCTGCGAGGCGGCGGAGCTTGGCGACGAACTGGGCGCGGGTGTAGGTCTTGGTGAGGTCGCGGCTGGGCATGGTGATCTCTTGAGTGCGGTCGTGGGTTACTGGGAATCTCTCGCTGGTCGAGTGCTTGAGGCTGGTCGAGTCCTTGAAAGATGGCTCGTGGGCGCAATTCTAGGACTCACTGACGGCAGGGAGCCACGCGTTTCGGCGGTTGGAGCGGGGGAACGCTTAAACACGGAATCCCCTTGAATTGAAGGGGTTGCGGCGGGGGCGGTGGTCGGGACGGGTACACGCTTAAACAGAAGTCACGCCCAGTACGGCAGGTAGCGGCGGAGCTTCAGGGATGTCCCGACGCTCTCGTCCGCCTTCACGAGCCCGGCTTCCACCGTTGCCGCGATGACCTGGGAGGCGATCGCCGACTTGTCGGATGGGAGGCTGAACCGCTCGCGGAGGGACTGGTTCGTCATGAAGTCGTTCGTGACCCGCTTGAGCCCGGCGTGCTGATAGCACGCGCGGATGCGCTCCTCCCGATCCATCTGTTCGAACGGCTTGGGGCCTGCGAGCACCACGGTGGTGCGCCCCGGATCCTGGCGGAACTGCGGCGCGGGAAGCTGCGCGGCCTCCGCCGCAGAGACGACTTTATCGATTCCGCTTCCCTTCTCTTCGCAGATCCCCATCCGCCGCATCATGTCGGCGAGGCGCTCGTTTCTCGATTGGTAGCCATCGATGAAGCGGTTGAGCTCGACGATGGGAGTTCCGGGATTTGAGATCTCGATGCGGTTCGCGTAGATCTCGATCATGACCGATGCGCCGCTCATCAGGAAGTCCTGATGGACGAGGGCGTTTGCGACGAGCTCGCGGATGGCGAGTTCGGGCAGGAGCTTCGCCTCTTTCCGAAGCGCGCTCTGGATGACCTCGTTCTGAGGGAGATGCGACATGATGAACTGAACAAGGTCGCGGAAGCCCACCGCGTAACCCTTGTGAAAGATGTGGTCGAGCGTGGTTTCGATCTTGGAGTTGCCGCGATAGACCACAGCCCGCGGCCGCCTGCGGCGGAGGTCGGGGAAGTCGTCGAGGTTTCTCGCGAGGAGCATCCCGCCAAGGCGCAGCAACGAGTGGCGATCGTCTTGGGTCACGAGAACCCCCTCGCGCGTGAGTCGGTCGATGATCGCGCCTGTGCTTGTAGGAAACGGCTCCCGTCTAAGCTCGAAGAAGGTCTGCGTATCGAGGGTCTCGATCACCTCCTGCGCGGTCATGCCTCTGCGGGAGACTTCGTCGGGCCAGTCCGGCTTGCCCTCGTCGAAGATCGTCCTGAGCCGGTCCTCCGTCATTGCGACGAGCGAACCGCCTGAGCGCATGAGGTATCTGCCGTCGAGCGCATAGGCAGTCCCGCGCGGGCGGCTTGGGACTCCAACGACCACCACGCGGCCGTCGGGGTGGTGCACCTCCGAGACCTCGATATGAAACCCCAGTTTGGCGTGTATCCGCTCGACGGTTGTTGCGGGATGGGACAGTGCCGCTGATCCGACGACTCGACGCGGGGGACTATCGGCGATACCAAGCACGAGGTGTCCGCCGCCTTCGTTCGCGATCGCAACGCAGTATTGACAGAGACGGTCGAAGTCGAATGTGGACTTCGCCTCCTTGAACTCGAGGTGAGCATGCTCGCTTGGAGCGAGCCGCCATGCATCGATCATGCTCGGCGGGATCATGAACGGGCCTTGCATTGCCGCGGTCCTTTCCTCACTGAATGTCGGTGACAGGGCAGAGTAGCGCGCGGGAACGGCATGCCGCCGAGATTGGTCGCGTGCCGCACGCTCGCTGGCAGCGAGCGTGGGTCCCGCGACCCTCGAACTCCTTCGTCACGCGCAGCGCGCGTCGCGGAGCCCCGCAAGGTCACCGCGCACATCGACCGTGATGCTGAAGCGCGCTCCGAACTCGAATCAGTCGTCGTGAGCGTCGGCAGATCAACGAGCGGAGTCGGTTGAAAGCGCGAGGAGTCGCCTGATGTCAAGATGGCATCGGCAGAAGCGCTTCATGTGCGGACCGTCGAGTTGAAGGTTCGGGGCTACCGCGGGGCTGGGATACAAGGTCGGGGGTGAGCTTCATTGATGTCGGGGCGCTGCGGGAAAACTTCGTGCAACCCCGTTGACGCGGCGTGTGGCTCTCGATACAATCGAGGTTCTGGCCGAAGTTCTGGCTGGAAACACACACACGAAACTGGTGAAAAGACGAGCCCGAGAGGTTGCTTGCCGTGCGCTGTTCCGCGGCGGCCAGTTCTTGGGTGGACGGGCGCGTGCCGACAGTTCGGACGCATCCAAGATAGTGGGGAGGCGCTCGGTTTCCGGACGACCTCTTCGACAACAGGTTGGTTTGGGTGATTGAAGCGCGCGAAGCTCTTTGAGAGCGAGCGTGGCGCGAGGATGTTCTTCGCGCGTCTCGCAGAAAAACCCTGTGAAACGCGGCCTTTCGGGGCCGGGCGCTGTCGGCACGCCCATGGTCGGGCATGACCCCGGCGGCATCGGTGGGGGGTGGGCGGGAGCGAGAGGCAGGGGAGGCAGGGGAGGCAGGGGAGGCTCGGGAGACTTGGCAGATTCAGCGACTCGGGAAAGTCAACAGCGGACGCAGGGCGGACTTGGAGGAGGCCTCGGCTGCGCGGGCAGCGGGAAGACAAGCAGGAAGACACGCAATCAGACACGCAATCAGACACGCGAGCAGGCAGACAGGCAGGCGGTTGGCGAGTCAGCCAACAAGGCAGACAGTCACTTCACCGCAACGGCTCAAGCGCACATCTCATCACGCACGCACCACGACGGACCAGAGAACACCGCATACATCCACTTCACTTCACTCCACGCAAACGCCGGAGGACACCATGGCCAGCAACTTCTTCAACTTCCACCGCAAGCGTTGGCGACCTGGCCCGGACAGCCGGGCGCGCGCCGCGAACCGCGCGTGGCATGCCCCGCGTCCCCGCGCGTGGGCGGTCGTTGTCGAGTCGGCGCTGGCGAATGCCTCCGCCGAGACGGCACAAGACCTCCAGCGGGTGGCGGGTGCATGGGTCGCTCCATGCCTCTGGGGGGCCCGCCGCCCAGCTGGCGGTCGAAGCCGCAGCGCGCTTGCGCGTGGTCGTTGCCGCCTGCGGTGCGTGCGCTCGGGTCGGCCTGCGCCGAACCCGAACCTCGCGTGCCGCGCGCTGGTCGACTACCTCGGCAACGGGCAGTACGGGCTCGTCGTCATCGAACGCGGGCGCGCCCCCGAGGTCGTCATGACCTCGGACAACCCCGGCAAGGTGCTCTACCAGGCCAGTCGGTTTCTTCAGCCGGGGCTCTTCGCCTCTGTGTCGGAGGGTGTGCTGCTCGCGGTTCGGATCATCGCGCCGACCTGGCAACTCAGCGCCCCCGAGTCTGGGAACACCGATCGAAGTGCATCGGGTGAACCAGGCTCGGGGGCCTTCCACGGCTTCGCGCCCGCGGCAAACCTGACCAGTCTCGCCTGGCCCGGCATCGTGGCGTACGGAGTCCTCACGATCTCGAGGGAGTGGGCCGAAGCTGTCTTCGGCCCGCCGCTCTCGAAGCGCAAGTGGCGCAGGCTCAGGCACGCGATGCGCCTTCTACAGCGGGAGGCGAGACGCCAAGCCAAGAGCGGACAGGGGCCGCAGCAGTAGCTGGGCGGGAGATCGGGGGATCGGGGGATCAAGAGCTCAGGAGCTCAGCAGATCAGGAGATCAGGAGAAGCCCCGTGGTGGGAAGAGCGGGGGGACAGCGAGGGAAGAGATGCGGGGACGAAAGCGGGGGCGCGCCCGAGCGGTGTGGGCGCGGCGCCTCTCTTCGAGGAGACGGAGATCGAACGACGGACAACTGAGAGCGGGGAAACCATGCCACACACAATCGCTCGAACGCCCCATGCTCTCGCTGTCTCGGCTTCAGTCGGTTCGGCCTTGCCCGTCTCTGCCTCCGTGCTCTCTGCGGCGCTCGACGAACTCTGCACGCGCTTCGGCGCCCGCGGGTACCAGCGCGAGATCGCGCTCGAGACCCTTGGGCACCTCGTGGGGCCGCGCGCAGCGGGCATTGCCCGCGCAGACGGCCGTCGCAGCCGCTCGGCGCTGATCCAGGCGCCGACGGGTGCGGGGAAGACCTTCATCGGCCTTCTCTGCGCCCGTGCGCTCGGCGCACTGCTCGGTGCGCGGATCGGTTGGTGCGCGGGCAGGCGCGATCTCCTGCGCCAGGCCGCGGCTGAGAACGCGCGATTCGGCTTCGGCAACGAGCTCGCGCTCATCTCGATGTTCGACCGCACCCCTCCGAAGGTCGACCTTCTCGTGGTCGACGAGGCGCATCACGACGGAGCGATGTCGATGGCGACCCTGCATGGGTGCATCGACCCTGCCTTCGTGATCGGCCTCACGGCGACGCCGTTTCGGCGCGACCGCGTGAAGCTGTGCTTCGAGAAGACGGTGAAGAGCTGCTCGATCCAGATGCTCGTCGACGACGGGTACCTGAGTCCGTACAGGCACTTCATGCTCGAGCGCTGGGTGCCCGAGCAGGTGGCGGCCGTCTTTGCGGGTGAGCGGGAGAAGTGGGGGCGCTCGCTTCTCTTCTTCCGCACGCTCGCGGAGTCGCGCCGCGCGGTCGATGTGCTTCGCGCCTCGGGCGTGCGCGTCGAGCTCGTCACGGGCTCGAGCGACCGCGAGGCGCAGCTCGAGGCGTTCGCGGCGGGCTCGGTCGACGCGCTTGTCTCGATGAATGTGCTCACGGAGGGCTTCGACTGCCCTTCGCTTCGCACGGTGTTCTGCAGGCCGTCGTCGCGGCTGCCGACCGTGCAGATGTGCGGTCGCGTGTTTCGCAGGGATCCGTCGTCGCCTGTCAAGCAGATCGTGCAGAGCCGCGACACGGAGCTGCCGTTCGCGCGGGTGGTGCGGCCGAGCGAGCAGTACATCGCGACCGACGCGGGCTGGCGCTCGCTCGGCGCGACGCGTGCGCTCGACGCGGAGATCGAGGCGACGCGGGTGAAGCTTGCGCAGACGGCGACGACGCTTCCTGCGGCCATCCTCAGGGCACGCAAGCGTGCGCAGCGGACTCGGATCGGGCGGGAGATCGACTGATCCTCGGGGTAGGCGGCGAGGGTGGCGGGAACAGCAGAGGACGCGACAAGGTTGCGCGAACAGCACGGACGGAACGGATGGAAACAATGGACCTGACTGACCTCGACAGCATCAATGGCGGATCGCCGGGAGCCTCACCGGGCGCCTCACCGGGAGCCTCACCGGGCGCCTCACCGGGAGCCTCACCGGGCGCCTCACCGGGCGCCTCACCGGGTGCCTCACCGGGTGCCTCACCGGGTGCCTCGACGAGCGCCTCCGCGGGTGCACAGCCGGATCGCTCGGAGGTCACTGACCGCGAGCCGCTGTCCACGACGGACTGCACGGGCTCCGAGACGCGGGTTCTCGCGATGCGCGAACGGCGCCGCTGCACGCTGCCGCGCGGACGACGCGCGATCGGCGCGCGGTGGTATCGCCGCGGAGACTGGCGGAACGAACTGAGCGACCTCGCGACAGGAGGAATGTCGCGCTCTTCGCAGGACTCCCGTGTGGAGGACTGGCCGTGGATGACCGCCGCAGGAGCCATCGGGCTCGTCGCGGGCACCGGCCTTGCGATCGGCGCCATCCGTCTCGGGCTCCTCCCGAGCGAAGGACCCGTTCCGATGATCGTGGCGGCGCTTGCGTTCGCGGCGAGCGGCACCTTCGCGCTCGTCGCGTGCTGCGCCGAGATCGACGACGCGACGGGCGACCGTTCGCGGCGGGACTGACGACGCGGTGGCATCAGGACTTCCACGCGTGGCCCGCGGCCGGACGCGCGACACGCTTGCTTCACGGACAGAGAGATCGAACTCGACGGATCACAGAGGAAAAGAATGACCAACAGAACGCTTCACAACATCGAGGCATCGCCCCTCCCACAGATCGACCCTGGCGCCATCCTTCGCGCGGACACGGAGGACACCGCCGAAAGCGCGAGCCGTTTCAACGCGGCCGTCACCGCCCACTTCTCGAAGTCGGCCGCGGAGGCGCTGCCGGAGATCGAGTACCGCGTGACGAGCCTGCGTGCGCTCCGCCCGTGCGGGAATCTCGGCGAGGCGCTCGAGCTGCGCGAGTCGGTCGACCCACTCGATGCGATCGAGACGGATGACGACCACGCGGGGCAGAACGGCGCGTCGGGCGCGCGGGATGCCTCGCGTGATGGAAGGGATCGCACGGCGCCCGACGCATCGCCCGACCTTCGGCCCGGCGCCGATCTCCGCCGCAAGACCCCGAAGGCGCTCTACCTGAACGACGAGCCCGTCGTCACGACGCCGCGATTCTGGTGGAGCCTCTTCGTGCGCTGCGGACTGAACGACGCCGTCTTCCGCTACTTCGACCCGACCGAGGTCTTCGACCGCGTGGCTCGGCTCGACGCGGGGCGGTCCGTGCGCTTCGCGATCGAGGGCGGCGGCACGCCTGGCCGCGCGCGGCGGCTGCTTGCCGTGAGCGCGCCGAATGGCCCGATCCTCGATCGCCGCGATGTCGCGGAGATCGTCGACCGCTACGGTGGCCATCGCGTCCGCTATGACGACGGCGTGCTGAGCTCGATGCATGTGCCCGCCGCGGGCGACCGCGTGATCTCGATCGGCCCCGACGAGTACAGGCAGCGCTTCCAGCTCGATGTGCCCGTCGACGGTCTCGGCGAGCCGCGCATGCAGGTCGCGCTGCTGCGGCTCATCTGCCTGAACGGTGCGATCGGCACGCGCTCCGTCTTCCGCAGCATGATCCGCATCGGCAAGGACCCGCAGCACTCGCTCGAGCGCGCGCTCGGGCACTTCGCGAACGACGACGGCTTCTCCGCCATGCGCGACCGCCTCGAGAGCGCGCAGCGATCGTGGGCGAGCCTGCGCGAGGTGCGCCTCCTCGAGCGCCAGCTCGACACGGTGTCGTGGGGCGGCCCCTCGGGCGGCGGGCTCGGCGACATGACCGAGCGTCGCCGCGCGTTCCGCGCGATGGTGGGCGACTACGAGTCGCGCTACGGCCTCGCGAGCATCGACGCCCTGAGCGTGAAGCGCCAGCGCATGCTGCAGGCGAACTGCCGCGTCTACGACCTCATCAACTTCGCCACCGAGATGGCGACGCACCACGCTCCGCCGCGCGCCGCGGCGCGCCTCAACGGCTGGCTCGGCAGTACCCTGACTGACGAGTACGACCTCGAGAACACGGCGAGCGAGGTGCCCGAGTTCACGGATGTATTCATGACGCGGAAGTGGTGGAGGAACTGACGCGCCACCTGTGCACGGCGCGGTGCGGCGAACTCCTCGACCCGACCGCCGGGCGTGCTCGCGTGCACGCCTGGCGGCGGGTGCCGCGCGGGTCCTTTGACTTCGGCGATCGGTGGGGCAGAACCGAGTGACTCGAGTCGGGTTCCACCGACACTCATCGGTCTTCATCGCTGCTGGCGGTGCGGGCACGATTGTTCGCGCTCTCCTGATGCGGACGGCTAGGTTCTGTCTGACGGATCCCCGAAGACCAAAGAATCGCGCGGCGCCCGGATGGCAAGGAGGCGAAACGAAGCTGTATCCGCAGCGATACAGCGAGTTGAAGCCGACGCCGCCAGCCGGGATGTCGCGCGATTCGACGTCCGGGGATCCGTCAGACAGAACCTAGACCGTAAGGTCAAGATCCTCTCCGCCGAGGCCTGCGCCTGTGATGCCGAAGGCCTCGCATCGCTCTGCCCACTCCGTCGGGGTGATCTTTCGTTCGGCGAGATCCCACAGCACCTCGAACGGCGCGATGCGGGCGTGGGTGTCGTTGCTCGCCTGGTCGCCGTCGCCGCCGCCTCGAGTCGAGTCGCGGTGGTGGAAGGTGATGACTTCGCCGACCGTGCAGTCGATGCGGTGGCCCTTGCGCTGCAGGAGATGCGCGAGCGCCGCGCCGAGGATCCACAGGCCGATGGACTGTCGCTGGGCGTGGGGCGCATCCTGCCACTCGGCGCGCACCAGCGTTCGCGTCATCCAGTCGACATCGAGGGCGCGGCCTGGCAGGTCGCTTGGATCGAGCGCCCGCAGCTTGGGACGGAGGCGTTCGACGGTCTTCGCCCACATCGGCAGATAGACCGCGCCGCCGGCCGCGTTCCAGTCGATCGGGTCGAGCTCGATGCACGCCTCTGCGCCGCCCAGTCCGACGAGAAGGTCGAACTCGATCGCCTCGAGCGTCCTGAGCATGGAAATCGCCGGCCTTGGGTCGTCTGCCACGCGAAGCCGCGACTTCTCCGCGGGCAGCGCCTCGATCGCGGCGACGCGCTCACTGGTCGGCGGATGCGAGTCGTACTCGCTGGCCTTGCGCGCCTCGATGGCCTCCTGGAACTTCTTGGCGAGTTGCGTGCGAACTCGCTTCGCCTGGAGGAAGCGCGCGAATCCCTCGGTGATGGAGGGTCGGTAGCGCGCCTGAAGCAGGGGGACCGCCTCGGACGACCAGTAGGCGGGGAAGAGAGGGGCGACCCGCTCGACCTTTCGAAGAGCGTCGATGGACGCCCGGGGGCCGGCCACTCGCGCGGCGACGGCGTCCGCGTCGAACTCTGTCTCGCGCGACAGCCTCATGGAGGTCTTCAGGAAGAGCTTGCCGAACCACAGCGTGGGGATCTCGAGGAGGCCATGCTCGAGGCGCGCGAGCGACCGTCCGATCGCCATGCGCATGCGATAGACCCATGGGCTCAGTTTCGTGTCCTTGGCCTGAAAGTGGCCGAACTCATGCGCGAGCACGCTCTTGAACTCTGTCACGGTGAGAACCTGCGCGAGCGGAAGTCCGAACATCAGGGCGCGGCGTCCTCGGAAGCCGAGGAATCCGCCGTGCTCCATGACCGCCGCGTTGATGTCGGCGACGATGAAGACATCGTCGGGCGGGCGCTCGCCGACCGCGTGCGCGACCTCCGCGATCGCCTTGAAGAGCTCGGGTTCCTGCCTGGCCGTGATGCGAGGGCCTGGTGCCTCGAATGGTTCTCTCCGCGGGATCACCGTCCGCACGATCGCGAGCGCCGATGACGCGCATGTGACCGCGAGCACGATGCTGAAGATGCGTCCGCGGAGGATCATGAGCACGGCGAGCGCTGCGAGCGCGAGCGCTGCGGCGAGGCTTACCCCATAGAAGCAGAAGATCATCAGCATGATGGCGGCCGACTGCCGCCCCGCGGAGATCCGCTGTCGCGGCACGGGCTTCACGCGAGGCTGTGGATGCGCCGCCTGCTCTGTCGCGGGGCGCGCGTTCGCAGAGCGACCTCGTGCGCCATCACCCACGGGCGGCCTCCGTGCCGTGTCCGCCGGCGCTGTGCGCGTCTGGAGGAAGAGGCGGACGCCGATTCTTCGAGTCAGGCGAGCGCGCGGCACGCCTGATCGCATTGGGTCTCTGCCACGGAGCGCTGCCATTCCGTCGAGATGATCGAGGCATCATGTTTTCCGCGTTCGGGCCGATGGGGACCGGCATGACTCTGACGCCTCCAATCGAAAGCAGAAGCTGGGGGCGAATCCGCGGTGCGGCCTGCTCGCAGCGCTCCCAATGATGTCGAGGCGAACGCCGAGGCCGACGCAGCCACCGTTCATGCGGATTACTTCGGCCTGAACGACCGCATGATCGTCTCCCCCTTGAGACGGAACGACGCGGTGCGCTCGGGCTTCGATGTGAAGGTCACTGTGTACGCGGTGGATCCCCGCGCGAGGATGTAGCTGTAGAACTCGACTCCCGCCGCGGGAATGGAGCACTGCAGCCGATCGAACTCATGCTGGCCCGTGGCAAAACGGTCCTGCGCCATCAACTGAAAGCCGGCGGACCGCAGCTGAAGGAGGTTCGCTTTCACGACCGCCTCCTGCGACATGGCGACGGGAAGCCGCTCGATCACGACATTCATGTTGTCCGCGAACTCGGGGTCACCTGCGGAGATGTCGAAGGCCATCAGCTTGATCAGGCCGCCTTCAAGGGCCTGCTTGACATTGCGGAGGATTTCGGGGGAGAGCCCCGACATGGCCCCGTTCGCGGTGGCCTCATCGAGCATCTTGCTCGTCACATCGAGGGCCACCATGTCATCGGGAATCGTGATGGTGAAGTCCGCGAGATCAAACAGCTCGCCTTGCTGCGTCACGGCCCCCTGCGTCGGCATCGGTGGGACCGTCGTGTCCTCTTTGCCGCAGCCGATCGGCGTCAAGCAGGCGAGGGCGCAGAGGACAAGGCAGGCAGGGGCGGCGCTCTTCATGGCGGGAGACTACCGCCCGACAGGGTGCTTCGGAAGCCTCTTCTGCGAGCAACGAGCGTGATCGGCTGAACAATTTCTGTTTAGACTGGCTCATCGGAACGAATGGACTCTCGCAGATGGAGCGGGATATCCACCAAATCCCAGCCCAAAGGGGCACCGCGCGCCGCTTTCGGAAGCCCGACGGGAACCTACTGCGTCGGCAGATTCCAGATCCGCAAGATGTTGTGGCGGATCGCCGTGATGTGGCAGTGCGCGTGGCCTGCGTAGACCCGCATGCCGCCATGCGCGTCGCGGCCGATTGCGGAGAGCGCCGCGCTGAGCGCGCGTTCCTCTTCCGAGGTCTCTTCGGCGGAAGGCCTGAGCTGCGCCGCGAGCTCGGCGAGGATGTCGGCGTGCGTGACGGCGATGAGCCTGCGCCCCTCGTCGCGTGCGCGCGCGTGGTGCTCCTCCATGGCGTCGAGCGCGAGGGCGAGCGCGTCCGAGCCTTGGGGCACGGCGCCGTGGCCGAGCTCGTTGAAGCGCACATCGAACGCGGGGCTCGGTGCCCCGACGCCCGCGGCCACGATCTGCGCGGTCTGCCGTGCGCGAAGGAGCGCCGATGAGACCACGAGCGGCGCTGGGCCGGCGAGCACGCGCGCGACCCAGCGGGCGGCGCTCTCGGTCTGCGCCTCGCCTGCGGCCGTGAGGATCCGCGTGTCGCGCGCGTCGAAGCGCAGCGCGCGGGTCTCGGCGTCGGGCGACGGATAGTGCGCCGCATCGCCGTGCCGCATGAGCAGCATCGTCGCTGGGTCGTTCAGCATCGCCAGGATCGCGGGGTCGAGCGTCGTCATGGGCGATCTCCTCGGCTGCTCGATTCGACGGCCTTCGCGACCGCATCCCAGTAGGGGCGCGTGAGGGAGATGCCCGAGTTGTGGTCGCCATCGAGCTCGACGAGGGTTGCGCGCGGCGCGAGCGCCGCCAAGGTGCGACCGTGCGCGATCGGAACGACCGTGTCGCTGCGCGCGTGCAGGATGAGGACGGGTACATCGAGCTTCGCGAGCGCCTCGTCCGTGCGGAAGGCGTCGCGGACGATGAACTGGGGCACTCCATAGCCCCATGCGAAGCTGGCGATGCTGGTGAAGGGCGACTCGAAGACGAGGAGCGACGGCACGGGGCGGGTCGTGGCCGCCTCGCCGATCCGCAGCGCCACCTGCGCAGCGACGCCCGTGCCGAGCGAGCGTCCGTGGAGGACGAGCTCCCCCGCGTCGAGCACGCCGCGCGCATCCGCGATCGCCGCGAGCGCATCGTCGACGATGCGCTTCTCTGACGGCGCGCCAGGCGTGCGGCCGTACCCGCGATACTCGGGAAGCAGCGCGTGGAAGCCGAGCTCGTTCCAGCGTCGCGCGTCCTCGAGCCCGTCGTCGATCAGCTCGCCGTTTCCATGGAAGAGGACCGCGAGCCCGCGCGCGGGGCTCGACTCCGCGCGCAGAAGGAACGACTCGGTCTTGACGCCGTCGTCCTGCGTGACCCAGCGCCGCTCGAGCCCTTCGATCGCCGCGAGCTCGGCGTCGGAAAGCCCGCGCCCCGCGAGGTCAGGCAGGTAGAGCATGCTGCGTTGGAGCGCGAAGAGCGCGGCGCACCAGAGGAGGTAGCCGAGGAGCACGGTTCGGAGCCCTCGCACGAGAACGCCTCGCGGCGCGGTGGGCGACGGGGCGGCGGGAGCGTGAACTTGCTGCGGCCCGTTCGGCATCGGCTCGGGCATCATGGCGCGGTCCGAGGCGCAGCGGGAGGGGACCCGCCGAGGCCGCGTCCGAGAATGGAGGTCCTGCTCGATCCATGAGTCGCGCACAGCATCAGCGCGGCGGGATGTTCGCGCCCGCAACACCGCGCGGCAACTGAACTTCCCGCCTGAAATCGCGTCGAGTCTTGAATGAGGCCTGAACTGGAAGTACCTTCACAGGGTCGGTTCGACCCCTCCGTCGGGCCTCGGTGCGGCGTGCTCTCCCCTCAGGGTGCGCCCTTGCGTGGTGCGTGCATCACGACCGAGCCAGATCGGAGTGTCCGAGGCGACTTCGTCCGTTCCTCCCGTTCCTTTCTATCTGGAGTTCCTATGCATTCTCGTCTGCATGCAGCGACCTGCGCTGCCGCGGTGGCCGCGGCCATCACGACGCTCGCCAATTCTGAGCCGAGCGTCATCTTCACCGACGCAACGGGTGACATCGACCCGGGCCTCGCCACGGGCAACGGCACCCTTGACCTCGTCAGCCTCGAGATCTCGAACACGACGAGCGACATCGTCTTCAAGCTCACGGTCAACGGCAACCTGTCGACCGACTGGGGCAAGTTCATGATCGGCATCTCGAACGGCGGCGCCGCTTCGAACAACGGCAACGGCTGGAATCGTCCGATCAACATGGATTCGCCCAACGGCGGGATGACGCGCTGGATCGGCTCGTGGGTCGATGGCGGCGGGGGATCGCAGGTTTGGTCCTTCGCGGGCGGTTGGAGTCAGGACCCCGGCAACGCCGGCCTCGTCTTCAACGGCAGCGAGCTCACCTACACGCTCTCGCTCGCCTCGCTCGGCCTCAATGTCGGCGACACCTTCTTCTTCGACGCGTACTCGTCGGGTGGCGGTGGCGGCGACGGCGCGATCGACGCGCTCGCCAACCCGAACATCTCCGTCAACAGCTGGAGCAGCAACTACACCTCGGGTGGATCGAACCCGATCTTCTCGTACACCGTGGTGCCTGCGCCCGGCGTCATCGCCCTCGCGGGCGTCGCTGGCCTCCTGCGCCGTCGGCGCACGCGCTGAACGCGACAATCGGGGCAGTCGAAAGCCCCTCTCAACCGATGAAACCCAGGTGCGGACGGCCGTTCGCACCTGGGTTTTTCTTCCGCCTCCTGGCTTCTCCTCTCGCTCCGAGCGCCATGAACATCCTCGGTCTCTCGGCCTTCTACCACGACAGCGCCGCAGCACTCGTGCGCGACGGCGCGGTCGTGGCGGCGGCGGAGGAGGAGCGCTTCTCGCGGCGCAAGCACGACGACCGCTTCCCGACGAACGCGGTCGCGTACTGCCTCCGCGAGGCGGGGATCGGCGTCGCCGAGGTCGATGCGGTCGTCTTCTATGAGAAGCCTGTCGTGAAGTTCGAGCGTCTCCTCGAGACGGCGCTCGCCTTCGCGCCGCGCGGGTTCGGGCAGTTCCTCGCGTCGATGCCCGTGTGGCTTCAGAAGAAGCTGCATCTGCCGCGCGAGATCGACGCGGGGCTGCGCGTGGCGACGGGCGCGCCCTACACGGGGCCGATCCTCTTCACGACGCACCACGAGTCGCATGCGGCGAGCGCGTTCTATCCGAGCCCGTTCGATCGCGCTGCGATCCTCACGCTCGACGGCGTGGGCGAGTGGGCGACGGCGAGCTGGGGCGTCGGCGACGGCCACGCGATCGAGCTCCGCGAGGAGATGCGCTTTCCCCATTCGCCGGGCCTCCTCTACAGCGCGTTCACGCACTACTGCGGGTTCCGCGTGAACTCGGGCGAGTACAAGCTGATGGGACTTGCGCCCTACGGCGAGCCGCGGTTCGTCGACCTGATCCTCGAGAAGATCGTTGGCCTCGCGGAGGACGGATCGTTCTCGCTCGACCAGCGGTGCTTCTCGTACGCGCACGGGATGCGCATGACCTCGCCGCGGTTCCACGCGCTCTTCGGGGCGCCGCCGCGCGCGCCCGAGTCGCCGCTCACGCAGCGCGAGATGGACATCGCGGCGAGCATCCAGCGCGTGACCGAGGAGATCGTGCTGCGCATGGCGCGGCATGTGCACGCGAAGACGGGCGAGCGGAACCTGTGTCTCGCGGGCGGCGTGGCGCTCAACTGCGTGGCAAACGGCCGCGTGCTGCGCGAGGGGCCCTTCGATCGGATGTGGGTGCAGCCCGCGGCGGGCGACTCGGGCGGCGCGGTCGGCGCGGCGCTCGCCTACTGGCATCGCCACCTCGGGAAGCCGCGCACGACGGTGGCGGGCGACGCGCAGCAGGGTTCGTATCTCGGGCCTTCGTATTCGGAGCGCGACGCGCGCGCGGAGCTCGCGCGGATGGGCGCCGTCTTCGAGGTGCTCGACGAAGAGGCGCTCGCGGCGCGCGTGGCCGACGAGCTGGCGCGCGGGCGCATCGTCGGCCACTTCGCGGGCCGTGCGGAGTTCGGCCCGCGCGCGCTCGGAAACCGCTCGATCCTCGGCGACCCGCGCGATCCGTCGATGCAGCGGCGCATGAATGTGGCGATCAAGTTCCGCGAGTCGTTCCGCCCGTTCGCGCCCGCGGTGATGGCTGAACGGCAGCGCGAGTGGTTCGACCTCGCGCACCCGAGCCCGTACATGCTGCTCGTGGCGCCCGTGGCCGACGCACGCATGCGCGCCCTCGCGGAGGAGGAGCGCCGCGCGCGCGGCACGGACATGCTGAAGGTCGTCCGCAGCGACATTCCCGCCGTCACGCATGTCGACGGCTCCGCGCGCGTCCAGACGGTGGACGCCGCGCGCGCGCCGCGCTTCCATGCGATCCTGCGCGCGTTCGAGGCACGCACGGGCTGCCCCGTCCTCGTCAACACCAGCTTCAACATCCGCGGCGAGCCGATCGTGCACAGCCCTGCGGATGCGTACCGATCGTTCATGTTCACAGACATCGACGCCCTCGTCGTCGGCAACCTCTATCTCGACAAGTCGGCGCAGCCACCGATGCAGGGAGCCGACGAGTACAAGCGCTCGTTCAGACTCGACTGAGCACGCCAGGATCGCACCCCGGAGACGCACGCCATGCAGAGACGATCGTTCCTCGGAGAGCTCTTCGGATTCATCCGTGCGCACAAGGCGTACATGCTCGTGCCCGTGATCGTGGTGCTCCTCCTCGCGGGCCTGCTCATCATCCTCGGCGGCACGAAGGCCGCGCCGTTCATCTACACGCTCTTCTGAACACGGACCACGCCATGATCGAGATCGACTGGAGACCGACTCCCCGCGCGCTCAGGCTCTGGGCCGTGACCCTCGCGGCGGCGCTTGCCGCGGTGGGGAGCCTCTTCCACTTCGTCGACTGGGGCCTCTTCGCCGCAGGCAAGGGAATGGCGCCGTTTCTCTGGGGTTTCGGCGCCTTTGCGCTGGTGACCGCGGGCACGGGCACGCGCATCGGCCTTCCCGCGTACTGGGCGTGGATGGCGTTCGTCCTCGTCGTCGGCACGGTGATCGGAACGGTCGCGCTCGGCGCTGTGTACTTCCTCGTGGTCACGCCGCTCGGGGTGGTGTCGCGGCTCCTTGGGCGCGACAGGCTTGAGCTGCGCGGCGCACGCGCGCGATCGATGTGGCGGGCGATTCCCAACGGAGGCATGCATGACCCGACGCGGACCTTCTGACGCGGACGCAGCGCCGCCGCTGCCGCGGTGGAAGCGCGCGCTCTTCACGCTGGTGACGCTCGCGATCCCGCTCGTCGCGCTGGGCGCGGTCGAGGTCGCGCTGCGCATCGCGGGCTTCGGGGGCTACCCCGCGTTCATCCGCGATGCAGGCGAGGTCGCGCCCGGGCGAAGGCTGATGGTCGTCGAGCCCGCTGCGACGAAGCCGTACTTCTTCGCGAACCCCGATCGGCCCGGATACGCGGAGGAGTCGCACTTCGAGTCGCCGAAGCCTGCGGGCACGATGCGGGTGTTCCTGGTGGGCGAGTCGGCTGCGAAGGGCTATCCGCAGCCGCGGAACCTTGCGATCTCGGCGTTCCTCGAGCGCGACCTGAACGCGCTCCTCGAAGGCGACGCTGCGCCTGCGGGCATCACACGCGTCGAGGTGATCAACCTCGGAACCACAGCGGTCGCCAGCTTTCCGCTCGTCGCGATGGTCGACGAGATCGCGCGGCACGAGCCCGATGCCGTCGTCTTCTTCGTCGGCAACAACGAGTTCTTCGGAGCCTATGGCACCGCGTCGATCAACTCGTCGGGGTCGCTGCCGACGGCGCTCTTGCCGTGGATGCGCGCCGCGCGTGGGCTTGCGCTCGTGCAGGCGCTCGACGGACTCTTCGCCGGCGGCGGCGAGGACCGCACGCTGATGGAGGAGATGATCGGACAGGTGTCGATTCCCGCGGAGAGCCCGCTGCGCGCACAGGCGGCCGCGAACCTCCGCGCGCATCTCTCGCGGATGATCGCGACCGCCGAGGCCGCTGGCGCACGCGCGATCGTATGCACCACGCCGAGCAACGAGAGTGGGCTCGCGCCGATCGGCGAGGGCGGCGGGGCGGATGCGCGGTTCGCGGAGGCGAGGCAGCTCGCCGCGAACGGCCGCCGCGACGAGGCGCGCGCGGCGTTTCTCGACGCGCGCGACCTCGACACGATGCCCTGGCGGCCGACGCGCGCCACGGAGGAGGCGATCCGCGAGGCCGCGCGCGAGCATGGCGCGACCCTGTGCGATGTCGCGGAGTCGTTCCGAGCCGCGAGCGCCGACGGCGCCACGGGCTGGGATCTCATGGACGACCATGTGCATCTCACGGTGAAGGGGCAGGCGACGGCGGCGCGCCTGATCGCGGCTGCGATCGCGGCCGAGGGCCCGCTGGCGGCCGTCGCGCAGCGGATGGCCGAGCTTCCGTCGTGGGACATGTCGGCGAGCGCGCTCGGCGCGAATCCCTACGACGACTACCGCGTGCACCACACGATGCGCGTCCTCTTCCGCATCCCCTTCATGAAGCGCAGCAACCCCGAGGCGCTCGCGCGCTTCGAGGCGCTCGTCGCCGAGGCCGAGGCGCGCATGCGCCCCTCGGTGCGCGAGGTCGCGCGCGATTGGCAGACCGAGCGCCCGCATGCCGGCGGGCTGCGGCCGCTCGCGGGAATGGTCGCGCGCGTCCTTCTGCGCGAAGGCGAGACCGCGGAGGCCGCGCGGCTCTATGGAATCGCGCGGCGGCAGGTGCCCGACTACACATCGTGGTCGCTCGAGTACACCTACTTCGAACTCGCCTGCCGCGAGCGGCTGACGGGCGCGCTCGACGATGCCGCGCGTGCAGAGGCGCTCGCCGCGATCGAGCGCGGCCGCTTCCTGCTCTCGTTCGGGCACTCGGACTCGGGCTTCACCGAGCGATACATCGGCAGGCTCTGCCAGCTGCGCGGCGAGTGGGCGGAGGCGATTCCGTTCCTCGTGGCCGCGCGGCCGAAGATGTCGGCGGAGGATCTCGTCGCCTGCGACCAGGCGCTCGTGATGTCGTACATCAAGTGCGGCCGCGCGGGCGAGGCCGCCGTGCTGATCGACCAGGGAATCCGCGGCTCGGGCCGCTTCGCGCCGCTCTACGAGCGGATGCGCGAGGAACTTCTCCGCGGAACGCGCTGAGCGCGGCGTGCGTCAGAGCGTCCAGCGGGCGAGGAGCGCCGCGAGGTCCTGAGCGCCCACCGTGCCGTCGCCGTCGATGTCGGCAGGCGAACCCGCGGTGCCCCATGCCGCGAGCAGCACCGAGAGGTCCGCGGCGTTCACGACGCCGTCGCCCGTGAGGTCCGCAGGCTCGAGCGTGCCGCCGAAGAAAAGCCGCGACGCTGGCACGATCGCGGTGCTCTGCGAGGGGCCCGCCCAGCGCATCTGGAGGCCTGCGCCGCCGCCCGCCTCGAAGAACTCGACGCGGAGCTCGTGCTTGCCAGCCGCGAGCGCGCGCGTGCCGCGCACGGTGACCATTCCGTGCAGACCGTCGTTGTTCACGACGAGGTCGTCGCCGATCCAGAGCTTCGACCCGTCGTCGCTCGTGGTGCTCAGCGTCCAGAAGCCGGTCTCGGGAATGTCGATCCAGCCCGTGTAGACGGCGCCGACCTCGTCCGCGCGGCCGCTGCCTGCGAAGTTGCCGTTCGTCGATGCGAAGTCGATCGTCGGGACGATCTCTGACGCATACGAGATGAGCGCGCTGAAGTCGGGCAGCATCGTCGGCGCGGAGAGCGCGTAGTAGTCGACGAACATGCCGGGCTGCGCGCCGATCGGGCTGTCGGCGCGTCGCGCGACGACCGAATCGATGAACGCGGTCGCCGTCGCGGTGGCGCCGCTCACGGGCTCGACGAGCGTGTAGGAGAATGACTGCGTGCCCGCCGCCGCGCCGACATCCTCGACGAGCAGCGTGTCGCGCGCGCCGTCCGCGCCCTTCACAAGCGAGACGACGGCGCCCGCCGAGGTCGTCGCGTCGAAGGACGCGATTTCGAGCGCGTCCATGTTGGGGTCGTAGTCGTTCGCCAGGACATCGAGCGAGGCTGAGCCTCCTGCGACGGCGCGCGTGCGGTCGTTGCGGCCGACGGGCGGCTGCGGCACGAGCGCATCGACCGACTCCTCGAGCGCGCGGCGGAGGTTGATGCGGCCCCATCCGAAGGCCTCGCTGTTCGGCTCGGCATCCCAGAAGTCGCAGCTGTTGAAGAGGATGTGCTCGGCGTGCACCGCGGAAAGGAGCGGATTCACGGAGCGGACCATGGCGAGCGCTCCGTTGGCGACGGGGGCCGCCATGCTCGTGCCGCTCGCGAAGCCGTAGGCGCCGTTGTTCGTGGTGCTGAGGATGCTGGAACCCGGGGCGAAGAGGTCGACGCCGCGGCCGAAGCTCGAGAAGCTCGAGCGCCCGTCGCTCTGGTTGCTCGCGCCGACGACGATGACATGCTCGAAGTCCCAGCCCGAGTGGTCGGTGGCGGAGTTGCCCGCGGACCAGAGCATGCTCGCGTCGAGCGAACGCACATACTGGCCGGTCGTCTCGATCGGTTCGAATCCGATGCCCGAGTAGCTGGTGCTGATGACCTTCGCGCCGTTCTCCGCGGCCCACTGCACGCCCTGCAGGAGGTTCTCGAAGCTGGCGCCCCCGTTGCCTGCCTCGCTCACGCGGATCGGCATCACGCGCAGCCTCCAGCCCATTCCGCT
This sequence comes from Phycisphaera sp., assembly GCA_016124975.1. Classification (GTDB taxonomy): domain Bacteria; phylum Planctomycetota; class Phycisphaerae; order Phycisphaerales; family SM1A02; genus QWPT01. The sequence goes on along the minus strand of WGMP01000010.1, from coordinate 13,071 downwards.
CACGCCGACGCCGTTGTCGCCCGCTGCGGCCGCGCAGCCCGCGACATGCGTGCCGTGGCCGTTGATGTCGGTGAGGTCGCCGCCGTCGATCTCCGCGAGGTCGCTGGCGCTGTTGAAGCCGGGCACGCGGTAGGGGAGATCTTCATGCGGCACGATGCCCGTGTCGGTGACGGCGATGATGATCTCGCCCTTGCCGTCGGCGCGGTGGATGTCCCATGCCGCGGGGGACTGCATCATCGAGTGATGCCACTGCTCGGGAAAGCGCGGATCGTCGGGGACCTCGGTCGGGAAGAGCATCCAGTTCGGGCAGGCGTACTGGAAGAGGCCCGTGGCGAGGAGATCCGCGGCGACCGTGTTCTCGGCGAGACCAGGAACCACGGGTCCGATGCCAACCGAGAGCACGAACTCGTCGGTGCGCGCGTTGCGGCGGTTCGGGAAGGCGCCGATCCTCTTGAGGGCCTTCCGTCGCGCGGCGGGTGCGAGATCCTGCTTCGGACGCACGATCAGTTCGCCCGTGAACTCGCGCTCGCCCGCGACCTCGATGAAGACGGGCGCATCGCCGAACGCGACCTGCGCGGTCGCGGCGGAACCGATCGCTAGGGCGCCTGCGGCGGCAAGGACGGCGGCTGCGAGCGACAGAAGCCCGCGCGGCGAGGAGATCGGGCGGATCGAACGGTTCGAGTGGCGGTCGTGCATGATCGGTGCTCTCGGGTTGAAGGGCCACGCCTCGCGCGGCGGCACTGTTGTACGCGGGCGCACGGTTTCCACGGCGCATACTTTCGAATTTCGGGCAACTTCCCGCAACGGGGCCGCTCCGTGACCCCCGAGGCCGGGGATTGCGTTCGCAGTGCGCCGTGGAGGCGCTGATTCACAGACCTCGCCTTGTGCGATCGGGGATGTCTTCGCGCTGACCGCGGAGGCCCATGGCGCTTGAGTCTCGTCCGCAGCGCCCAAGGTGGGCGCGCGTTCGTGGATGAGCGCGGAAGAACCGCGCGGATCGGTGGATCGAAGGGAGTACACCATGGGTGGACAGAACATGGGTGGACAGGAGACGGGTGGACAGAAGACGGGTGGACAGAAGACAAGTGCATTCGGAGCCCGGCAGGCCGCGTTCGCAGCAGCGTTCGCCGTGGCGCTCGCAGGAAGCGCGACGCATGCGGGAGATGGCCCGACGAACGGGGACACGCTCGAGTGGCGCAAGATCGCGGACTCTCGCGACGAGATCCCGGGCACCACGAAGCGGTTCGGAAGCTTCAACCAGCCTTCGATCAACAAGGACGGCGTCGTCGTGTTCCGCGCGCGCTCGGTCGGCTCAAGCGAGCCCGTGTCGGGCATCTTCCGCAAGCGCATGGGCGCGCTGGGTCAGCCCATCGAGGCGATCTTCCTCCGCGGCGACGCGGTGCCTGAGCCGAACAACTCGGACGACTCCACGAAGGGCGGCGAGGTCTCGGGATTCCGCGAGTTTCCGTCGATTCCGCGCATCGACTCCGATCGGGCGCTCGTCGCGACGCGCGGCGTCTCGATGCCCGTGTGGATCTACCAGCTGCCCGACGGCAGCGAGTCGCGCGCGGGCACGAACGGCGTCTTCGTGAGTGCGAACGGCGTGAAGTCGACCGCCTTCTCGCTGCTCGGAAGCGTGCGCGACGCGGAGACGGGTGAACTCGTCTTCCCGTGGCACGCGGTGCCCGATGCGCCCGAGGGGACGAAGTTCGATGTGTTCCCTGGTTCGCCCGCGCTTGCGGACGGGCGCTTCGTCGCGACCAAGGCGAACTGGACGGACCCCGAGACCTCGATCGGAAAGACGGGCGTCTTCGTGCGCGACCTCAACCAGCCGATGGCGCCGCTCGTGCGGATCGCGTCGAGCGACACGGTCATCCCGGGACAGGATGCGCCCGATGGCGGCGAAGGCGTCGATGAACTCGTGCGCTTCGGCTCGACCGCGTCACCCTCGGCCGACGAGGGAACGGTGGTCTTCCTCGGGGTCGACAACGAGGACGCTCCGACGATGGGCGGAATCTATTCGGCGCCGATCGCGTGGGCTGGGCCCGACGAGGCGCCGCTGACGCCGCTCGTCGAGATCGGCGATACGGTTCCAGGCGCAGAGAAGGGCAGCGTCTTCACGAGGATCGGCGAGGGTCTCGCCTTCGACGGGCATCGCGTCGGCTTCTGGGCCGCGTGGGGCACGGAGATGCGCGAGATCACGCTCGAGTGCCCGACCGATGGAAACCCCGACATCATCGCGTACTGCCAACAGCAGCATCCGAACGGATACACCGTCGAGGTGCCCGTCCATCAGGGGATCTTCGTGCACGACCTCGCGACGGGTGGCACCGAGATGATCGCGCAGACGGGTGAAGACGAAGGCTCCGCCACGGACTTCCTCTTCTGGGTGTTCTCGGGCCGCGCCCCTGACACGGGTGGCGGCGGTGGCAACGGCGGCGGCGGCGGTGGTGGTGATGATCACGGCGGCGAGCTCGAGGCAGAGGAGCTCGAGGCAGAGGAGGAAGAGGAGGAGCTCGCGCGTTGGCGCAACGCGGCGTTCGTGGCGATCGCATCGAAGAACGGCAACGGCGGCGCCGAGCACCGTGTCGCCTACAAGGCGGCGATTGGCGAGACGCAGGCGATCGGGCTTGCGGAGCGTCCGACTGGCTCGCATGGCATCGTGCTCGCGACGGGCATGCCGGCGACGGTGCTCGACCCCGGCGCCTCCGAGACGGCGTCGATCTCCACCGTCGGCATCGAGCGCGAGGGACTTCGCGACGGCTGGTTCGTCGTGGCGGCGTCCGTCGAGGACGAGGCGACCGAGGATGGTTCGTTCGCGGGCATCTTTGCCGTCGGCAACGGGCGCACGCAGGGCGACCTCAACGGCGATGGCCGCGATGACATCGTGTGGTTCAACGCCGATGCGATGCGCAGCGCGGTGTGGTTTGTCGACGGCTTGGAGATCGACGGTGGCTACATGGGGCCGCGCGCGGCCCACTCCGAGATGGTGCTTGTCGGCACGGGTGACAGCAGCGGCGATGGCCGCGCGGACATGCTGTGGTACGACGCGATCTCGCAGCGCTACTCGGTGTGGCTCATGGACGGAGTCGACGGCGAGGTCGTGGAGATCGAGCGCCATGTCGGCCGCGACTGGACGCCCGTCGCCTTCACCGATGTCGACGGGGACCGTCTCGCCGATGTCGTCTTCCGCCGCACGCAAGGGGAGGTGACCGAGATCGCGGTGTGGCTCATGGACGGCGGCGCGATTCGCGCGGGCGTGCTGACGGTGATCGACGGCGGGTTCGACCAGGTGTTCGTCGGCAACTTCGACGACGACATCGACTCCGAGGTGCTCCTGCGGCGCATCAACTCGGGCCAGGCGGGCGCGGTCTACACGGCGACCTTTGCCGGGGGCGTGCTGTCGCAGCCCGAGCCGATCCGCTTCGCGGACGGAACGGTCGCCCCCGTGGTCTCACCGAGGTTCTCGATCGTCGGCGTCGCCGACACCGATGGCGACGGGGTCGATGATGTGATCTGGCGCGGCCCGCAAGGATCGGTCGAGCACTGGCGAATCCACGAGCGCGCGATTGTCGGGCACACCGTGATCTCCGATCGCACGGGAAACTCGTGGAGTGTCGCCGAGCTTCCCGACACCAACGGCGACGGCAAGCACGGGATTCTCTTCCGTCACCTCACCGGCGCGACCTGGAAGTGGGAGCTTGACGGAACCGAGGTGATCGAGAGCGGCCCGATGCGCGAGGTCGGCCATGGGTGGAGGACGCCCGTGCGCTCGAACTGACGCAAGCCTGGCCTGCGCATGCGTGCGGGCACATGAAGAACGCGCGCCGCGATGCATGCATCGCGGCGCGCGTCTTTGCGTCGGGATCGCGGGCGAGTCTGCGCGCCCGCGTGGCCTAGCGCCGGCGACGGCCGACGAGGCCCGCTGCGGCCAGCAGCGCGAGCGCGCCAGGCGCGGGCACGAGCGACACGCTCATCGACTGGATGCTGACGCCCGACTCGAAGGCGGACGCGCTTCCGAACTGCGAGAGGAGCATCGCGCCGAACAGCGGGTCAGACACGGTGCCCGAGCCATAGGCGGCGGTCGCGTGCAGCGTCAGCGAGGAGAAGTCGCTGCCGACATAGAGGTTGATGAAGTCGTTCGCGTTGCCCGCGACCATGTGGATCTCGGCGCGGAGCGCGTAGACGGTACCGAAGCTGAGCTCCTCGGTGCCGTATGCGAAGGGGTAGCCGCCCTGGCCGTTCACGCGGGCGCCGAAGGTGAAGCCGCTTCCCGAGGAGCGCGCGACGAGGCGCGCGTTCTGGAAGTTGCCGCTCGTGGCCGTGGTCGTCAGCGTGTTGAGCGCCGCGAAGTACGACGGGCTGGTGCCTGCGGAGCTGACCGAGAGGAGGATGTCGAAGTTCAGGATCGTGGTGCCTTCGGTCGGCTGCACGACCTGCTGGGAGAACGCGAGCATTGCGTCCTGCGCGTTGTCGAGCGAGCCGCCTGCCCAGTTCACGGAGCCGTTGAGCACCTCGATCGGGCGCAGCGACTGGGTGTTGTACTGCTGCCACCCGTTCTGGCCGACGAGGGGGCCGTTGGCGTAGTCGGCGAAGTTCGCGGAGGCGAGGATGGTGGCGTTCGACGCAGAGGCGAGCGAAAGTGCCATGGCGGCGGCCGAAAGGGCCGCGATCGAGCGCGTGGTGGACATCGGGGAGGGACTCCTGGACCTGGATAGGGACGGGAAAGGGACGACGGCACGCTGGGGTTGACCGCTGCGATGGGAGGGAACGACCGTTCGGCCAACAACAGCGCCCCAACCGATGGTCGGGGCCGAGGGAACATCCGAAATGTGCCTCGACTTTGTGCGGAGAGAAGCGAATCCCCGTTGGATATGTGTAAAGAACCGCCGCAGTGCGCAGACGCAAAACAGCCGCCCCCGCAGGGCGGGGGCGGCTGGTCTTGTCGAGCTCCTGCGGGGCGGGCGTTCCGCCGCGCTGGGGAGGTGATCAGTAGGTCACGACGCCGAAGCGGCCGAGGAGGATGCCGAGGTCGAACGCGTTGACCTGGTTGTCGGCGTTGAGGTCGCCGAAGAGCGGGTTCGGGATCGCCCACCATCCGAGGAGGATGGAGACATCCTGGCCGTCGACGACGCCGTTCAGGTTGAGGTCGCCGAGGGCGTATTCGCAGCTGTCGAGGACGCCGTCGTTGTCGGCGTCAGCGGCGCCGTTCGAGATCTCGGTCGAGTCGGGGATGCCGTTGCCGTTGCAGTCGAGGCTCGTGAGCGCCGCGATGACGGGGATGAAGGGGCGGATCGGCTCCTCAGCGACCTTGACGACATTGGTGACGATCGTGTCGTCGGACGAGACCACCCAGGTGTTGGTGGACTCGATCTTCTTCTCGACGATCGGGGCGGCGACGACGGCCGTCGTGGCGCTGACGGTGGCCGTCATGCGGCGCTTGCTGCCCTGCGCGTTGAGGGTGCCGTTGCCGAGGGTCGCATCGGCGAGGAGAGCGGTTGCGAGCAGAGCGGTAGACGCGAGAACGAGGTTCTTCTTCATTTCTGTTACTCCCTGAATCGAATTGGACTTTGCCGGAAGGGCCATGAGGATACCCAGCCGCGAGCGAACCGTACACCAATAAAGTCGAGTTTTCCCTTGGCGCATGGTCGGTTTTCTCGGAGCGGGGATGAACGAGCACGGAGGATACACGGATTTCAAGATATGTGTATCCGAGTTCTGTGGTTTTGGGTGCGAATGGGGGAATCGCCCGATGGGACTCTGCAGCGTTCCGTCATGACAAAGTACGCGGGTCGCGCACCGTTCTCTCCGATCGTGTGAGAACCAAGAGAAGTTGGCCCAGAGCTGTCCCCCGAGTGGGTGCGTGCCGTGCCCGCTCGGCGGCGTGGCCCGCATGCGGCCGAGTCAGTGCGAGCCTTGTGGCAGTCCGCGGTGTGCGGTATCCTTCTCGACCCGAGTGGCCGCAGGCTCTCCCGGGGTGTAGCTCAGCTTGGTAGAGCGCTTGCTTCGGGAGCAAGAGGCCGCAGGTTCAAATCCTGTCACCCCGACTTCGTTCGGATCATCGAAAGCGCCCGCGGCCCGTTGGGCATGCGGGCGCTTTCGCTTTCCTCACAGTTGGCGCAGTGACCTGTCCAGTGCCCTTCGCCTTCGGCTCCGGGCCCGCCCCCGGATCCGCGTCGCGTCGCTCCGCGTCTCCAGGCTTGCGGACTTCGGCTGCGCCGAAGTTCGATTCCATGCAGGGGTGCTGGCGGGGAGAGCGGAAAGTGTTTGCGAGAGACCAAGGATGCGATGCAGCCAGTTGAACCTGGCGACGCTCGGCCGTGGCCATCTGGGGCGCAGGGCGAACTGAAGCCCCGCGCGTGCGGCTCACAGAACATCGGACTGCGACACAGATGCCGTCGTAGGCGCGGGGCGTGAAACGGAATGAGAATCTCGCGCAACGAGCTCGAAGAAAATGTTCGTACAGAGTAGAATTCGGTTGACATGTGTGTGTGTGTGTGTTAGGCTCAGAAGCCTCGACGATTGATGTGGCGGGGTTGGCAACCGCAGGTCGCTTCGAGAGATGTCTGAAGGAGTACTCCGTCATGCGAACGCGCTCGACTTCATCTTCAACGAACGCCGCTCACGCTCTCTCGGTCGTTACCCTCGCGGCGCTTTTCCTCGCGCAGTCAGGCGGAATTGCGCCTGCGGTAGCAAGCACTCCTCCAGTGCAGTCCGACCCGTCTCTTGGCGACGAAGGCGGGGCGCAGGCCGAAGGCTGCGGCACCTGGCACGCAAGCCCGAATCTCGCGGACTCGGGTCTTGAGGTCATCTTCGGTTGGTTCCTCGACTCGAAGCTGGTCGGCGGTACTCCAGACTGGCATCGTCTGGAGTCCCAGTCCCCATGTACTCCCGCGCAGTCGATCTGGGGCAGGGAACGGTTCTTTCGCGAGGGGTCTCGGCAGCCGCTCACAACATCCCATCCAGACGCGGTCGCTGATTGGAAGGCCATGAATTGGCATGCGCGGGCGCAGATCCAGGCCGGTGGAGGGCCGAACGCGGACTCTGTTTTCAACCAGAACGACTTCCTGGTGATCAACGACACGGAGACCGGCGCGGCTCGTCGGACCTGGACGCGTTATGCCAACTTCGCGCCGCCTGCGTCAGGCGTGGCCGCGACTTCCGGGCAGAGAATTCGCTTTCGCGCGAATATCAGGGTCGACGCACAGATCGTTCTCGATCGAAGGCGCCCCAATTGCCCTGGCGTGCAATCGGCGTGTGCGCTCGCCGATGCCAGCGCAGAGGCCGTTCTGTCCATTGACGGTTCATGGCGGAACGGCGCGAAGGGCGAGGAGTTCGAGCGCGTCTTCGAGACCGTCGCTCGGCGCCACGCCAAGTCGCATGTGAAGACGCAGAACTTCTGCACGGAAGGCACTGTGTCCGAGACGACGACCAGTCAGATCGAATTCTCCGTCTTCTATCCGAAGGGGGCCGGGCTGAGTTGGAGCTACGACCATTCGAGGACCATCACCGCTCCCCTGAGCGATCTGTACGACTCGGGCCGGGAGCGAGCGCCTCTGAGGGTCGAGGTGGAATTCTGCAAGACCACGACAAGCACGGAGCCCATCCAGGCGTCCATCAGCCTTGTGACCGATGGGTCCGTGTTCGCGGCGATCAACAAGGGGACATGGGCGGAGGGGGCTGCGTCGGCCGAGCTCTCAGAGCTGGAAATCGACGTATTCTCAGGCTGTATCGACTGTGGCAGCTGGCAGGAGCCCTCTCCCGGCCCGCTCCCGAATCCGTGAGGCGCCTTCGCGCGCCAGCGAGCTGTCGCAGATCTTCCCGAACGACTGGTAGGAGGGTTTCCGCGTGCCGAGAGCGATGTTCACAGCCGTTGCGTGCGCCTTGTTTCCGATGGTTTCCGCGGCGTATGCGTCTGAGCCACCGCCCCCGCGGCCGGCCGCGAAGGCGGCCGCTCCTGTTGCAGTGCTCCTTGAGGGGCGGGTGCAGGCGGATGGGCCCGATGACGCGCTTCGGCAGGCGTTGCTTCGCGCCTACACCGAGACCAAGGGTGCGCCTTTTGTGGTCGGAATCGCCGCGCCCGGGGAGCAGACGCGCGAGGGCGCCGCTGGCGATGAACCCGACGGCGGTGGCCCGCAGCCGAGCGCTCCTGTTACCGATCGCGTGCAGGCCGACGAAGTCGGCTCTTCGGGCAAGGATGGACGCGAAGGCTCTGCGGTCGCGTCGCTCGAGTCGCTGAAGGCTCCCCTCGACCAGATCCTAGAGGCTGCCTTCCTCGTGACTCCGAGGCTGCTCGAGGATCGGGCCGTACGCCTTGAGCTTGGGCCTTGGCTGGTGCATCCGTCGCGACCCGCTCCCGCAGGCTGGTGGTCGACAACCGTTGACTTCTCGGTTGCAGAGCTCCTTGCCGCAGCGGAGCGCGGGGCGGAGCAGGGCGCTGCCCGCACGAAGTCGCCCGAATGGACCACGGCGCTCCTCGGACGAAGCGCATCGCTCGCGGACATCGGGAGACTCCATGCCCGGTCCGTCGGGCACATGCGCGCCCCGCGTGAGGAGGTTGCAGCCGACTCGCAAGCCGTTGCCGCCGGGGCGACGCCATCGGCCAGTCCGCCTTCGTCGTCGGGCAAACCGCATCGTCACCCCTTCGTGGTGCACCTCGGCACCTCGTCTGCGCTCGAGATCATGGTGTGGATCCAGTCGCTCGATGCGGCGCAGCGTTCGTTGCGCGCGACGGAGGGCGCGGACGCGCCTGAGAAGGTGAAGGAGGCGGATCGCATGGTCGCCGACCTGAGGGCACTGCTCCGCGCGCTCCGCGCAGACGGACTCCTCCGTCGGCTCGACGAACGCGTTCCACCGCGAGCAGGCGGAGGAGCCAGCCTCTGCGCGTCGCCAGACTGGCCGACCGATGCGTGGGAGTTGTTGGGCGCGGTCGAGCGAGGCCGCGAGAGACTCGCCCGCATCCGCTCCGAGCTTCTGCGGCTTGCTGCCGGCGTGGTGGCCAAGCACGGGCTTCCCCCCGAGGTCTTGGAGCGGCTGGAGGAGCGGATGGAGATGCTCGCCGCACAGCTGCCGCCGAACCTCGAGTGGACGGGCCGCATCGAGCGCGAGGTCCGCGAGCACCTCGAGGACCTGATGGATCCGACCGAGACAGGCAGGATCGCGCAGGCGGAGAAGTTCCACGACGTGACCTACGAGGGCCCCTACGACCTTCGCCCCGCCGTGATCGGCGGCGGTCCGCGGGAAGATGTGGTGGGGGGGCGCATGCTCGCGAATCGCGCAGGGTGGGACATCTACGGGTATCTCTGGAGTGGCAAGGACGCGCTGCTTCCAAGCGAGCAGTCGACGCTCGCAGCCCAGCACGGGGCGATCCTCTCGGAGTTCCGCACGATTGCAGAGACCTACCAGATCTCCGACTCGCTTCGGGAGCGCCTCGGAGGAGATCTGAACTCGATGCTGGCGGATCCCTGGCGGCCGTGGGTGCGCTTCCCGCTCGAGGAGGAGGCGTTCGTCTCGGAGGTGTTCGACAGAGTCAGGGAGGACTTGGAGTTCGAATTGCGTGGGCTCGCGGGCGAATCGCGACTGCCTAGGAACTGGCACATCTCGTGGTTGGGTGTGATCGACAGCGGGTTCACGATGGGTCCAAACAGCTGGGTGACGCGCGCGCGCAACCAACCCTTCTTCGATTGTGTTCCGTTCTATTCGAACGGCGTGGGGCTTGCCTCGAAGCGCTAGGTTCTGTCTGACGGATCCCCGGACGTCGAATCGCGCGGCATCCCGGCTGGCCATGATCCATCTTCGTCGGCTTCAACTCGCTGTATCGCTGCGGATACAGCTTCGTTTCGCCTCCTTGCCATCCGGGCGCCGCACGCTTCTTTGGTCTTCGGGGATCCGTCAGACAGAACCCAGGTTCGTCCGATGGATCGCGAGAGGGCGCGGGGCCGCGCGGCGACACGAAATCAGGCTTGTAGACCTCGGCTTCGCTGAGATTCAGACCGTTGCAGGGGCGTTGCGGGGTGGCGGAGACGGTACCGTTGTCTCATGGTCATGCCTCGGCTCGCTGCTCTTTCCGCGTCGATTGCGCTCGTGGCGGGTGCGCAGGTGTGGGCGTTTGTGCCGGCACGCGCGATCGGGCGGGCCCAGGACGCCGCCGCGGATGTCGACGCCGTCGTGCGTGCAGCGGAGGCGGGGGATGCGCGGGCGATGTATCGCTATGCGCAGCTCCTCAGCGCGGGGCGCGGCGTCGCGCGCGACGAGAAGCGTGCGCTCGAGTGGTATGCCCGCGCGGCGGAGGCGGGTGAACCGAGGGCGATGACGGCGGTGGGGGTTCTGCATGCGAACGGGACGGGGACCGAGCCGAACGCGGCGGAGGCGCTGCGCTGGTATCGCCGCGCGGCGGACGCTGGGAACACGCAGGGGATGGTGCTTCTGTCGGACCGGCTTCTCGTCGATGCGTCCGTCGTTGGCGCGCAGTCGCCCGCTGCGCTCGAGCGCGAGGCGGGGCTCTGGCTGCGCCGCGCAGCGGAGGCGGGCGACGCGGACGCCGCGCTGCGGCTCGGGCGGCTCCATGTCGACGGACGCGGGGTCGAGCGCAGCCCGAAGGAGGCGCTGCGGTGGCTGTCGGTTGCGGCCGCGATGGACGAGGTCGTGGCGATGGAGGAGCTCGGCGCGCTTCACGAGGGCGCGATGGCCGAGCTTCGCGACCTTGCGAAGGCGCGCGAGTGGTATGCGCGCGCCGCGGAGAAGGGCTCTGTGCGCGCGCTCACGGGGCTCGGTTCGGTGGCGCTCGCGCGAGGCGATGCGCGCGCGGACGCGGACGAAGCCGTTCGGCTCTTCACGCGCGCCGCCGAGCGCGGCGATCCTGCGGCGATGCAGCGCCTCGGGGTTCTCTTCGACGAGGGCGTGCGCGTCGAACGCGACCGCGATGCGGCGTTCCGCTGGTTGAAGAGTGCGGCCGAGTCTGGCGACGGGCGCGCCATGGGACGCGTGGCCGAGATGTACGCGCAGGGCATCGGCACGGCGCGCAACCCGATCGAGGCCTACTTCTGGGCGATTCTTGCGGAACGCTCGTCCGCCGTGCGTGGCGACGCCGTCGCGCGCCCCGCTGCGGAGACGCGCGTGGCGGAGCTCGGCGAGGCGCTTTCCGCGGCGGATCGCGCGGAGACGCGCGCGCGCGCCGACGCGTGGCGCGCGGGTCGTGGCGGGCCCGGCATCGCCAGATAATGTGTGAAGTTTGCTTGAGGAGAGAGACGGTCGGAAGCGCGCTGTGCGCGAGGCCGATGGATTCCCTGAAGTCGAACGGGTTCTCGGGTGCGCTGCAGCGCCGGGTGGCGCTGCGCGTAGGCTCGCGGGCCGCGTTCGTGCGCGAACGCGCGGGGAATCGACATGCAGCGCAGCACTCTCGCCCTCGGTCTCGTGTGTGGAATGGCGTGGCTCCTCGTCGGCGACGCGCTCGCCGCGGAGGTGGAGCGGCCGCGGCCACGATTCGTGATCCAGGATCTCGAGACGCAGGCGGAGAGCGGCGACCCAGAGGCGATGTTCCGTCTCGCGCAGGCATTGCAGCGCGGCCGCGGCGTGAAGGAAGACGATGTGCGCGCGGCCGAGTTGTACCTGCGCGCCGCGGAAAAGGGGCACGCGGCCGCGATGACGAACCTCGGCGTGATGAATTCGCGCGGCGAGGGCGTGGCGCGCGACGACGGACGCGCGGTCGCGTGGTACCGCAAGGCGGCCGCCGCGGGAAGCACGAAGGCGATGGTGATGCTCGGAACGCGGGCGGCGCAGGGACAGGGGGTCGCGCAGGACCGTGACGAGGCGCTCGCGTGGTATCGCGAGGCGGCGGAGGCCGGCGACGACACGGCGATGCATCTCGCCGGCACGACGCTGCTGCGCTCGACGGATGCAGGCGACCTTGCCGAGGCGCATCGATGGCTGCGGGCGGCGGCCGATCTTGGACACGCGCCTTCGATGACGGCGCTGGGAACGGCGTGCCTCGACGGAAAGGGCGTCGAGCGGAATGGAGCGGAGGCGATGCGCCTCTTCCGCGCGGCGGCCGGGCTTGGTGACGCGAACGCGATGGGGAATCTCGCGGTGGCGTACCTCGAGGGACTGGGCGTCGCGGAGGACACTGCGGAAGGCGTGCGTTGGCTGCGCGGGGCGGCCGCGCTCGGTGACGTGCATGCCCTGACCAAGTTCGGCGACCTCCACCGCCTCGGCACGGCCGAGCCTGTGGTTCCGATCGATCTGAAGGCTGCGTTTGCGTGCTACAGCGAAGCCGCGGAGCTTGGCTTCGCGCCTGCGATGGCGCATGTGGGCGCGATGCTCGTCGACGGGAAGGGCACGGCGCGCGACGAGGAGCGCGGCGTCGAATGGCTCGAGCGCGCGGCGAACGCGGGCGTTCCCGAGGCGATGCTGAACCTCGCGGGCTGCTACCGCGACGGCCGCGGCGTCGACCAGAACCACGCGACGGCGTACTTCTGGGCGAGCGCGGGCGCGGGCCGCGTGGCTGAGCCGCTGCGCGAGGGCGCCGAGCGGTTTGCGTCGCGGATCGGTGAGTCGATCACCTTCCAGCGGCGGCTGGCGATCAAGAAGCGCATCGAGGAGTGGTCGCTCGCGCAGGTCGGGCCGTCGCGCGGCGAGGAGTGAGGTGCGGCGGGGTGCGTGGTTGGAATCGTCGGAGTCCGCGATTGATCGTGCCAGTGGGCTTCAGTCCGCTGAACGACACGCGTCGGAGTCGACGGCTGACATCATCCGTGCCGCGGACTGAAGTCCACGGGCACCCCTGATTTTTGTGTCGCACGATTCTGATCGTCGGAGTCGCCAGGCATGTGTGCCAGCAGACTTCAGTCTGCTGAAGGACACGCGTCGGAGTCGACGGCTGACGTCATCCGTTCCGCATGCTGAAGCATGCGGGCACCTCAGGTTTTGGTGTCGCATGATTCTGATCGTCGGAGTCGCCAGGCAAGTGTGCCAGCAGACTTCAGTCTGCTGAAGGACACGCGTCGGAGTCGACGGCTGACGTCACCCGTTCCGCGGACTGAAGTCCACGGGCACCCCTGATTGTCGTGTCGCGCGATT
>WGMP01000044.1 GCA_016124975.1 Phycisphaera sp. | reverse complement strand
GGCGAGCGCCCAAACACGCGTCAAAGGCCGCCACGCGGCCGTAGCACCAGAGCGAGCCGCCGCAGCGGCGAGCGCCCAAACACGCGTCAAAGGCCGCCACGCGGCCGTAGCACCAGAGCGAGCCGCCGCAGCGGCGAGCGCTCAAACTACGCGCTCACGACTCCTCGATGCCCTTCGAGATCTGCCAGTACTCGAGCTCGATCGGCGCCTGACGGCCGAAGATCGTGACGAGGACGCGCACGAGACCCTTCTCGGGCAGCACTTCGTCGACTTCGCCCGGGTAGTTCTGGAACGGGCCTTCCTTGATGGTGACCTTGTCGCCCTTGACGAACTCCATCTTGACCTGAGGCATCTCCTCGGGCTTGCGCGAGTCGAAGAGCATCTTCTCGACCTCATGCGCGGCCATCGGGGTCGGTCGACCCGCTGTGCCGACGAAGTCGCCGACGCCATCGGTCTCCTTGATAAGGAAGAAGATGTCCTGCGGGATGCGGCCATCGGGCTCGAGGCGCATCTCGACGAAGACATAGCCCGGGTAGAGCATCGACTCGGTGACGCGCTGCTTTCCGCCCTTGAGGGTCTTGGTCTTCTCGGTCGGCACCATGATTCGGCCGACGAAGCTCTCCATGCCCTCGATCTGAACCTTTCGGAGAAGCGTCAGTCGAACCGAGCGCTCCTTGTTGCTTGCGACGCGCAGCACGAACCAGTCCATGCCTTCGCGGAACATCGGGAGGTCGGTCGCGGGATCGAAGGTCTCCGTCTGCTCGAGCTTCGACTTCTCGCCCGCCTTGCCCTTGCGACCCGTGCTGTCGCCGATTGCCTGCGTCGAGACGCCCTGCACCTCGTGCGGACGCTCGACCGCGCGCAGCGCATCGACGCCTCGCTTGAGCGTCTTCGGGCTGGCATCGGCTGCGGGCTCTGCCTTCGCAGCGCTCGACTTGCGGCCGCGCTTCGGCTTGCCCGCCTCCGCGGTCTGCGCCTCGGACTCGATGCCGTTCATGTCGTCGATGTTCTCGATCTGGTCGCTCATGCTGCCGTCTCCCGCGGGCGCTGCGTCCCGCCGTGAAGTTCATCGTTGGTTCGTCGCCGCGAGGGGCGCGTTCATGCAGTCTCGGTCAGGTCGGCGCCACATCGAGCACGCGGATCAGCTGGAAGAACCAGACAAACACGAGCTCGAGCACCCAGCAGAACAACGCGAGGAAGAACGCGGTGAAGATGACGGCGGTCGTGGAGCCGATGATCTCGCGGCGCGTCGACCAGTTGACCTTCTTCATCTCGCCCTCGGTGGCGATGAGGAAGTCGACCGTCCGCGGCTTCACGAACACGAGGTAGTAGGTGAAGAACGTGATCAGCGCGCCGATCGCGATCGAGCCGCCCGCTGCGACGTACAGGGGGTTCACGCCCGAGATCCGGACGAGCTTCAGGTAGTCCCAGGCCCACAGGAGGCCGAGGAGACTGACCAGCGACACGCCGACCACAGATCCGAGGCGCGTGTAGTAGCCCTGGCCTGCCTTGTAGACGGCGAGCCCGCGCGAAGGCTCCTTGCCTGGGTCTACGGCGAGATTCGTACCTGCCTCTTCGGCCATCGTCGGACTCCTTCGCGGCCAAGGCCGCCGTCCATTCAGGCGAGCCTCGCGCGGACCCAAGGGGACCGCGCGGCGGCTCGCCGCACTGGTGATGCCATGCGCGCCGCGCATGCATCGAAACACGCCGAGAGGGGATCGAACCCACGACCTGCGGATTTGGAATCCGCTGCTCTACCAGCTGAGCTATCGGCGTAACGCTGGAATCGGCTGCGGCGAGGCAGCTTACTTCCGCTTGATCTTGTGGAGCGTGTGCTTGCGAAGCTTGGGGCAGTACTTCATGTAGCCCTCCTTGACGCGCTCGATGATGCCGCCCTTCACACGGATGTTGGTGCGGTAGTTCATGTCGCCCGTCTCGGTGCACACGAGCCAGACCCATTCGCGATCCATGGACTTCTTTGCCATTGCTTGCTCGCTTTCTCTGCAAACACGCTCACGATGGGGTTCCGCCGCGGGGAACACATCCCGCCCCGCGGCGGTCCCTTCACTTGCATCTCAGCTCCGGCGAGTACTTCGCCGGAGCGGTAAGACCTCAGCTTCGGCGAGTACTTCGCCGGAGCGGTAAGACCTCAGCTCCGGCGAGTTCTTCGCCGGAGCGGTAAGACCTCAGCTCCGGCGAGTTCTTCGCCGGAGCGGTAAGACCACGTTAGGCGATGATGTCGGTGACGACGCCCGAACCGACGGTGCGGCCGCCTTCACGGACTGCGAAGCGGACGCCCGCCTCCATCGCGACGCCCTTGCCCTCGAGGTCGACGATCATCTGGACGTTGTCGCCCGGCATGCACATCTCTGCGCCGACGAGCTCCTCGATCTTGCCCGTGATGTCCGTCGTGCGGAAGTAGAACTGCGGCTTGTAGCCCTTGAAGAACGGCGTGTGACGGCCGCCCTCGTCCTTGGTGAGGACGTAGACCTGGGCCTTGAACTTGGTGTGGGGCTTGATCGAGCCCGCCTTGCAGAGCACCTGGCCGCGCTCGATGTCGTTCTTCTCGACGCCGCGGAGGAGGAGACCGACGTTGTCGCCGGCAATGCCGCTGTCGAGGGTCTTCTGGAACATCTCGACGCCCGTGACGGTCGTGGTCTTGACGTCGGGACGGAGACCGACGATCTCGACGGTGTCGCCGACCTTCACCATGCCGCGCTCGATACGACCGGTCGCGACGGTGCCGCGGCCCTTGATCGAGAACACGTCTTCGACCGACATGAGGAACGGCTTGTCCGTCTCACGCTGCGGCTCGGGGATGAACGAGTCGATCGCGTCCATGAGGTCGGCGATGCACTTGTTCGCGGTGGGGTCGCCGGGGTTCTGGAGCGCGGGGAAGGCGGCGCCGCGGATGACGGGGGTGTCGTCGCCCGGGTAGCCGTACTTCGACAGGAGGTCGCGGATTTCCATCTCGACGAGGTCGAGGAGCTCGGCGTCGGCGATGTCGCACTTGTTGAGGAAAACGACGATCTTCGGCACGCCGACCTGACGGCCGAGGAGGATGTGCTCGCGGGTC
The DNA here is from genome assembly GCA_016124975.1 of Phycisphaera sp. GTDB lineage: Bacteria > Planctomycetota > Phycisphaerae > Phycisphaerales > SM1A02 > QWPT01. The sequence continues at coordinate 25,156 of WGMP01000044.1, read as the reverse complement.
TGCGGCATGACGCCGTCGACGCCCGAGACAACGAGGATCGCGCCGTCCATCTGGGCGGCGCCGGTGATCATGTTCTTCACGTAGTCGGCGTGGCCGGGGCAGTCGACGTGCGCGTAGTGACGGTTGGCCGTCTCGTACTCGACGTGCGAGGTGGCGATCGTCACGATCTTCGTGGGGTCGCGACGGCCTTCCGACTCGGACGCCTTGGCGACCTGGTCGTAGGAGACGGGCTTGCTGAAGCCACGCGCGGCCTGGACCGCGGTGATCGCAGCGGTGAGGGTGGTCTTGCCGTGGTCGACGTGGCCGATGGTGCCGACGTTGACGTGGGGCTTCGTACGATTGAAGTTCTCTTTGGCCATGACTTGATTCTCCGGCTTTCGCCGCTCCAGACTTCTGCCCGCCCGTCGCTACGAGGAGCGGGCGGAAGTAAAGAAATTCGGCGCACCCTTCATGGGTGTCGCCAACCCGATTGCCCGTCCGCTGCGCATCTCCTCGTCGGAGATGCCTCGCGGAACGGAAGGGGCGCGAGCCCCAGAGCCACCGAAGGGGATTGAACCCTCGACCTCACCCTTACCAAGGGTGTGCTCTACCACTGAGCTACGGTGGCGGTAGATCTGCTTCGACGGATGTCCCACCCTGCGCGCGACGCGCAGTCCGGCCATGTGCCCTCGACAGGCGCCGCCGGAGCGCCTGCGTTCATCGCGGATGACCGCACTTCGAATGCATCGCGTTCGCTGTGAACGCTCCGCAAGCCCGCGCTGCAGCGGACGCGAACCGTGCAGCGAAAGCCGTTCCGAAGGGCGACAGTGCCCCGATGAAAAACCGTGCCAGAGGCACGGTGGGAGGAAGATTGTAGCAGTTCACCTGAACGCCGCAAGCCCTCGACGATCGATCGGTCGGCGAGCCTCTCGCAGGGCGGATCGGTGCGGGGCGCGATAACCATCGACGCGCCCGAGGCTTGCCTCGCGGGGCGATCCCCCTGCGCTCACGGGTTCGGGAAGTAGCTGCGCTGGTCGAGACCGAAGACCCGCACGTCCTGCTCCTTCTCGAGCTCCTCGAGATTGCCCCACTCGCTCAGAGTTCGGACGCCGCCGTCGAGGAAGAGCATCAGGATCTGCTTGCCCGTGTAGCGGAACTCCGCGCCCACGAGGTTGAGGTTCGGGTTCGCGGGGTTCAGGGTGCCGTCGTTCACCTCGAGGATCTCGCCAAGGTTGCTGTCGCAGCAGTACATGGAGGCATCGGGGCGGCGGATCTGGCCCGTCGTCCACCAGTTGCCGGAGTACGGCCGCGCCGAGGTCGGCGGGCGCGCGTCGAAGAACGGGTTGCCGCCGAAGTAGCCAGGGTCGCCGAGTTCCTCGGTGGTCGCGCCAGTGCCGAACGGCGTGGCGCCAGTTCCGCCGGCGGGAATCTCCTTCAGGAGTTCGGCGGAACGGAAGGGGTTCACGCCGTCCCAGCCGCTTCCGTAGAGCGCGGCGTCGGGCGAGTCGAAGCGGTAGTCCCACGCGGAGGCGGAGCCCGACACGTTCACGACGGGGCCGAACTTGCCGGTGGTCCAGAGGAGGTCGGCCCACGAACCGACGCTGAGAGGGCCGATCGGTGGGTTGACGCCTGCAGGCGACGCCGAACGCGGCTTTCCAGGAGCTGCGCTTGCGCTGTAGTCGAACGCCGTCGCGGGAATCCACTCGCGGTTGTCGCCCGCGTAGAGCGCGATCAGCTGGCCGATCTGGCGGAGGTTGGCCTGGCTGGTTCCCCAGACGGCGTTGCGGCGCGCGATGTTGATCGCGGGGAGCAGAATCGCCAGCAGCACGGCGATGACGCCGACGACCGCGAGCATCTCGACGAGGGTGAATCCACGGTGTCTGGTTCGCTTGGGCATGCTCGGGTCGATCCAATTCTCGCGAGAGGGCCTCGGGCGCGGAACGATCCGGCCGAGGGCTCAATCGTACCTACGGACACGGTGCGAAACAGCCCCCCGCCATCGACGGGAAGGCGTTTGGACAAGTGGACACGCCGCGGACCCGCGCGAACAACGCCCCATGCGGGCAGCGCGGGGGGCTTCGGCGCCCCGATCGCCTCATCAGCCCGTCATCCCATCGCCATCGTCATCAGGAACTCCGCGTTCGACTTCGTCTTCGAGACGCGCGTCCTGAGGAGCTCCATCGCGTCGACGACGTTCATGTCGCTGACGACCTTGCGCAGGCGGACGATGAGCTCGTGCTCCTTCGGGTCAAGCAGCAGCTCCTCGCGGCGGGTGCCCGAGGCGCCGATGTTGATCGCGGGATAGACGCGCTTCTCCACGAGCTTGCGGTCGAGGTGCAGTTCGGCGTTGCCCGTGCCCTTGAACTCCTCGAAGATCACTTCGTCTGCGCGCGAGCCCGTGTCGACGAGCGCGGTGCCGAGGATGGTGAGCGAGCCGCCGTTCTCGATGTTGCGGGCCGAACCGAAGAACTTCTTCGGCTTGATGAGCGCAGCGTTGTCGACGCCGCCCGAGCCGATCTTGCCCGAGTTCGGCATGGCGTTGTTGTAGCCGCGCGCGAGACGCGTGATCGAGTCGAGCAGGATCACGACATGCTCGCCGAACTCGACCATGCGGCGCGCCTTCTCCATCACCATCTCGGCGACCTGGATGTGGCGGATCGCCTCTTCGTCGAAGGTGCTGGCGACGACCTCGACATGCGGCGGCGTGTTGCGGCGGAAATCGGTGACTTCCTCGGGACGCTCGTCGACGAGGAGGACGATCACATGGACATCCTTGTGGTTCGTCGCGATCGCGTTCGTGATCTGCTGCAGGATGACCGTCTTGCCTGTGCGCGGCGGCGCCACGATGAGCGCGCGCTGGCCGAAGCCGAGCGGCGTGACCATGTCGATGACGCGCGTCTCGACCTTGCCCGAGCCCACCATCTCGAGATGGATGCGCTTGTTCGGGTGGAGCGGCGTGAGGTTCTCGAAGGTCGGAAGGTCGTGGAGCACCGCGGGGTCGCGGCCGTTCACGCTCTCGACGCGCAGGAGCGCGAAGTAGACCTCCTGGTCCTTTGGCGGACGCACGAGCCCCTTCACCACATGGCCGCGGCGCAGGCCGAAGTGGCGGATCTGCGTGGGCGACACATAGATGTCGTCGGCGCTCGGCGTGTAGGAATAGTCTGCGCTGCGCAGGAACCCGTAGCCGTCGGGCGTGATCTCGAGCGTGCCCTCGGCGATCATCAGGCCAGCCTTCTGGGCGCGCGCCTTCAGGATCTCGAAGACGAGCTTCTGCTTCGGCTGCTGAAGGTCCTCGACGCCGTTCTGCTTCGCCAGCTTGTTGAGCTGGTCGAGCGGCATCTTCTGGAGCTTTGCGAGGTTGAGGTCGTCCTTCTTGGCGATCTCATACTTGCCCTCGAGCTCCTTCTCGATCTCGGCGAGTTCTGCGGCGAGCTGCTCGTCGGTCGGAATCTGGCCTGCTGAGAGCTGCGGGCTCGGGATGTAGGGCTGCCGCGGACCACCGCCGCCGCCACCACCCCCTCCACCACCACCGCCGCCGCCCTCTCCACCACCACCCTTGCCACGACGACGACGACGACCTTGCTTCTGGCTCATCTCGAAATGCTCCTGGATCGATTCGACTCCGCGCGGATCAGCCGCGCAAGTCGACCTGCATTTGCACGCTTGGTGCACGGTTCACACATCACGCTTCACAAACGCTGTGAGGGGTTTCGCGTCAGAGCCGCGGAACGGTTGGAAAGAGCCTCGGGGCCCCTTCGTTCCATGCTTGGGCTCGCTCGGCCGATGCGGGCACCGCGGCGTTCCGCGGTTTGTCAGGCATCGAACCGAAGCGCGCGACGCGTCGCGCGCGTGATTCCGTCGCTGGTGCGACGAGGGGAATCTTGACGGGTTCCGCACGATTGGTCAAGTCGGCTCGGTCCTCGGCCCCTCGGACGAAGGAGCGCGCCGCGCGGGACCTCTCGCGATGATCGCGCCGAGCACCGCCCCGACCCGTCGGCCAAGCTCCTCGGGCTCGCAGTCGTTCACCACGACATCCGTGCTTCGGGCGCGCTTCTCGCCGAGGGGGATCTGCGCCCGCTCGCGGCGCTCGAGCTCGGCTGCGTCCCAGCCCCGCGTGCCCGTCACGCGCTGCACGCGAAGCTCGTGCGGCGCATCCACGAAGATCACGGCGTCGCACTCGCGGTCGAGGCCGACCTCGAGGAGGAGCGGCGCGTCGATGATGAAGGCGCGCGTCGAGAGCGGCGCGCGCGCGAACTGGGCGCGTCGTTCGGCCTCGATGCGCGGGTGCATGAGCTTCTCGATGTCGGCGCGGAGCGCGGCGTCCGTGAAGATCGCCTTGCCGAGGGCCGCGCGGTCGATCGAACCATCGGGGCGCGCGAGGTGCGCACCCGCGCGCGCCACGACGGCGGCGCGCACGTCGGCGCGTTCAAGGACGGCGCGCGCCACCTCGTCGGAGTGGCAGACCTCGCAGCCGAGTTCCCGCAGCGCGGCCGACACGGCGCTCTTGCCGCTGCCGATGCCGCCGCAGATTCCGATGACGGGGCGAAAGCGCTGCACGCGCGCAGCGTAGCGCGTCGTCGATGCCGCGTGCGCCGATCTGGGCGGCGCCGATGCGCTGCGTCACGAATCGAAGAGTTCGTCGAGCGCGCGCAGCATGTCGCGCGAGCCGAGGCGCAGAAAGTCGCGCGCGGCGTCCTCCATGCGTGCGGTCGCCTCGAGGCGCGCGAGGCGGAGCGCGTCGTCGATCGCGGAGACGAGCGGCGAGCCCGCGAGGCGCGCGCGGGCCATGCGCATCTCGACATCGAGGAGCGCGAAGTCGCGGTCCTCGCCGAGCGCGGCCGCGAGGCGACGCGCGCGGCTGCGCAGGCGGCGGGCGCGCGCGGGAACGCCGTCTCCGAACGGGCGCAGCGCGAGCGCGAGAAACGACGCGCGCTTGCGGCACTCGTGGAGACGCAGGAGGTCCGCCGTCTCGAGCGCCTCCGAAAGCTCGACGCGGCACTCCGAGAAGGCGGCCGCCACGATGCGCGTCGCGCCCTCGCGGTCGAAGCCTCCGCGGGGCCGCCACGCGGCGAGCACATCGTTCGCCTGGCGGATGGCGCGGCGCGCACGCTCGATCGCGGCGGTCGCGAACTGGGCGTCGTCGCGGCGGTCTGCCTCCGCGAAGACGAGCGTCGCGAGGAGCACGGTGCGCGCCACGCGGCGCGACTCCGCGTCGGCGAAGCGCTCGGTGATGCGCTGGATCGACCGCGCGAGCGCATCGCGGTCGCGCACGGGTCCGAGGAGCTGGTTGGCCTTCGCGCTGAACTCGAGGATGCCGTCGACGGCGGTCTCGGCGGGCTCGCCCGCGCTTCGGCCTCGGCAGAGGGGCGCGAGCGCGCGCACGGCCTTCAGCTCGCGCCGCGCGGTGCGGACGCCCTCGCGCCGGGCCACGGGGCCGTCGAGGTCGCCGAGCGCCGCAAGCGCGCGCTCCGCGGCGCCGCGCAGTTCCGACAGGACGACCGCGCCCGCGTCAGGGCGCCCCGCCATCTCGTCTCGCGCTGCGTGTTCGTTCGCCATCGGTGTCGACTGTATCGCGCCGCCGCGCGAAACGACGCGCGCGGCCGCGGAATTCCCTTCGTGCTACCTTCTCGGGCCTCGCAGCCATCGCAGAGAAGCCACCCATGTCGAACCAGAAGCAGCCCTCGCAGCAGAAGCCCGCAGGAAACGCCCCCGCCTCCGCCATCAGCCCGACGCGCGCGGAGAACTACCCCGAGTGGTACCAGCAGGTGGTGCGCGCGGCGGAACTTGCCGAGACGAGCGACGTGCGCGGCTGCATGGTCATCAAGCCGTGGGGCTATGCGCTTTGGGAGAACATCCAGCGCTCGCTCGACAAGATGTTCAAGGACACGGGGCACAAGAACGCGTACTTCCCGCTCTTCATCCCGCTCTCCTACTTCGAGAAGGAGGCCGAGCATGTCGAGGGCTTCGCGAAGGAGTGCGCGGTGGTCACGCACCACCGCCTGAAGCCGGGCACGAAGGCCGACGGCAAGCAGGGCCTGGTTCCCGACGGCGAGCTGCAGGAGCCGCTCGTCGTGCGCCCGACCTCGGAGACGATCATCGGCGCGAGCTTCGCGAAGTGGGTCGAGAGCTACCGCGACCTTCCGCTCCTCATCAACCAGTGGGCGAACGTGGTGCGCTGGGAGATGCGCACGCGCCTCTTCCTGCGCACGGCCGAGTTCCTCTGGCAGGAAGGCCACACCGCGCACGCGACGCGCGACGAGGCGATGGAGGAGACGCTGAAGATGCTCGAGGTCTACGCCGACTTCGCGGAGAACTGGATGGCGATGCCCGTCATCAAGGGCGAGAAGACCGAGGGCGAGCGCTTCCCGGGCGCCGTGAACACCTACTGCATCGAGGCGCTCATGCAGGACCGCAAGGCGCTGCAGGCTGGCACCTCGCACTTCCTCGGGCAGAACTTCGCGCACGCAAGCGACATCAAGTTCAGCGACGCAGAGGGCAAGATCTCGCACGCGTGGACGACCTCGTGGGGCGTGTCGACGCGCTTGATCGGCGGCATGATCATGACGCACGCCGACGACGACGGCATGGTGCTGCCGCCGCGGCTCGCGCCGTCGCATGTCGTGATCATTCCCGTGACGCACAAGCCCGAGACCGCGCAGGCGGTGCTCGACTACTGCAACAGGCTCGCGGCCGACCTGCGCAAGATCCCGTACGCGGGGCGCACGGTCGATGTCGAGGTCGACAACCGCGACATCCGCGGCGGCGACAAGGCGTGGCAGTGGATCAAGAAGGGCATCCCGCTGCGCGTCGAGGTCGGACCGCGCGACATGGCGGAGGACAGCGTGTTCATGGCGCGCCGCGATCGCGCGCACAAGGACAAGGTCGCGGTGAAGCGCGACGAGTTCGTGGCAACGGTCACGCAGATCCTCGAGGACATGCAGTCGACCTTGTTCGCGCGTGCGAAGGCGCACCGCGAGCACAACACGAAGCGCATCGACTCGCGCGCGGAGTTCGAGGCGTTCTTCGGCGCAAAGCAAGAAGAGGATGGCGCGGCGGCCGCGCAGGGCGGGTTCGCGCTCGTCCACTATGCGCCCGACCGCAAGGTCGAGGACGAGCTCAAGGCGAAGTTCGCGGTGACCTGCCGCTGCATCCCGCTCGAGGGCGCGGACGAGCCAGGATCCTGCATCTTCACGGGCAAGCCGACGACGCGGCGCGCGGTGTTCGCGAAGGCGTACTGAGTTTGAGCGGGCGCCGCTGCGGCGGCTTCCTCTGGCGTGGGTGACGCGCGTCGGAGTCCCCAGCCAAGCGTGCCAGCAGACTTCAGTCTGCTGAACGCCAACCGTCGGAGTCGAAGGCTGACACCATCCGTTCCGCGGACTGAAGTCCACGGGCACCCGTGGTTTGAGCGGTCGCCGCTGCGGCGGCTTCCTCTGGCGTGGATGACACGCGTCGGAGTCCCCAAGCCAGGGGTGCCCGCATGCTTCAGCATGCGGAACGACACGCGTCGGAGTCGACGGCTGACATCATCCGTTGCGCGGACTCCAGTTCGCGGGCATCGTGACCTGAGCGGTCGCGTCAGCAGCAGCCACAGCCTGCAAACCTGCTCGCAAGCACCAGAGGGAGCGGCCGCAGCCGCGACCGCTCAGACTCAGTCGCACCGCAGCGCGATGCGCAGCTTCAGCGAGCGCACCTCGCGGCCGTGGCGCAGGAGCACGCGGCGCCGAACGGCGCGCATGCCGGAGACAGTCATCGTGTTCTGCTGGATGCTCGCGAACAGCGAGAAGTCGAGCGCCGCCGAGCGCACCCAGTCGATGTCCTTCTCGTATCCGCTCACGGCGAGCGCGCCCGTCTCCTCGATGAAGCGGTGCAGCCGCCGCTGGCTCACGCCGAGCGTCTGGCAGCTGCCGAAGTGGATCACGCGGCCCGCGCACTTGCCGCGCAGCGACTCCTCGAGATGGTCGAGCGACACGCGCGCCTCGCGGCGGCGGAGGTCGCCGAACTGGACTTCGCCCTCGATGCCGTGAAACGCGAGATAGAGGATCGGATAGTGCGAGTGGCTCCGCTGCGCCCACTTCTTGGTGTAGTACTCGAGCGCGTCGAGCGTGACGACATTGCGGTGGATGAACGGGATCGCCAGCGGCGAACTCTTCAGAAGCTCGAGCATCGGCTCGACGCTGGGCGACTTGCGCACCTGCGTCGACCAATCGGTCTCGAGGCAGAAGATTCCGCGCACCTTGGTGTGGGCGTGAGCGAGCGTGTAGTCGCGAAGCAGCATGGCAAAGACCCTGCCTTCCCGTCTGTTTCCGTCTTCCTGAACTATCGAATCCACCGAGGCAGGTATTGTTGCCGTGCCCGAGGGTTCACGCGGGAAGTACGGGAAAAACTCGCGGAGGTTTGTCGGAACGCCCCGGGATAGCCCCCGCGGCAGGGCCAGGAGCCGCCAAATCCGCCCGTTCTCGGCGCAGCGCCGCACCCGGGCCCGTCCGAAAAGTCGCGGCGGCGGGGAGTCGGGGTGCGCCCGCGGCAGGGCCGGCGCTCAAATGCTCAACTTACGCACGGGCGTTCCACATCCTGATCACGCGCGTCTCGCGCTCGTAGCCGAGGATCGAGATGGTGCCCGTCTCGAGGGCGAAGCGCTCGGCGTCCTCGGGGGCGAGGCCCGTCCAGAGCGCAGCGAGCACGCGCAGCGAGTGTCCGTGGCCAAACACGGCCGCGTCGCCGTCGACCGCCGCAAGCCTGTCGATGACGCGGCGCACGCGTGCACCGACATCCTCGGCGCTCTCGCCGCCCGGAGCACCGTCGTGGAAGAGGTTCCAGTCGGGGCGCGCGGACCTGATGTCGGGGGTGGTTCGGCCCTCGTACTCGCCGTAGTCCCACTCTCGGAGGTCGGGGCTGATCTGCGCGCGCGAGAGGAGTCCCGCCAGTTCGCAGGTTCGCACGGCGCGGCCCATCGGGCTCGTGAGGACAAGCGCGAACGGATGCTCGCGGAAGACCTCTGCCAGCTGCACCGCGCGACGCTCGCCCTCCGCGCTGAGCGGAAGATCGCTGCGGGAGGTGTGCCTGCCGTCAAGGCTCCATTCGGTCTCGCCGTGTCGGACAAGGAAGATCCGACGCGACGGGCGGGCGCCCTGCGCTTCGGGCGTGATCGATGCGGAGGGAGGAGGCGCGGCCACGGGGGGAGAATAGCCGAGAGGCGCGAAAAGGCCGTATGATCCGCGCCCATGGAGCAGGCGACGCACCTCAACGAACCCACCGTCGCGGCGCCTGCGCGCTTCGAGGTACGCGTTGCCGCCGTGGTGTTCCGCGTCGTGCGCGGCGAGCTCTCTGTCGGGCTTCCGATCGCACGCGGTGCCGACGGTGCCGTCATCCGCGCCGTGCCGACCGCTCTTCCGAACGCATCCGTCGATGGCCTCGGACTCGACATGGCCGCGCAGCTCGCGGCGTCGCGCGCGGTGCCCGCGCGGGACATCGTTCGCATCGCCCACGCAGGTGTGCGCGCGCTGCGCACGGGCACCGCGGGTTCGCCATCGGTCATCCACATCGTGTCATGGGCGATCGCGAGGCCCGTCCTCCAGACGGCGGGCTCGGTCGAGTCGGTCGAGGCAGAGGAAACCTTCCTTCCGATCGCGAAGCTCGGTGCCGAGGGCAAGCTCGACGCGGCGACCCGCGCGCTGGTGGCCTGCGCATTCGACGCGTTCCTTGACGCGACGCTCGCCGACGCAGTGACGCGCCGTCTTCTGCCGAGGCATGTCCTCTTCCGAAAGACGGACGGTTTCGACGGCCGCAGCCCGTATGAGTCGGTCCTCACCGACGGACCCGCTGCAAGCGCAGCGACGCCCGGGGCGCAGCACGCTCCCGAGGTTCCGCTCTTCGTCGGACTTCTCCCAGACCCGTTCCCGCTCTCCGCGCTGCGCGAGTTCTATGAGCACCTCCTTGGCGCTCCGCTCGACCGCGGCAACTTCCGCCGCCAGTTCCAGGAGATCATCTCGCAGGGCCCCGTGAAGGCGCTGCCAATCTTCGAGCGTGGCGTGCCACACCGCGCGGGACAGCTCTTCACCTTCGACAAGGCTGCGTGGGTTCGCTTCACGGCGAAGGACCCGGGCAGCGGCCGACCGAGGGGTCGAGCGCGCGTCGCGCAGCAGGAACCGCCGAGCGCTTGAAGCCGACGCGCCCGCGCGTTGCACAAGCATCGCAAGACAGGTTCGCCCGAGGGGGATGGATCGGCGCGGCGTCATGGCGCGGCGCATGGCGCGGCGCATGAACCGAATCAAAAACAAAGGAACCCGGCGGTGACGCAGAGGAGGCGCGTCGGAGCCCTCCTGTCGCCGCCTTCCGCACATCCCGCAAGCGGGCAGCAAAGGCAGGCGCCAGTCGTCTCGAGGTGCCGCGCGGGGGCCGCGCAGCGTGCTCCTTACCGCCGGGTTCCCCCGATGGTGGCCAAAGGGCGGGAACTCGGAACCAACCGCAAGTTGTTCGAGCGTCGCGAAGAACTGGTCGGGTGAGTCGGTTCGCGCACCGAGACACCCCGCAGCCCCCTTGATCGGGGCGCAGTTCTTTACGAAGCCCCACACGGGCGGTTCCGCCGCCCGCGCGATTTGCCACAATTGCGGCACGGGATGCCCCGCTTGGGTACGCGGACGCGCGGTTGACGCCGTTCCCTGAACCCGCGAACCGACCCGCCACTTTGCCGAGCATGCAGAACCGAACCGCGCCAGCATCGACCGACCGACTGCCCGCGCTCTCGATCGCGGGACGCGTGGCGACGATCGGGTTCCGCGACCCGGCGCGGCGGAACGCGCTCGATGAACCCGCCCTTCGCGCGTTCATCGACGCCGTCGGGCGCGCGTCGGGGACGGAGGGCGTCGATCTCGTCCATCTGCGCGGCGAAGGCGGCGCGTTCTGCGCGGGGTTCGACCTCGATGGCTGCGCGGAGGATCCGCGCCGCGTCGAGTCGCTGCTCACGCTCCTCAGCGAGGCGGTCGCGCGGCTGCGCGCGATCGACGCGCCCGTCGTCGCCGAAGTGCAGGGCGCGGCGCTCGCGGGCGGCTGCGCGATCCTCACGGCGTGCGACTTCGTCGTGGTCGCGCCCGACGCGCAGCTTGGCTATCCGACGCACCGCATCGGCATCTCTCCCGCCATCAGCGTTCCCACGCTGCTCTCGCGCACGGAGGGCGCGACGCGCGCGTTCCTCGTTGCGAACGAGCTCGTCGACGGTGCACGCGCGGTCGAGCTCGGTCTCGCCACCCACTGCGCGCCGCGCGCGGACGCGCTCGCATCGACGACCGCAGCGCTCATCGAGCGGCTGCTGACGAAGGGCCCGACCGCCATGCGCGAGACGAAGCGCTGGATGCGCGCGATCGAGGAGCGTGGTGCGGGCTCGCTCGGCGCGGCGCCCGCGCGCGACCTCGACGCGATGGCGCGCGCGCGCAACGCAAGCCTGGCGCTTGCCTCGGGCGACGAATTCGCCTCCATGCTGCGTGCGTTCTGGTCGTCGCGCGGCGCACGGCCCGCGAAAGGGTAAGCCCCGTGCCGGCGCCTGTTGACCAGCTTCTGCGACCTTTCCGCGCCCTGCGCTCGAAGCTGCGCGAGATCGACCGCAACTCGCGGCGCACGAAGCGCGACGCCTTCGACCGCATCCAGCATGTGAGCTTCATCCTGGGCGCGATCGCGGCGCCCTTCATCGTCGCGGCGCTTGAGGATGGATTCACCCGTACACGCAGCCTGCCGCTCGCGGCGATGGCCGCCTTCGAGCGCGGCGGCGAGCCAGGCGTGCGCGTGGCGCGCGTCGAGGAGGAGGATCTCAAGCGCCCCATCGCGGGTGCGTTCACCTTGGGGCAGGTGCTTGTCATCGAGGAGCGGACGCTGCACGGCTGGCCCTTTCCCACGCTCGAGCTCGTGGCACCGACGACGCTCGAGATCACGCTCTTGCCAGGGGTGCGCGAGCCGCGGAGGGCCGAGATCGCGGCCGCGGCCAACGCGCTCGCCGACGCCGACGGCCTCTCGCGGCGCACGACCGACCGCCGCATCCATGTCGGCGGCTGGATCTTCTCGATCGGGGCGTGGTGGATCTTCATCAACCTCGCCGTCGCGATCGGGCTCGCCCCGATCCGCTTCGGGTGGCGCCTCTTCCGCCGCGGGCGCTCCGTGATCAGGCAGAGCCGAATCGATCGCTGCCACTGCCCGAACTGCGGATACGACGCCCGCGGCTCGATCTTGACGGGCCGCTGCCCAGAGTGCGGAAGCGACCTCTACGAGCGACCTGAGTACTGAACAGTGGGGCAAGTACCTTATATGGGGTACTGAGGACGCTGCTCTTGTCCGAGAAGCTCGGCTTGAGGCCCTGCTCTGCGTAAGTGCCGCATTCACAGTCGCTTGAGGTAGTCCTATATCTCGCGATTCATCGAATGTGCTGTGAATTGATGACTCGAATGGGGAGGGGTTTGCGCTCTCGGCTGCGTCGCATTCACTCGATCGGCGCGTGGCCGTCGGTGAAGCGATCGACACCCGCTCGCGCGGCTCTTGGGCCCGCGACCCCACGGTTCCCGTGGGCAATCTGGAGAGAAGAATCGATGCATCGTTCGATTGCGATCCTGTCCACCGCGGCCGCGGCCGCCTCGGTCATTGCGTCCGCCGCCGACGCAGGCTTCTGGCGCTGGACCTGGGGCACCGCCCCCAACAACTCCGTCATCGCGGAGTTCGACCCCGACAACAACCGCTTCAAGTGGGAGTTCGGCGCGGGCACCAATGTGAACGGCTTCTGGACCTCGGTGTCGCCCGGCCCTCAGCCGCGCGGCGACGCGGGCGAGTTCGCGGCGCTCTTCCTCGACGCGTCCGCCCTCACCGCGAACTCGACCATCACGCCGAAGCTCACGGCCTACGCCTACAACGGCATCCCCGGGAACAACAACAGCTCGTTCACCAGCAGCTGGTGGGACGGCTCGCCCGCGGCGGGCACGCAGGCGCCTGACCGCATCTGGAGCTCGCTCAACCCCGCCACCACCAGCAGCATCATCCAGCTCTCTGCGACCGACCACGGCACCTACCGCCGCTTCGTCGTGGAGATGGATGCGAGCGTCATCCAGAACCACACGCCGCTCTACCCCGATGTGAACGGCGAGCCTTGGACGGGCGTCGCGTTCGGCTCGCTCATCGGCCACTGGTTCCACCCCGTGATCGGCCTGAACGCCACCTACGGCACCGACCCGAGCTCGGCGGACTACAACTGGCTCACGAGCTTCAACTTCACGAGCTGGACCTTCAGCGACATGACGAACCTGCCCACGCAGTGGATTCCTGCGCCTGGCTCGATCGCGCTGCTCGGCCTCGCGGGCCTCGCAGGCGTGCGTCGCCGCCGCTGATCCCCGTTCCCTCTCCCGCCTCCCTTCAAGCCTCCTCCCATTCCGTTTCGGAAGGATTTCCTGTCGATGCTTCGTACCCTCGCCATCTCCGCAGTGCTCGCCGCCACCGCCGCCTCGAGCGCCAACGCGGAACTGTTCTACCGCTACACCCGCAATCAGCCGAGCAACCAGTGGTACTCGACGATCGTCGCCGAGTACGCCCCGACGAGCCAGCGCTTCAAGTGGGAGTTCACCTCGGGCACCCAGGTGAACGGCTTCTGGCTCGTCCTCTCTCCCGGCGCGAACCCGAAGGGCCACGCGGGTGAGCTCGCGATGATCTACTTCGACGCCAAGACGCTGACGGCGAACAACTCGATCACACCGACCGCCACGATCTACAACTACAACGGTCTCAACAACGCGAGCAGCTGGACCGACGGCTCCCCCGCCGCGGGCGTCCAGACTCCTGACCGCATCTGGAGCTCGCTCGATTCGGCCGACGCCGCGTCGATCATCCAGCTCTCGGCGACCGACAACGGCACGAGCCGCCGCTTCGTCTTCGAGATCGACGCGACCGCGATCCAGACCCACGCGCCGCTCTACCCAAACCCAGCGGGCGACGACTGGACGGGCCTCGCCTTCGGTGCGCAGCTCGGCACCTGGTTTCACCCGATGAGCGGGATGACCACGAGCTACGGCACCGATCCGTCGGCCGCGAACTTCAACTTCCTCACCTCGTTCGGCTATGCGTCGCAGCAGTCGTTCGACACGACGAACCTCGCCACGCAGTTGGTTCCGACCCCGGGCGCGGTCGCGCTGCTCGGCCTCGCGGGCCTCGCGGGCGCGCGTCGTCGCCGCGCCTGAGACAGACACACCACCTCGACGGGTGACAGCCCGTCCCTGCTTGACAGCGGCCTTGGGCGCACCCGCCCGAGGCCGCTGTCGCCTTTTCGCCGTCCCGCAGGGCCGCACGGCGCCGCTGCGCGAATTTTCAGCATGCGCTGAGAGGTCGCTCCGCCATGCGCGGAGTCCTTTCGTCGCAACCGCGTGATTCGCGCGAACCGCGACGGCAACTCCTCGCCGCCATTCCATCAGCCTTCAAGAAAGGACCTCGCCATGAACGCCATGCCGACCGCTGTCACTCCGTCCCGTGCCCGTCCGCTCGCCCGCTCCGCCGCCGCGCTCGCCGCAGCGCTCCTCGCGCCCGTCGCAGCGCAGGCCGCGATCCTCTCGACCTCGGGGCAGGTCGTGCAGATCGCTGCACCGACGAGCGCGGTCTACGGCGCGCTCCCAGGCCCGCCCGCCTTCGCGTGGAACGAGGCCAGTGGCGTCTCCTCGACCGCGGTCCTCGTGAACACGCTTGGAAACGGCACATTCACGGGTGGCTCGTTCGGCCCGACCGTCTACGCAGGCCTCGTCGACTCGCACATGATTCACTTCGATGCGTCGACGGGCGTCGCGGTGGTGCAGGGCTCGGTGACCTTCTCGAACAACATCGTCGCCGTGATCTATGAGAACAACCTGCTCGACATCAGCGATGGGCCGCTCGGCGCGCCGGGCACGATCTACCCGACGGGCGACCCGTTCCGCAGCCACTCGAGCGTGCTCGGCACGAGCTCGTACACCGTCGCGGGAAATGTGCTCACCTTCACCCTGTGGGCAAACAGCAGCGCGGCGTGGCCGAACAAGATGGCCGAGCTGCGCGTGCTCACCGACTCCGTGCCGGGGCCTGGCGCCGCAGCGCTGCTCGGGCTCGCGGGCCTCGCAGGGCGCCGCGCGCGCAGGCGCTGAGCGCGCACCATCGCTCGACTCTCTCCCTTCTCCGATTTCTCTCCCCTTCCCTTTCGAGCGCCCCGCGGACTCATCCGCGGGGCGCTCGCATTCGTGGACGCACGGCCGCGCACGCGTGCCTCTGAACCCGGCGCGCACGCGGCGATCGCGCATGTGAGCGAGGCTCGCTGAGAGATTCGCGCTCGCGGCGCGGACTTCATACGGATGCGTACCACGCATCGCCCTCCGGAGCAGATCGCCGCACATCGCGCGATGCTTCGATGGAAACCCACGCCGCCAGACGCCTCACTCGAAAGGAACACGCCATGTCCATGCTCTCGCACGCCGTCACTCCGTCTCGCTCGCTCGCCATCTGCGCGCTTCTCATCGCATCGCATGCAGGTGCGGCCATCTCCGCGACCTCAGGCGCGTTCCAGCAGATCGCGCCACCGACTTCGGCGGTGCTCGGGTCGCTCCCTGCAAATCCGTTCGCCTTCTGCTGGACGGAGCAGACGGGCGTCACGCTTCCCAACCTCCTCGTGAACACCGTCGGCGCAGGAAGCTTCGGCGGACCTGCGGCGAACGGGCCGATCTCGATCAACGGCACCTTCGACTCGCACTTCATCCATGTCGATCCACTGGCGAACTTCGGAAACCCAAGCGGCACCATCTGGTTCACGAGCAACATCGTTGCCGTGATCTACGAAGGCGTCTTCCTCGACATCACGGACGCGTCGCTTGGAAGCCTCGGCACGATCTATCCGACGGGCGATCCGCTGCGAAGCCACAGCGCGGCGCTCGGGCCGAGCCAGTACACCGTCGTCGCGAACACGATCTCGCTCAACCTCTGGGCGTACGGCTCTGCGACCTGGCCAAACCGCATGGTCCAGATGCGCGTGATCACAGAGGCCGTTCCTGCGCCGGGCGCGGCTGCACTCGCGGTGCTGGCGGCGGCGGCGGGCCGGGGACGCGCACGGCGTCGGTGACGGCGCGTGCAGCACTCGCGGCGCGTGCAGCACTCGCGGCGCGGGCAGCACTCGCGGCGCGGGCAGCACTCGCGGCGCGGGAAGCACCCGCGGCGAAACCGCCCATTCGGCTATCTTCTCGCCCGCGATGGATCTCTCGTCGATCTCGATCAGCCCGCCCGTCCTCTTCTTCGTGCTCGGGGCCGTGGCTGCGTTCGTGAAGTCGAACCTGCGCGTGCCGCGCGCGGTCACCAAGCTGATGTCGCTCTACCTCCTGTGGGCGATCGGTTTCACGGGCGGCGTCAAGATCGCGCAGAGCGGCGTGACGCAGGACGCGGTGGTCGCGACGGCGCTCGGCATCGCGCTCTCGTCCGCCATGCCGTTCGCTGTGTTCGCGCTGCTGCGAAGGAAGCTCGGCATCCACAACGCCGCGGCGGCGGCGGCGTGCTACGGCTCCGTCAGCGCGGTCACCTTCCTCACCGCCTCGAGCATGCTCGACGCGGCGGGAGTGCCGTACGGCGGACACATGGTCGCGGTGATGGCGCTCATGGAGTCGCCGGCGATCGTGGTCAGCATCATCCTTCTGCGCAAGGCCGAGCGCGCGGAGGCCGCCGCAGGCAGCGACGCCTCCAAGCAGCCGATGGGCTGGGGCCATCTCCTCCACGAGGCGTTCCTCAACGGGCCCGTGCTTCTCCTCCTCGGAAGCCTCGTGATCGGCCTCATCACCCGCGAACAGGGCTTCGAGGCGTTCAAGCCGCTGTGCAAGGACCTCTTCAACGGCGTCCTCGTCTTCTTCCTGCTCGACCTCGGCATCCTCGCGGCGCGCCGCTTCCGCGGCTTCATCGAGCGCGGCTGGTCGCTCGTCGTGTTCGGACTCGTGTTCCCGCCCGTCGGCGCGGCGATCGCGCTCGTCCTTGCGAAGCTCTGCGGCCTCTCGGTCGGCGACGCGACGCTGCTTGCGGTGCTTGCGGCAAGCGCAAGCTACATCGCCGTCCCCGCCGCGGTGCGCATCGCGATCCCGAAGTCGGAGCCCTCGATCTACATCGGCCTCGCGCTCGCGGTGACCTTCCCCTTCAACATCGTGGTCGGCATCCCGCTCTACCTCGCGGCGGCGAAGCTGTTGATCGCGCAGTGAAGGCGTGCGCGGATTTCGGCTGAACTGATCCGCTGCAGGGCAAAAAGGCCACCGGCGCCCTTGCGGGCGCCGGCGGATGTTCGTGTCGGGTTGCCGCAGACCTGCGCGGCGTCAATCGATCTTCCGCGCGGCGTCAGTCGATCTTGCGCGCGGCGAGGCGGTCTGCGCTCGGAAGGCGGACTTTCTTGGCGAGGCCGAGCTTCTCGAGGGTGCGGATGATCACCCAGCTCGAGTCGAACTGCCACCACTTGAGGCCGTGGCGGGCGCTCGCGGGGAAGGCGTGGTGGTTGTTGTGCCAGCCTTCGCCGAAGGCAAGGATGCCCATGATCGCGTTGTTGCGGCTCTGGTCGCCCGATGCGTACTCCTGCTTGCCCCAGATGTGGCACACGCTGTTGATGCTCCAGGTGACATGGTGCAGCGCGCAGAGGCGGACGATGCCGCCCCAGAGGAAGCCGAGGAAGGCGCCCGTCCAGGTCATGGTGACCAGGCCGCCGATCACCGCGGGGATCGCGAATCCGAGCGCCACCCACAGGGGGAAGAGGCTGTTGATGCGCACGGTCGTCTTGTCGGCGAGGAGATCGGGGACATAGCGCTTCATGTCGGCGCGGAGATCGGCGAAGAGCCAGCCCATGTGCGCGTGGAGGAAGCCCTTGACGAAGCCGACGACGCCGGGCGCGCGGCCCGCGTGGGGCGAATGCGGATCATGCTCGTGGTCCGAGTGCTGGTGATGGCTCCGATGCGTGGCCGCCCACCAGATCACGGGGCCTTGACCTGCCATGCCGCCGAAGATCGCGAAGAGCGCGGCCACGGGCCCGCGGGCCACGAACGACTTGTGG
Source organism: Phycisphaera sp. (assembly GCA_016124975.1). Lineage (GTDB taxonomy): Bacteria > Planctomycetota > Phycisphaerae > Phycisphaerales > SM1A02 > QWPT01. Next base: position 7,134 of record WGMP01000044.1, on the reverse strand, counting down.
GTGTAGAGGCGGTGGTAGCCGATGGTGATGCCGAGGCCCGTCACGATGTACATCGAGACGAAGAGCGCGAGGTCGACCCAGGTGAAGAGGCCGCCCCAGGCGAGCACCATGGCGCCCACGACCGCGATCGGCGGCAGAATCACAGCGGCCATCGTGGTCAGGCGCAGGTAGAGCGGCGCCTTCTGGGCGGCGCGCTCGGCGATCTCGGCGGCTTGGTCGACGGGGGGGGCGAGCCTGCGCGCGGGGGCAGGCGCGTCGGACGGCGACGCGATGTCGAGTTCGGTCAGGATCGAGGTGTCGAGGACCAGCGAGGGCTGGTTGGAGGGGGCGTCGTGCAAACGAACTCCTTGGCGGCGATGCAGGGCAACGCGGAAGACGCGCGGCGGGAGAGGTGACTGGAAGGCGCTTGGTTCGGACGGAGGGCGCCACTGGCGGGGACCGCACGGCCGAGGCCCGCCGCTGACGGGACCCATGCCGCGCTTACGGCAGTCCATGCCTTGGCAGGAAAGCCAAATGGACGCCATAGTCTAGCGGGGAAACGGAGGGATGTCTCCGTGATTCGCCCGCCTTCGCGTGACTCCGCCGCGCGTTCAGAAGTCGACCTTGATGCCCGCGTAGACCTTGAGGTCGTTCGAGTTGTCGCCCGTGGGCGGGATGAACGAGTCGTACTCGTTGCGGATGCCCGCGGTGCCCTTCAGGTCGCCCGAGGGCGAGAGCGCGATCTCGTAATCGAGGCGCACGATGAGACGGAACTCGCCAATCTCGTTGAGGTCGGGATAGAGGTCGAGGCCCTGCACGAGCTTCGAGCGGTCGTCGATCTTCCACACGAGTTCATCGCCGAAGAGAAGCTCGGGCGTCCACTCGCTGTCCTCGAACTCGTAGCTGGCACCAGCACCTGCGCGGAGCCGGAGCGAGAGCGGCTCGCCCTCGAAGAGCCTGTATCCAGGACCTGCATAGATGCCGGCGCGCTGCTCCCACGACTGGAACTCGTCGTACTGGTAGGTGCCCTGAACGAAGGCCTCCCACTTCGAGTCCTTGAAGAGGAACTCCTGAAGACCAACGAGGAGGAGGTTGTTGTCGGTGTTCTCGCTGTTGGCCGTCTTGAAGTAGTACTCCGCGCTCAGCGTGGTGCGGTCGTCCACGGTTTCGCGCTTGGCGCTGGCCGCGGCGCGGAAGTCCCAGTTCGACTGCGATTCGTTCTCAGAGCCCGTGAAACCGAGAGAGAGCGAGAACTTCCACGATCCGTCGGGAACAGCGGGCGGCGGCGGCGCGGGCGCGGGGAGGACCGCCACGGGGACGGTGGACTCCGCGGTGGGCTGCGCGACGGCGGCCTCGCCTGCGGGGGTCGACTCCTGCGCTGCGGCCGCGGGGGCGCTCTTCACGACCGACTCGATCCGCTCGCGCGAAACCTCGATGCGGCCGAGCGCGGCGTGGTCGATGGTGACGGCCGTTTCGCTCTCCGAGACGATGTTGCCACGGAGGACATCGCCGCCGACAAGGCGGATTTCATCCGCATGCGCGATGGTGACGCTGCACGCGAGCACGGCGGCCACGAGCGAGGCAAAGATCGGGCGGTGGATCATGAGACTTTCTCCAGGGAAGAGTTGGGGTGGGACACTACAGGCACGGATAGAGTGCTGTCAATCGCACGAGGGCACGGCGCATGACGAACGAACGGAACACGGGCGGCGGCTCGGGCGCTGCGGACGACGACGGGAAGGGTCCGTACCGAATCCTCGAGGAGGAGGAGGCGGCGCGACCCTCGCGTGGGCGGTTGCCAGGAGCGGGTGCAACGGGCGGGAGGGTGGGCGAGAAGGCGTTGTCAGGTGCGCGTGAGGACGAGGGCGAGGCGGAGGGCGAGGTGGAAGATGATGTGGAGGATGTCGGCGACGACGACGGCGACTCGCTGCCGCCCCCGATCTCCCGCCCGACCGCGCCGACACCGTGGGTTGTCGTGGCTGGAGTCGCCTTCGCGCTGCTTGTCATCAGCTGGCTTGCAGGTGCTCCGCAGCTCAGTCTTCCAGACCCAGACGGGGGATTCCCCGAGCTCGGGATCGGAGAGCGCCTTGCGGGACTCGCGCAGACGGCGGTGTTCCTGCCACTCGCGACGATGGCGGCGCTCCTCGGCGTCGGCACGCTTGCGTTCGTGCGGCAGCGGCCGCTCGGAGACACCGCGGCCCTCGCCGCAAAGTGCGCTGCGATCGTCGCGCTCGCGGCGCTCGTGTGGCTCGTGCCCGTCGAGATCCGCTTCGTGAAGCAGACGCTGCATGTGGTCGGTCTTCCCCTGATCGCGGGGCTCCTTGCGGTTCCCGTGCTGCGCCTTCACCCGCGCGATGCGGCGCTTGCGACGGGCGCTGCGCTCGTGGCGATGTCGCTCCTCGTGCTCGGCGCACATGTCGTGGTGTGGGCGACGGGCGCCGTCTGAGGCCCGGGTCGAGTTGCGGCCGAGGGCGTGGCGGAGACGCAGTCACCCGCGCACGCGCGCGGGCACACCGACCGCCACGACCGATGCGCCGATCGACTCGACCAGCACCGCCCCCGCGCCGACGATCGAGCGTGCGCCGACCGATTGGCGCGGAAGCACCACAGCCCCTGCCCCGACCTGGGCGCCTTCTCCGAGCGTCACGGCGCCGCACAGCACCGCACCCGGCGAGACATGCGCGAAGTCACAGACCGCGCAGTCGTGCTCGACCACCGCGCGCGTGTTGACGATCGCAGCGACGCCGACGCGCGCCCGTGCGTTCACGGCGGACAGCGGCCCGATGAACGCGCCCGCCTCGATCTGCGCGCTGGGGGAGACGATGGCGCTGGGGTCGACCACGGTTGCGAAAGCCGCGCGTCCGAAGCGGGCGACCCAGCGGGAGCGCACGGCGGCGTCGCCCGCTGCGGCGTGAAGCTTCGCGCCGCCCAACACGAGCGACTCGATGGCGGACGATGCCGCCCCGTCTGGATCGCCGAGCCAGGGCACGCCCGCGAAGGGCGCGTCGGGGGGAGGCGCGTCGGCACCCGCGACTCCGACGATGGTGAAGCCCGCGCTGCGCGCGCTCTCCGCGACGACCGCCGCGTGGCCGCCGCCGCCAAGGAGGACGAGCCTCCCCCGCGTGGGCGTCTGGGCGCTAGAGGCTGCGTCGCGCGTCGGGTGCATGCTTCGGGGCTCGCTCGCTCAGTTCGCCTCGCGCGTTTCGCGCGGAGGCTCCGCCGGGGAGGGCTGCGCGGTCGCTGCGCCGCCGTCCGCCTCGCGCTCCTCGCGGGCGACCCTCTCCGCCATCGTACGGTCCCACGGCCGATGGTATCGCGCGATGCGCACGCCTTCGTGCGTGGCGCCGCAGCGATAGCAGACGAGCTGCCGCACCGCGAGCGTGATGATGAGAAGGTCCGCCACCAGGAGCACCACGAGGAGCGCCGTCGCTGCGGCGTGCGCCGCATAGCCGAGGATCGACACCATGGCGCCCGAGAAGGCGAGCACCGCGATGACGGGAGTGACCTGCGGCAGGTTCCTGCGCCGATAGAGATGCTCGCATCCGCACGCCACGCACTTGCGGAGGCTGCCCGCGTCGTCGAACGCCGCGTCCCATTGCGGGAAGAAGTCGTGCTCCGACCCTGGAACGGAGACGCGGGCCGGGCGCGCCTGCTCGTCGAGCTCGACGCGTCCGAGCCGTCGTCGCCCTGGACCACGGAGCTCGATGCGCATGGCGCGTGATGATAGTGAACCCGATGCCCGCTGAAGACGCACGGGGTGGACGGCGACGCGCGAGATGCTACGGTGGCCACGATGACGCCTCCAGAGGACACCGTTCCCCCAGAGACCCCGACCGAGGCGATGCGCGCCTTCCTGTCGGGCCGATTCGTCGTGTTCGACGGGCCGGACGGATCGGGGAAGAGCACGCAGTTCCGCCGATTCGCAGGTTGGGCCGCCGCGCAGGGCGTGCGCGTGACCGAGGTTCGCGAGCCCGGCGGAACTCCGATCGGCGAACAGATCCGCGCGATCCTGCTCGACCCCCGCAACAAGGCGATGAACGTGCGCTGCGAGATGCTGCTCTACATGGCGAGCCGCGCGCAGCTGCTCGAGGAGCGCATCCGCCCCGCGCTCGCCGAGGGGCACCTGGTGCTCGCGGACCGCTTCGTGAGCTCCACGCTTGCGTACCAGGGCACCGCGGGCGGGCTGAAGCAGGCGGAGATCATGGATGTGGCGCGCGTCGCGGTCGGCGAGCTGTGGCCCGACGAGATCGTGATCTTCGATGTCGATGTTGAGACGGCCTGGAAGCGCATGGCCGCGGGGCGCGCGAACTCGGCGCCCGACCGCATGGAGCTCAAGAGCGACGCGTTCCACGAGCGCGTGCGGCAGGGATACCTCGAGCAGTGCCGCGCGGATCCCGCGCGCTATCTCGCGATCGACGCGCGACACGACCCCGAGACCGTCTTCGCGCGGCTCGTCGAGGCCTTCGTGTCGCGCATGAAGGCGGGCATCGCGCCGCGGTTCTGAGCGGCGCCCGTCGCGCCGACGCGGGCAAAGACCTGCGGACGCGGCGCAGCCGCACCGCGGGTCAGTTGCGAGCGCTCAAACACGCGTCAGAGGCCGCGCATGCGGCCGTCGCGCCAGAGCGAGCAAAGACCTGCGGACGCGGCGCAGCCGCACCGCGGGTCAGTTGCGAGCGCTCAAACACGCGCGCGGACGAGGTCGCACAGCTCGTCGATCGCGATCTCGAGGTCGTCGTTGACGATGAACGCGTCGTAGACGCCCGATCGGCGCGCAAAGTCGATCTCGGTCTTCGCCTCCGCGAAGCGCCGCGCGATGGCGTCGTCGTCCTCGCGGCCGCGGCCACGGAGACGCTTCAGCAGCACCTCCTCGCTCGGCGGCAGCACGAACACGCTGAACGCCTCGGGCATGCGCTCCTTCACATCGCGGGCGCCCTGCACGTCGATGTCGAGCACGATGAGCTTGCCGAGGGACAGCGCATGCTCGACCTGCGATCGCAGCGTGCCGTACCACGAGCGGCCGAAGACCTGCGCGTACTCGAGGAAGCGGCCTTCGTCGATCCACCGCTGAAAGGTCGGCTCGTCGACGAAGTGGTAGTCGACGCCATCGCGTTCGCGCTCGGTGCGGGCGCGCGTGGTGGCGCTCACGCTGAACTCGCCGCCGAGCCTTCGGATCACCTCGTGCACGATCGTGGTCTTGCCCACGCCCGAGGGGCCCGAGACGACGAGAAGGAGTCCGCGCGCCGTGTCGCTCATGCTCAGCTCGCAAGCGGCACGACGTCGTCTGGGTCGATCTCGACGCTGACGCGCTGGCCAGGGGCGATCGGCGACTTCGGGTTCAGCTCCGACACGCGCAGCACGGGCTGCGTGGCGCCCGCCTGCGCGTCGAGCACGACCTCGTGCTGCGCGACGCCGCCGAGATAGACGCCCGACCGCACCGTGCCTTCGAAGCGGTTCCGCGCGGCGCCGCGCTCGCCCGCCACGATGCGCAGCGCCTCGGGCCGCAGCGAGAGCGAAAGCTCGGTCGCCTTGGGGAACGGCGCGGCGATCGACGAGAGCTCGCCCGCGGCCGTGCGATAGACGGCCTCGCGAGCGTCGCCGCGCACGAGCACGGCGGGAAGAAAGTTGGTGTCGCCGAGGAAGTCCGCGACGAAGCGGTTGTGCGGCCTGCGGTACATCTCGCGCGGCGAACCGACCTGGATCACATGGCCCGACTTGAGCACCGCCATGCCATCGGCGAGCGAGAGGGCCTCGTCCTGGTCGTGCGTCACATAGACGGTCGTGATCTTCAGCGTGTCGACGATGCGGCGGATCTCCTGGCGCATCTCGAGGCGAAGCTTGGCGTCGAGGTTCGAGAGCGGCTCGTCGAGGAGGAGCACGCTCGGCTCGAAGACCACGGCGCGCGCCAGCGCCACCCGCTGCTGCTGCCCGCCCGAAAGCTCGCTCGGCTTGCGCGCGGCGTACTCGCCCATGCGCACGAGCTCGAGCGCACGCGCCACGCGCTCACGGATCTGGGGCTTGCCGAGCTTCCGCACCTCGAGGCCGAACGCGACGTTCTCGAAGACGGTCATGTGCGGCCAGAGCGCGTAGTTCTGGAAGACCATGCCCGTGTTGCGCGCGTTCGCAGGCACCCGCGCGACATCGCGGTCGCCGAAGTAGATGCTTCCCGAGGTCGGCTCGGTGAAGCCCGCGATCATTCGCAGAAGCGTGGTCTTGCCGCAGCCCGATGGGCCGAGGAGAAAGAACAGGCTCCCCGAGGGAATCTCGAGGTTGACATCGGCCACCGCCGCGGTGTCGCCGAATCTCTTGACGAGTCGTTCGATCCTGATCGCCGACATGCGGGGAGGTTACCCGAGCCTCCCTGGACGCGCAGCGGCTTGGCGCGATCGGGTACGATCGGACGCATGGAAAGACGCGCAGGCACGGGAGACGACGCGAGCGACGGCCGACAGCCACGCGGTGGCAATCGGTCCGCAGGCACGGCGCCTGTCGACGCACGCCTGGCGTGGATCGACCGGACGCGCGTCTATCGTGCCATCCGCGAACGCGATGTCTCGATCGAGCGCCCGCTGGCGGGGCTCGAGCGACTCTTCGCCGATCGCCAGCGCGCGCTCGGCGATGTGATCGAGGTGTGGAACGAGCTGGCGCCCGCGCGCGTGCGCGGAGGCGCGTCGATCGCGGGACTGGCGCAGGGCACGCTGACCCTCACGGTGACGAGTTCAAGCGCGTCGTACGAAGTTTCGCGCGTGCTGCGGGACGGGCTCGAGCGCGACCTCGTGGCGCGCATGCCGACGCGCATCCGCCGCGTGAAGGTGCGGGTCGTCGCGGAGGAATAGTGCCGCGCCCGACGGCCCTCGGCATCAGAGCCAAGGTCACAGGTCTCCGTGGTCACAGGTCTCCGTGGTCACAGGTCTCCGTGGACGGATTCCACGGAACCAGAAGCGTTGGAGTCGACGGCTCACGCCATCCGTTCCGCATGCTGAAGCATGCGGGCACCCCGGCTCTCCGTAGCACCAAAGCGAGCCGCCGCAGCGGCGAGCGCCCAAACACGCGTCAAAGGCCGCCACGCGGCCGTAGCACCAGAGCGAGCCGCCGCAGCGGCGAGCGCCCAAACACGCGTCAAAGGCCGCCACGCGGCCGTAGCACCAGAGCGAGCCG
>WGMP01000043.1 GCA_016124975.1 Phycisphaera sp. | reverse complement strand
CTGACACCATCCGTTCCGCGGACTGAAGTCCACGGGCACCCGTGGTTTGAGCGGTCGCCGCTGCGGCGGCTTCCTTTGGCGTGGATGACACCCGCCGGAGTCGCTCACCAGGGGTGCCCGCATGCTTCAGCATGCGGAACGCAAACCGTCGGAGTCAATGGCTGACACCACCCGTTCCGCGGACTGAAGTCCACGGGCACCCCAGATTTTGTGTCGCACGATTCAGATCGTCGGAGTCGCCAGCCACGGGTGCCCGGGGACGAAGTCCCCGGAACGACAACCCTCGGAGTCGACGGCTGACCCTGTCGGCCGCCGAGACTCGCGTGGGGAACCCGCGACCGTGCGCGTCGCGCGCGATCAGAGCTTCTTCGTCTTCTCGAACTTCGCCTTGTCGCGGGCGAGCGCGGCCTTCTCGCGGTCCTCTTCCGAGGCCTTCGTGCCCTTGGCGGCCTTCGGGTCGGCGGGGCGGTTCGCCTCCGCGAGGAAGAGGATGCGCGTGCAGGCCTTGCACTGGATCGCCTCGTTCGAGTTCGACGAGAGCCGCGCGTAGGTCTCAAACGGGACCTCGATGTTGCACGCGCCGCAGGCGAACTCACGGTGACGGAGGCTCACGATCGTGATCTCCGCCATCGCCTCGCCCTCGGTCTCGTCGGCGACGCGGTCGAAGAGCTTCCGCTCGCGGTCGGGAACGAGATCCGCTGCGCGCGCGCGTTCGGCCTCGAGCTCGGCGAGGCGGTCGCCGACATCCTTCATGCACTCGTCGAACTTGCCCTTCGCGACCTCGCGGACCTTCTGCCGCTCGACGATCGTCGCCTCGTGCGTCTCGAGCCGCTTCTTGGTCTCGTCGACGCGCTGCATCTCCTCGACGGCGCGCTTGACGATCTCGTCGCGCTGCCCCTCGAGAACCTTCATCTCATTGAGGATCGCCTTGTACTGGCGGTCGTTCGTCGAGGTGTTGAGGTCGGCGCGGAGCCGGTCGACGCGCTCGTTCGCGGTTGACTGCTCGACCTCGAGCGCGTGCACGCTCGCCTGCAGCTGCTTGAGCTGGGTCTCAAGCTCCGTCTTCTGCCTCGCGAGGAGGGCGAGCTGCCGCTCCTGGGCCTTGAAGTATGTCTCGGCAGAGGAAACGCGCGAGCGGAGCGCGCGAACCTGACTGTCGACCCGATGCAGTGTCAGAAGGTTGTCGAGGAGCGCCATGGTGAGCGGACGATGCTAGCAGGAATCGCCGCTCGGTTTCTCCTGCATTCCGCCGATCTTTGCGCGCGTCGGCGGGGGAGCGTTCCTTGGCTCAGGCCGTCGAAACGGCCCGCAGGAGCCAGTAGACGACAGGCCCCGTGAGGAGCGGGCTGTCGAGGACATCGAGGACTCCGCCCATCCCGGGAATCATGCGGCCCGAGTCCTTGAGCCCAGCGTCGCGCTTGAACGCGCTCTCCGCGAGGTCGCCCGCCTGCCCGATGAGCGCGACCAACGCCCCTCCGACGGCGCCGACCCAGATCGGCACATGGTCGGCCGCGTTCGGGAGCTCGGTTGAGAAGTGGGCGAACGCCGCGCCGACGACGGTCGCCGTGACGACGCCGCCCACGAGCCCTTCCCAGGACTTCTTCGGCGAGAGCCACGGAATCATCTTGTGGCGGCCGATCGCCATGCCCGTGAAGTAGGCGCCCGTGTCGCACGCCTTCGTCGTGAGGATCGCCGCCACGAGGAGCCACGCGGAGTGCTCGAGACGCACGAGCATCCAGAAGCCGAGGAGGACGCCGCCATAGACCCCTGCGAGGAGCGTGCCTCCCGCGAGCATGAGCGAACCCTGCGGCTCGCGTCCGCGCGCCATGCGCAGGAGCGCGATGATGAGCATGAGGACCGCCGCGGTCGCCACCATGCCCGCGGCGGTGATCGGCTCCTTCACGAGCGCGGCGCCGACCGTGCCCGCGAGCCCGAGCAGCGCCGCGAGAATGCACGACCCCGTGCTTGCGGGGAGCCCCGCCGAGCGGAGGAAGCGCGCCACCTCGCGCGCGATCGCGAGCGAGAGCAGCGCCGAGAGGCCGAGCAGGACAAGGCCCGGCGGTAGCCCGCGCGCGACGGCCGCCTCCTCGAGACGCCCGTCGAGCCATACGAGGCCGAGGATGGTCGCGATGAGAAGCGGGCCTGTGATGAGCCGTTGCCAGAGCATGCGCAGGGTCTCGTGTCGGAAGTTCGCGCGGTCGCTCAGTAGGTCGGGACGGACGGGTCGATGTCGCGGGACCAGAGGTCGATGCCGCCCGCGAGGCTGCGCACATCGGAGAAGCCCGCCGCGCGCAGGATGTAGGTCGCTGTCAGGCTGCGGCGGCCGTGGTGGCAGTAAACCACGATCGGTCGCGAGAGGTCGTCGTCAAGTTCCGCCTTCAGCTCGTCGAGGCGCGCTTCGAGCGATTGGAGCGGATAGAGCCGCGAACCTTTGATCGCGCAGATCTCCCGCTCGGGTGGCGTGCGGACATCGACAAGGAGGACGCGCGCATCGGCCGGCCTCGCCTGCGCATCCTCGGGAGCGCCTCCGATCAGATGCCGAAGGCCGCGCGGCGAGACCTCGTCCGTGGGGCGGAACGGATATCCGACGGGCAGGCCATCAGTCGGCGAAGGCGCGGGGGAGTGCGAAGGGTTGCGTTGCTCGCCGTCAGGCATGTGGGCTTCCGTGGAGCGCATCCTATCGGCGTGCGCAGTCCGCCGCCTGTCAGCGGATCCAGCCCGTCTCCGCGAGAGACCGCACGGCGCGCGCGGCGGCCGCGTCGCCTCCGAGGGCCTCGAGGAGCGACGCGCGGTCGCTTGCGAAGCCCTTTGCAAGAAGCCCCATCGCGCGCGTGATGAGCCGCTGCTCCTCGGCCGCGTGCGTGACGCGCAGCGCCACGGCGTTCGTCCATCGTGCGCCGATTCGGACGCCCGCCGACTGCGCGGCGGCTGCGTCGACGGGCGTGCGCGCGCCGTTCGAGAGGACGAGCGTCCAACGCGCGCCGTCCTTCGAGAGGCGGATCTCGTCGACGCGCGTGACCTGCGCGGCGGGCTGCCGCGTCGAGTCCTTCGGCGAGCCCTGCGCCCGCGTCGGTATCGCGCTGTTGCCCGTCTTTGTGGCCTTCTTCGTGGCTTTCCTCGTGGCCTTCTCTGCGGCCTTCTTCGTGGCCTTCCTCGCGGTCTTCTTCGCGGTCTTCTTCGCGGTCTTCTTCGTCGCCGTCTTCACCACGGGCCGCGTCGCGCGCGTCCCCGCTGATTTCGTCGCAACACGCATCATCGTCCGTCCTCCATCTCGTCGAGGTAGCCTTCGATCTCGCTCGCGGCCTTGTTGTCGCGGACCGCCCGCGCCTGCGCGAGGCCCTGCCGCAGCGTCGCGATCGCATCGCCCGACCTGCCAAGCGCCTCGAGCGCCTTCGCCTTGTGGAAGAACGCGTAGCACTGCTTCGGATCCGCCGCCGCCGTGCGGTCGTAGTAGCCGATGGCGTCGTTCAGTCGGCCGAGCTTCTGGCATTCCTGCGCGAGTCCGTAGAGGACGAAGCCGTCGTCGGGTTCGGCCGCGAGGAGCGCCAGCAGCTTGTCGAAGCGTTCCGAGCGGGGGGCTTCGGCGCCCGCGTTCGCCGCGGCGTGACCAGGGTGTCCTTCCATCGACGCGCTCCTCTTTCCAGGCGGCGCCACGGCCGTCCTTCTCGTTCACCTCGACGACACCGCGGACGCGCCGTGCGCCCTCGGGGCGGATACTCTACAGCCCACCATGCTCGGCCGACCGAAGACTTCCCTGCGCCGATTCGGACGCACCCTCGCGACTGTGGCGGGGCTCGCCGCCTTCGTGGCGCTCGGATGCAACACCGATCCGCCGGGGACGCCCGTGGTCGACGAGGACGAGCTGAAGCTCCCGCCAAAGCGCCAGGTGATGCGCGTGACCAAGTCCTTCGGCGGCACGCACCGCCAGAGCACGATCGACGGCGGCGTCTGGTTTCAGTCGTTCGAGAACCGCCTCATCCTGATGGACGCGCAGAGCGGAAGCGAGCTCATCGACATCGAGCTTGCGCCCCGCGGCACGACGGGCGTCGTCAGCGATTTCGCGCTGACGCCAGACCTCGTCTACGCCGTGCTCGAGAACGACTTCGTGCTCGAGCTCGACCTCTCCGTCGTGCGCGACCCGAAGCTGGTGCGCCGCTGGGGTCGGCCCGAACTCGGCATCCTGCCGCGGGCCGTCTCAGTGATCGAAGGCGAGGTCTTCGTCTCGGGCGAGGGCGGCGTGGTGCGGCTCGCGGAGGCTGCGCCCGAGGGGACCTCGTTCGACGCGAAGGGCCGTCCAGTGCCGCCCGTCCAGCCCGCGCGGCTCCTCGAGGGCCGCACCGCGGGCCGCGTGGTGCCAGCGAAGGGCGGTCCCGTGGCCTGCGTCGGCCGACGCATCGTGCGCGTGGCGGACGGCGCCTACATCGGCGCCGCCAGTTCGCTCATTGCGCTGCCGAAGGAGGCGGGCGGCGGCTTCGGCTTCATCCTGCAGGCCTCGGAAGGCGCGCAGATCGGCCTGATGGACGAGGACTTCCGCGAACGATCGTCGAGCGCGCTGCGCGGCAAGGTGCACTCGATCCGCTTCTTCGACGACCGCTTCTTCGCGGTCAATGACTTCGAGGTCGCGACCTGGAAGCTCGTGCCGGGCGTGAGCCCCGCGACGGGCGCGAGCGAGATCGTCTTCGGCGACCCGATCTCGGTGCCCGTGAAGGGCGCGCGCGACATCGCCAAGGTGCAGCGCAACCGCTTCGCGATCGCGGGCACCTTCGGCCGCGCGCTCTATCGGTATCTGCCCGAAGGCGACCGTCCAGGCGACACCTTCTACTGGACCAAGCGCCTTCCCGGCCGCATCGAGGTCGCCGCGAGCGACCGCAGGCGGATCCTCGGCGCAAGCAGGGAGGGCACCTGGCTCTACCTGATCGGCGAGGAGGCGGAGCTCGTGGAGGCGCCGATCGCGTCGCCCGACAGGCCGCTTGCGCTCGTCGAGACATCGTGGGGCTCCGCGCGGGTCGAGTCGGACCTCGCGTCGGTGACGCTGCGGATGGGCGACCGTTCGCAGTCGCACATTCCGTCGCTTGGCGGGCGGGTGAACTGGCTCGTCGCGGCGGATGGCCGCGTGTGGGTCGCGCATGACCACGGCATCGATGTCATCAGCTACGACCCCGTGCGCATGGAGGCGGTCGCAGAGTGCCGCGTGCGGCTCGACGGGCCGATCGTCGCGATGTATCCGAACAGGGTCGGCGGCGGAGTCAGCTTCGCATCGGGCTTCAGCGGCTTCGGCGTGGTGAACCCCGTGCCCGAGGATGCCCCGTGGGCGCCGCCGCGCGGGGTGCGGGCGGTCTACCCGCTTGAGGTCGTTGTGGAGCCGTCAGCGAAGGAGTGAGGAGCGGCGCGGGATCGATCGCGCGCGGTCGCGAGGAGCACAGGCATGAGCGAGTCACAGGTTCGGGCGCAGGTGTTGATCGTGGACGACGAGCGCGACCACGCCGAGGCGATGGCCGAGGCGCTGCGCAAGCCTGGCCATGTGTGCACCACGGTGCATTCGCTCGAGGCCGCGCGCGACGAGATCAGGCACGGCCACTTCGATGTCATCGTCACCGACCTCGTGATGGAGACCGAGACCGCGGGCCTCGAGGTGCTTGCGCTCGCGCGCGGCGAGCAGCCCCATGCGGAGACCATCATGGTCACCGCGCACGGCGACATCCCCACCGCGAAGCGCGCGCTCCAGGGCGGCGCCTACGACTTCATCGAGAAGCCCGTCGACCTCGTCGTCCTGCGGAACCTCGTCCACCGCGCGGCCGAGACGGTGATGCTCCGCAGCCAGAACGAGTCGCTGAAGGGGCAGGTCGACTCTGCGTACGGCTTCGAGGGAATCCTCGGAGAGAGCCCCGCGATGCGCACGGTGGTGCAGCTCGTGAAGCAGCTTGCGCCGAGCACGCTGCCCGTCCTCGTGACGGGCGAGTCGGGCACGGGCAAGGAGCTCGTCGCGAGCGCCATCCACAAGCTGTCGAAGCGCGCCTCACGCCGCTATGTCACCTTCAACGCGGCGGGCCAGGCCGAGAGCCTGCTCGAGGACCAGCTCTTCGGCCATGTGCGCGGCGCCTTCACGGGCGCCGACAAGGACCGCGAGGGCGTGTTCGAGTATGCCGACAAGGGCACGCTCTTCCTCGACGAGATCGGCGACATGCCGCTCACGATGCAGCCGAAGCTCCTGCGGGTCCTTGAGACGGGCGACATCGTGCGTCTCGGCTCGAACGAGTCGCGGAAGATCGATGTGCGCCTCGTCAGCGCCACGAACCGCGACCTCCGCAGGATGGCCGCGGACGGAGGCTTCCGCGAGGACCTCTACTTCCGCCTGAAGGGCGCCGAGATCCACATCCCGCCGCTCCGCGACCGCCGCGAGGATGTGCCGCTCCTCGTGAACCACGCCGTCGGGAAGTACGCCGCCGAGCTCGGCCGCGCGCGCCCGACCGTGACGCAGCCCGCCATGATGCGGCTCGTCGCCTACGACTGGCCGGGCAACGTGCGCGAGGTCTTCCAGCTGATGCACCGACTCGTGGTCATGGCCACGGGCGATCGCATCGATCTCCGCGACATTCCCGACGAGATCCGCTCGGGCGACGACGCGGGCGACGCGCCCGCGCAGACCCGCACGGGCCTCGCGGGCGTCGGCCTCGACAAGCTCGAGAAGGAGGCGATCCGCCAGACCCTCGCCATGACCTCGGGCAACCGAGAGCTCACCGCGCAGATGCTCGGGATCGGCGAGCGCACGCTCTATCGGAAGCTGAAGGAGTACGGCCTGCGGTGACCGCACGCGCACGGCGCCGTCACTGGGGCCGCAGGTGCTCCTTGCCCGTGAACTCGTCGAGCATGACCTTCGGATCTGTGACGACTTCCGCGGCGTAGCCTCCGCCGAGGTGCGTGCTCCGCACCGCATCCTTGCGCGCCTTGATGGCGGCCCGAAGCGTCGGGTGGACCATCTCGTCCGCGGTCGCGGCGTTCGCGCCTGTCACGGCGAACATCGGGGGAAGATCGACATCGAGCGACATCAACTCGACCACATTGGCGAAGCCCTTGCTCTCGAAGCGCGCGAGGAGCGACGGTAGGTCGCCCTTGACGGTGTCCGTGGTGGTCCACATTCCGCCATCGGGGTTGAGCCAGCCGCGGCCCGAGTTCAGGACGGGGTCGTAGAAGATGCCTGCATCGACGAGTCCGACCTTCAGCCCGAGCACACGGCCATAGACGGCGCTGTGCCTGATCTGCACCCCGGACAGCGGCGCATAGATCTCGCCCATGAAGACCGACGGCGCGTTCGTCGCGAGGTCGTTCGCGACATAGACGGGCTGTGCGCCCGATGCAAAGAGCTGTACGCAGGTCGCGCCGCGGCCATAGTCGGCCGTTCCATCGCGCGGGGGAACCTCTCCGCGGTAGTCGCCCACATAGGTGCCCTCGAGGCTCGTCGTTCCGAAGACGATGATGGCGAGGGTGGCTTCGCCCTCGACCTCGATGCGCGTGCCTGGGAGTGCGTTCAGATCTCCGCGCACGATCAGCACCGTCGGTTCGAGGATGCGCAGGACCCCCTCGATCGTGAGCGTGCCGTCGATGTCGATGAGGATGCCGTCGCCTGCGGGAAGGCCGACCGCGATCTCGCCGCTCATCGTGAGAGGCGCACCGTGGAGATAGGTGTCCGTGATGCTGCCCTTCGGCGGAGGGGGAGGCGTCGGCCCATAGGTCGGCTTGAAAGGGAGCGGAGGGGCGGGGATGTGGATCAACCCCGGCACGCTGCGCTGCTTGTCTGCGATCTCGCTGTCCTTTTCCTCCTTCGTGCGCGGAGGGGCGCCGGGGCGCACGCGCACCCATCCCTGCATGACGCTGTTGGGATCGGTGTCGACCGTGTCGGACTTCGAGAGGTCGCCCACGAAGAGCGGCTCGCGCAGCGCGGCGTACGGCGACTTCGGCCACACGGAGACGCGCGAGTTGTCGTGCACGCGGATGGCGTTCGGGGTGCCGTCGGTCGTGAAGATCGCGAACTCCGAGAGGTCGAGATCGGCGCGTTGCCGTCTGTCGGGGCGGATCAGGCGGCCCACCGCGCGGGCAGACTGGCTGATGTCACCGAGATCGACGCGCGAGATCACGGCGACCGCCTCGGAGTCGGCCGTGGCGGGGAGCTCGGTGCGGAGGTCGAGCACCTCTGCGCTGTAGCTTGCGGCTCCGATCTCGACCGACTGGAAGAGCATCCGCGTCTTGCCGTCCGCGGTCTGGCCGCCGAGGAGCGACGGCTCCGCGAGGATCGCCATGGCGACATCGAGGCCGCCCGCAGCCGCCGCGCGCGCGGCGCTGGCGCGCACGAGCGTGTCTCCGACGGCGGCCGAGTCGTCCCGCCGCCCCGCGAGGGCTGCGCCGAGGACCACGGCCGTGCCGACCGCGATGAGCGCGAGCACCATGGCCATCCCGCGCCGCGGCGTGCGCGGCTTCTCGGGTGCGTGGGTGGGTCGGTCGGGCTCGGTGTGCATCGGGTTTGCTCGTCTTCGTCGCGTCACTTGCCTGGCGCGAACGGCTCGTCGTCTCCCGCGCGCAGGCGCGTCCGTTGCGGCTCGAGCACCCAGTTTGCGGCGACCGTGGCCTCCTTCTCGAGGGCGAACCTGCGCAGCGTGACCGTGACCTGCCCCGCGTCGCGCGAGCCGAACTGGTCGAACCGCGCGATCGTCGCGTTCTCGTTCGCCTCCGCGACCTCCGAGTCGACCATGATGTCGATGGTGTGTCCGATGTATGGCCCAAGCGTTCCGCTTCCGAAGACGCGGATCGCCCCCGCGAGCGGCTCGTTTGGCTCCGCGGCGCGTGCGATCCACCAGCGGTCGCGCGCGGCGCCGACGACGACGACCATCGGCTCGAGCCGCGAGATCGACTCGATGCGCGCGCGGCGCAGGTCCGCCTCGATCGCGTCGCCGACGGGCTCTGGCATCGGCGTCGTCGCGCTCAGGAGGTTCGGCATGGTGACCACGGCGAGGATCGCCAGGATCGCCGCCACGAGCATCACTTCGATGAAGGTGAAGGCGCGTCGCGGGCGCCGCCGCAGTGCGCCGCGGCGCGCGGGAGCGGCAGGCGGTGGAGATGGGCGTGTCGGTCGATCGATCATGGGGACTTCCTTCGGGCGTGCTCCGTGCGCTGCCTCTCACTCTTCGAGCCGCACTGCGCCGAACGCGCGCCGATAGTGGGGGCGCTGTGCGGGCGAACGGTCGAATCCCTCCTCGTAGTCGCCTGCCGCGAGCTTTGCGCGCACCTCGGCGCGCGCCGCGCGCACGGTCTCGAGCGCGATGGTCGGATCGGTCGCCTCGGGCACGCGCACGGTCTCGAAGGCGAGGTTGGTGTCGATCAGGCAGTTCGAGCCGTTCCTGCGCCGCTCCGCGAAGAACATCTTCAGCGTGCAGGTCGAGCCGTCCGCGAGGCCGAGGCGGTTGAGGTCGATCCGCTGCTCCTGCGGGGAATGGGTTCCACCGAGGTCGATGACCAGCATGCCGTTGATGAAGACCCACACATCGTCGTCGCCGCGGAAGCGGAAGTACTGGTTCGCGGCCGCATGGTGCTCGAACTCGAGCTCGAGCTCCATGGTGAAGTGGAAGTTGCGGTCCTTGAGGACGCCGCTCTTCGCCTTCGGCGCGGAGTTCCCGAAGAGCCTGCCCTCGAGCGGGAAGAACCCGTCGAGGCCGCCGGTCGTGCGGTACCGCGGGTGCGTGCCCGAGTCGAATCGATAGGTCCCGTCAGGCTGCCGCAGCAGCGCGAGCGAGACGGGGATCGACGCATTCACGCCCGGCACATCGCTGAACCACTGCGCGAAGGTCTCCGCGCTCGTGATCGACGGCAGCGTGCGTGGGCTCAGCGAGCCCGCGATGTCGCCGCGGGCGGGGGAGTAGAGGTTTGGCGCGATCGTCCGCCCCGAAGAGTCGCGGAAGGTGGGGCTCGCCCGCGAGCCCTTCGTGTTCACGAGCACGGGCTTGCCGTCCGAGCCCAGCGTCGCGCCAACAAGGCCGTGTGCCATGTTGTTGGCCAGCATCTCCGAGTCGAAGTCGGGGTGCCCGCCCACTGAGTCGGCCTCGTGGAAGTCGCGGATCACGCCGCGGATCACGATCGCGTCGGAGGGAACATCGTCGGTGTCGCCGACGCCTTCGGAACGATGCGCGTCGGCGTCGTAGACGCCGCCGGCCATCGCGACATGCGCGTTCACGACGATCGGCCCCGCAAACGGCTCGACCGCGAGCTGCGACGACTCCCAGAGCACGCGCAGGGCTTCGTCCGTGAAGGACGCAAACTCGGCGACCGCTGGAGTCGGATCGCCGTTCGCCGCCCAGACGCCGCTCTGCGGATTCAGCCACCCGCGTCCGCTGTCGAGGCTCGGGTCATAGAAGAGCTGGGCGCCCGTGTCGAGCGCGACGGTCTTGCCGAGGGCCGACCCGAAGACGGCGGCGTCGCCTTCGACGCGCACCGCGGCCGTCGGGGCGTAGATGCGGCCGACGAGGACAGAGCCCCCGTCGAAGGTCACGGCCCCGTCCGACGCGGACATCACGAGCGCGGCGTGCGCGCCGCCGCCTCGGTAGGGTGCGGACGGCGTGCGGTCGAGCGTCGCAGACTCGCGCTGCGGGCCGACATAGGACGCGTTTGTCGCGGTCGTGTCTCCCGCGACGAGGACGACGAGCGAAGCGCCCTCCGACACCTCGATCGCCGCCGCGTCGATCGCCAGGTTGCCGCGCACGACGATCATGGTGGGCACGCGCACGGCGACCGAAGCGCCGCCGCCGAGGGTGAGGTTCCCGCCGAAATCGACCTGGAGCCACGCGTCGGGGTCGAGGTCCTCGGAGTCGAGAACGAGCGTGGAGCCCGCGGAGAGCTCCACGGCCGCTGGGATTCCAAGCACGGTGTCGCCTGTCGCGAGGCGCGTGGTGATCGCGTTCGCGGCGTTGTCTCCCGCCGCAATGATGAGGTCGGGCGTCGGCCGCGCGGGAAGGACCACGCTGGGCGCGTGGATGTCCGCAGGGACGGTGTTGACGCCGTCGGCAAGCTGCTGGGCGCGCTCGGCCGCGTCCGCCGCGAACGGGCCGTCGCGCAGGACGACATGCCCCTCGGCGCGGGCGGTCGAGGCACGGGTGACGGCAAGCGCGTGGCGCGCGGTGGAGCCGATCACGATCGGCTCTGCAAGCGCCGCGAACGGCGCCGTCTCCCACACGGAGAGGTTCGAGTCGTCGCCGAGCGTGATGGCGCCATCGATACCCGCTGTGGCGAGCATGCCGAACTCGGACAGGTCGAGGTCGATGCGCGACACCATGTCCGCGTGCTGGAGCCTGCCGAGGGCGCGCGCGGACTGGAGCACCTCGCCGACGCTCGCCGACGCGATGAGCTCGAAGCCAGTCGATTCGACCGAGACCGCCTCGGGAACCCTGAGATCCGTGATCCGCGCGGCGTAGGTGTTGGCGCCGATCAGGACGGGCTCGAAGAGCGGCAAGGGTTCCGAGCCAGGGGCGTTGCGCACGAAGAGCGACGCATCCGACGCAAGCTCGAGCGAGATGTCGAGCGCGCCCGCGGCGGCCGCGCGCGCGGCGGCCGTGCGGCTGATCGAGTCGTTCGCGTCGGAGTCGAGGGCGCGCTGCGACGCGAGTGCGAGCCCGAGGAGCGTGGCGGCGCCGACCGCGACGAGGGCGATCACGATCGCCACGCCTCTGTCGCCCGGGTGGGCCCTCGGACGCCTCCGCGCCCTGCGGGCTTCATGCATGTCGTTCACATCGCTCGATTGCATGTGTTGTTTCCCTTCGCCTCGCGGTTGCTTCCCGTTCAGCCGTTTCGTTCAAGCCTCGTGCTCAGGCGTCCTGGTCCATGGCCACGGCGCCAAAGTTACGGCGTGCCGCGGGCGTGATGTTTCCGAACCTTGCATCGGCGGGATCGAAGTCGCCGTCCTCGAGGCGCTGTTGCACCGCCTCGAGCGCGTCGCGCAGTCGGGCCAGCGCCGTGTCGCCGTCTCCCTCTCCCGATGCGTCCCCGTCTGAGCCGACGATGTTCGTCGCGATCTTCAGGATCGAGGCGTTGTCCTTGCGCGACGCATAGAACAGCTTGACCTCGTAGTTCTCTCCATTCGAGAGTCCGAGCCGCGTGAGATCGATGTACTGCTCGACCTCCTGGTTCTGGACGCCGCTGATGTCCGAGACCAGCTTGCCGTCGATGAAGATCCACAGGTCGTCGTCGGCCTCCACGATCATGTGGGGCGCGTAGCCCGCCTCGTCGTGGTCGTAGTAGATGAACTGGCCGCTCGCTTCGTAGGTGAAGTAGGGAGTCACGCCCTCAAGGCCTGTCGAGTGGGTTTCGCCGCACGGACTGACGGAGAGTTCCGTCGTGTAGGCGCCGTCCCCGTTCGCGGCGAAGGTCAGCGTGAAGGGCTTCGAGAGCGTCACGCTCGGTCCGTCTGCGAACCAGGTCGCAAAGGTCGCTGCGCTCGTCGCGGAGGGCTTGTTGTTGCTTTGATAGATGCCCGTCGTGTCGCCGAGGTCTGCTCGGAAGAGCTGCGGCGGAATGTGGTTTCCTGCGGAGTTTCTGAAGGGAAAGTTCTGCTTCAGCGTGCGCCACTTGCCGCCGACGGTCCATCCGCGGTATGCGGGCTTGCCGTCGGGGCCAAGCGTGTTCTCGACGGTGCCGATGTAGTGGGCGACGCCGATCTGTGACGAGGCGAAGTCGGGATGGCCGTTCGCGCTGCCGGCGGGTGCGATGGCGCGAAGGGTGCCCGAGAGGCTGAGGCTCCCTGTGGGGGGCACGGGGTTGCCCATGCCACCACCACCGCCGCCGTCGCCGTCGCCGTCGCCGCTCTCGTCCTCCGACCCTTCGCCACCGGCACCGCTTGCGAGGGCGTTTGGCATCATCGATGCGACGAGAAGGTCGGGCGCGACCCCCGTTGCCTCCGCGAAGCTCGCGAAGGCGCTGTCCGTCATCGCAGAGATCATGCCGACCTCGGGCCGCACGCTTCCATCGGCGGCGTAGATCCCGCTGCGCGGATTCAGCCAGCCGCGATCGCTTCGCAGCGCCGGGTCGTAGAAGACCGAGGCGCCGAGCAGCTCGACCGTCGCGCCGACGACGCTGCCGTACACCGCGGAGATTTCGCTCAGAATGATGCTGCGCGACGGCATGTAGAGACGGCCCTTGATGACGCTGCCGTCCGTGATCCCGGCAGCGCCGGGCTGACTCGCGAGAATCGCCACGGACCCTGCGCCGCCGACCGGGTAGGCCGCGTGTCCGTCGGTCTGGAGACCCTCGCCAGGGGGCCTTCGCGCACCGATGTAGCTTTGCGCCACCGCGATGCTTCCCTGCGCCATGATGATGAGCGAGGCGCCCTCATCGACCTCGATCGAGGCGTTCTCAAGTTGCAGGTCGCTGCGGACCACGATGAGCGTCGGCACCCTGACGCGGATCGATGCTCCGAGGAGCTCGAGCGACCCGCCGATGTCGAGCTGCCGCCACGATCCCGCGCCGGCGTCAAGCGTGTCGATGACAGCCTTCTCGCCCGCGCCCATCGAGACATCGACCGCGGTCGACGGGTTGCCGATGTCGCCGCTGACCTGGTTGAGGAACTCCTCGGCCGTGGACGCCGTGGGCTGCTGCGGCGTGGGCGGCATGGCGACGGGAATGACATGGATGTCGACGGGAACTCGCGTGACCCCGCTCGCGATGTCTGTGTCGCGCGCCTCGTTCGAGTCTGCGAACGCCCCCGCATCGAGGACCGTGTGCCCGAGCGCGGTCGATCCTGCGTCGACGACGACATCGCCGGAGCGCCTGTCGTGGGTTCCGATCACGAGCGGCTCCGAGAGCCTCGTGCCCGGCGCTGTCTGCCACGCGGCGATCGTGCTCGGCACTCCGTCCCCCGTCAGCGCGCGGATGCGGGTGCCCTGGAGCGGCCGCGTCGCGAACACCGCGAACTCGGAGAGATCGAGGTCCGCCCGCGCCACGATGTCGGCCTGCGTCAGCTGGCTCACCGCCCGCGCCGACTGCGTGATGTTCCCGACCGTGGCCTCGGTGACCGTGACGAACGCTCGTGTGGCGGCCGTGACGGGTCCATCGGTCTCGAGGTCGCGGATCTCGGCGCGCAGCATCACGCCGCCGATGTTCACGGTCTCGAAAAGCGGAATGGGTTCGGCGCCAGGGTCGTTGCCGACGAAGAGCGCGGTGTCCTCGACGAGCCGCTCGACGAGGTCGAGCCCGCCCGCGGCCGCCGCGCGCGCGGCGGCGTTGCGCGCCACGGTGTCGTTCGAGCTGTTGGCGGCGTCGCGCGTGGCAGCCACCGTGACGCCGAGTAGCGTCGCCGCCGCGACGGCGAGCAGCGCCAGGACGATGGCGACTCCCCGACGAGTGCGCGCTTGCACATGCTTCATGGCAAGAGCTCCTTTCATTGGAGGGGTTCCTCAAGGAACGGCGGCGACAGCGAGATCGCGGCGGAGAAGCCGTCGATCGTCACGGAGATCCTGGCCTGGCCCTCGGGCACGCCGCTCGTCGTGATGACGACCTCGTCGATTCCCTCCGCGAGGATGTGGCGCAGCAGACGGTCCTCGTTGCGCTGCTCATCCATCAGGGCGATGTAGTCGGTCGAGCTCAGCGGCAGCTCCGCGTTCAGCTTGTAGCTCTCGCGCAGGAAGGCGGGGTCGACGAACTCATAGACGAGCTCGCCCGTTGTCTCGTCGAAGCGGACGAGCCCGAGCTCGCTGAGATGGACCGAGCGGCTCGGCACGGTGTCGGAGAGCCAGATGGCGGCGGAACCAGGGTTCGACTGGAGCACCCAGCAGAAGCCGGGCGCGAGCATCGTCAGCCGTCGCGTCGCGAGCGTCGACTCGATCGCTGGGTCGTTCATGTTGGCGCGCGCGTCGGTGCCCGCCGCGAAGGCGCTGAGAAAGCCGGAGATGGCGAGGCCGACGACGCCCATCAGGAGCACCGCGAACATCACCTCGATCAGCGTGAACGCGCGGCGAGACCGCGCGCGTGCACCGATGGCGATGGAGAACGGCCTGCGCATCTCAGTCCCCGCCTCCCTGCGTGGTCGAGAGCGGCACTGGCCGCTCCATGCGGATGAGAAGGTCGCCGTCCGCGTCCGTCACCGTCGCCACGAGGTTGCTGATGCGGAGCGTCACGATCTGATCGTCCGCCGGGTCTCCCGAGGTGCTCGGGATCGTGAAATCCACATCGATCTCGTTGGCCGTCACCGCGATCACGCAGTCCGCGAGCGCCTCGCCGCCGAGCGCATCGGAGAGCGCCTCTGTGGTGGGGATGCTCTCGCCCGCCTTGACGGCGTCGGACGCCACCATCAGCGCGCGCTCCGCCTCGACGGCGGCAAGCGCCTGACGGCGCGAGAAGAGGCTGGCATTGTCGGTCGACGCCAGCAGTTCGAGCGCGGCAAGCGCGGCGATTCCGAGGATCGCCGCCGCGAACACGACCTCGAGGAAGGTGAGGCCGCGGCGAAGGAGACCGCTGCGCGGCGTGCGTCGTGCGCGGGGCGTGGCGGCGGCTGGCAAGGTTGGGCGTGTCATGCGCATGCTCCGTGGGCCCGCGTGCAGGCCCGGGCGTTCCGTCGACACGGGCGTCACGGCGCGATTCGCGCGTGACACCCCGTCCTTTGGGTCATCGGCGCGATCCGCGCGATGGTGTAGCGGGTGCGCCTGCATCGCAAGGGCTTCGGAATTGTGTGTCCGTGTCGGGCGGATCTTCCGTCAAGAGGTCCTGTGCCGATCGTGCGGGCAGTGCCGAGAATGGCAGGCGTCGCGCACGCACGGCCCGTGCGCCCTCAGTGCTTCGCGAAGAAGTTCGTGCGCACGGCGTTGCGCTGCCGCTCGATGTCCGCAAGCGCCGACATCGGGTTCGTCGGAGGCGCGGGCGGCAGGGGGCTCGCGATCGGGAAGTTCGTCGCGATGCGCAGGTGGCTTTGCGGGCGCCTTCGGTCGGTGAAGAATACCTTGATCGGGTAGGTCTTGCCGTCGACGAGGCCGAGGCGGTCCATCTCCACGATCTGCCAGGTCGCGCCATGCATGCCGCCGAGGTCAACCACGAGCCTTCCATCGACGAACGCCCACAGGTCGTCGTCGGCGAAGAAGGTGAAGGTCTGCTCTGCCTTCGAGTCGTAGACGAACTCCATCGCGAGCTCCAGCGTGAAGTGGTAGTTGCGGTCGCGCTCGATGAGCGTCCTGCCCCACATCACGGGCTTGATCACGGAGTTTCCGAACAGCCTGTTCTCGAGCGGGAAGAACCCGTCGAGTCTCGGCCCCGGGCCGTCGTGCTGGAACGGGTCCGACTGGTTGGAGTCGTAGACATAGGTCTGCCGGCCCTTCGAGTCGACCACGCGGCGCATGATGATGCGCAGGGGCTCGGAGATGTTCACGCCCGGCGTGTCCCTGAACCAGGTCGCGAAGGACTCGGGGCTCGTGATCGAGGGCGTGTGGAGTCGCGCGTAGCGCCCCGCGAAGTCTCCCTTGCTCGGGTCGTAGAGCGTCCAGCAGATCGGCTGCCGCGCCGCGTTCGCGAAGTTGGCGCTGGCGATCGGGGCGGTTCCTGTGCGCAGGACCGGCTTCCCGTCAGGGGAGAGCGTTGGCTGGACGAGCCCGAACTTCAGTCCTGAGACCAGGTCCGGGTTGTCGAAGTCGGGGTGACCGTCGGGCTCGCTCCATTCGCGGAAGTCGCGCAGCGTGCCATTCAGGACCACATGTCGGTTGGGAAAGACCTTCGGCGCCCCCGACAGCTGGGATCCAGGCATCAGGTCCGCATTGCGCGTCTTGCCGCTGTCGGCGAGGTTCTGCGTGGTGCGCGCCATACCGCCCGCCGCCGCGGCGTGGAGGGTGGCGATGATTCCTGTCTCGGGCAGGTCGACCGCGACGAGCGTGGTCCGCGTGAAGATGGCGAGCGAGTCGTCGTTCAGGACCCGCACGGCGCGCGTCTCGGGCACGACCTCGTTGCGCCGCCACCAGATGCCGCTCTCGGGATTCAGCCATCCGCGGCCGCCATTGAGCTGCGGGTCGTAGAAGAGGTTCCCACCTGCGAGCGTGATGTTCGCCCCGAGGATGCGGCCGTAGACCGCGCTTCCGCCCTCCACGGTCACGGCGGACGCAGGTGCGTAGATCTGTCCCTTCACAACACTCGCCTTGCGCAAGGCCACGGTCGGCGGTTGCGCGTAGATCATCACGCGCGATGCGCCGAAGCCTGCGTAGCCTGCGGTGCCGTTCGGATCGTTCGAGGTCGTGCCGTTGCCATCGTCGGGCACGATGGTCGAGTTCTCGAGCACCACCGATCCGCCCGGGACGATGGCGAGGGCGCCGTTCGGCCCGACGCGGAGCTGCGAATCGATGGCCGTGAAGTGGCCGCTGACCACCAGCATGGTCGGTGTCTCGAAGGACCAGTCCGCCTTGTTGAGCGTGAGGTTGCCGCTGATACAGACGACGCGCCACAGCCCGTCGGGCACGGGCCCTTCGACGACGAGCCGGGTGGAAAGTGGGGGGCCGACCGAGGTGCGCACATGGAGGAGTCCTTCACCGAGTCTCGCGTTGATGTCCTGAGACAGCCTCGCCACGGGAACTACGACCGCGGTGGTCGGGAACCCCTGCCGCGGCGCCGCGGGCACCGTGATGTCGGCCGGGATGCGCATGAGCCGCTCCGCGATCTCTGCGTTGCGGCGATCCTCGCTGTTTGCGAAGTTGCCGCGTCCGAGCACCATGTGGCCGAGCACCCTGGACTCGGAGCCGATCGACACTCTGGAAGGGTCGCGAAGGCTCGTGCCGATGACGAACGGCTCCCCGAGACGATGGAGCGGCGCATCGCGCCAGACCGAGACCTCGGACTGGTCGTCGATCGTGATCCCGCCCGTCGATGCGAGGAGCGCGAACTCGGAGAGGTCGAAGTCGGCGCGGTCGACGGTGTCTCCCCACCCGACGCGCGCGATGGCGCGGGAGGTCTGCGTGACCTGTCCGGCGGCCGCCGAACCGACGAGCTCGACCGCCACGGTCTCCTCGGACGGTCCCATGCGCGTGTTGGCGTCGCGCACGGTCGCCGAGAGCGTGAAGGAGCCGATGCGCGCGGGCTGGAAGACAAGCCGCTGCTCCGCCGCGGGGTCTCCCGCGATGATGGGCGAATGCACCTCGACGATGTAGCTTGCGATGTCGAGCGCACCCGCGCTTGCGGTGCGCGAGGCCGTCGCCGTCACGATGCCCCCGCTCGAGGCGAGGTTGGCGTCTCGGCCCGACGAGATCGCGAGCCCGATCATGAGCGATACGGAGACGGCCATGAGCGCAAGCAGCACCGCCATGCCGCGCGAGTGGTGGAGCAGCGCATGATGCGCCCTGACGCGCAGCGAGAGAGGTATGGCCCGTTCACCGCCGAGAGGTTGGAGCATTCGTCGTGACATGGTTCCCCCTTGCGGCGAACGCCGCATCACTCTTCCTCGGTCGACTCCTCTTGCCCAACCTCCTCGAGCACGCTGCGCTGCGGCTCGATCCTCCACCGCATCGCCACGACGGGCGGCTCGGGCTCGTCGGAGTCACTGGACGATGTGATGTTCGTGGGCTCGACAAGCGCGATCTCGACGGGCGCCGCATCGCGCGCTCCATCGGCGTTGAACGAGAGGACGATGAAATCCGAGGAAGGCGGCGGGGCGCCGTCGAGTTCCACCTCGAGGCGGTGGCCGGCGAACGGCGCCAGGTTTCCAGAGCCGAGAATGCGGTAGGAGGAGGGCAGCGCGCGACGCGCGTCGATCGCGCCAGAGGGCTGCAGCCACCAGCGGTCTCGCTGGCGGCCGACCACAAGCTGCACCTCGCGCACGGCCGCGATCGACTCGATGCGCGCGCGGCGCAGGTCGAGCTCGAGCACCCGCCCGACCTCGCGCGGAAGCGGTGCGGTCGCGCCCGCGAGGTTCGGCACGACGAGCGAGGCGAGGACCGCGAGCAGGGTCGTGACGACCAGGATCTCCATGAGCGAGAACGCGCGCGCCGCGCGCGTGGCGCGACGCTCCGATGCTCGAGTCGGCGTGGCGGCTCGCGTCATCGCAAGGGCTCCTGCGGCCGCTGCGGCGCGAGCAAGAGCTCGGTCGTCTGGCCCTCCACGACGAACTCGAGCCGCATGGCGGCGGGGTTCGACGCCTCCTCCATGAACAAGACCTCGTCGATTCCCTCCGCCACGATGACTCGGACGAGCATCTCATCGTCGCGCAGGGCGTCCATCGCGTCGAGCATGTCGTCGGGCCTGTTTGCGCGAAACTCCCGTTCGAGCGAGCGGTCGCCCGCGAGTTCGGCGGAGGAAGGGAACTCGAGGAGAAGCACGCGCTCCTCTTCGTCGAACCGCAGGACGCCGAGTTCGCTCGTGTGGACCGAGCGGCTCGGAACGAGGTCGTGAAGCCAGAGCAGCGCCTGCGTGTTGTCGGCGGCGAGGGTGGTCCGGAACTCGGGCGCCGCGGTCCTGAAGCGGCGGAGCGCAAGCACCGACTCGAGCGCTGGGTCCGAGATCCGGCGGCGCGCCTGCCCGCCTTGCGCCGTCGCGCCGAGGAAGCCCAGGATCGCGCTGCCGACGACGGCGAAGAGGAGCGATGCGAAGACGACTTCGACGAGCGTCAGACCGCGTGATGATCGTTTCGGCGTGCGCATGGCGCTTCGACTGGCTAGGTTCTGTCTGACGGATCCCCGAAGACCAAAGAAGCGCGCGGCGCCCGGCTGGCAAGGAGGCGAGACGAAGCTGTATCCGCAGCGATACAGCGAGTTGAAGCCGACGCCGCCAGCCGGGATGCCGCGCGATTCGACGT
>WGMP01000021.1 GCA_016124975.1 Phycisphaera sp. | reverse complement strand
TGGACGAAGTCCCCGGAACGCCACGCGTCGGAGTCGACGGCTGGCGTCGTCCGTTCCTTGGACTTTGTCCAAGGGCACCCGTGCGGGTCGTGTCGCGCGATTCAGACCGTCGGAGTCGCCAACCACGGGTGCCCGTGGACGAAGTCCCCGGAACGCCACGCGTCGGAGTCGACGGCTGGCGTCATCCGTTCCTCGGACTCTCGTCCAAGGGAACCCGTGCGTGTCTTTGCGCTGGAGGGAGCTGCCGCAGCCTTGACCGCTCAGGCCTCGATCGCTCAGGCCTCGACCTGGCCGTCGGTGATGCGCACCTCGCGCTGGGCGCGTGCGGCGACGCTGGCGTCGTGCGTGACCATGACGAGCGTCAGGCCTTCCGCGTGCCGCGCTGCGAGGAGATCGAGGATGCCGTGGCCCGTGCGTGCGTCGAGGTTTCCCGTGGGCTCGTCGGCGAGGAGGACGCGCGGCCGGTTGATCAGCGCGCGCGCGATGGCCACGCGCTGGCGCTCGCCGCCTGAAAGCTCCGCGGGGCGATGGGTGAGCCTGTGACTGAGGCCACAGGTCTCAAGGAGCTCGGCGGCGCGGTCGCGCAGCGCTCGGCGCGAAGACATCCAGCGAAGGCGCGAGAGCCCGACGAGCGAAGGAAGCATCGCGTTCTCGAGCACCGTGAGCTCGGGCAGCAGGTGGTAGAACTGGAAGACGAAGCCGACATCGCGGTTGCGGTAGCGGTTCTCGCGCGCGG
Organism: Phycisphaera sp.; assembly: GCA_016124975.1. Classification (GTDB taxonomy): domain Bacteria; phylum Planctomycetota; class Phycisphaerae; order Phycisphaerales; family SM1A02; genus QWPT01. Next base: position 74,668 of record WGMP01000021.1, on the reverse strand, counting down.
CTCCGAAGCGGCGGAGATCTTCGCCCGCGAAGAGGATCGGGCCCGAATCGGCGTCGGCCCTGTCGAGGCCGCCGAGGAGGTGGAGGAGCGTGCTCTTGCCGCTGCCCGAGCTGCCGACGATCGCCAGCCACTCGCCTTCGCGCACGGAGACGGTCGCGCCGCGCAGCACGGGGACATCCACGCGCCCGAGGCGGTAGGTCTTGCGAACGCCTTCCGCGCGGAGGATGTCCGCGCCGGGGGTTGTCGGGGGATGGGCGGCGTCGCGCGTCATTCGTAGCGGAGGCTCTGCACTGGATCGGTATCTGCCGCGCGCGCGGCTGGGATCGCCGAGCCGATCACGCTGAACACCACGCCGCCGATCGCGGTCGTGAGCGCGGTGAAGCGGTCGACCTCGCTTGGGATGCGCGTGAAGTAGTAGATGCTCGGATCCCACACGACGATGCCCTTGTGGAAGTGGAGGAGCGTGGCGAGGACGCCGAGACCGATGGCCGCGAAGAGCCAGAACACGGTCTGCAGCGCAGAGTTGCGCAGCATGCCTCGGACCGCGAGGACTGCGGCGGCCGCGGTCGCGACCCACGCGATTCCCTGGACGGCGGGAGTCGCGGGCGTGCCTAGGAAGTCGTGGATGTCGTTGATGCGCGCGACCACGCCCCATGCGAGGAGCACGCCGAGCGCGGAGCCGACGATGCCGATCAGGACGCCGTAGCGGAGGAAGATCCACAGGACGCCGGTGCGCGAGGCACCGACCGCGCGGAGGATGCCGATGTCGCGGGTCTTCTCCTGGACGATCGCCCAGAAGATCGCGAGGACGAGCGCCGCGCACACGAGGTAGACGATCGAGAAGAGCGTGCGCATGAGCTCGCGCTCCTTCTCGACCGGGCCGATGAGGTTGCGCAGGCGGCCTTCCCAGGTGTCGACCGACGCCGTCTCGGGCGGGATGAGCGTGCGCGTCGGATCGGCGGCGACGCGCGCCGCGAAGCGCTGGTAGGCGAGGTCGACCGCGTCGCGCAGGCGGTCGGCCGACACGCCGTCGGCTGCGCGCACCACGATGGTCGTCGCGCGCGCAGGGTAGGTGCCGATCACCTTCGGCCTGCCGAGTTCGTCGCGCTGGCGCGGGTCGGAGAGCTCCGCCTCGCCGAGCTGCAGCATGTCCTGCACGGCCGCGATCGGCGCGAGGATGCGCTGCGAGTCGATCTGGTAGACGCCGCTCTGGAACTCGTTGACGACATCGAACTCGCGCGCCTGCTCCTCGCCGAGCTTCGCCGACGACGAGATCGGCAGGAGCGTGAGCGTCAGGGTGCGGTTCGACATGAGGTACTCGCGGTCCTGCTCGTCCTCGCGCCGCGCCATGGTGCGGTAGCTGCCGTCCTTCGTGCGGTGGTTGAACTCGGAGACCTCGATCCCGAGCACGATTCCGTCTGCGCCGCGGCGCGAGCGCAGCGTGCGGCCTTCCTCGTCGCGGTGGTAGTAGGGGTCGAGCCGCGGATCGTCGGGCGCCATCTTGGCCGCGGCCTCGGGCGAGGGCTTCGTCCAGTAGAGGCGCTCGTAGTAGCCCGCCACGCGGTCGAGCGAGGCGGGGTCGATTCCCCAGACCTCGACGAACTCGATGCGCCCGCGCACGACCTCGCCGCCCGCCTGTGCGGCGCCCGCGCCCGTCCGCTCGACGGTGCCGTAGGGCATGCGGAGGAGTCCGAGCGTCTCGACGATGGGGCTCGCGGCCGCGGCCTCGGGGAGCGCCTCGATGTCCGCGATGAGCTCCTCGTAGTAGGGGATGCCCGAGATCGGGTAGTTCACGACGACATCGCCGATGAGCGTGCGGCCCGAGTCGCGCACCTTGTCGAGGAAGCCCGTCATCACGCTGACGACGATGATCACGAGCGCGACGCAGAGCGCCACCGCCGCCACCGCGATGAACGGGATGATGCGCGAGGTGAGATAGCGGTTGGCGAGGAGCGGCGCGTACATCGGTGTCCCGACGGGGGAGGCGGAGTGTAGCGGTCGGCCGATCGCTCAGCGCGGGGTGAGGATGTACTCGCGTCCGCCCCAGCGGACGGGCACGCGCTTGACGAGCATGCGGGCGCCGTCGAAGAGCCATGCGGCGACGACCGCGGCCGCAAGAGGATGGAGCACCGAGCCCGCGAGGGGCGCGCGCTGGCGCTGATGAAGCAGCGCGACGAGCGCGAAGCCCGATGCGAGCGCGACGCAGCCGCTTGCGGCGACCAGGACCGCGTGCTCCATGCCGCGGAACGCGCCGACGACGCCGACGGCGATCGCGCCCGCCGCCGCGAGCGGCAGGAGCACCGAGGCGATGAGGAGCTCGATGCCCGCGAAGACGAGCCGCGCGGGGTTGCGGCCGCAGCTCTCGATGAAGATCCGCGTCCAGCCTGAGCGCATGGCGCGGGCCGAGTCGTACATCGCGACCTCCATCCTGCGCGACGCGTCGACGACGCCGAGCTTCCCGCCGAGGGCGTGGATGCGCCACGCGAACGCGAGGTCCTCGAGGAGCGCGTCCTTCACGAGCTCGTGCCCGCCGTAGGCGAGGTAGGCCTCGCGGCGGAAGAGGAGGAACTGGCCGTTCGCAAAGGGCCAGCGCCGTTCGGTTCGGTTCGCCTTGTCGATCGGGAAGATGCGGAAGAGGACGGCGCCCGCGACGGGCTGGAGCACGCGCTCGAAGCCGTGCTTGAAGGTCAGTCGCCCGACCGCGGAAAGGAGCGCGGTGCCGCGCGCCTCTGCGATCGCGACCATCGCATCGAGCATGTCTGGCTGGAAGCGGCAGTCTGCGTCGGTGAAGAGGAGCCACTCGCCCGTCGCGAACCCCGCGCCGATGCGGCAGGCGTTGCACTTGCCGGCCCAGTCGTCGGGGCAGGAGCCGTTCTCGACGATGCGGATGCGCGGATCGCCTTCCGCCGCCGCGCGAAGGAGCTCCGCCGTGCGGTCGGTGCAGCGGTCGAGGACATAGATCGCCTCGAAGTTGCGCCGCGTCTGGCGACGGAGCCCGCGCACGCTCTCCTCGATGACGCGCGCCTCGTTGTGGGCGGGAATGACGATCGAGAGGAGCCCCGCGGCGGGCGGCAGCGTGTCGCCTTCGCGGACGCGGGGGATCCCGCGGTCCGCGCGCGCGATGCGCACGATGAGGACGATCGCGAGCACGACGAGCGCGGCGCTCAGTCCTGCGAGGATGAACCCAAGGATCTCCACGGCGGGCATGGTACGGATGTCGCGCCGCGGCGGTGGCGCGGGCGCGTGGCCGCGCGAGCCGTACACTGCGCGCCCCAATGAAGATCCTCCTCACCAACGACGACGGCATCCACGCACCCGGCATCGAGGCGCTTCATGCGGCGATCCAGAGCCTCGGCGAGGTCGTCACCATTGCGCCGAGCGATGTCCAGAGCGCGACGAGCCACGGCATCACCTTCCACAAGCCGCTCATGGTGGAGGAGGTCGCTCCGAACGCCCGCATGCGCGGATACGCGGTCGACGGGCGCCCCGCCGACTGCGTGAAGCTCGGCCTGCGCCGCATCTGGCCAGACCTCTTCGGCGACGGAAGCCGCCCCGACGTGGTGATCTCGGGCATGAACTCGGGCGCGAACGTGGGGATCAACGTGATCTACTCGGGCACCGTGGCGGCCGCCGTCGAGAGCGCGTTCCTCGGCGTCCCCGCGATCGCCGTGAGCCTGCACCTCTCGGGCGGCGTGCCGCACTGGCGCCGAGCGGCCGAGATCGCGCGCCACGCGATCGACCGCGTGCTCGAGCACACGATCGATGCGCACAGCGTCATCAACATCAACATCCCGCGCACGAACTCGGCCGATGCGCCGCTGCCGCCGATGCGGGTCGTGTCGATGAACACGGCCGCGGGCATCGATGGCTACGAGAAGCGCGTGGCCCCCGGCGGGCAGGTCTACTACTGGCCGAGCGGAAACGGCATGGAGTTCCTGCACACCCGCGAGGGCACGGATGTCGAGGCGCTGTACGAGCGCATGATCACGGTGACGCCGCTGCAGTACGACCTGACGGACCATCACCGCACCGCCGAGTGGCGCAAGCGGCTGTGCGGCGTTGTCTGACCGACGGCCGCTCCGACCCGCGTCCCAGCACCAGAGCGAGCAAAGGCGCGCAGCGCGCCAGTTGCGAGCGCTCAAACCTAGTCTTGGAGCATGATCAGCCTCAGGCGGATCGTCAGCGTCTGCCCTGGCTTGAGCTTCTCGAGCTGCTCTCCGCTTGCGCGCCACTTGAAGAGCGCGCTGCGGATCGACTGATCGACGCCGGGGTTGCCCGTCGAGCGCACGACGCGGGCCGAGATGGGGATCCCGTCTCGCCCAAGCACGAGTTCGCCGATCGGATTGCGCGCGATTCCATCGAGGCGGTTGAGCACGGTGAAGCGGGGACGCACTGGGCGCAGCACGATGCCTTGCGCCGCAAGCGGTCGGCCAAGGTGCCATGCGTTCATCGGAACCTCGATGATCGAGGTCGCGTCGCTCTCGCGGTCTGAGAGCTCGCCGCGCTTCGCGGTCGTCTCGCCGGGGTCACCCGCGGGTGAAGGCGCCGCGGGTTCGCTCGTGGCGCCATCGGTCGGGACTGGACCTTCCATGCCGCCGCCCGTCTCGCCCGCGATCTCTTCGGCGGAGCGTTCGCCTGCGCCTTCGGAGCCTCTCGCGGGATCGGCCGCGGGGCTCTCATCCTCCGACGGGGGCGAATCGGGCTCCTGCGTCGGCCGCTCGCTTGGCCGCACGGCCTCGTTCGGTTGAACGGGGTCGAGCGGATCGGTCGGTGGCGAGTTCGGCGGAAGCGCGGGAGGCGGCTCCTTGGCCGGGTTGGGATCGGTGGTGGGATCCGTCGTCGGGTCGGTGCGCGGATCGGTGCGCGGATCGGTGCGCGATGGATCCGCGGGCGGAGGCGCGGGGCGCGTTCCATCCGCAGGGCGAATCGCGGGAAGCGGTGACGGTTCGGCCTCGAGCGGCGGCTTCTTCGCGTCCTTCGGATCGTCGGCAGCGGAGGCGTCGGGGGCGATCGCGGGCGCGTCGGGGTCGTCTGACGGCGGGACGCGCTCGTCGGGACGGCCAGAGTCCGAACGCTGCTCGGGAGCGGCCGCCATCTCGGGAGGCGGAAGCGGATTCGCAGGTTGCGTTGCCTCCGCGCGTGCCTCCGCGGCTGTGCGAGGCGCCGCAGGCTGCATCATGGGTTGCGCCGCTTCCGCCGAAGCACCCGCCGCGGGCGCTCCCGCGACCTCTGCCTCGCTTCCGCGGGCGGCTGCTGGAAGCGGAAGCGGGCTTGGTTCGGGCGAGACGGCGACCGAAGGCGACGGGGGGGCGGGAGGAAGCAGGGGAGACGCGTCGCCGCGCGAACCGCTCGCGAGCGCGAGCCGATAGGCGGCCTGCTCGACCTCCGCGAGCTCCGCGAGGTGGCGCTCGTACTCCTCGTAGCCGATCCAGTTCAGCGTGTTGGCGCTGCTTCGGTCGATGCCGAGGCGCACCTCCTCGTCGCGGCGCTCGAGGGGATCCTGGCGATCGCGCCGTTCCTGCAGCGCCTTGCGCGCGTTGTCCGCGCTCTGCGCGCGGCTGCGCGCCTCGTCCTCGCGCATCTCGCCGCGGGGCGCGGAGTCAGGACGCGCGTCAAGCAGCGCCGTGCGCTCGGCCCGCGCCGTCGCGCCGCTTGCAAGAAGACCGACCGCGGGGAGGAAGAGGAAGAGATGCACCAGGACCGACAGCGCGAAGCCGAGCGTGATCGGGAGGTTGGCGCGGATCCAGTCCATCGTCCGTTCCGGATGCGGTCACCGAGGGGCGGAGTCCACAGGTTCGCTCACGGTAGGCGGCGTCGGCGCGCCCGGCGGGGCCGTCGGGCCGACGGCGGGCTGCGCGGGGGTGCGCAGCGGGTCGTCGACGATCGCCGCGCCGCGGTTCTTGCGCCCGACGATGTCGACCTGGAATCCCGCGGGCATGAGGCGATCCCAGATCTCGAGGAGGAGCGCGGAGCGGTCGACGGTCGACGCTCCGTCGGCGAGCGCGAGATAGACGACGAGGTCGGGGGACTCCGCGCGCAGCTCCTCAAGACGATCCACGATGCCGTCGAGGGCGACGGGCGCGCGGTCGAGGTAGAGGGCGCCGTCGAGGTCGACCGAGATCGTCGCAGCGGGAAGCGGCGTCGCGGCCTGCCCCGATCGGTAGGTCCGCAGCTCCATCGGAACGAGGTCGACCCGCTCCATCAGCATGACGCTGTAGATGAAGAAGGTCAGGAGGAAGAGCATCACATCGATGAGCGGCGCGAGCTCGATGCGCGGTTCGGCGGGCGAGCGTCGGACGCGGAAGAGGCTCATGCGCCCTTTCCGGATTCCTGCGAGGGACCCTGCCGCGCGCCGTGCGCGGCGCCGTCCTCGGGCGACACCTCGCCTGCGGTGTCGGCGGCCTTGCTCTCGTCTTCCTCCATCGGCGCGCTCGCGACGCCGACGACCGCGTCCCCGTCCTTGAGGCGCACGACGCGCACGCCTTGCGCGTTGCGTCCGACCTCGCGGATCGAGTCGGCGGGCACGCGCACGAGCATGCCGCCTTCGCTCACGACGACGACCGAATCCGCAGGCGCGATCGGAAGCACCGCGACCACGAGGCCGTTCTTGTCGGTGGTCTGGATGTCGATGCGTCCCTTGCCGCCGCGCGACTGGGCGCGCGTCGAGCCGTCCTCGCTCTGGACGAGGTACTCGTTGAAGGCCGTTCGCTTGCCATACCCCTTCGTCGTGACGGTGAGGAGCGCGCGCGAGTCGTCGCAGCGCACGATGCCCACGACCTCGTCGGTGTCGGCGAGCTCGATGCCCTTCACGCCAGCGGCGTCGCGGCCCATCACGCGCGCGTCGTCCTCCTCGAAGCGGATCGCCATGCCTTCGCGCGTCGCGAGGAGCACATGGTCGGAGCCCGAGGTCGAGATCACGCCGACGAGGTTGTCGCCGTCGTTCAGCGCGACGGCGATGATGCCCGCGCGGTTCACATTGCGGTAGTCCTTCAGGCTTGTGCGCTTCACGCGGCCCTTCGAGGTCGCGAAGACGAGGTAGTCCTCCTTCTTCTCGAAGTCCTCGATCGGCAGGAAGGTGCGGATCTTCTCGCCTTCACGCAGCTCGAGCAGGTTCACGATCGCGCGGCCCTTCGCGGTGCGCGCCATCTCGGGGATCTGCCACACCTTGATGCGGAAGACGCGGCCCGTGTTCGTGAAGCAGAGGAGGTCGTCGTGCGAGCCGCAGACGAGCACCTGCTCGACGAAGTCGTCGTCGCGGGCGTCGGAGCCCTTGATGCCCGTCCCGCCGCGCCCCTGGGTGCGGTAGGTGTCGAGCGGCAGGCGCTTCACATAGCCCGCGTGGCTGACGGTGAGGACCGCGGTGTGCTCGGGCACGAGCTCGCCGAGCTCGAAGTCCTCGGCTTCGTTCCCCTCGATCGCGGTCTTGCGCTCGTCGCCGAAGCGCTCGGCGAGCGCGATGGTGTCTTCGCGCACGATTGCGAGGATGCGGCGGGGGTCTGCGAGGATCGCCTCGAGCTCGTCGATCGTCGCGAGCAGCTCGTTCAGCTCCTTCGCGAGCTTCTCGATCTCGAGGCCGACGAGCTGGATCAGGCGCAGCGCGCCGATCGCCTCTGCCTGGACGCGCGTGAGCGACACGCCGCCCTTGCCTTCCGCGAAGAGCGCCTCGGCGCGCTCGACGAGGCGCGTGGGAACGATGTCGATGCGCGAGTAGTCGGGCGAGATGCGGAACGCGCGCTCCATGAGGCGCTGGATCGCCTCCTCGCGCGTGCGGCTCGTGCGGATGAGGCGGATGACCTCGTCGATGTCGCACACCGCGTAGATGAGGCCTTCCAGCTTGTGCGCCGCCTGGCGCGCCTGGCGCAGCTCGAACTCGCAGCGGCGTCGGATCACGTCGCAGCGGTGGTCGATGTAGCACTGGATCAGCTGCCGCAGCGAAAGCGTGCGCGGCTGGTGGTTGACGAGCGCGATGTTCTGGATCGAGTAGCTCGACTGGAGCGGCGTGAACTCGTAGAGCTGCTTCTCGACGATCGCAGGGTCGGCGCCCTTCTTCAGGACGATCTGGATGCGCGTGCGCGCGTCGCGGCCCGAGTGGTTGCGCACATCGGCGATGTCCTGGATGCGGTCTTCCTTCGCGGCCTCGACGATCTTCTCGATGAGCGCGGCCTGCGAGACCTGGTAGGGGATCTCGTCGATCACGATCGCGTCGCGCTGGTTGACCTTCTCCTGATGCACGCGCCCGCGCACGACGAGGCGACCGCGGCCCGTCGCGTAGGCCTCCATGATGCCGCGGCGGCCCATGATGATGCCGCCCGTCGGGAAGTCGGGGCCCGGCACGAACTCCATCAGCCGCTCGACGCCGATCAGCGGGTCGTCGATCGTCGCCACGATCGCACCGCAGATCTCGCGAAGGTTGTGCGGGGGCATCGTGCTCGACATGCCGACGGCGATCCCCGACGAGCCGTTCACGAGGAGGTTCGGGAACTTCGCGGGAAGGACGCACGGCTCCATGAGGCGCTCGTCGTAGTTCGCCTTGAAGTCGACGGTCTCCTTGTCGAGGTCCTCCATCAGCGTCATCGCGGCCGCGGTCATGCGCGCCTCGGTGTAGCGCATCGCGGCGGGCGGGTCGCCCTCGATCGAGCCGAAGTTGCCCTGCTTGTCGACGAGCATGTAGCGCGTCTTCCAGTCCTGCCCGAGGTTCACGAGCGTCGGATAGATGACGGCCTCGCCGTGCGGGTGGTAGTTGCCGCTGGTGTCGCCGCAGATCTTGGCGCACTTGATCTGCTTCCTGCCCGGCGACAGCTTGAGGTCGTTCATCGCGACGAGCACGCGCCGCTGCGAGGGCTTGAGGCCGTCGCGCACATCGGGCAGCGCACGATCCATGATCGTGCTCATCGCGTAGGTGAGGTAGCTCTCGTGCAGCTCACGGTCGATGTCGAGATCGATGATGTTGTCGTGCCGCGGAGGCTGCGCGTCGCCGCCCCCGGCTGCATCGTTCGATGGAGTGTGTGCGCCTTCGGCCATCGGGAAAACGGTCCTTTCAGACCTCCTCGGAGGAGAGCGGAAAGTATAGCCGAAACCGCGCGCCGCCGCCACGGCGTCGATGCGCGATTCTGCCGTGTTTTCTAGGCGTTTCTACGCTTCGCGCACGCCCACGACCGCGATCCCGAGTCGGTCGGCCGCCGCGAGCACCGCAGGGCGGTCGACGAGAATCACGCGCCCGACGCCGACCGCGATGCAGCCGCCGCCCGCCTTGTGCATGCCTTCGATCGTGGCGACGCCGATCGTGGGCACGTCGGCGCGCATGTCGTGGCCCGGGCGCGCGGTCTTCAGGAGCGTCCATCCCTTGCGGCGGCAGAGCTCGCCCGCGCGCGCGATCATGCGGTCGGTGCCCTCGACCGCCTCGACCGCGATCACATCCTTCTCGCGCACGGCGATCGCCTGCCCGATGTCGAGCGACCCGACCTGCCTGAGGAGCGGCCAGCCGAACTCGATGTCGCCGCGCTGCTCGGCGGAGGGCTGCGTGCGCGTCATCACGCCCTCCGAGGCCATGTGGTCGGGGATGTAGGTGGTCGAGTCGATCAAGACGAGTCCTTCCTTCGCGAGGTCGTCGGCGAGCACGGTGAGGAGCGTGGCGCTGCGGCGGTCGTGGCGGAGCTTGCGGTACCAGAGGTTGATGGCGCGCCAGTCGGGAAGCTGGCGCAGGATGCGCAGCGGGTCGTGCATCCGCGCCTTGGCGACGCGGCCGACCATGACGGCTTCCGTCGCCCCGAAGCGGCGCGCGAGGCGCAGCCAGCGCCCGAGCTGGATGACGCCCGCCTCAGCGAAGTCGTCGCAGAGCGCGGGAAGTTCAGGCACGAACTGGTCGCGCAGCCCGATGCACGAGACGCGGTGGCCCGCGGCTCGGATTCCCTTCGCCACGATCACGGGCAGCTGGCCCTGGCCCGCGATCAGTCCGATCGGCGGCCTGTCGGCTGCGGAGGCGGTCGGCGTTCGCGCCGTCATCGGTTCGTCTTCGGCCCCATCGGAAGGAAGCGGTCGGGATCGGCGTGGACGGGCGCGGCCGCGTGGACCTCGAGCCAGTCGACGAGCGGTGCGAGCTCGGTGCCGAAGTGCAGGATCTCCCACACCGCCTCGCGCACGAACCGCTCCTTCACAGCATGGTCGATGAGCGCCTTGAGCGGCAGGTAGTAGCTGTGGTCGTCGAGCACCGCGATCGGCTTCGCGTGGTCGCCGATCTGCCGCGCGACGAGCGTCTCGAAGAACTCCTCATAGGTTCCGAGTCCGCCGGGCAGGACGAGGAATCCGTCGGCGCGCTCGACGAGAAGGCGCTTGCGCTCGCGCATGGTGTCGACCACGACGAGCTCGTCGCAGCCGTCCCAGCCTTGCTCGAGTTCGAGGAACTTGCGGGTGATGATTCCCTCGACGCGGCCGCCCGCCGCCTTGCACGCCCGCGCCGCCTCGCCCATCAGGCCGAGGCCGCCGCCGCCGTAGACGAGGGTGATCCCGCGCTCGGCGAGGAGCTCGCCCGCCGCGCGCGCCGCGACCGCGAAGTGCGGGTCGAGGCTTCTGGAACTCGAGCAGTAGAGCGTCACGGATCGGAGCGCGGTCATCGCGTGTACCTTACCGCGCGCCCATGCTCGGCATCGTCCTCGGCCTCCTCCTTCTCGGCTTCGCGCTCTCGGCTCCGTTCACGGGGCTCCTCGCGCGGCTCGGCATGCGCGTGGGCGCGCTCGACACCCCTGGCGCCGCGGGCCATGTCAAGGAACTGCGCAAGGTGCCGAACATCGGCGGCATCGCCATCTTCTGGTCGACCGTGCTGCCCATCGCGGCGGCGCTCGGGGCGCTGGCGCTGTTCCCGTCGCAGGTCGTCGCGTGGGCGCCCGCCGTCGAGCCCCATCTCGGGCGCGCGCGCGAGACGGCGGGGGACTGGGGGGTCATCCTGCTCGGCGCGCTCGCGCTCCATCTGATGGGGCTCTACGACGACCGACGGGCGCTCTCGGCGTGGCCGAAGCTCTTCCTGCAGGTCGGGGTGGCCGTCGCGACCACGCTTTTCTCCGACGTGCGGCTCCTGCACAACCTGCTCGAGCCGATCCCGGGGGGCGAGGTCATCAGCATCGTGCTCACGGTGGCGTGGATCGTGGTCATTGTGAACGCCGTCAACTTCATCGACAACATGGACGGGCTCGCGGCGGGGATCGGCATGGTCGCGGCGCTCTGCTTCATGGCGGCGACGATCCTCAACGAACAGTGGTTCATCGCCTCGGCGCTCGCGCTCCTCGCGGGTTCGCTCGCGGGGTTCCTCGTGTGGAACATCCCGCCCGCGCGGATCTTCATGGGAGACGGCGGGTCGCTCTTCGTCGGCTACATGCTGGCGTGCCTCGCGGCGCGCACCACCTTCGTCGACGCGGAGCACGCCGACTACGCGCTCGGCACGGCGTGGTACGGCGTGTTCATGCCGCTCCTCGTCCTCGCGGTGCCGCTCTACGACGGCGTCTATGTCACGGTGTGGCGCGTGCGCCGCGGGAAGAGCCCGTTCGTGGGCGGGCCCGAGCACATCTCGCACAGGCTCGTGCAGCTCGGGCTCTCGAAGCGGCGCGCGGTGGTCGTGCTCTGGCTCCTGACCGCTGTGACCGCCATGAGCGGAATCGGCCTCGGCCTCATGAAGCCGTGGCAGGCCGCGCTCGTCGGGCTCCAGCTCTTCGGGATCTTCCTCGTGATGCTGGTCCTTGAGACGAGCGTGGCGCGGATCGAGCCGCCGTCCGCAGGCGGTGGCGGAGACGCGCCGCGATGAAGGCCGATCTGCTTCGCATCGCGGGCTTCGCCGGCATCGCCGCCGTCGCCGCGATCCGCAGCATGGTCTCGATCGAGCCGAACCTGTGGTTCGCGGATGTCGACCCCGCGCGCGACCAGATGCCGCTCCTCTCGCTCGGGGCGGCGGGGTCGCACGCGCTCGATCTCGTGCTTCTGCTTTCGGCGGCGCTTGCGATCCTCGGCGAGGTGGTGGCGCGCCGCGGGGTCCACTGGGGGCTCGTCTTCCTCGCGCTTGTTCCCGTGCCCGTTGCAGCAATGCACGCGCACACGGGGATCATTCCCGAGAACGGCTTCCGCACCGACACTTGGATCGCGGCGATGTTCGCAGCGGTCGCGCTCGCGCACCTCGGGCGTGATCGAAGGTTCCGCGCGGCGGCGCTCGGCGTCTTTCTCGGCGTGATCGCGCTCCTCGCCGTGCGCGGATTCGTGCAGGTCCTCGTCGAGCATCCCGCGACCGTCGCCTTCTACGAGGAGACGCGCGAGGCGTTCCTTGCGGACCGCGGATGGCTTCCTGACTCGAGCGCTGCACGAACCTATGAGCGCCGCCTCTACCAGGCCGAAGCCACGGGCTGGTTCAAGCTGTCGAACCCGTTCTCCACCATGATGGGCGTCGGGCTCGTCGGGTGCGGCGCGCTCGCCTTCGCAGCGCGTCGCGCGCAGCCATCGGGAAACACGCTGCTCCTCGCGCTTGCGGCGGTGGCGAGCGTGGTGCTTCTCGTCGTGAACGGCGGCAAGGGCGCGCTGCTTGCGACCATCGTCGCGATCGCCGTGCTCTTCGTCTCGCTGCGCGCGGCGCGGCTTCCCTCGCCGCGCTGGGCGCTCGTCCTCGCGGCGTGCGCGCTCGGTGCGGTCTTCGCGCGATGGCTCGTCGGCACGCGGATCGGCGAGACGAGCCTCCTCTTCCGCGGGTTCTATCTCGAGGCGGGCGTGCGCATGCTCGGGCAGGGGGCCGGTCCTCTCGGCCTCGGAGCGGAGCGGGTCCAGGAGTTTTTCGCCGCCTCCAAGCCGCCGAACTGCCCCGAGGATGTCAAGAGCCTGCATTCGATCTTCGCGGACTGGATCATCGCGCTCGGCCTGTCGGGCGTCGCGTGGATCGCCGTGATCTGGCGCTTCTTCTGGCCGAGCCGCGAGGGCGACGACGGCGAACGAGGCATGGCCGAGGCATCGTGCGAGCCCGACGACGGCGGCGAGGCCCGCGCACGCATGCTCGCGCTCGCGACCGCGGCCGTCGCGGGGGTCGCGGGAACGGCCATCGCCATGCGCGCCGAAGCGCCGCTTGTCGACGGGTTCTGGCTCGCGACGCGTGTTCTCGGCGTCTTCGCGTGCGTGCTCGTCGCGGGCTGCGCCGCCACGGCTGCGATGGCGGCTCCTCCGCGCGCGCTGCGCGCCGCGCTGTTCGCGGTCGGCGTGCTCGTCCTTGTCCATGCCCAGATCGAGATGGTCGCGTGGCTTCCGGGGTCGTGCGTGCTGGCGCTTCTCCTGATCGCCTGCGCCGCCGAGCTTCCTGCAGGGCGTGGGCAGGCGGAAACAGCCGCCCCGACCGCCGCGAAGGCGGACAACGCTGTGCTCGCGCCGCTTCTCGCCGTGTGCGTGGTGGTCGCCGCGATCTCGATGGGCGCGAGCCTCTGGCGCTCCACGACGCGCGCGACGCATCTCGAGCGCGCCGCGCGCATGCTCGCGGTCGTGCGCGACGAACCCGCGAAGGAGTTCGACCTGCGCATGGCCGCCGCGCGCGAACTCTTCGAGAGTCCGTACTGGTGGTCTCGCTTCGCGCTCGAGGCCGCCATCGGGCAGTCGCTCGCCGCGGCAGCGGCCGACGCGGCCCGCGCGGGCGAGGCGTTCGCCTACGCGGAGCGGATCGCGGCCACGCGGCAGCTGCGACCGCCGCGCAAGAAGGCGATCGAGGGCGACATCGCCTTGCGGAAGCTGCGACACATGGCGGCACGCGAGCGGCTCGGCGACGACGAGATCGTCTCGATCCTGAGCGCCGTTCAGGCGGTCGAGGACGCCGTGCGCGTGTTCCCCTACAGCCCGCGCCGCTGGGCCGACGCGGGCGCCGCACGCGAGGCGGCGGGCGCGATCCGCGAAAGGGCGGGGTTCGGGGTGGACGACGATCCGCGCGAGTTCTACCAGCGCGCGCTCGATGTGAACGAGGCGCTCGCGCTCGATCCGCTCGCGCAGCTTTCCGACCGCGAGGTTGCGGCGATCCGCGCCGCGATCGAACGGCTCGGCGGCCCGCTTGGCGCGAGTGATTCGCTATGATCGCCCACTGATGGTGAGGGTCAAGCAGGAGTCACAGCGCGCGGTGAAGCCCGCGGGGTCACGGAGCGAGGGCAGGGCGCCCGCTGCATCGCTCTCGAAAGCGATCGCGTGCGCACTTCTCGGCACATCAGTCTTGCTTGGTGCTGTCGCGGGGATCGTGGCGTATGGCCCTGCGTTCGCCGATCGTTCGCTCGAACCTCATCCGCGCCGCCTCGAGGCGACCGAGTGCAGGCGCGGACGCGTGCGCGACCTCGCGTGCATTGATGCCGACGACGCCGTGCGGCGCCTCGGGGAGATCGATCCGAACACCGAGGAAGGGCTCATCGAGGCCACGCGCATCTTTGCCGCTGCCATTCTGCACGACTGGCCGTCTGATGTCGAGAGCGCCGTGCCGGACAGGGTCATGCGCTTCTACGAGGACCTGCCGCTCTGGTGCGACATGATCGCCGCGCGCGCGCGCGGCGACCTCGCGGAGTGGCGGCGTCTCGCATGGCTCGAGCGAGGGAGGTGGCGCTCCGCCATCCGCATCGGCGTCGGGGCGTGCTCGCATCAGGCGATCGCGATCTCGGACTACCTTCGCGAGCGCGGCGTCGACGCGAGGCCGTTCGGACTTGGCGGTCATGTCGTGGCGTTGGCGAGGACGGCTGCTGGCGAGTGGATCGTCGATCCCGACTTTGCGCTCGTCGTTCCCCGCTCACTCGCCGAGGCCGGCGAGGATCCCGAGGGCATGCTCGAGGCCTACCTCGCGGTCGGCGCGTGGCCCGTGATGGCCGCGGAGACGGCGGCCACCTTCGGGCCCGCCGGCAACGCGGAGTACGCGGTCGACTTCATCGGCTCGAACCAGAGGCGGTTGGACGCGTGGAAGCGTCGGGCGCAGCTCGGCGCTGCTCTCTGCCTGGTCGTTGCCCTCGCGCTCTGGCGTTTGGCGTCGACGCTTCGTCTGCGCGCCGCCCGAGCCGTTCCGTCAGCTTGAGGAGCCGCCCGCCGCGCGCGCCTCGTTGATCGCGTCGATCACCTGCTGCGGCGTGTAGTCGCTTGCGTTCAGGATCTCGCGCCCCTCGCGGTCGTAGACGAGGAGAAGCGGGATCGTCGCGCGGTTCGAGTCCTTGAGGAGCTTGTTGCCGTCGGTGTTGTTGCCCGTGAGGTCGACCTTGATCGCGGCCACGTCCTCGGCGTTGAGCTCCTTCGCGACCGACGGCAGATTGAGGACGAGCGCCTCGAGCGTCTTGCAGTTGGCGCACCACTCGGCCGTGAAGTCGATGACGACGACCTTGCCCTCCGCGCGTGCGCTGGCGAGACGCTCGGGCGTGTAGTAGGTCCAGTCGATCGGCCCCTTCGCCGTCTGCGAGAGGCCGATGAGGACGCTCACTCCGAGTATGAAGGCGCCGATCCCGCCGAACACGATCATGTTGACGGGCTTCTTCGTGAGCGAGACCGTGCGGACGACGAGCCATCCGCCCGCCGCCGCGCCGAGGAGGGCGACAACCCACCAGTACGCGGTGTTCGGCGGCTCGGGCGGCGTCACGAGGAGGCCCGAGAGGCCCGCGCCGACGAAGTACGCGGCCGCCGCGAGAAGGAGGAGGCCCATCACCTGCTTGATGAGGTCGCTCGCGGGACCCGTGCGCGGCATCTTGTCGACGAGCGACGGGAACGCGGAGAGGACGAGGTAGGGGACCGCCATGCCCGCGCCGACCGCGCCGAAGACCGTGAGGATCGTCGCGGGGCCCTGCGTCGTCGCCCATGCGACGGCCGTGCCCATCAGCGGCGCCGTGCACGGGGTCGAGAGGACGGCGGTCATGATGCCGAAGCCGAACGAGCCCGGATACGAATCGTGCTTCGCCTCGACCATGTAGACCCAGTCGGGGAGGCGCAGCGAGAAGAGGCCCGCCATGCCGATCGCCATGACGCCGATGACGACGCCGACGCCGATCGTGAAGAGCGGCTCCTGGAAGAGCTGGTTGGCGCTCGTGAATCCCTTCACCGTCGCCATCAGCGTGCCGAGCGCGAGCCAGAACGCGACGACGCCGAGCGACATCACGAATCCGAGCGCGAAGCACTTGGCGCGGCTTCCCTGCGCGGCCTGCGAGAGGCCGATGATCTTGATCGGGATCACGGGCAGCACGCACGGCGTGAAGTTGAGGAGAAGCCCGCCCGCGGCCGCGATCAGGAGGAGAAGCGCGAAGCCCGCGCCCGTCGGGTCGATCGAGAACTTCAGCTCGAAGAGGTTGAACTCGAGCCGTTCGCTTGGCTTCTCGCCCGAGCGGATGCGCGCGTAGACCGACGGGTCGAAGCCCGCGAGGAGCTCTGCGGGCGCGGCTTCGCCGGAGCCGCGGCCGACCGTGAGGGTGACCGCGAGCTCGATCGAGTCGGGCGGCTTGCAGGTCGTGTCGTCGCAGGCCTGAAAGTCGACGCGCAGCGGGATCGTCAGCGCGCCCTCGGGTGCGTCTGCGCGGAGCGTGGCGGGGATGTAGACGACGAATGTTCCCTCGTGATAGGGGAGCTCGATCGGGCCCGTGCCGAAGTCCATCGTTCCCGACTTTGTGGCGGGCCACTGCGCGAACCCGAGGTTGAGATCGATGCCCGCAGGCGGCGTCGGCGAGGCGAGCTCCGTCCAGATCGGCATGAAGTCGGAGGTGTCGACGGGGGCAGCGCCCTCGACGGGCCAGATGTGCCAGCCTGGTGCGAGCGTGAACTCGACGGCGATCGCGACATCGCCCCCGGGGGCGACCACCGATGTGGCGGGCACGGCGCGCACCGTGAGGACCTCGTCCGATTCCATCGGGGCCGTCGCGCGCGCTCCCGGCGGCGTGAACCCCGGGATCGCGGGCTGCCCCGGGATCGAGGGCCGTCCCGGGATCCCTTGCGCCATGGCAGTGTCCGCGAGAAGGGGAGCGGTCAGGAGAAGCACGAGCCACACAAGGGCTCGAATCCCGCGCGCCGCGCCGTCCGCGACCTTTCGCGTCCCGCGGGGCGCGATCGGAAAGGCGCTCGCTGTGGCGGGGCTTCTCTCGGTGAAGGTCTGACGGGTCCGCTCTGTACTGCTCATGGCGGGCATCCTACGGCCCGAGCGGCGACGCGTTGCCGCATCGGCGGGGGCAGGCGGCCGTTCAAGCGCCCCGAACGAAAGCGCCGATGAACGCGGGCGCGCGGGTTCGTCCGCGCAGCCTCGGGCGGAGCCCGGGGAACCGCGAGGGGAAGCAGGGAAGGCGCCGCGGCAGGGCGCCCGCACGCTCGGAGGCTTGGAAAGTCCACATGGGTGCCGAACTCCTCAACCAAGACGAAGTCGACGAGCTGATGAGCGCGGCCGAGCAGAACGGCTCGCAGGGCGATGGCCGCCCGCGCCAGATCTTCTCGCGCGTGCGGCGGTCGAACGACCAGATCGACATCCAGCCCTACGACTTCAAGCGCCCCGAGCGCATCTCGAAGGACCAGATGCGCGCGCTCGAGATGCTGCACGAGACCTTCGCGCGAAACTTCGGCGCGTCGCTCTCCGGTTTCCTCCGCACCATCGTCGAGGTCAAGGTCGTCGAGGCCGCGCAGATGACCTACTCCGAGTTCATCTCGGGGCTGCCGAACCCGACCAGCTTCAACCTGCTGCGGTGCCAGCCGCTCGAGGGCCAGATCTGCCTCGAGATCTCGCCGTTCGTGAACTACCCGATCATCGACCGCCTCCTCGGCGGCTCGAACAAGGAGCTCTTCATCCCGCAGCGCCCGATGACCATCATCGAGACGCGGTTGATCCAGAAGATCCTCCAGCGCGCGACCATCGGCCTTCACGAGGCGTGGGCGGGCATCCGCCACATCGACTTCGTGCTCGGCGACATGGAGTCGAACCCGCAGCTCGTCCAGATCGTGCCGCCGAACGAAGTCGTCGTCGTGATCGGCTTCGAGGTGAAGATGACCAACCGCGCGGGCCCGATGAGCCTGTGCATCCCGTACAACGTCATCGAGCCGCTCGTCGAGGATCTCTCGGCGCAGAGCTGGTTCGTGACGGGCTCGAGCAAGTCGGGCACTGACACCACCGAGCGGATCGCGGGCGGCCTGTCGGGCGCCATGGTGGAGCTCGAGGCCACGCTCGCGACGACCTCGATCACGCTGAGCGAGCTGAAGGCGCTCGAAGTGGGCGATCTGATCGTCACCCATCGGCCCGCCAGTTCGCCGGCGGTTCTCGGGGTCGAGGGGCGCCCGAAGTTCTTCGCCCAGATCGGCCAGTACCGCGGCGGCAGGGCCCTCCGCATCGAGCGGGCCGTCCATCCACACGAGCGCATCGATCTCGGCGGAACGGGCATCCACTGAGGCCTCTGGTCCGAGAACGCCAATCTGTGGCTCCAAAGCTCGCGTCTGGCGCACGGGTTCCTGTGGGGCGCGCCTGTCCTCTTCTGGCGGCGGCAGGCTCTCCCGTGGCCCCAGTTTCCACCGCGGACGCGGAAATGTTTGACCTGAAGGCGTTGGAGCGATATCTTCCACGCCTCGGCGCGCCGCGCATGGTGTGCGGGCGTCGAGGTCGTTGTAGGTCTGCAACCGAGCGGTCGCGGATGCTTCGGCGCATTCGAGAGCGGTGTTGTTGAAACACGCGCCCTCGAGGTGTCGCTTCATTCCTCGTCCGATGGAGGTGTGTCTCGCATGTCACAGCCTTCGATGCGTTGGAAGCTCTCGTGTGGCAAGACCGTTCGGTCCGGGCGCTGGCGATGAGGCCGTTCGGGTCTCATCCTCGCGGCGGGTCGGGCGCGGTGCGCTTGAGGGTGCTCTTTGGCACCCCAGCATGTGGGCAGGGTTCCGATTCGGGATCCAAGCCCTCGATGCCGGGCAGCCGAGGCTCGCCCGCGGTGCCGACGGCGACGGCTGCGTGTGCAAGGCCATTCCTGTCAGAAGCTTCGCCGCGAAAGGCGATGGCTGGCAGGGCTGGCGGACAGTTCGGACTCGGCTGGAAGCCGGAGGCGCCTTTGCAGGCTTGAGAATCTCCGAGTTTCCCGCAGGCGTGCGCGCCTGCACCGCGGTCCGACCACGGGTGCCCACGGGCACGCGTGGTCGTGTGTTTGGGGCGGTTGGACGCGAGGCCCAGGGCCTTCGTCCGGGCGCCCGCAAGTGAACGTCAGATCCGCGCCCGGCGCGGCCACATCCAAACCAGAGCAAACCTCTGGACAACCAAACCGAGGCCAGGGCCTCGGACAATCCAAGATGCCGAGGCACGCGCCTCGGGACAGTGCAAGGGAACCCGAATGACTTCCGAGACGCTCCGCCTCCTCGACTCCATCGCCCGCGACCGCAACATCGACCGCGAGCATCTCATCCGAGATCTCGAGATGGCGATGGTCAGCGCCGCCCGCAAGCACTTCGACTCCCTTGACACGGAGGAGTTCGGCTGCGAGATGGACCGCCTCTCGGGCGCGCTGACCGTCTGGCGCAATCTCCCCGACGGCACCCGCGAGAACATCCCGATCGAGAAGCTCGGCCGCATTCCCGCGCAGACCGCCAAGCAGGTCATGATCCAGAAGTTCCGCGAGGACGAGCGCAACTCGCTCATGGAGGAGTTCGCGAAGCGGCAGGGCGAGATCGTCACGGGCACCATCACCCGCCAGGAGGGCCCCGCGCTCATCGTGCAGGTCGACCGCGCCGAGGCGTTCATGCCGAAGTCGGAGCAGATCCCGGGCGAGATGTTCAAGCCGGGCGACCGCATCCGCTGCCTTGTGCTCGATGTCCGCGACGGCGGGAGCCAGGTCAAGATTATCCTGTCGCGCGCGAACCCCGACTTCATCCGCCGTCTCTTCGAGGCGGAGGTTCCCGAGGTCGCAGAGCGCATCATCGAGATCAAGGCCCTCGCGCGTGAGCCCGGCCAGCGCTGCAAGGTGGCCGTCGCCAGCGTCGACTCGAAGGTCGACGCAAAGGGCGCGTGCATCGGCGTGCGCGGAAGCCGTATCCGCAACATCGTCGACGAGGTGAACGGCGAGAAGATCGACATCGTGCTCTGGAACGAGTCGAGTCAGGTTCTCATCTCGAACGCCGTGCGCCCCGCGGCGGTCGAGGAGGTCAGCCTCTGCTTCGAGCTCGGCCGCGCCACGATCATCGTGCGCGACGACCAGCTGTCGCTCGCGATCGGAAAGCGCGGGCAGAATGTCCGCCTCGCCGCGCGCCTCACGGGCTGGGACATCGACATCCTCACGCCTGCCGAGTTCGCAAAGGGCCTCGAGAACCTTGGAAACACGCTCCGCCCCATCGCGGGCGTGACAGACGAGATGCTCGACAAGATCGGCGCGCTCGGCATGATCAGCGTGTTCGATGTCGAGGAGATCGGCCCGCAGCTCCTCTGCGAGGAACTCGGCGTCTCCGACGAACTCGCGGACCAGATCTGCACCGCCGCGGGCCTGCGCGCCCGCGAGGTCGAGATCGAGCGCGAGCGCGAGGCCGCGGCAGCAGCCGCGCGCGCCGCGGAGGATGCGGCCGCCACCGCTGCCATTCTCGGTGCGGAGGGCGGCGCCGTCGCCGCCACGCCCGATGCGGAGGCGGAGAGCGCCGCGGATTCGATCCTCGGGTTCGGTCGCTCGGGTCGTGCGGATGGATGATTGCATCGCGCCTCGCGGGGCCGCACGACGCGGCTTCGCGGGGCGTCGATGGAGAGTGTGGGGGAACGAGTGTGAGTCGTGAGAGTGCGGCAAGGTTCCGAAGGTCGGAACCACCGCCAGAAGCCGTCAGGAGGAACGCTTGTCGAAGAAGCCCGCGTCGCTGAAGGTCCACCAACTGGCCAAGGAACTCGGTGTGAGTTCCAAGGATATTGTCACGCGCTGTCAGCAGGAAGAGATCCCTGACATCGTGAACCATCTGTCTCCCGTGTCGGTCGGCCTCGCGCTGACGGTGCGCGAGTGGTTCAAGAACGCGGGCGGTGGATCGGGTGAGGCGGCGGCTTCGGGCGAGGCGGCCGAGGAGGGGTCGGCCACCGCAAGCGTGGCTTCCACCGCGATGTCGTCCACCACGATGTCGTCCACCACGGGCTCTTCCACCACGGGCTCTTCCACCACGGGCTCTTCCACCACGGGCTCTTCCACCACTTTGGCCCCCGCCAAGAAGGCGGGTCCCAAGAAGGCGGCGGCTGGGAAGACCAGCGACACGGCCGAGCAGGCAGGCGCCGAGTCGGGCTCCGCCACCGACGCGTCGGTCGCCGCAGAACCCTCGGCTCCGCGCCGCGCCAAGCGCAAGCCCGCATCGGAGAGCGGTGCAGGCGAAGAGATCGCGCCCTCGCAGCACGCAGAACCGGCGCTCGCCGCCGAGCAGGCGCACGCTGCGCCCGCGACGCCTGCGCCAACGGCGTCGGCTGAGGCTCCCGCCGTCGCTCCGCAAGGCGCCGCCGAGTCGAAGGCCGCCGCAGCGCCAGAGCAGGTCGCGGTCGTCGCACCAGCTCCCGCGCGAACCGCCGCGCAGCGCATTCCCGCGGGCCTCACCGCACGCCCCACCGCGCGGGCGGATGCGCCAGCCGCTCCCGCGAAGCCCGCCGAGAGCGTGCAGCAGGTCGCCGCGCGCCGCGTCATCACGGCGCCGCCGCCGCCGCCACAGTCGTTGACCGACACATCGGGTCCGCCACCGGTGATGAATGTTCCGAAGCGTCCCTCCATCGTCGGCCCCGTGGGGCCGCAGCTGGGTGCGCTCGAGAAGACCAAGCTGAGCGGGCCGCAGGTCGTGCGCGTCGAGAAGGCGGACAACCTTCCCGCGCCGCCACCGATGCGCCGAACGGGCCCTGGCGCGGGGCCGACAGGTCCAGCAGGGCGTGGCGGGCGCGTCGGCACAGGTGGCCGGCCTGAAGTCCGCGGCCGCGGAGGCATCGGTTCGTCGCGAACGGGTCGCGCAGGCGACTCGGCGCGGCAGGCCTACGGCGCGCAGGACATCCGCGACCGGCAGCAGCGCCTCGCCTCGTCGCGTGGGTTCATGTCGTCGCATCAGTCGATGCGCGGCGGCGGACTCGGCGGTGGCGGCGGACAGCGCGCGGAGCGAAAGCCTGGCGAAATCCAGCAGGTTCACGTTGCCGAGCCGCTCACCATCAAGGAGCTCTCGGCCGCGACCGGCATCAAGACGAGCGACATCATCAAGAAGCTCTTCCTCGGCGGAACGATGGCGACGCTGAACAGCGCCATCGACCGCGAGAAGGCGATCGAGATCATGATGGACTTCGACATCGACCTCATCGTCGAGGAGGCGAAGTCCGCCGCGGAGATCATCGAGGAGCGCTTCAAGGACCGTGAGCGCGTCGACGAGCGTCGCCGGGCGCCGATCGTCACGATCCTCGGCCATGTCGACCACGGCAAGACGAGCCTGCTCGACAGGATCCGCAGCACCAACATCGCCGCGGGCGAGGCGGGCGGCATCACCCAGTCGACGCGCGCGTTCAGTGTGCCCGTCAAGGCTGGCAACGTCGACCGCGTGGTCACCTTCATCGACACGCCCGGCCACGAGGCGTTCACCTCGATGCGCGCGCGCGGCGCGAAGGTCACCGACATCGTCGTGCTCGTCGTTTCGGCGGTCGACGGCGTCATGCCGCAGACGATCGAGTCGATCAACCACGCGAAGGCGGCGGGCGTTCCGATCGTCGTCGCGATGAACAAGATCGATCGCCCCGATGCGACCGAGGCCAACATCCGCCGCCTGCTCGGCCAGTTGGCCGAGCACGAGCTCAACCCCGTCGAGTGGGGTGGGACGACCGAAGTCATCCGGACGAGCGCCACGCGCGGCGACGGCATCCAGGAACTGCTTGAGATGCTCGACTACCAGGCCGAGCTCCTCGAACTCAAGGCCGACTTCGGCGGCATGGCGCGCGGAACGGTGCTCGAGGCCTCCATCGAGGAGGGCCGCGGTCCCGTCGCGCGCGTCATGGTGCAGGAAGGCCGCCTGAAGAAGGGCGACTTCATCGTGATCGGCCGCGGCTACGGCCGCGTGCGCGACATCATCAACGACAGGGGCGAGCGCGTGACTGAGGCGTTCCCGTCGACTCCCGTGGCGATTTCGGGCATCGACGAACTCCCCGATGCGGGCGACAAGGCCTTCGTGGTCGAGTCGATCCGCGCCGCCGAGGAGGCCGCCGAGGAGCGTCGCCGCATCGACCGCGAGCGTGAGCTCGCTGCGCCGAAGATCACGCTCGACAACATCTTCAAGCACCTCGAGAAGGCGGGCCGCAAGGAACTCGCGCTCGTCGTCAAGGGCGATGTGCAGGGCTCGGTCGAGGCGCTCAAGGCGATGCTGGCCAAGCTTCCGACCGAAGAGGTCGTGGTGTCGGTCAAGAGCGCGTCCGCGGGCGGCATCAACGAGAGCGATGTCACGCTCGCCGAGGCGACCAAGGCCATCATCGTCGGCTTCAACGTCACCTCGAGCGGCAAGGCTCGCCAGATGGCCGAGTCGAAGGGCATCGAGATCCGCCTCTACGAGGTGATCTACGACCTGATCGACGATGTCACCAAGGCGGCGCGCGGCCTTCTCGCCCCCGAGCTCAAGCTCGAGGTGCTCGGTCACGCCGAGGTGCGCCAGGTGTTCAAGATCTCGAAGGTCGGCGCGATCGCGGGCTGCTATGTCACCGACGGCGTGGTGGAGCGCAACGCGCAGATCCGCGTCACGCGCGACGGCATCGTCGTCGAGAAGGACCGCAGGCTCGAGCAGCTCAAGCGGTTCAAGGACGACGCGAAGGAAGTGCGCGCGGGCAACGAGTGCGGCATGAAGATCGTCGGCTACGACGACATCAAGGTCGGCGACGTGCTCGAGTGCTACAAGACCGTGACCGTGCAGCGAAGCTGAGAAGGTGGCGACCTGCGCGCCCTCGGGCGCGCAGGGTCGACGCGAGAGGAGTCGGTTGGTTCATGCGGATGGATCGTCCATCGAAGAAGCCCTCACGGGACGAAGCGGACGGCGCGGGCGGCGCACCGCGCGGGAAGTCGCGCGGAGGCCGCCGTCCCTCGCGCCCGCTCGGGCCGCTCGATGCAGCTCCCTCCGCGTCTCCGCGCTCCGCGCAGGTCGCGAGCGAGGTGCGTCGTGCGCTGCAGGCGGAGTTCGTGCGCGGGCTGAACGATCCTCGCGTGCAGGGCATGGTGTCCGTCACCGAAGTCGACCTTTCGCCCGACGGTTCTGTCGCGCGGGTGTCGCTGTCGGTGCTTCCCGCAGACCGCGCGTCGCTCACGCTCTCGGGCGTCCGCGCCGCGAAGGGGTTCCTGCGCAGGCGGGTGATGGACGAGACGCGGATTCCCCGCGTGCCGAGGCTCGAGTTCGAGCTCGATGATTCGATGAAGCGGCAGGCAGCGCTCGACGAGGCGCTGCGCCTGCCCGATGGCCCCACGGAGAACACGACGCGATGAAGGTCGAACCCGTCCGCGGACCCAAGTTCTCGGCGCTCGTGCGCAAGCTCGGTGCGTCTTCGCTGCCGTCCGTGCCGCAACTCGCGGGTCACGAGCCCGAGGATCCGCTCGGCATCCTGCTCGGGAGCTTCTTGCTCTGGGAGAGCACGCCCGCGCTCGCCGCGGAGGCGTTGGCACGGCTCTCGCGCATCGTCGTCGACGCGAACGAACTTCGCGTGATGCTCGAGGGCGAGGTCGTGGACGCCATCGGCGAGAAGTATCCGTTCGTCGAGGAACGCGCGGCACGGCTGCGCTCCACGCTCAACGACATCTTCCGCCGCCAGCATCGGACCTCGCTCGACCACCTGCGCAACGCGTCGCGGAAGGACCAGCGCTCGTATCTCGAGGGCCTCGCGGAGATCCCGCCGTTCGTCGCGGGTCGCACGATGTTCGTGGCGTTCGAACTGCCCGCTCCGATCGTCGACGACACCGCGGTCGAGCTTCTCTTCCGCGAGGGAATCGTCGAGCCGACGGCGACGACCGAAGAGGTCGTGGCCTGGATCGGCCGCAACCATCGCATGGAGGAGCTGCCCAAGGTCCACGCGGCGCTCTCCGCGCTTTCGCAAGCGGCGTGGGATGGCGCGGGGCGCGGCGGCGTGAAGATCAGGAGCGCGTATCTCGCGCGGCACGCGGGTTTCCGCGCCGCGGCCGAGGCGGCGGTGCGACGCGTCGAGGAAGAGCGTCTCGAGCGCGAGCGCGCGGCGGCACGCGTAGTTGAAGAGCGTCGCCTGGCGGAGATTGCCCGCGAGGAAGAGCGGCTGCGCGAGAAGCGCGCCGCCGAGGAGGCGCGCATCAAGGCGAAGGCGGACCGCGAGGCTGCGCGCATCGCGGCCATCGAGGCGCGTGAGAAGGCCCGCATCGCACGCGAGGCAGAGCAGGCCAAGCGTGCCGCGGAGCGTGCGAAGGAGGCCGAGCGCGCGCGGAAGCTGGCGGAGCGCGAGCAGGCCAAGCGCGAGGCCAAGCGCCTGCGCGACGCGGCACGGGCCGCCACGCAGGCCGAGGTCAAGCGGAAGCGCGATGCCGAGCGCGCCAAGCGCGAGGCAAGGCAGCGCGCCGAGCGCGAGAGGCGTGAAGCCGCCGCGGCGCGCAAGAGGGACGCCAAGCTGAAGGCCGCCGCGAAGCGCGAGGCTCAGCGCGAGGCCGCTGCCAAGAAGGCAGCGTTGAAGCGTGCGGCGATGGAGAAGGCCTCCGCGAAGAAGGCCGCTGCAAAGAAAGCCGCCGCGAAGAAGGCCTCCGCGAAGCAGGCGACTGCAAGGCGGGCTGCGGTGAAGAAGTCCGCCAAGTCCGCGTCGCCGCCGAAGTCGACGGCCAGGCCTAAATCGAAGCCGACTCTGAAGTCGAAGTCGAAGCCGGCTCCGAGGTCGAAGCCGACTCCGAAGCCGAGGCCGAGGCCGAGCTCGAGCTCGAGTTCCTCCAAGGGCGCGCGTCCCGTCGCGAAGGCGAGGCGCGGGCGGTGACGAGGTCGCCCGTGCGGCGGCGCGTGCTGTGCAGCGCGGCCAGCGTGGGCGCTGCGCTTGCCGCCGTTCTCTCGCAGGGCGGATGCGCGGCCCGAACGGCTTCGCCCCTTCGGACCGAGTCCGCAGCGCTCGCGACGGGCGCGGACCAGCCGCGCGCGCCTTCGCCCGCTCCGCAGCCGAAGAACACGCCCGACGCGACGGCGATCTCGCGCACGCTCTCCCTTGGGACTTTCGGTGCGCGTATCGCGCGCACGGACGACGATCGTGCCGACGCATGCCGGATCTGCGCCCTTCGCCGGGAACTTCCGCCTGCGAAGGACGCCGGGCCGCTGCCGCAGCCCGCGGCGCAGTCCCTTGGCCGCGCCGCTGAAGCGCTCGCGCGGCAGGATTTGGCGACGGCGCTCCGACTCGCCGAAGAGTCGGCCAGGCTGGCACCCGCGCACAGCGAGCCGCTCGAAGTGCTCTTGCTTGCGAATCTCGCGCGAGGCGTCGCGGGCGATGTGCGTGGAACCATCGGAAGGCTTGCGGCGCTCGATGCGCGCAATCCGATCGCGCTCGCGTTCGCGGGGCTCGAGGCCGTGCAGAATGGCCGCGATGCAGACGCCGTTTCGGCGCTGGCTTGGTTCGTCGGCGACGGTGCCGTGGCGCGGCGTGGTGCGGCGATTCCGCTGCCGACCGCCGTCGGCGAGCTCGAGGAGCAGTGTGCGCTCGCGGCGCTTCGGCTTGGCGAGCCGTTGGCTGCGCTCGAGGCGATCGCACTTGCGGAGGTACTCGCTGGCGAGTCGCAAGGCGCGTTGGCGAGGCTCGCGCTGTTGCGCGCCGATGCACTCCACGCCCTCGAACTCGATGCGGAGGCGCGCGAGGTGCTCGCGGCGCTGGCGGAGGCGGACCGCGGGGCGTCGGATCCCGTGACCCGTGCGGTGGCGGCGCTCGCGGGCCTTCGGCTCGACGCGCTGCCGATCGAGCAGGCCGCGCTCGACGCTCGCTATCGCGACGCCATCGAGGCGTGTCTCCGCAGTCCGCTTGATCCGCTTGCGTTGCACCGCGTGGCCTGGCTTTCGCCCGCTGCATCGCAGGAGGAGCGCGAGCGCGCTGCGCCGCGGCTCAGGGCGCTTGCGGACGGCGACCCGGCGAGCGCGGCGCGAATGGCGCTCGCGGAGAGCCTGGGATCGTCCGTTCCGTCGCCCGAACTCCGCGCGCTCTTGCGGGCACGGCTCGCGGCCGATCCGCGCGATCGGACCGCGCTGCGCCTCGGCCTTCGTCACCTCGCCGATGCAGGTGCCGATCCTCTCTGCGAGGCGGCCTGCGAGATCGCGCGGGCAAATCCGAACGAGATCGACTCCGTCGCTGCGGCGCTGCTTGCGTCGGGGCTCGAGGCGGAGCGCATCCTCGCGGCGTTGGCGCAGGCAGGCGACAGGGCCGTCGCCGACGCGCTCGCAAGCCGAGTGCATGCGCTCTTCGGCTTCACGGAGGACGCGCTTCTGATCGCATCGTCGGCTCGGCAGCGCGCGCCTGCCTCCGCGCACGCGCTTGTGGCGTGCGCGATGGCCGCCGCGGAGCTCCGCGACGAGACGATCCTTCTCGAGATCGACGAAGAGGCGCTCGCGGCGGGCCCCGCGATCGCGCGGACGCTCGCGGCGGCGTGGCTTGGCGTCGGCGACGCCGTGCGCGCGCGCGACCGCGCCGCGCGGGCCATGGCGGCCGATCCGCGCGACGCCCGCGCTGCGCTCATCCGTGCGCGTGCGGCGCTCGAGGATCCTGTGCTCCGTGCGCAGGCCCTCGAGGCCCTGGCGGCGCTGTCCGTGGGCGACGACGCGACCGCGCGCGAGGCGCGCGCAAACCTTGCGGAACTGGCGGGAGAGGCGCCCGTCGAGTCGGGTGTGGTCGCCGCGCTTCTCGACGCTGCGCGCGAGTTCGAGCGTCTGCAGCTTCCGCTCGCCTTCGAATGCCTCGCGTTGGCGGAGGAGCTCGAGCCGTCGGGAGAGACGATTCAACGCGTGCTGAACCGCGCGGCAGCGCCCGCGCGTCCGACGACGCTTCCGTCATGGGCGCGACGACTCGCGGCGGACGCCCCCGCGCTGCCCGCGCGACGCAGGCTCCTCGTCGCGTTCGACCGCGGCGACGAGCTTCGGCCGGAGGGGCAGGCGCCGGCGGGCGGGCAGTCCTTGTCGAGGCGGCATGACGCGCTTCTCGTGATGGATCCGCCCGCGCGTGCGCTCGACGAGGCGGCGCGCGCCGCGAAGCGGCCGAGGACTTCCTCCGCAAGCGCGGCCCTCGCGCGCGCGCAGCTCTCCGCCGGGTCGATCGACGAGGCGGCTCGCACAATCGAGTCTGCCGCGGGCTCGAGCGGCGAGATTCCTCCTCGCGCCGCGCGCTCTCTCCTCGTGCTCAGCGCCGAGATCGCCTCGCGGGACCGCGCATCAGCGCGCTCCATGGACACCGCAGCGCAGGTCTTCCTGTCGCGCCGTCCCGCGCTCGATCAGGACGATCTCCTCGCGGCCATGCGTGTTCTCGTCGCGGCGCGCGTGGGCGGCGCCGAACTCGAGGGACGCCTCTCGTCGCTCGCCCGCGCAGCACGCCACGCAGCTCCAGAGGACCGCGATCGCTACGCGGCGCTCTTTCGCGCCGTCGTCGCCATCGAGCGCGACCCATACCAGGCGGCTCGTCTTGCCTTGGCGCTGGCGCGTGAGCGGCGCTTCGACCGAGGGATCCGCGCGTTCTTCGGCGCCGCCGCAATCGCCATGCTGGCCGCCGCAGGCGACGGCGCGTCCGAGGCGCTTTCGATCGTGCGCGACCTGCACGCCGACGGCGCGGAGCCGTTCGCGCTCGCGGGCTCGGCGCCGCCAGCCGAGAATGCGTCGCGCGAAGAGGCGCTGGCACGGTCGCTCCTGCGCGCGTCGGACGCGTTCTCGCTCGCGGATGACGAGGCGGGAAGCGCCGAACTCCTGCGCGCCGCGCTTGCGGTGGACGGCGATCTCGCACCCGCGCTCAACAACCTCGCGTTCATGCGCATCGACGGAGGCACGCTCGACGCGGAGACCGTCGCGCTTGCGGAGCGCGCGGCCGCGCGCGCGCCCGACGACCCCGCCGTCCTCGACACGCTCGGCGTGGTGCGGTATCACCAGGGCAGGTTCCGCGACGATGCGCGCGGGCAGGGCGCGGTGACGCTCTTTCGGCAGGCGCTGCGTCTTCGGCCCGACGATCCGTCGCTCGCGACACTCGACCACCTCGGCGATGCGCTTTGGCGCGACGGAGACCAGCAGGCGGCGATCCGCTGCTGGCAGCAGATCGCGCAGGTCGCCGAGCTGCGCTACCCACCCGACGCCGTCGGCCGCGGCATCGTCGAGTTCCAGCGACGCGAGTACGGCCTCGAGATCGTCGCCGCGGACGACTTCTACCGAAAGCGGCACGCGAGCGTGATGGATCGCGCCGCGAGAAAGCTCGCGGAGATCGCGCGCGGCGAGGCTCCTTCGATTCCCGAGTGCATCGGCGCCCGCTGACGCGGCGATCCTCGGATATGCTCGGATTTTCCGCCACCCGCGGACAGGGACGCAACCATGGCAGGACACAGCGCGTGGAAGAACATCAAGCACCGCAAGGCCGCCGTCGACAAGAAGCGCGGCAAGGTCTGGAGCAAGTGCTCGCGGGCGATCATCGTGGCGGCGCAGAAGGGCGGAGGCGATCCGCACTTCAATCCGTCGCTTCGCATCGCGGTCGACGCCGCGCGCGCGGCCAACATGCCGCGCGAGACGATCGAAAAGGCGATCAAGAAGGGGACGGGCGAGGGAACGGAGGAGCGCTACGATCCCGCGCGCTACGAGGGCTATGGCCCCGGCGGCGTCGCGATCATCGTCGAGTGCCTGATCGCGAATGCCAACAAGACGGCTGCGGACATCCGGGTGATCTTCGACAAGAACGGTGGCAAGATCGGCGTCCCTGGCTCCGTGGCCTTCGGCTTCATGCAGAAGTCGGAGGTCGTCGTGACCTCAGGATCGACCGACCCTGACACGATGGAGGAGCGCCTGATGGAGTGCACCCTCGAGGCGGGGGCCGAGGACATCCAGGGCGACGACGGAACCTTCCGCGTGCTGGCGGCGCCCGGCGACCTCATCGCCGTGCGTCAGGCCGTCGAGAGCGCGGGATTCGAGGTCGAGGGCGCGGAGATCGTGTGGATTCCGCTGCAGACGGTCGATGCGGACGCGGCGACCGCGGCGCAGGTCGAGCAGATCGTCGATGCGCTCGAGGACCACGACGATGTGCAGAAGGTCTACACCAACCTCGCGTGACGCCTCTCGGTCAGTCGAGCTCAGGCAGCGGGGGAGGCGTGGGGACCTCTTCGTCGGAGAGGGTCTCTCCATCGTCCATGCCACGGTCGGGCTCGGCTGACTCAGGCTCGTCGGTCGGCTCTTCGACAGGTCCGAGCAGCGCGCGGACCTGCGCGAAGAATCGGTCCGCCTCGCGCCAGACATGCGCCGGCACGGTGACCTGACGGGTCGTGAACTCCACCGTCGGCGCGTCGAGCGAGTCGTCGCGCTCGAGCATCATCTGAAGCCGCCACTCCTCGTCTTCCTTGCGGGGCTCCGAGTAGGGCGAGACATAGAGCCGGCGCAGGCGGCGATAGACCTCGATGCGGCGCCCCGCCTCGTCGACGAAGACATCGTTGTCCGCGATCTTCCAGTCGTCATACTCGGGCGCGCGGCTGACGGCCACCATCGCGCTCCAGACCTGGTCGTCCGAATAGCCCTCGAAGGTCTGCGTCCGCGAGGTACAGCCCGTGGCGGCGACCAGTGCGACCGCGGCGAACAAGGGGAGCGCGCCTCGGGAGGACCCCGTCGCAAGCGGCCAAGGGCTTGCGAAGCGGAGTGCGCGGTGGAGCGTGTTCTGGACCATGTGTGGGATCGAGTGTGGCATCGTGAAGCGCTGCATGGCGACCTCTGGGAGGCGGCGGCGGATCGCGCCGATGCGGTCAGTATCGGCCAAGAACAGGGGCGGGGCGCAGAACCGTTCCCCGATGGACGCGGAAAGCGCCGGCTCGGCGCGCGGCGCGTCCCACCGCCACGACCGCGCCGCGATCACATACCCTTCGCGCATGGACGAACCGAGCCAGTCTCCCCGATCGCCGGAAGGTCAGTCAGCCCCGCGCGATGTCGCGGAGTCGGGGGCGCCCGCCGGTCGGGACAAGCGACTTCTCTTCTCGACGATCCTCGGCGTCCTCTGGACGATCTTCCCGGGGATCGCGGGAACCTACATCCTCGTCGACCTCGAGCGGATCGCCGGAATTCTCCAGAAGGATCCCGACTTCGGCTTCTGGGGATATGTGGCCGTGTTCGCCTTGAGCGCTGGCCTCGGGATCCTGCCCACCTATTCGCAGGCCTTCCTCGGCGGCTGGGTCTTCGGCTTCACCCACGGCGTCATGGGCGCCCTGATGGGGTTCATCGGGGGTGCTGCGATCGGATACCTCGTTTCGCGTGCAGTCTCGGGAGCGTCTCTCGAGCGCTGGGTCGCGCGGCATCCGAGGGCGCATGTCATCCGCTGTGCGCTGATCGGCGGCTCGACCGCGAAGACCTTCGGCATCATCTCGCTCATCCGGCTCCCGCCCAACTCGCCGTTCGCCCTGACCAACTTCGCGCTCGCAACGATGGGCGCGCCCTTCCTGCTGACGCTCGCCGCAACCGCGGTGGGAATGTTGCCTCGCACCGCGATCGCGTGCTATCTCGCTGCGGCCGGCGCATCGACGGGCGCGTCGAATCTCAGGCAACTCGTCGAGGAGCAGGGACTCCCCGTCGTTCTCGGCGGAGTCGCTGCGACGATCGTCGTGGTCGTGATCATCGGGCAAGTCGCCAAGCGGGCGCTCGACAAGATGGTTGGGTCCGCGCAGCCGTTTGGCGAGGCGCGCTGAACATCGCGCGCGTCGATCGACGCGGCGATTCCTAGAGCAATGAAGATAGGACCCTAGAGCAATGAAGACAGGACCGTCGCCGGCCTCTCAGGCGCGGCTGCGGTACGACCCGTCGGCGGTGCTGATGATGACCTTCTCGCCCGTGGTGATGAACGGGGGAACGCGGGTCTTCAGGCCCGTCTCGCAGGTCGCTTCCTTCAGCTGGTTCGTGGCGGTCGCGCCCTTGATGCCGGGGGGCGTGTCCGTCACAGTCAGCGTCACCACCAACGGCAACTCGACCGAGATGGGCTTGCCATCGCACCACAGCACGATGATCTGGCTGTTGGGAAGCACATAGAGCGTCAGGTCGCCGACCACCGCCTTGGGAAGCTCGACCTGCTCGTAGCTCTCGAGGTCCATGAAGACCGCCATGTCGCCCTGCTGATAGAGGTACTCCATCTGCCGACGATCGAGGTCGACCTGCTCGACATCCTCGCCCGAGCGGAGGCGCTTGTCGATGAGCGAACCCGACTTCAGGTCGCGGAGCTTGACCTGCACGAACGCGCGAAGGTTGCCTGGGGTCCGATGCTCGACCTCGGTGACCAGAAACAACTTTCCATCCATCTTGAGGGCCATTCCTGGGCTGAGATCGGTGCTATTCACGGGTCGTCCTCTGTCGTTCGGGGCTGGGGCGGGCTGGCCGGCGCAAGTTCAGGGCTCGCGCCGAACCGAGGCCGAGTCGGACATCCTAGCAAGTCCGATCCGCAAATCTGTGTCCACGGTCTCCGCCATGGCAAAGTCTTGCCATGAGAGGCGCTTCTGCGGCGATCATGCACGAAAGCCCTGAACGATCGAGCGAGGCACACGGTCCGGGCAGTGCGCTCGGACCCACAATGGTCGTGGGCGTAGTGGGTAAAGGGAAAGGGGCTTCAGGCCTTCGTGTGGGTTTCGAAACCGTCCGCTCCCGCCGTGCGGCTGGCGGTCTCGTGGTCTCTCACGGAGGCAGGGAGGCCGGAGAACAGAGCACGGGCCTCGCCGAGACCCGATGGTGCATCAGGGATGGAAATGGCGGAAGCGGTGCTAGGCGCCGTTCGTTCTGCTTCTGCGCGTTCTCTCGGTTCTCTCACGCACGGCGACCCCTTTCCCCGCACTCCCGTCCTTTCCCCACACTCCCGTCCTTTCTCCCGCTTCTTCCTCCGTGCCTCCGTCAGAGAATGAGACGGCATCAGCCGCGTCGACCGGTCTCCGAGTCGCCGCTCGCAGGCGAATGCGCGCCGCGGCGGATGCTTCTTCGGGCTGATCGCGGTTCTGCGGCCCGGCTTCCCCTGGTCTCTCTCGCCTCTGAGAGAGACCCGAAGTGTCCAACTGCCTTCGGCAGCGTCCAACGACTTTCGGCAGCAGGCCGGTTCGCCCACACGATTCTCTGAAGCACAAAAGGAAAGACCCCCGACCGAGGTCGGGGGCGGAGGGAGGGAAAAGGGCTCTTTGGGAGGAAGCTCGCGGTTCTGAGAGGACTCAGTCTTGCGGGACTCGACTCACACACCAGTATGTCGCGGAACCGCGCTCCTCCAAATGCTCCAGACCATTTTTCCGAGAAAATCCTCACAGACCGTACAGACCGCACAGACGGAACCAGGCGCGCCCGTGTCGCCCACGACAGGGTGTGTTCCGTAAGTGCCTGCAACCGTGTCGCTTATGCATGGAGGCGGCCGATCTGCGCCGCGGCGAGGGCTTTGGCCTCGGGCTTGAGGCACAGGGCCGTTGCCCGTCGAGGACCCGACGAACTCCGCCGACGCCAGCCTCCCTGTGCGATGCGTGGCGACAGATAGACTGCCGATTCACCGATATCTGATGCACCGCCCCGCGCACGGCGAATCCGTCGTGCGATCGGGTCGGTAGAAGATGCTTCGCGCGTCCGCGCGGCGTCTGACTTCAGGCAGATTGAGTCCACACAGATCGCGCCCAGACCGAGATTCCAACCAAATGATCGACTCCATGACGACCTCCGTTCACGCGACCGAACTCGAGCCGAGCGCGCGCGCAGCCGCTCCGTGCTCGCCGTCGATGCTGCGGCACGCCGCGCGGTCCATTTCCTGCCTCGTGATGATCGTCGCAGCCGTCGCGGCCGTTGGTTGCGATCGCGGCGGGACGGGCGGCACCTCCGGGGTTGCGCCGACGCAGGCGCCCGCCGCCGCTCCCGCAGCCGACTCTGCTGCGCCGACTCCCCCCGCACCCGCCGCTGTGACCGAGGTCGCAGGTGGGCAGGTCGATGCGCCGCCGCCGATCACCCTTGATCCGCCTGTCCTCGACTTCGGCATTGTTCCGCCGTCCGTCACCAAGGAAGGCGTCGTGAAGCTCATCAATACGGGCACCCGCGAACTCGAGGTTCTCGCGGTGGAGCCAGACTGCAAGTGCACGACGCTTGAAGACGTCTCCGGGCAGAAGATCCCCGTCGGCGGCTATCTCGAGATCCGCGCCTCGATGAAGGCCGCGTCCGCGCCTGGCGGAAAGCGCGCGTCGCTGAAGGTCTTCATCGACGGCTACTCGCAGCTGATCACGATCCCGCTCCGCAACGAGGTCTCGTTGCCGGTGCGGGTGAGCCCTGCGTATCTCAATGTGGTGCGCGACCAGCCCAAGACGGGCAAGCTCGTGATCGAGTCGATCGATGGGAAGCCGTTCCGCGTGTGCTCGGTGGGCGGAAAGCCGCCGAATCTCGTGGGCTTCGACGCATCGAAGGACGAGCCCCGAAACCAGTATGTGCTCGAGTGGGACTTCAACCGCGACTTCGAGCCGAACAAGGCCCCGCGCTACTGGATCATCGAGACCGACCGCGCGGACTCGCCGCTGGTGGATGTCTTCGTGCGCCATGAGACGACGATGCCGCGCCCTGTCCTCAAGATGACGGACTACCGCCACACCTTCGGTCGGATCGAGCAGGGCACCTCGGTCGAGTTCTTGGTCGAGCTCAACGAGCTTCCCGAGGGCGAGCGCATCGCGGCCGCCGCGAGCAGCGTCCCCGAGGCCAAGGTGGAGCTTGTGAAGACGGAGACCGAGGGCAAGACCACGAGCATGACCCTCCGCGTCACGCCTGCAGCGGGAGTCGAGGGCATTCTCTACGTGCCGTTCTCGATCTACACCAACCTGCGCAGCCAGGAGCTGACCGTTTGGGGCCAGGTCGTTCCTGCGGGAACGCAGGGTTGCTTCGGCAAGTGAGTTCGAGCGCGAGCACGAGCGGGGGCGCGCGCTCCCGAGCCGCGTTCGTGATCTTGTCCTGTGATCGGACGCCATCGCCCGAGGCGCTGTCTGTTGCGACGCGCGTGGTCTGTTGCGGCGCGCGTGGTCTGTTGCGGCGCGCGTGGCCTGTTGCGGCGCGCGTGGCCTGTTGCGGCGCGCGTGGTCTGTTGCGGTGCGCGTGGCGCCGTGACTAGGCTGCGAATCCGCCGATCACCATGCGCGTGCCCGCGACGATCAGGAGCGCCGCGAGGAGCGCTCGGATCGTTCGGACGGGAAGCCTGTAGACGAGCGCCGCACCGAGCGATGCGCCTGCCGTCGCCGTCGGCGCCAGCAGCGCTGCAAGGGTGAGCGATTGCTGCAGCGAGAGCGCCTCGCCCGCGGGAGATCGCAGGTTTCCGACCGTTGCGTTCTTCGCGATCGCGCCCACCATGCACGCGAGGATCATCGCCGCCGCAGAACAGGCCACGGCCTGCCTTGTCGGGAGTCGCGTCCAGCCGCGCAGGAGAGGCACCATGATCGCGCCCCCTCCGATGCCAAGAAGCCCCGATGCGAATCCTCCGATCAGCCCGATGGCACCTGTCCGCGGTTTCGCGACGCGCGCATCCGATCCGTCCGACTCCGTGGACCCCTTCCTGCGCGCGAGTCCGACGACTTCCGACAGCGCGCAGCACAGGAGGAAGATGCCGAAGAGCGCCATGAGGCGCTTCGCGTCGAAGAGGTTGCTCGCCAGAACGCCGCCGACCGCGGCAAGACCGGCCGTGACGGCGAGCATGGGGGCTGTGTCTCTGCGAATCGTGCCGCGACCCCTGTGTCGCAGCGTGGCGGTGATCGCCACCAGCACGTTCACGATGAGCGCGGCCGCCTGATAGAGGTGCTGGTTCGGACCAAAGGCGAGGGTGAGCGCGGGAATGATGAGAAGCGACCCGCCGAGGCCGAGTACTCCACCGAGCATGCCGCCGAGGAGCCCGATGGCGGCGATGATGGTGAGATCGGGGATCGAGGCGAGGTCCAAGGTGGGAACCTACGGGCGTGGGGCCTGGCGGCGCGTGCGATCCGCCCTCGGGACACCGAGGGCGCGCCATCGCACGGCACGCGCTCTCAGAAGATAGCGGAGCGCTCGGGGATGTGCGGAGTTCGGCAGAAACTGCGGCAACCTCGACCGATCGCCGCCTTCGATGGGGAAGACTTGTCGAGTGCGCGGTCCGTGCTTGGAGCACGCGGAACAGAATGTAGTCTTGCGCATCCACATCGGGCGTCGTGCGCGGGAACGGACCCCGCCCCGACCATGCGGTGCGGCGGGAGCTCGAGGACGAACGATGCACGAACACCCCGCTCCATCGAGCATCGAAGGCAAGCCCCTGCGGGGACCGCGCCGTGCGCGGCTTTTCGGCTTCGGGGCGTCGGCGCTTGCCTCGTCGGCCCTCGTTGGAATCGGAATCGCCACCGGTCGCGAGGCGACGAGTTCGAGCATTTCGCCAGAGTCGATGCGGTCGAAGCTCGAAGAGGTGCGATCGAGCGAGCCCTCCGCGCGGACGGCGGGGGCTTTCGAGGTGTTGTCTCGAACTGAGCCGCCCTTGATCGCGGCGCCTCTCCCGGCTCCCCTCCCAACTGCCTTCCCAACTGCCTTCCCAACTGCCTTCCCAACTGCCTTCCCAACTGCCTTCCCAACTGCCTTCCCAAGTCCCACGACGGCGGCGGTCGCGGCGCCCTCCGTCGAGGAACGCGCCTTCAACGGACGCCCGATCCGCGCGGTGCGGACAGTGACGATGCGCGTGACCGCATACAGCCCGGACGAGCGGAGCTGCGGTGCGCATGCGGACGGCATCACCGCGAGCGGGTACTCGGTTGAGACGAACGGTGGTGCGCTTGTGGCGGCCGATCCGCGTGTTCTTCCGCTTGGGTCGCTTGTCAGCGTGCCAGGGTACGACGGCGGCGCAGTGGTTCCCGTCCTCGATGTCGGGGGCGCGATCAAGGGCGCACGGCTCGATGTTCTCTTTCCCACGCATGAGCGGGCGATCCAGTGGGGTGTGCGGGAGCTCGAGGTCACCGTCTGGGAGTATGCAGACGGAAAACCCAACGGATTCAGGCGGCAGCGACGCGCTTCGAACTGAGAGGGGCCGTCGCCTGATGGCCGCTCCCCGCGCACTCTTCACGCAGGTGCCATGAATGGTGCACGCATGCGGTCGAGCACGCGGTAGTGGATCGCCTCCGCGATGTGCGCTTCGGCGACCGAGTCGCAGTTCTCGAAGTCTGCGATCGTCCGTGCGACGCGGCGGATGCGGTCGTAGGCCCGTGCTGAGAGGCCGAGGTCGCGCATCGCGCCCTCGACGAGGCGTTGCGCCGGGCCTTCGATGGTGCAATGGCGGTCGAGTTCGCGGCCGGAGAGCCGTGCGTTTGGTCGCGATGGCCCTTGCCTCGCCTCCATGCGCCCCCGCGCGGCGAGAACCCGTTCACGCAGCTCGGCGCTGCTGGCGCCCGTGCGCCCTGCGCGGAGCGATGCAAATGGAACCGCGCGCACCTCGACATGAAGATCGATGCGGTCGAGAAGAGGCCCCGACAGCCGCCCGATGTACTTCTCCTGCGCGCGTCGCTCCGTCGCGCTTTGGGCGAAGCCGCCGGCATGGCTCGGATTCATGGCCGCGACGAGCATGGTGCGCGCGGGGAACCGCAGCGTTCCATGGGCGCGCGCGATGGTGACGAAGCCGTCCTCGAGCGGCTCGCGCAGGCATTCAAGCGCCACGCGCGGGAACTCGGGCAGCTCGTCGAGGAAGAGCACCCCGTGGTGGGCGAGGCTCACTTCGCCTGGCCGCGGCACCGTGCCACCGCCCACGATCGCGGCGGCGCTCGCGCTGTGGTGCGGCGCGCGGAACGGCCGTTCGCGGATGAGCCCCGCGCCGCGGGGAACGGCGCCGACCGAGGAGTAGATCCGCGTGACATCGAGCGCCTCGTCGGACGAGAGCGGCGGAAGGATGCCCGGCAGCGCGCGCGCCATCATGGTCTTTCCGCTGCCCGCGGGACCGATGAGCAGGGTGTTGTGCCCACCCGCCGCCGCGAGCGCGAGGGCGCGCTTCGCGGCTTCCTGCCCGCGGATGTCGGCGAAGTCCGTCGCCGCGCCGAAGGGAGGGGGGCACTCGTCGGGCGGCCGCTCGCGCGGGAGGTCGTAGAGCCCGTTGAAGAAACCGACGGCCTCCTCGAGGGTGCGCACGCCGTAGACCTCCGTGCCGACGACGGCGGCCGCCTCTGGCGCGTTGTCGATCGGCACGACCACGCCTCGCAGCCCGTTGTCGCGTGCAAGCGCGGCGAGGCTCGTCGACCCGCGGATCGGCCGCACCGCGCCGTCGAGCGCGAGCTCGCCCGCGACGGCAAAGCGGTCGAGCTTCTCATCCGCGCGCTCGCCGATGATGCCCTGGAGCCGCAGGAGCGACAGCGCGATCGGGAGGTCGTAGACGGGGCCTTCCTTGCGAAGATCCGCGGGCGCGAGGTTCACGGTGCAGTGGCCGCGCGGCGACGGAAAGCGGCAGGCGCCGAGCGCCGCCCGCACGCGCTGGCACGACTCGCGCACGGAGGCGTCGGGAAGCCCGACGACGACCGTGCGCGGCTGGCGGTCGGCGCCTTCGGGCCCGCGGTCTGACACGAGCCGTTCGTCCGACTCGATCTCCACGGGCAGCGCGTCGATTCCCCTCAGGGCAAAGCTCTGGATGCGTTGCATGGAGCGCGTTCTACACGCACTCCGAGCGCATCCATGATTTCACCACACTTTTGCAGGAAGGATTTTCCTCAAGCGTTTCCCGCATTCACTCGAGGCCGGGCGCGAAACCGCGACGCATCGTGTTCTCGCAGACCGCGCGCGGCTCGACGAACTGCAGCAGGTAGTCGCGGCCGCCCGCCTTCGAGCCGATGCCCGACATGCCGAAGCCGCCGAAGGGCTGGCGACCGACGAGGGCACCCGTGATGCCGCGGTTCAGGTAGAGGTTGCCGACGCGGAACTCGCGCCGCGCGCGCGCGAGGTTCGCGGGCTTGCGGCTGAAGACGCCGCCCGTGAGCTTGTACTCGGGCGCGTTCGCGATCGCGAGCGCCTCGTCGAAGTCCTTCGCGGGCATCACGGCGAGCACGGGCCCGAAGATCTCCTCGCGCGCGAGCCGATGCTCGGCGCGGATCCCGCTGAAGATCGACGGGCCGACGAACGGCTTCCCGACCTTCTGCTCGAGCCCTGCGGGCACCTCGAGCGTGAGCTCGTGCTTGCCTTCTGTCTTTCCGATCTCGATGTACGAGCGGATCTTTCGCGCGGCCTCCTCGTCGATGACGGGGCCGATGTCGGTGCCGGGGTTCGCAGGGTCACCGACGACGAGCGCGCGCGTCGCGCCGACGAGGCGATGGAGGAACGGCTCGTACGCGCTGCCGACGACGATCGCGCGGCTCGCGGCCGAGCACTTCTGGCCGCAGAATCCGAACGCGCTCTGGCGGACGGCGAGCACCGCCTCGTCGAGGTCGGCGGAGGTGTCGATGATGACGGCGTTCTTGCCGCCCATCTCGCAGACGACCTTCTTGACGAACTCCTGCCCGGGGGCGACGACGCCCGACGCCTGCACGATGTCGAGGCCGACCGCCTTCGAGCCCGTGAACGCGATGATCGCCACGCGCGGGTCGCGCACGAGCGTCGCGCCCACGGTCTCGCCCGGGCCCGCGACGAACTGAAGCGCCTCGCGCGGGGCACCCGCGCGCCAGAGGATCTCGCACATGGTGCGCGCGATCGACGGCGTCTGCTCCGCGGGCTTCACGACGACGGTGTTGCCCGTCACGAGCGCCGCGACCGTCATGCCGCAGCAGATCGCAAGCGGGAAGTTCCACGGCGCGATCACGGCCGCGACGCCGCGCGGTTGGTACCACTGCTCGTCGAGCTCGCCGACGAACTGGCCGAGCCGCTCGGGCTCGAAGAGCCGCGCGCCCTCGCGGGCGTAGTACTCGCAGAAGTCGATCGCCTCGCAGACATCGGCGTCGGCCTCGCGCCAGACCTTGCCCGATTCCTTGACGATCGCCGCGCTGAGCTCGTCGCGTCGCGCGCGCATCTCATTGGCCGCCGCGACGAGCACCGCCGCGCGCGTCGCGTACGGCGTGTCGCGCCACGAGTCGAACGCAGCGTGCGCGGCCGCGACCGCGCGCTTCGCGTCGTCGGCGGTGCCAGAGTTCGCGACAGGCGGCACGCTCGTGCGCGCGACCGCGGCTGCGAACGCGGCGCGCTCGTCGGCACGCGCGAAGTTGCGCATCGGCTCGGTGTAGAAGGGCCGTCCGTTCGAGATGCCCGCGGCGCTCGCGCTCAGGCGATGGCGCTCGGGGGCCTTCGCGATGCGCTCGACGCCGGGGTCCGAATCATGCGCGCGGTGCGGGCTCGCGAGGAGCCGCTCGGTCGACGCGTTGTCCTTGAATCCCGCCTTGAGCCACGACTCGTTCGAGCTGTTCTCGAGAAGGCGCCGCACGAGGTACGCCATGCCGGGGATCAGTTCGCCGATCGGCGCATACTCGCGCAGACGGAGGTCGAGCTCGACCGCCGCGGCCTTGAGCTGGTCACCCATCCCGTAGAGCATCTGGAGTTCGAGCGCCGACTTCGGCAGCCCACGCTTCTCGAGCGCCGCGAGCGTGGCCGCGATCGAGCGCGCGTTGTGGCTTCCGAGCGCGAGCTTGACGCCGCCCTCGCCCTTCGTGGCGGGCGTCGACGCGACGAACGCGCGCGCCATGCGCTCGAAGCTCGCGTCGGTGTCGGTCTTGCGGCTCCACACGGGGACGGGCCAACCCTGCTGCTCTGCGTGGATCGTCTCGTAGTCCCAGTACGCGCCCTTCACGAGTCGCACCGTGACCTGGCGGCCCGTGCGCTTCGACCACTCGATGATGCGCCGCGCGTCGTCGTCGCCCGAGCGGAGATACGCCTGCATCGCGAGGCCCGCGTGGAAGTCGTGCTTCTCGCACGCGCGCATGAAGAGCTCGAGCGTGAGGTCCTTGAGCGCGAACTGCTCCATGTCGAAGTTGACGAAGACGCCGCGCTTCTTTGCGCTCTCGAGGATCGGCCCGAGATTCTCGAGGAGCCCGCGGATCGAGCCTTCCGTGTCGATCGGGTCGACGCGCGCGGAGAGCGAGCTGATCTTGATCGACACGTTCGTGCGCGGAATGGCGCCGAGGTGATCGCTCTCGAGCCGCGG
This sequence comes from Phycisphaera sp., assembly GCA_016124975.1. Taxonomy (GTDB): domain Bacteria; phylum Planctomycetota; class Phycisphaerae; order Phycisphaerales; family SM1A02; genus QWPT01. The sequence continues at coordinate 33,474 of WGMP01000021.1, read as the reverse complement.
ATTCGCGCTCCATCCGGCGACCGTGGCGGGAAGGTTCTCGATCAGGTCGAGGTACTTGCGGCGATAGGCCTCTGCCTCCTCGTCGCTGACGCACGCCTCGCCGAGGAGGTCGACCGAGAAGCAGAGCCCCGAATCCCAGATCTTGCGCAGGGTCGGCAGAGAGCTCGCTGCGTCGGTGCCGCAGATGAACTTCGACGCCATCGAGGTGATCTGCGTCGACATCGTCTTCGTGACGACGCCCTTCATGAGGACGCCCGCCTTGAGCGCGGTCGCCACGAAGGGCGGCGGCGTCACGCCCGGCTGCGCGAGGTAGTCGGTGAGGTGGTCGTAGACCGCGTCGTTGTCCTTGAGCGTCGGGAAGCAGTCGACGAAGCGGAAGATCTGGACCTTGAAGGCCTCGTCCTGCATGGCCCAGTCCATCAGGCCCTCGGACCACACCGCGAGCATGTTGGTCTTCGCATTGCGCGCGCGATCGAGGAAGTCGGTGCCGATCGCAAGCGTGCGTGCCTCGAGGGCGGGATCCGCGGGCTCGACCGCGCGCCCCGCAGGGGCTGCGGCGGCTGCGGGTGCGGGCTGGGCGGCGGACGGCTTGCGCTTGAAGAACAGGGCCATGGGAAGCCGCGCAGTATAGATGGAGCGAGACCTCGGGCGGACGCAGGAAACGCGCCGAAACGCGGGGGAAACCGCGGGGCGGGCGACCGGTCGTCAGAATCCGCTGCGCGCGCTCGCGGCGGCGATCGCGCGCTCGTACGAGCGCGCCGTGCGCGTGGCGGCGCCGTCCCAGTTGATGCCACGGATCTCGAAGTTCCCGTGCTCGACGAGCTGGCGCGAGAGCGGCGGGTGGCGCAGCACCGCGATGATCTTGTCGGCCATGTCCTCGATGTCCCAGAAATCGACCTTGAGCGCGTGCATGAGCACCTCGCTCACGCCCGACGACTTCGAAATGAGGACCGGGACATTGTGGCTCATCGCCTCGAGCGGCGCGATGCCGAACGGCTCGCTCACGCTCGGCATCACATAGAGGTCGGCCATCGAGAACACGCGCGCGATGTCGCGGCCACGGAGGAACCCCGTGAAGAGCACCTTGTTGCCGATCCCCAGCGCGGCGGCCATCTCGATCATGCGGCTCGCCTGGTCGCCCGAGCCCGCGACGACGAACTTCACGTCGTCCATGTACTCGAGCACCTTCTTCGCGGCCTGGATGAAGTACTCGGGGCCCTTCTGCATGGTGATGCGGCCGAAGTAGAGGACGATCTTGTCCTTCGACTCGATCTTCTCCACGCCCGCGGCCGACGGGTCGAGGTCGACTCCGTTGTAGACGACATCGATCTTCTGGCCGTTGACGCCGTAGCGGTTGATGCACACATTCTTCGTGAGCATGCTCACGGCGATGATGCGCGTGGCTCCGTGCATGCCGCGGCGCTCGATGTTGTAGATCTGCTGGTGCGGATGCTCGCCCGAGCGGTCGAACTCGGTCGAGTGGACATGCACGAGAAGGGGCTTCCCCGACAGCTTCGCCACCGCGAGGCCCGCGGGGTAGGTGAGCCAGTCGTGTGCGTGGATCACATCGAACTCGAGTCCGCGGGTCGCCTCGACGACGAAGCGCGCGTAGCGGTCGGCCATGCCGAGGAGGTCGCCCGAGTAGTCGGCCGCATCCGCGCCGCGTGCGCCCACGGCCTCCTTGGGGCGGCCCGCGGTCTCAGGCAGCGCGGCCGCGAGCGCGTGCTCGACGGGGTCGCCCGCGAGCTGCGGGAATGCGCCTGCCTTCGCGAGGGTGCGGATCCGCTCGATGCTCCATCCCGCCTCGCGCATCATGCGGACGGCCTCGGCGATGCGGGCGGGGGAGTTGCCGCTCGACTCTGCGTAGACAGACGGATACTCGCCCGGAATCTCGATGAAGCGCGTCGACTGGAACTCCGCGACGATGCGGTTCCAGGTCTCGTGCTCGCGCTCGGTGACAGGCGCGTTCGCGGCGGCGGGTTCGGGCGCGGAGCGCGATGCTTCGCGCACGACCACGGGCGACGGCGCCGCGCCGACGGGCATCGGAAGACGACCCGTCTTCCGCTCGACCGTCGCGCCAGGAGTGACAAGCCGCACATGCGAGGCGCCGTCTGCGGGAATCGTCTTCGGAAGGACGAAGGTGACCTCGAGGCCCTGGCGGTCCAGCGCCTTCGTCAGCCCGTAGCAGGCCGTGCCGAGTCCGCCCGTGATGAAGGGGGGGAACTCCCAGCCGAGCATGAGCACGCGTCGCGCCATCCGATGCCTTCAGTCCTTCGCTGCGGGGCGAGCCCCGCGAGGTTCCCGATTCCCTGTTCCCGCTCAGTCTCCGTCTTCGTCGCCGCCGCCGACATCGCCGAGCGCGCGGAACGCCGCCTCGTAGGCGAGAAGGAACTTCGCGGCCGTCACAGCGCCCGCCTCGGGAACGATGTTCTCGAAGGTGTAGAGCTTGTCGTCGTCGCGGAAGTGCTTGATGGTCGGGACCTTGCCGCGCCATCCGAGCTCGGCGAGCTCCTCCTCGACGAGCTCCTCGATCGGGTCGCCGAAGTGCATCAGGTCGGACTCGATCGACTCACTCAGCCAGCGGTCGGGCGTCGCGAAGCGGACGAGCAGGCCGTCGCGCGTCGCCGCGAGCTCGTACCACGCGGGCTCGGGGCAGTCCTTTGCGTGGCAGCGGAGACGGTCGGGGAGTTGCTCGATCGAGCTGAAGACGCCGCGAGCGGTCGCCTCCTGGAGGACGGACTGGAAGATTTCCTGCATGGGCTCTCTCTGAATGAGGGGCGGACATCGTAGCGTCGAACGCCGCGAGAGGAGGGGAGAAAGGCACCTGAACGCGGGACTTCGGCGCTGGCGGCGCGGCATGCGTCGCACGGCGTCCGTGCGGCGCGCGCGGGCCGTACGATGGCGCCTCTCGCGCGGTCCCGGATCGCGGAGCGTGAACGGAGGCCGCGCGTCCGCGCGCATTTCGAGGAGCCGAGATGTCGAGTCCGAAGGCACCCGCCGGCGACGCCGCAGCGCCCACGCGCTGGACGGTCCGCGCACTTCTTGCGTGGATCGTTCCCTATCTCCAGGAACGCTCGGTCGACAGTCCGCGGGCGGTCGCGGAGATCCTGCTCGCCGAGGTCCTGCGCGTTGAGCGGCTTGGGCTCTACATGGAGCCTGAACGCGAGCTTGATCCGCAGGAGCTCGCGGCGCTGCGGGCGCTGGTGGCGCGCGCGGGTCGCCACGAGCCCGTCCAGTTCCTCGTCGGCCGATGGCCGTTCCTCGGGCGCGACTTCGCGGTGGCGCCGTGCACGCTGATCCCGCGGCCTTCGACGGAAACGCTCGTCACGCGCGCGCTCGACTGGTATCGGGCCCGCTGCGCGGAGGGCGACTCGTCTGCGCGCGTCCTCGACCTCTGCACGGGCAGCGGGTGCATCGCGGTGTCGATCGCGCTCGGGATGCGCGCGATCGCGCGGCCGGAGGGGCTCGGATGCAAGCCGATCTCCGCGGGCGCGAAGGGCGCCGAGGGCGCTGAGGCGGAGGTGGTCGCGCGGGTGATCTCGTCGCCCGATTCGGGCGAGCAGCAGTCCGCACCCGCGGTCTCGGCCGATGCCGCGCGGCGCCGTGCGAGCATGACGGCGTCTGACATCGTGCCCGAGGCCGTCGAGCTTGCGCGCGGCAACGCAGCGCGACACGGCGTCGAGATCGACTTCCGCACGGGCGACCTCTTCGCCGCAGTGAGACCTGACGAGCGCTTCGACCTGATCGCGTCGAACCCGCCGTATGTGACCGACGAGGAGTATGCGGCGCTCGACGCGAACGTGCGCGACTACGAGCCCGCCATCGCCCTGCGCGGAGGCCGCGACGGGCTCGACCTCGTGCGCCGCATCGTCGCGGGCGCGGAGCGGCACCTCGCGCGAGGCGGGCTTCTTCTCGTCGAGGTCGGCTGGAAGCACCGCGCGTCGGCGCTTGCGCTCGTCGCGGGAAGCGCATGGCGCGACGCGGAGATCCTCGTCGACGGCGAGGGAATCGACCGTGTGCTGGTCGCGGTGCGTTCGGGGCTCGACGGCTGACACCATCCGTTCCGCATGCTGAAGCATGCGGGCACCCCTTGATTCTCGTGTCGCGCGGTTCAGGTCGTGGGAGTCACTCACCAGGGGTGCCCGCAGGATTCAACCTGCGGAACGCAAACCGCCGGAGTCGAAGGCTGACACCATCCGTTCCGCGGACTGAAGTCCACGGGCACCCCTGATGTTCGTGTCGCAAGGTTCAGGTCGTGGGAGTCACTCACGAGGGGTGCCCGCAGGTTTCAACCTGCGGAACGACACGCGTCGGAGTCGATGACTGGCACGACTTCGTCCGCATCGTGACGCACTCGGACCCCCTGGGCTATGGCGTCGATGACGCGCGCTCCTACTCGCGCAGCAGCGCCTTGCGCGATTCCTCGAGGAGCTGTGTGACCTGGAACGGCTTGAAGAGGAAGCAGTGCAGCCCCTCCTGGCTCGAGCGCACGATCGAGTGGTTCGGGTCGTAGCCGAAGCCCGTCATCAGGATCACGGGAATCGCAAGCGACGCGTCCTTCGCGGCGCGGAAGACCTCGTAGCCGTTCGCGTCGGGCATGCGGACATCGGAGATGACGAGGTCGGGCGGCGTTCCCGCAGCGACGAGCTCGCGGATCGCGGTGATCGCGGTGGCGCCGTCCGCGAACTCCGACACTTCGCAGCCTTGCTGTTCGAGCACCGCCCGCACCGTGCGGCGGATCGACGGCTCGTCGTCCGCGACGAGGATGCGGCGGCCTGCGAACACGGGGTCGCGCGCGCCTTCGCAGAGCGCCTCGGCCGCGCCGAGCACGCCGCTCGGGGTCGTCGCGCCGTTGCGGACCAGTTCGTCGAGCCGCGCGGTGCGCTCGATGATGCGCTCGGTGGTCGCGGCCGCGTCTGTGCCGAGCGCGCCGTGCAGCGTGCGTGCGTCGGTGGCGATCGCGTCGAGAAGCGGCGTGGACTCGCGCGCGAGGTTCGCGAGGACCGTGCGCGCCGTCTCCACGCGCTCGGCGACGAGCATGTCGAGGAGATTGAGCGCGAGCGCGACATAGCGCGCGATCAGTTCCGCCGCGAGCCGGTCCTCGTCGTCGAACTGCGCGGGCTTCTCGCTCTCGGCGTTGAGGACACCGATGACGCGGCCGTGGAGGACAAGCGGTACGGTCAGCGAGCTGCGCGCGCCGGGAAGGCCGCCGATGTAGCGCGGGTCCGCCGCGACATCGCGGCAGACGATGCTCTTGCCGGTCGAGGCGACCACGCCGCTCAGCCCGTTTCCCTCGGCGCGGGCAAAGATACGCTCGCCGATTCCAAGCGGCACGAGGCCCGAGCAGAAGACGAGCTCGAGCTGCTCGCTGCGGCGGTTGGTCAGGCGATACTCGAAGTGGTCGAACCCGAGGAGGCTGCGCGTGGCCGCGATGACGCGCCCTTCGAGGAGCTTCAGGCGCTCGGGGGCATTCAGCGTGCGCACCGACTCCGCGTCGAGCTTGAGGAACTCTGCGCCCGCCGCATCGATCGCGTCGAGGCGGTCGTGGATGCGGCGCGCGGGGGTCGCGTCGACGAGCAGCGCCACGGCGCCCTCGCGGCGCTCCGCGGGCAGCGGACCCGCGGGGGCCTCGAGCACAGGCACGCGCTCGACGCCTCGGGCAAGCGGCGTCATCACCACCTCGAACCACGAGCTTCCCGTTCGGAAGCCCGAGCGCATCGTCTGGCTTGCCGCGGGCGACGCGCGCCATGCGGAGATCGCCTCGACGCATGCATCCGCGAAACGCCGAAGCACCTCAGGCGACTGTCCGGCGAGGCGGTTGTTCATCCACACGATCTCGCCCGACGGCTCGACCACGCCCACGCCTTCGCCGAGGAGTTCAAGCGCGCGCAGACCGATGAGGCCATGAACACCCGCCGCGCGGGGATCGTGCGGCGATGCCGGATCTGGCGATGGCGTCTCCGTGGACATGCGGCCTTCGTGCGGGGGCGCATTGTAGAAGCCATCGTCTGCCGCGTGCGCCCTGTGGAACAAGGCCGCGGAGTACACTCTGGCCCGCTCCGTGCCCGATGAAAGCCGCGCGATGATGGCCTCGACGACCTCCGCCAACACCGAACGCGCACAGGGATCGGCGCTTGCCGCAGGCGCACCGCTTGGTGTCCGCGCGCGCGGGCTTGTGAAGCGGTTCGGCGCGGTGACGGCCGTGCGCGGCATCGACCTCGCGCTGCCATCGCGAGGCGTGTGCGGGCTGCTCGGCCCAAACGGCGCCGGCAAGACGACCACGATCCGCATGATCGCGGGCATCCTCGAGCCTGACGAGGGCGTCCTCGAGGTCGCCGGGCTCGACGCGCGGCGCGCGGGTGCGACGGTCCGCTCGCGCATCGGATATCTCCCCGAGTCCGCGCCGCTCTCGCCTGAACTCACGGTGCTCGAGCACATGCGCTTCCGCGCGGGCCTCGCGGGGCTCTCAGGGGCGCGGGCGCGCGCCGCGATCGACGAGTGCATGCGCCGCTGCGATGTCGCGCGCTTCGCGCATCGCTGTGCGGGCACCCTCTCGAAGGGCATGCAGCAGCGGGTGGGTCTCGCGGCCGCCATCCTCGGCGACCCTGCGCTCGTGATCCTCGACGAGCCGTCGGTCGGCCTCGACCCAGGTCAGACGCTCGTCTTCCGCACGCTCGTGCGGGAGCTCGGCCAATCGCGCCTCGTCCTCTTCTCGTCGCACCTCCTTTCCGAGGTCGAGAGCGTGTGCGGCGAACTGGCCGTGATCGCGGGTGGCCGGCTCGTCGTCCATGAGACGCTCGAGGCGTTCCGTGCGCGCGCGAGCGAGGGCTCGTCGTTCGTCGTCGAGACGGACGCGCCGCCCGCGGGCGTCGCCGCGCGCGCGCTTGCGGACGGATGGTGGCGCAGCGAACTCGCGCTCGCCGACGACGCCGCGCGCGCCGAGGCGGTGCGTGCGCTCGCGGCTAGGGGCCTTCGCGTGCGCCGGGCGGGCGCCGAGGTCCGCAGCCTCGAGAGCGTGTTCGTCGAGCTGGTGCACGATGCGGCGCGCCGCGACGGCGATGCGCCGCACGGCGCGGGGGGCGGCGCATGACGGCGTCGATCCGCCGCATCTCCTCGGTCGCGTCGCGCGAGATCCGCAGCGCGTTCGCCTCGCCGACCGCGTGGATCGTGCTCGCGATCGCGGGCATCGTCGCGTCGGTCGCGTTCTTCTCGGCGTCGTTCGAGGAGGGGCAGCCCGCGACGCTCCGCGCGGCGATCCTCGCCGCGGGGTGGGCGCTGCTTGCAACGGCGCCCGCGATCTCGATGCGCGCTTTCAGCGAGGAGTTCCGCGTCAAGACCTGGGAGACGCTCTTCGCAAGCCCGCTCTCGACGACCGAGATGGTGGCGGGAAAGGCCATCGCCTGCGCGGCGCTCGTCGCGGCGAGCCTGGTGCCGACCGCGCTCCTTGCGATTCCGCTCGAGCTCCATGCGAGCCCCGACTACGGCGAGATCGCCTGCGGCCTCCTCGGGCTCTTCCTCGCAGGCTTTGCGGCGGCGTCGGTGGGCATCGCGGTCTCGACGCTGACCGCGAGCCAGACGGTGGCGTTCCTCGGCGCGTTCTTCCTGTGGCTTGCGCTCGTCGCGGGTTCGCGGCTCCTCGTCGGGGTGCTTCCGCTCGAGTGGGCTCCGATCGCGGCCGCCGCGGATCCGTTGCGCAGGCTCGAGGGCTTCTCGCTCGGGCTCTTCGACAGCGCGTCGGTCGCCTACTTCGTGGCGCTCGCGCTCGCTGGGCTCGTCGCGGCGGCCGTCTCGCTCGAGCGCGTGCGCGGCCGCGGCGGACGCACGGCGATCGGGCGCTTCGCCGCGCGGGCGGAGGCGGTCTCGTTCACGCTCGCGACCATCGCATGCCTCTCGGCCGCGGTCGCCTTCCTCTCGCAGGGCGCGCTGCGCATCGAGGCCGACGCCACCAAGACGCGCGCCTACAGCCTCGCGCCCTCGACAGAGGAACTCCTGCGCGGGCTCGAGGGCCCGTGGAAGGTGCTTCTCTTCGTCGACGCGAGCGCGGCAGACCCGGCCGTCCTTCGGCAGATCGACGAGGTCCTGCGCCGCTTCCGCGAGGCGAACCCGGCGATCGACGCGCGGCGCATCGACCCGGGCGACCCCGCGCAGGCGGGGGAGTTCGACCGCTCGCTCGGCGAACTCGTCGCGGGCCGCTCTTCCGAGCTTGCGTCGAGCGAGGCTGCGATCGCGCGCGCGCTCGCCGTCTTCGACGCCTTCCGCGTCGAGAGCGCGGGCGAACCTGCAGGGCTTCGCGCGGCCGCACAGCAGCTGCCGCCCGAGAGCCCCGTGCGGCGCACGCTCGAGCAGGTCGCTGCGCTCTTCGCGCAGGTCGCGACCGACGGCGGTCAGTTCCGCGGCGAAGTGGAGGAGATGACGCGCACGAGCGCCACGCGGCCGCTTCCCGACCTCGAGGGGGCGCGCAGTTCGCTCGCGCGCGGGTTCCGCGTGTGGGGCGACCAGCTCGCGTCGGCCGCGACGCTCTTCTCGGAGTGGCGCACGCAGGCGGGTGTTCCTGCGACGGTGCGCCAGATCGTCGCCTCGCGCATCGACCGCTACGAAGACTTCTCCGCGCGCATGCAGGCCGCGCGCCAGGAACTCGAGGCGCTTCCTGCGTTCGAGCTCGACGCGCTCGGGCGCGAGCTCGTGCGCGGCGAGGCTGCGGTCGTCTCTGGCGGCGGGCGTCTCGCGGTCGTGCCCGCGTGGCGGATCTTCCCGCGTGCGGCGGCCGCGCAGGGCGCCGATCGGATCAGCTACAGCTGGAGCTTCCGCGGCGAGGAAGTCCTCTCTGGCGCCGTGCGCAGCATCGCAGGCGGCACGATGCCCGAGGTCGTCTTCGTCCACAGCGAGCGCGAGTCGCTCCTGCGGCCGAAGCAAGACCACTCCGACCTCGTCGCCGTCGCCGACGCGCTCCGCAGCGCGGGCTACGGCGTGCGCGAGTGGACGCCCGGCCGCGGCGAGCGCCCGACGGCCGCCGCGGGAAAGACGCAGGTCTTCGTGGTGCTGCCCGCGCTTCGCCGCGCGCAGCTCGACCTCTCGCGCGACGAGAAGCTCCTCGTCCGCGAGGTGGAGGGGCTTGTGCGCGATGGTGCGCCGATCCTCCTCACGGCGGGCCGAAGCCTGCTCTCGCTGCTCGGGCAGCCCGACCCGTGGAGCGGCGTCCTGGCGCCGTTCGGCGTCGAGGTCGATGCCGCGCGCGTGGTGCTTGAACTCGCCGCGAAGCCCGATGGCACTCCCGAGGTGCGCCCGTGGCAGCTGATCGATAGGCCCGCAGGTTCGTCGCCTGTCGCGTCGCGCGTGCGGGGGAGGGCGATCCTTCTCAACCAGCCGATGTCTGTGAAGATCGCCGACGCGCTGCCGCAGGGCGTGCGTGTCGAGACAGCGGTCTCGATCGAGCCCTCGTCGTCGCGGTGGCTCGCCGACGACTGGCGCGGCGATGGCGACGGCGTGCGCGAGGTGCCCGCCTCGAAGCGCTTCGACCGCGCGCTGCCCGTCGCGGTGCTGGCCGAGCGGCCCTTCGAAGGAGCGCTGCACCGCGTGGCCGTCGTCGCGAGCGGCGGATGGCTCCTGACGAGCGTCGCCGATCTGTCGGACGACCTCGGCGGCGGACGCACGGCGCTTGTCAACCCTGGAAACCGTGAACTCCTGCTCGCGTCGGTCGCGTGGCTTTCCGGTCGCGAGGATCTCCTCGACGGCGGCCTGAGCGGACGAGAGGTCCCGCGCATCGAGTCGCTCGGCGACGGCGCGCGCAGCGCGTGGGCGTTTGGCTTCGGCGGAGTGCTTGCGCTTGCGCCGCTCGCAGTTGGCGCGGCGTTCGTCGGGCGAAGGAGGATGCGCGCATGAGGCACATGCGGCTTCCCATCGCGCTCATTCTCGCGGTCGCGTTCGGGGTCCTGGCGTGGAAGGCGCCGCGCGAGTCGACCGAGGCGACGCGCGCGCGCACCGCGCTGCTCTCGACTGGTGCGCTCGACCCAGAGAACCTCGCGGAGGTCGTCGTCGAGCGCGAGGGCGTGCGCCACCGCTTCGAGCGTCGCGGCGAGCTCTGGTGGCAGACGGAGCCCGTCGTGCATGCGGCGGATGGATGGAGCGTGCGACAGCTCGCCGTGCGCGCGCTCAAGCTCGAGAGCGTGCGGAGCGTGGCGGCGGCCGCGCCTGGCGCAGGCGAAGGCGAAGGGCAGGGGCTCGCGGAGGTCGGACTCGACCCACCGCTTGCGCGCGTCACCTTCGTCGAGCGCGCCCGCGCGGGAGAGGCCGCGCGCACCACGGTCTTCGAACTCGGCCGCCGCAGCCTCGCGGGCCGCGCCTTCGCGCGCCTTGCGCCCGCGACGCCGTCAGCGGGCTACGAGGTCGTCGACGGCGTGCTGCACGACTTCGTGCTCGACCGCGACCCACGCGAGTTCCGCAGCCGCGATCTCTTCGCGGGCCTCGGCGAGGTCGACCGCGTCGAGCTCTCGTCGGCGGGCGTCGCCACGGTGCTCCGCCGCGAGGGCCGAAGCTATCGCCTCGACGGCGTCGTGCGCACGCGGGCGGACCGCGAGCGCGCGGAGGAACTCGTCGACGCGCTCCGTCGCGCGCGTTCGGCGGGCTTCATCGTCGATCGCCCAGCGGAGCTCGCAGCCTACGGCCTCGCGCCGCCCGCGGCGACACTCTCCGTGACGAGCGGCGGAGTGCCCGCGAGCCTCCTGATCGGCGACCCGGTCTCGATCGGCGCGCAGGACCGCTTCGGCCTCGTCGAGGGAACGAGCACCGTCGTGCGCGTGCCCGCCGAGTCGCTCGTCGCGATGGTGCCGCGCGTCGATCGACTGGTCGACCCGACGGGAACGGGTGCGCGGGCGTCCGATGTCGGCGGGCTTGAGATCGTGCGCGGAGCGGAGCGCATCGAGCTGCGGCGCGAGGTGTCGGGCTGGACGGCGCGGCGCTCGGACGCCGATGGATCGACCCGCGACGGCGCCGTCGACGCCGCCACCGTCGAGCGCCTGCTCACCGCGCTCTGTGAGACGCGCGCGTCCGCGATCGAGGTGGCGCCGTTCCCGAGCGACCGCGCGATCGCGACCGTGACGCTGCGCGGTTTCGCGGGCGAGGCGATCGACACGGTGCGTATCGCCACACGCAGCGACCCAAGCGGCGCGGCGGGCGTCGCCTTCGAGAACGGCGACGGCGTGCTGCGCATGCACGGGGCGATCGAGCTGCCGCTTTCACCTGCGGAACTCGGCTTCAAGCCGAAGCCCGCGGCGCCGTGAGCGCGGAGGCGCGACGCGACCACGGCGCTTACGAGGTCGATGGATCCGCGTCGGCCGTTCGCCAGCGATACTGAAGCAGCGCGTCCGCGCCGCGTCGGCGCAACGAGACGAGCCGCGCGCGCGCGATGCCCGCGAGGGCCGTCGGATCGAGGCCACGCACCGCGCGAATGGCCGCCTCGTCGCCGACAACGAGCGGTGCCACGAACACCCACGCCTCGTCGAGGAGATCCTCCGCGAGGAGCCTCCCGACGACGCCTCCGCCCGACTCGACGAGCACCGTCGAGACTCCGTCGCGCGCGAGGGCCGTCAGCGGCTCGCGCATCGAATCGCGCGGCCCAAGCGCGCGGATCGTGGCGCCGCGCGCCGCGAGCCGCTCCGCGCGCGCCGCACCGCGCGCATCGAGGTCGGCGCGCACCAGGATCTCAGTCGGCGCGTCCTTGGAAAGGACCCGCGCCTCGGTCGGCGTCATCGCGTCGGGGTCGAAGACGATCCTCCGCGCCACCCGCGACACACGCACGCCGCGCGCGGTGAGCTGCGGGTCGTCCGCGAGGACCGTGCCGATTCCCGTGAGGATCGCGTCAACGCGGCCGCGCGCGCGGTGCACCGCCCGCCTGCTCCGCGCACAGCTCAGCCACTGGCTCTCGCCCGACGCAAGCGCCACCGCGCCGTCGATCGACTGCGCCCACTTGGCCGCGATCCACGGCAATCCCGTGCGCACGCGGTGGACGAACGGAAGCGACAGCTCCGCCGCGAGCGGATGCGGACGGTGCTCCGCCTCGACGCCGCGCGCACGAAGACGCGCGGCGCCACCCGCCGCAGACGGGTTCGGGTCGGCCACCGCGAAGTAGACCCGCGCGACCCCCGCATCGGCGAGCGCCTCGGCGCAGGGGCCCGTGCGGCCGCGATGGGCGCAGGGCTCGAGCGTCACGATCGCCGTGGCACCGCGCGCGCGCCCGCCCGCTGCGGCCAACGCGTCGACCTCCGCGTGTGGCCCGCCGCAGCGACGATGGAAGCCCGTCGAGACGATCGCGCCCGCCTCGTCGACGATCACGCATCCGACCATGGGGTTCGGTTCCGCCCCGCCGAATCCGCGCGAGGCGGCCCGCACGGCGCGGCGATAGAGCGCGTCGAGCTCCGCAGGCGTCACGCGCGCGCTCCGACGGCCGCGCTGCGCGACACGGGCAGCTCGTCGCCCGTCACGCTCGAGATCGATCGGCGTCTCAGGAACGCGATCTCCGCGATGAGGAGATCGTCCTCGGGCATGCCCGCCTCGTAGGTCTCGATGAGCCGCATGAGATACGCGGGCCACTTCGGCGGCGTCGCCTGCCGCGCGAGGATGTCGCGGAGCCTGTCGAGCCCGAAGCGCTCGCCGCGGGGGCTGCGCGCGTCGTAGGCGCCATCCGTGAACAGGATGATTCGGTCGCCCTCCTCGAGCTGCACCGATCGCTCCTCCTCGCCGAAGAGATCGCCGTCGACCGCGCCGAGGAGGAAGGTCGTCGACTCGAGCTCGCGCAATCCGCCGCGCGAGCGGATGAAGACGGGGGGATGCCCCGCGTTCGCATAGCGCACCTCGCCCGTGCGCGGGTCGACCGTCAGCATGACGCCCGTCGCGAACAGCTTGTGTCGCGACAGCAGGCGGTGGAAGTAGCGATTGAGCCGCGCCAGCATGCGCGCGGGTCCGTCCTCGGGGTGCTCGTCGCGAAGCCGCTCGATCTCGCCGTGGATGCGCGCCACGCTCATCGCGCTCGCGAGGCCGTGGCCCGTGACATCGATCAGGACGACATGGAAGCGATCCCACTCGTCGACCCACGCGTGGATGAAGTCGCCGCCGATGTCCGCGGCGGGCCTGTAGCCGAAGTCGAAGCGCAGCCACTCGAGGTCCATCGGACTCGGGAAGAGCGACTCGTGCACGGCGCGCGCCTGCAGGAACTCGCGCCGCATCGCGAGGAACCGCCGACCGACGAAGCCGCTCTTGAAGCGCCGCTGGTGCCAGCGGAGCCGCGCGTAGCAGAGGATGAGGGCGGGCGCGAAGAGGAACGGCGCCCCCGCCACGGACGCAAGGAAGAGAAGCCACTTGCCGTCGCTCGCCGCGAGACCGAGCCGCAGCAGGAACCAGCATGCGAGGAGCGGAAGGATCGGCTTCAGCGACTCGCGCCAGGTCCACGGCAGGAAGAGCGACGCCGTCAGGTGCCAGAAGAAGATCGAGAGGAGCGGCGTGACGGGCGCATCCGACTCCGCGAGGAGGAGCGCGCACTCGAAGCCGAAGTTGAGGAGCCCGAGCGCGAGGATCATGCGCGTCGCCGCGGCGACGAGCTCCGAGCGCGTGAAGAGTTTCGGCCTGATGACGAGGCCAAACCACGCGATCACGCCGAAGGAGGGGATGCCCGCGATGACGAGTGCCCAGAGCGGAATCTCGAAGGTCTCTTCCGCGGCCTCGATCGCGGCCACGCCAGGATTCAGCGACCGCTGCAGCACCTTCGGCGCCCATGGCTCCGCGAGACGCCCACGCCGCTCGGATGGAGCGGGCTGTATGGCGCTTCCGGCTTGCGCATCTCCCTGCGCGTCGACCTGCGCATCGACCGTTGCATCGGCCGTTGCATCGACCGTTCCATCGCCGCGCGAGTCGGCCTTCGGCGCAGCCTGCTCGTCCGCCGCCGTGTCGATCGACCGCTCGTTCGCGGCATCCGATCGAGCCTCGGCGTCGGCGCCCGACGGCTCAGGCTCGTCTGCCGGCACCGGCGCGTCCGTCGACTCGGGCTCCGTCCCGCCCTGCAACCCCGGGTTGACCTCGATCGGTCCGACGGGCGTGTGGAGCGTGATCGATGCCTCGTCCGTCTCGAGCACGGCGCTTGCGAGCAGAAGCCCCGCAATCGACAGGATCTGAAAGGCCGCGTAGACGACGCACAGCTGACCGAGCCGTCGCCGCAGCCAGGTGCCGAGCTCTCGCTCGTACTCAGCGCGGAAGACGCCACGGTCTGACTGCAGTTCGGTCGGTTCGGCAGGAAGGTCCGCCATCGAGGGCGCCATGGTAGGCGGGTTCAAAGCAAAGTTCACGGGCCGTGGTTCGGCGCCGCGCCGCAGGCTTGCGGCGCCCGTTCGCTCGGCCGCCAAAACGCGCGCCGCCGACCTCTCGGGTCGGCGGCGCGGTTCAGGCATCTGGAGACGCGCTCCGCGGAGCGCGAAGAATCACTTCTTGAGGACGGAGTCCTTGAGCTTCTCAGGCATGACGCGGTAGGTCAGCGGCTCCATCGAGCTCGTCGCGCGGCCCTGCGTCATCGAGCGCAGCGAGGTCGTGTAGCCGAAGAGCTCCGACAGCGGCACTTCGCAGGTGAGGAGTCGCGCGTTGCCACGCATCTCCTGGTCGACGATCTGTCCGCGGCGGCTGGCGATGTCGCCCGAGACGTTGCCGAAGAACTCGTCGGGGGTGGTGACCACGAGCTTCATGATCGGCTCAAGGAGCGCGGGGCGCGCCTTCATGACCGCCTCACGGAAGGCGAGCATGCCCGCCTGCTCGAACGCGACCTGGTTCGAGTCGACATCGTGGTACGAGCCGAACACGAGCTGGACGCGCACGTTGATGACCGGGTAGCCGCCGAGGACGCCCGACGCCGCAGCCTGGCGGACGCCGTACTCGACCGACGGGATGAACTCCTTGGGGATGACGCCGCCCGAGATCTTGTCCTCGAACGCGACGCCGTCCTTGAACTTCAGGCCCTCGGCCTCCGCCTCCTCGGGCGTGATCGGGCTGACGCTGACGACCGCATCGCCGAACTGGCCGCGGCCACCGGACTGCTTCTTGAAGAGGCCGCGGACCTGGTCGGCCGAGCCCGTGATCGTCTCGCGGTACGAGACGCGCGGCTTGCCGACGTTCACGCCGACCTTCATGTCGCGCGTGAGCTTGTTCTTGATGATCTCGAGGTGGAGCTCACCCATGCCCGCGATGATCGTCTCGCCCGTCTCGTCGTTGTAGTTCGAGCGGAACGAGGGATCCTCGCGGCGGATTGTCGTGAGCGCGTCGCCGAGCTTCTTCTTGTCTTCCGCGGTGATCGGCTCGATCGCCATCGAGATGACGGGCTCGGGGAAGGTCATGCGCTCGAGGATGATCGGGTGATCGGGGTCGCAGATGGTGTCGCCCGTGTACGAGCTCTTGAGGCCGATGACGGCGACGATGTTGCCTGCGTCCACTTCCTCGAGCGCGTTGCGGTCGTTCGCGTGCATCTCGAAGATGCGGCTCACGTTCTCGCGCTTGCCGTTGCCCGGGTTGAGGACGCGCGTGCCCTTGTCGAGCTTGCCCGAGTAGACGCGGATGTAGGTGAGGTCGCCGTGGGTGTCGCTGACGACCTTGAAGACGAGCGCCGAGAACGGCGCGTTCGGGTCGTGCGGACGGGTCATCGCCTGGTTGACGTCGTCGGGGTTGACGCCCTTCGTGTCGGGGCGCTCGGTCGGGTTCGGCAGGTAGTCGATCGCCGCGTCGAGGATCTTCTGGACGCCGACGTTCTTGAGCGCCGCGCCGCAGAGGACGGGGAAGCACTTGATCTCGACGGTGCCCTTGCGGAGCGCGGCCTTGATCTGCTCGTTCGTGATCTTCGAGGCGTCGGTGAGGTACTGCTCCATGAGCGCGTCGTCGACCTCGGCGGCCTTCTCGATGAGTTCCGCGCGGAAGAGCTCGGCCTTGTCCTTGAGCTCGGCGGGGATCTCGCCCTCGGTGATGGTCGCGCCCTGGTCCTCGGCGGAGAAGTAGTTCGCCTTCATCGTGACGAGGTCGATGATGCCGATGAAGTCGTTGCCCTTGCCGATCGGGAGCTGGATCGCCACGCCGTTCGCGCCAAGGCGCGAGCGGATCGAGTTGAAGGAGAAGTCCCAGTCGGCGCCCATCTTGTCCATCTTGTTGATGAAGCAGAGACGCGGAACGCCGTAGCGGTCGGCCTGGCGCCACACGGTCTCGGACTGCGCCTCGACGCCTTCCTTGCCGTCAAACACCGCGCACGCGCCGTCGAGGACGCGCAGCGAACGCTCGACCTCGATGGTGAAGTCCACGTGGCCCGGGGTGTCGATCAGGTTGATCTTGTAGTCGACGCCGTCCTTCTGCCACGGGCAGGTGGTCGCGGCCGACTGGATCGTGATGCCGCGCTCCTGCTCTTCCTGGAGGAAGTCCATGGTCGCCATGCCTTCGTGCACTTCGCCGATCTTGTAGTTGCGGCCTGTGTAGAAGAGGATGCGCTCGGACACGGTGGTCTTGCCTGCGTCGATGTGGGCGCAGATGCCGATGTTGCGGACTCTCTTGAGATCGGTGGGCATGGCTTGCTTCCTGCTGGTGTCCCGCGCGCGCGGGACGGGTTGTGGGACGAACGGTCTGTCGTTTGATCGGGGGAACCGTCCGTCGCGCGTTCGGCGCTTCGGGCGGACATACGTTGCTCATGCTTTGCTGTGGAGCGATCGAAGGGGCTCGGCGGGGCGCGCGGCGCGCGCTCAGACGCGCTCCCTCAACCAGTCGCGCGCCGATGGACCAAAGGCGCAAAGCGCCCGCCGCGCGGGTGCGCGGGGTCCATCGGAGGCGGTACAGGAGGGGTCTTCGCTGCGCATCTGGCTTCCAAGGGGAAAACTGCCGAGTCGGGCAGTGTAGAAGAGCCCGCGCCCCGATGCAAGCCTCGTGTCAGACGGGGTTTCCCGCCGTCGGAGACGCCGGGACGGTTCAGACCACCCGAACGAAGCCCCGTTCGGGAATGGCCTCCGCGAGGAGGATCGGCTTCACTTCCCGCAGGAATCGGCGCCCATCCTCGACATAGCCCGCCGTCGGGGCGAGGTCGGGGAGATGCTTCGCGAAGAACGCGTTCAGCCTGCGCATGGAGAGTTCGCGGGTGTACTTCGCAGCCATCGAGGCGAGCGCGACGGGCAGGTGGCGCTCCTCCGCCTCGACCTCGAAGCTGACGACAAGGACCCCGTCGCCGTCCGCGCCGCTTCCGCCGATCGCGTAGGTCGAGCGCTCGTCGCTCTCCGCGAGGACGCGGACCGCGCGGCCATCGGCGAGGTGCTCCGCGAGGCCCTCGCGGTAGTCCGCGCGGCCGCCCTGGCGATCGACGGCCACGAACGCGTCTTCGTCACCACGGGCGAGATCGACGGCGCGCAGCGCCTGATAGACGAGCGACAGGTTGATCGACGCCTTGTTCCCAAGCGCGTCGTAGAGCGCGTTGAAGGCGGGTGGGTCGAGCGCGGCCACGCCGAGCGCGGCGAGCGAAGCGTCGGCGCGGTCGAGCGCCGTCGACACGAGGTTCCGCGCGATCGCGGCCTCCGCTGCGGAGATTGCGACGGGGAGCGGCAGGGCGTCCGTGTGCCAGGGCGTCGCGCGGGAAGCGGCGGGCGACACGCCGAGGCGCGCGAACAGCGCCGCATCGTCCGTGGGGATGTCGCCGCCGAGGAACGCGAGCACGCCGCGCTCGAGATGGATGAGCGGCTGCTTGCCCGCCGACTTGAGCTTCTTGCTGTCCGCGATCGCGATGCGCCGCCGCGCGTCCTTCGGCTTGCGGCACACACCCGACGCGAGCAGCCTCCACAGGTCGACTGGCGACGATGGTTGCGACGATGGTTGCGAGGACGGCTCGGGCGACGGCGCAGCACGCAGTCGAAACGAGCTCGTTCCGACGCACAGCGGCCCAAGCAGGGGGCCGTAGCCCGCTTCATCGATCCCAGCGTAGATCACCCGCGGAATGTAGCGCGAATCCAACCGCCGCCGAGGATGCGGTCCTCGCGGTCGTAGCAGACGATGGCCTGCCCGGGCGCAACGCCTGCTTCGGCGCGGTCGAACGCCACGCGCAGGACCCCGTCCGACAGCGAGACCTGCGCGGGAATGGGCGCTCCGTGCGCGCGCACCTGCGCCGTGCAGGCGATCGGCGCCTCGGGCGCGGCGCCGTACCAGACCACCTCGGCAGCCTCCAGCGCGCGCACCTCGAGCGACTCGCGCGGCCCGACGACCACCGTGTTGCGCGCGGCGTCCTTGCGGATCACGAAGAGCGGAATCGTCGCGGGCACGCGCAGGCCCTTGCGCTGGCCGACCGTGAAGCGCTGGTGCCCTTCGTGCGTGCCGAGCACGCGCCCCGACTCGTCCTCGATCGCGCCCGACTCGAATCGCGCGGGCTGGCGCCGCTCGAGGAACGACGCGTAGTCGTCGGGAACGAAGCAGATCTCCTGCGAGTCGGGCTTGTCGGAGACGGGCAGCCCGAACTCGCGCGCGAGCTCCCGCACGCGCGGCTTCTCGAACCCGCCGATCGGAAGCAACATGCGCGCGATCGCCTGCGGGCCGATGCCGAACAGGACATACGACTGGTCCTTGGCGTGGTCGACGCCGCGCGCGACGCGCGGCCCCTCGGGCGTCGCGACCACCTGCGCGTAGTGCCCCGTCGCGACGGCGTCGCAGCCGAGCTGCTCGGCATATGCGCGCAGCTTGCCGTACTTGAGCCAGTCGTTGCAGCGCACGCACGGGTTCGGCGTGCGCCCTTCGTGGTACTCGCGCTCGAAGTACTCGATGATCCTGCCGAAGTCGTTGCGGAAGTTGACGACATAGAAGGGGATGCCGAGCTTCGCCGCCACGAGCCGCGCGTCGGCCGCGTCGTTGATCGAGCAGCATCCCTGATGGCCGATTTTCGCCTGCGGCCTTGCGTCGCCGAGGTCCGCACGCGGCGTCTCCAGTTCGTCGCCGGGGCTCCCGAGCCGCATGAAGCAGCCGACGACCTCGTGGCCGTCGCGCTGGAGGAGGGCGGCGGCGACCGAGCTGTCGACGCCGCCCGACATGGCGAGGAGCACCTTCACGGCGCGGAGTCTACGGTGCAAAAACAAACAACCCCGGCAATCCGGGGTGTTCGCGGAGAGAGAGAAATCTGTCTGCCGCGCTGGTGTGTTCCGGCACCTGCGCGGCGTGTCCTGTTCGACCGTAGAAGCGCAAACGGCGGCCGACGCGTGTCACGCTCGGCGAAGAAAAGTACGAAATCGGCCGCAAGTGAGCGCCTTCAAGGCCGCCGCGGGGCGCGCGACCGCCGTGGGCCGCCACGGGTCCGCAGAGGGTTACCGGCCGAACCTCCGAACAGAGAGGGAGTTACGCCACGGTGACGCCGCCGCAGAGGTAGACGTCCTGGATGGCGTGGAGGAGCTTCACGCCCTCGTCCATGGGCTTCTGGAAGGCCTTTCGGCCGGAGATCAGCCCCATCCCGCCCGCGCGCTTGTTGATCACGGCGGTCTTGACGGCCTCCGCGAGGTCGTTCGAACCACTGGCGCCGCCCGAGTTGATCAGGCCCGCGCGCCCGCAGTAGCAGTTGAGCACCTGGTAGCGGCAGAGGTCGATCGGGTGGTCGGTGGCCAGGTCCGCGTACATGCGCTTGTCGAGCTTGCCGTAGCTCGAGTCCCCGGAGTTCAGCGCGGAGTAGCCGCCGTTCAGCTCGGGCAGCTTCTGCTTGATGATGTCCGCCTTGATCGTCACGCCGAGGTGGTTGGCCTGCCCCGTGAGGTCGGCGGAGACATGGTAGTCCTTGCCGCCCGTCTTGAAGGCGTTGTTGCGGATGTAGCACCACAGCACCGTGGCCATGCCGAGCGCGTGCGCCTCCTCGAACGCGCGCGCGACCTCGACGATCTGCCGCGTCGACTGGTCGCTGCCAAAGTAGATCGTGGCGCCGACCGCGCACGCGCCGAGGTTCCACGCCTCGCGCACCGAGCCGAACATGACCTGGTCGAACTTGTTCGGATAGGTCATCAGCTCGTTGTGGTTGATCTTCACCATGAAGGGGATCCGGTGCGCGTACTTGCGCGACACGCTCGCCAGCACGCCGAAGGTCGTGGCCACCGCGTTGCAGCCGCCGTCGATGGCGAGCTTCACGATGTTCTCGCCGTCGAAGTAGATCGGGTTCTTCGCGAAGCTCGCGCCCGCCGAGTGCTCGATGCCTTGGTCGACGGGAAGGATCGAGAGGTATCCCGTGTTCGCGAGGCGGCCGTGGCCGAACATCGCCTGCAGGCTGCGCAGGACCTGCGGGCTGCGGTCGCTCGGCCCGAACGCCGCGTCGACGAACGACGGCGACGGCAGGTGCAGCATGTCCTTCGAGACCTTCGCCTTGTGGGCAAGGAGCGAGTCTGCGTCGGAGCCGAGGAGCGACTGGATGGTGGCGAGCGTTGACATGGGGAATCCCGCGAAGGAGCGAAAAAGAAGGCAGGCGCCCGTTCGACCGAGCGCCTGCGGAATGTAGCAAAGGGACCGCCTCCGTCGCGGGGCGCTCAGGCTCCCGCGAGCTTGCGGGTGGGCTTGGCCGCGATCGAGGCCTCCTGCTCGCGTCGGATCTCCTCGGCCGCCGCGAAATCCTCGCCAAAGCGCACGAGCCGCAGCGAGTTCGCGATGACGAAGATGTAGGCCGCGGCCTGGTAGAAGGGCGTCACCCAGATGTAGAGCTTGCCCGTCGCGGCGAGCGCGAGGCCGATGATCGCAAGAAGGATCGCCACCGCGATGTTGAGCGCGATCACGGACTTCGCCTTGCGCGCGATCTCGAGAAGGAACGGGATGTTGCGCAGGTCGTCGTTCATCAGCGCGACGCCCGCGCTGTTGGTCGCGATGTCGGAGCCCGAGAGGCCCATGGCGACGCCGACGTCGGCGGTTGCGAGGATCGGGCCGTCGTTGATGCCGTCGCCGACCACGAGCGTGCGATGTCCCTTGCGGATGAGGTACTTGAGCTCCTCGTGCTTCTCCTCGGGCAGGCACTCGGCCTCGATCGAGTCGACGCCGACCGACTGGCCGACGCGGGTCGCGACCGCGAGGCGGTCGCCCGTGAAGATCGCGATGCGCCGCACGCCGAGCTCACGGAGCTTCGCCACGACCTCGCCTGCGTTGCGGCGGAGCTTGTCCTCGAGGCCGACCGCGCCGAGATAGCGGCCATTCGCCAGCACATGCACGCCCGACATTCCCTCGATCTTGGCTTCGACCGCGCGAACCTCGGCCGCAAGCGCGGGATTGAGCTCGACGATCCACGCGCCGCGGCCTGCGAAGATCTCGCCATCCGCGGTCGTGGCTGCGACGCCGCGGCCATGGACCTCGCGGTAGGCGCTCAGCGACTGAGGCTTGATGCGCGCGCGCTCCGCGGTCTCGAGGATCGACTTCGCAAGCGGGTGGTTCGACGACTGCTCCGCATCGGCCGCGGCCTGCAGGAGCGCCGCGCCTTCGACGCCCTCGGCGGGCGCGAGGCGGCTGACCGCGAACTTGCCCGTCGTGAGCGTGCCCGTCTTGTCCATGACGACCGTGTCGATGTCGGCCGCGGACTCGAGCGTGCGGGTCTGCTTGATCATCACGCCGAGCCGCGCGGCGGCCGCGAAGGCCGCGACCATCGCGGTCGGATAGGCGATGAGCAGGGCGCCCGGGCAGGTGACGACGAGCACGGTGATCGCGCGCTCCGCCGCCACGGCCTTCGCGTCGGGCGAGCCCGACTTCGCGGTGAAGAACCACACGATGAGCGCCACCATCAGCACCACGGGCACGTAGTAGGCCGAGATTCGCTCGATCAGCTCCTGCTTCTTGCCCTTCGCGCTCTCCGCCTCGCGGATCAGCTTCTCGACCTTGCCGATGGTCGTTTCGCCCTTGACGGCCGTGACCTCGATGTCGATCTGGCCCGTGAGGTTCGTGGTGCCTGCGTAGACGGGGGTTCCGGGCTGGACCTCGATCGGCACCGCCTCACCCGTCAGCGAGGCCTGGTTGATGCTCGAGGTTCCTGCGCGCACCGTGCCATCTGCGGGGAGGTTCTCACCGGGGCGGACGCGCACGATCGAGCCCAGTCCGAGCTGCGCGAGCGAGACCTCGCGCTCTGCACCCGTCTCGTCGACGAGGCGCGCGATGTCGGGGGTGAGCTCGATCAGCTCGCGGATCGCGCGCTGCGCACCCCACGCGGTGCGCGACAGGACGAGTTCGCTGAACCAGAGGAAGAACGCGAGGAAGCCTGCGGCGAGATAGAGCTCGTTCGCGATCGCCGCGAACACGGCGAGGCACGCGAGGCTGTCGCTCGAGGCGCGGCCTTCGCGCAGTTCCTCGATGGCGCCCTTTGCAAGCGGCACGACGAGCACGAGCGCGCCGACGAGGGCGGGGATGCTGGCGACCGTGGACTCGATGCCCGCGAGGTCGGCGATCCAGGCCGCGAGAAGCAGGACGCCGCCGAAGAGCGCCACGAAGAGCTGCCGCTCGAGACGCTCTGCGCCGCCCGCATCGTCGCCGGACCGCACCGAATTGGTGTTCGGGAGTGAAGAGATGATCGACATGTCCGAGCCTCCGTGCGCCGCAAGCGGGCGCCCGTCAAGAAATGACCTGCAAGGGTAGCAGAGCCTGCCTCGCCGCGTCGGGCGGGTGGGCAGGTCGGGACAAGGGTTCGCGGCGGGGGCGGTCTCGGTTCGGCCGATGCGCGACCTCGGCCCAAAGGCGTTTCGCGGAAGAGGCCCTCCTCCGCCGCGCCGCGGCCCGCGAGGCGAGCGGCTATCCTCCGACCCGTGCAGGCCCACGCAGCCCATCTCGCGCAGCCGATGAACCAGCTGCACGAGCGCGTCGCGATCGTGGGGGACGGCCAGATGGCGCTTGTCCTCGCGGATGTCCTCGTGGCCAACGGCCTTGCCACGACCCTCTGGTCGCCCTTTGCCGACGACGCGCGAACGCTTCACGCCACGCGCGAGAGCCGCCGCCTCCCGGGGTTCAGGCTTCCCGACGCCGTCGCGGTGACCGCCGATCCGTCGGCGCTCGGTCACGCCACGCTCGTGGTCTGCGCCATCCCCACGCAGTTCATCCGAGCCACCTTCACCCGCCTCGTGGGCAGCGTTCCTGCGGGCGCACCCATCGTGTCGATCGCGAAGGGAATCGAGGTCGACAGCTTCCGTCTGCCTTGCGACATACTCGCCGAGGTCCTCGGCCAGTCGAGGCCGATCGCGGCGCTGAGCGGCCCGACCATCGCTGCGGAACTGGCGCGGCGGCTCCCCGCCGTGCTCGTCGCGGCCTCGCCCGACGAAGCGCTCCGCGCCCGCGTCGCGGCGGTGTTCACATGCGAGTGGATGCGCATCTACCAGTCCGCCGACATCGTCGGGGTCGAACTCGCGGGCGCCTGCAAGAACGTGATCGCCGTGGCGGCGGGCGTCGCCGACGGCATGGAGCTCGGGGTCAACACGAAGAGCGCGCTTCTCGCCCGCGGGCTCGCAGAGATCGCGCGCATTGGCGTCGCGCTCGGTGGGCGCTTCGAGACCTTCTTCGGAGTCGCAGGGCTCGGCGACCTCGCCACGACCTGCTTCGCGCCCGAGGGCCGCAACCGCAGCTTCGGCGAGCGCCTCGCGCGCGGCGTCGGGGTCGAGGAGGCGCTCTCAGCGACCGCGTCCGTGGTCGAGGGGGTTCCGACCGCGCGCGCGCTCGTCCGAATCGCGCGCGAGCGCGGAATCGAGCTTCCGATCTGCGAGGCCGTCGAGGCGATGGTCTACCACGGGCTCGCGCCGCGCGAGGCGCTCGCGCAGCTCATGCGTCGCGTCGCGGCCACCGAGCGCCTCGCGGAGCCCGACCCCGCGCGCGGATGACGCGGGCACGCGGAAGGGCGCATCATTCGTCTTCGCCGAACTTGGCCGCGACCAGCGCGAGAAGCGCGTCGAGCGCGCTCCGTTCGTCGGAGCCGTCCGCTGTGATCTCGATCACGGTGCCGCAGGTTCCCGCGAGCATCAGCATCTGCAGGATCGACTTCCCGTCGACGATCTCGCCGTCGCCCTTCTTTCGCACGCTGATCGCAGCCGCGAAGCGCGAGGCCTCTTCCACGAACGCCATCGCGGGCCGCGCATGCAGCCCGAGTCGGTTGACGATCGTGGTCTCTGCCGAGAGCATCGGCGTCAGCGCGCGACCTGCCCCGCGTCGGCTTCGTCGAGCAGCGTGACGACGTCCTTCACGGTCGTCGCCTGGCGCAGGAAGCGGCGGAACTGGTCCTTGGAAAGGTGGGAGAAGACGGCCTGGATCGCTTCGAGGTGGAGCTCCGGCTTCGCCTCGGGCGAGAGCATCAGGACGATCGAGTAGACGGGCTGCTTGTCAAGCGCGTTGAAGTCAATGCCCGCGCGGCTCACGCCGATCGCGGCCATCGGCGACTTGATCGACGCGGACTTCGTGTGCGGGATCGCCACGCCGTGGTTGAGTCCCGTCGATCCCTTGTTCTCGCGTGCGATGATCGCCTTGACGAACCCATCGCGGAGGTCCTCGGAGACCTTTCCGCTGGCGACGAGCGCGTCGAGGAGCTCGCGGATTGCGTCGTCGCGCTTGAGCGCGACCATGTTTGGGACGATTGCCTTCTCGACGACGATGTCTCGCAGCTTCATGGGTGGGTCACGGCAGGGGGTGTCTGTCAGCGGCAATCGCGCACGAACAACGGGCGCACGCACTGTGCGGGTGCAGCATAGGCGAAACCCGCGCGGGCGTCGGCCTCAGCGGTGGTGCTTGTGGTTCCGCACCTGGTTCTTGTGGTCGATGATCTGCCGCGCCTCGCGGTCGATGGCCAGGTCGATCGCCGCGTAGAGATCCGCGTCGCGGTAGTTCACGATGAAGTCCTCGTGATGCGCCACGTCGACGATGAACTCGACGTGGTAGGCGTTGGGCTCCTTCTCGATCACGCAGTTGATCGACTGCACCTGGTCGAAGTAGCGCACGAGCCTCTCGCTCTTCTTGCGCACATAGGCGTCGATGGCTTCCGTGATCTCGAGGTGCTTGCCCGTGACGTTGATCTGCATGGTGTGCCTTTCGCTCGGGTCTGCGCCGCCGATGGCCGCGCGGATGACGCTTGCCGCGGGTTCCACACCGACCTCGGTCGGCGAGACGAAGCCCGCCGACACAAGGTAGCGAAGCAGGTGGCCGTGCGCGAAGGGAACTTCACCGAGATGTCCATTTCGCGGCGTGTCGGAGGGCTCGCACTCGCGGCCGGACGGCGCCTACCCGCCGAGCGGCCTCGGCCTGACCATCGCCGCGAGCTCGCTCTCGTCCCGGCGATAGCGGACCTCGACCGACTCGCCGTGCTTGAGCCCCGCGACCGCGAGCATCAGCTCGTCGCGGTTGCGAACGGGCCGACCCGCCACGGAGAGGATCACGTCGCCCACGCGAAGGCCCGCAGCGCGCGCTGCGGATCCGGGCACGAAGCTTCGGATCCGCGCACCGTCCACGGCGTCCTCGACCGCGAGCCCGAGCGACGGATCGCCGCGCGAGACCGTGTCGTCGATGGCTCCCCGATCGAGCATCCACTTGCGCCAGCGCGCCTCGACCCGCGCGAGTGGCTCTCCGAAGGTGCGCTCCACCGCGCGAACCCCGCTTGGATCCTCGCGCGAGGTCTCGACGAGCGCGCGATAGAACTCCTCGAGCTTCCCCTCGCGCGCGAAGAACTCGAAGATCGCCCGGACCTGCGGGTAATGCCGCTCTGCGCCCGCCATGAAGCGCTCGCCTGAGTAGCCGAAGAGATCCTTCCACGGCCGCGCCGTGTTCGACGAGACCTGGCGTCTTGCGATGTTGAATCGGATGTTCGGGTGGAACTCGATCGACCCGTCCGCGCGGAGCGTGTAGTCCTCGTAGAGGCTCGCGAGGCCCTCTTGGATCCAGATCGGGTGCCGCTGGCCGCGCCGCTCCATGTCGGCGAAGTGGAGGAGATGGACGAACTCATGCTGCAGGCTCTGCCCCGTGTCGCGGGCCACCAGACGCCGCTCGGAGTGGAGGTACATGCCCTTGACCTCGGGTCGATCGAGGTAGCGCGACGCGTCCTCGGGCCGCACGATGGCGACGAGCGCGGGTCGGTCGGGCGGCCTCCCGAAGTAGGTCTTCAGCAGATGCTCCTCGAGCAGGGCGAGGTCCGCCCGCATGCGCGCATGGGCGCGCTCGTCGAGGAAGGTGGCGAAGAGGAGGCCCCGCGCCTCGTCCCGCTCGTAGCGGTAGCGGTCGCCGTGCGCCGCCTCCCACGCCGCGAGCGGATCGCGCGCCGGCCTTCGCGCGGGCCGCTCGGGCTGCGCGCGCTCGACGCGCCGATGCGCCTCGAGGATGGCCTTGTAGACGCGGCCCTCGCGGATCGGCTCGAGGTCCGCGTCCTCGCGCATGATGTCGAACGCGTCGAATCCCTCCTCGACCGACTCGAGGAGCCGCCCCTCGGCCTCCTCGAGCCGTCCGAGCCGCGCAAGCACGCAGGCGTGGTTGTAGAGGAGGATCGGGTCGCGCTCGCCCGCTTCGATCCGCGCCGCGATCAGCGGCTCCGCGCGCGTGAAGTCGCGGGCGCGCAGCGCGTCGTCAATCTCGCGCTGCGAAGGCACGCGCGGGCGCGTGGCCTCGCCCGTCGAGCCATCCTGCGCGGGCGACCAGCGTGCTCGCGGCGATTCAAGCGCTTCGCCCTGTGAAATGGAGACGAGAGCAAGCGCCGTTGCGCACATGACGAGGGCTCGCAGCGCACGCGGGTTCATCGAAGCGCCTCCACACGGGCCTCGGTTCCCCGCGTGCGGCGCGAGAGCACCGCCGCGATGGCCTCTGGATAGGCGATGCACTCCTCTCGGAACACGCGGGCCGCCAGGGCCTCGGGCGTGTCGCCCGTCTCAACCGCGCAGCGGCGCACCGTGACGGCCGCGCCTCGGTCGTACTCCTCGTCCGCGAAGTGCACGGTGCATCCCGTCTCGCGCTCTCCCGCGGCGAGCACCGCGGCGTGGACGCGCAGCCCGTACATCCCCGCGCCGCCGAACTTCGGGAGGAGCGAAGGATGGATGTTCAGCGCGCGGTTCCTCCACCGTTCGCCCACACGGAAGCGGCGGAGGTAGCCCGCGAGGCAGACGAGCTCGACTGAGGCCGCCTCGAGACACGCGTCGAGACGGTCCTCGAGATTCGGACCCGTCGGCACGACGGCCACGCGAAGTCCCCGCGCGCGGCATCGCGCGACCCCCTCGACCTCCTCGCGGTGCGCGACGACGAGCGCGACCGTGGCGTCGAGCCGTCCGTGTTCGCAGGCGTCGGCGATGTTCAGCGCGCTTCGGCCGCTGCCCGAGATGAGGATGCCGAGGCGGGCGTGTCGGTGCATGGCGGTCCTGAATGCTCGGCGGCGGGGGCTCCCGCTGCAGCGCGGGCATGCCCCGCGGATTCTACGACCGTCGTCCGCCCGCATCGGGTGGCTGCGGGGCGCCTCGGAACGGCATGGCGCGGCCTTCTGCGTCGACCGCGACCATCGTCAGCTGCGCTTCGGTGACGCGGGCCCAGCTTCCATCGAGGCGCTCGGAGTCCACGACGACCTGCACGGTCACGGAAGTCCGGCCAAGGCGGATCGTCCGCGTGCGGAACTCGACCACCTCGCCGATCGAGACGGGGGCCTTGAAGTCGACCCTGTCGATCGATGCCGTCACCCAGCGGTGCAGGCCGTGCCGACGCGCCTCGATGTAGCCGGCTTGGTCGACATGCGAAAGAATGATCCCGCCGAAGATCGTGCCCTGATGGTTCGTGTCGCGCGGCATCATCAGGACGCGGAGCGCAAGATGGGGCTCGTCAACGGGCGGGAAATCGGACATGAAGGGATCGTAGCGGGTTCGCGTACCACAATCGGGTTCCGCAGTTGCGTCTCCGATGGCGCTGGATGATCAAGCGTGAATATTCACGGGGTGAATTCCCCGCGAACAATCGTGTGAATTCACAGGAAGTGTGGCGTTTGCCGCCGAGTCGCTTGACAAGTCGGCGCGTTTGCGGAATGCTTGCGCCTTCTGGAAGAGAGTTGGGGTGTTCCCGTGGCATGTCGCCTGTCACTTGTGTGCAGGGGCGTGCGTGGGGCACCACCGACCGAGGAAGGAACACCGCGGTTCCAAGCGGTGCTCGGACTTCGGCGCGAGAACGCTCCGGCCTGGCGCATGTCGGGCTGTCGAGGATCAGCGAGGGTTCGCCCGACGCCTGGTCCTCGCCCCTCGCCGCGGCGGATCCATCGTGGATTCGCCTCGGTTCACGCAACGGGACTCGGCCCGCTGCGAGAGAGGGCTCGGAGGCCACGGGCCTCCTCAGAGCGCGTGCCGCCAGGTCCGAACGGTCGTGCCGTAGGAGACTTTTCAGAGGCGTGCGTCCGATCGGCGCACGCCGCAGGAAGCAACGACACCATGCCAGAATCAACGACAGACACTCCGAACATGCAGATTTCCCGCGCTCCCATGTGGCAGGCCGTGCGCCTTCCGCTCCGCCTTCGCATCTTCGAGACCGCGCGCCGCCTCGGCGAGACCTCGGTGACGGAACTTGCGCAGGCGGTCGGCCTCAACCGAACCGCCCTGTACTTCCATCTCCGACAGCTCGAGAAGGCGGGGCTCCTGATCTCCCGCGCGGGCGAGGCGACCCCGGGCCGCCGCGGCAAGCGCCCGCGCTACTACCGCGCGGCCATCAACGAGCTTGCCTTCCCCGTCGAGAACGACTCGAAGCGCGACGCGCAGAAGGTCGCCGACCTCTATCGCCCGTGGCTCAACGAGTCGCGCGCGACCGCGCTCGACATGCGCTCGGGCGGCGGCATCTCGGCGCGACGCGTCTCCCTCCACTGGGAGAACTTCACCGACGACGAGGTCGCCCGCATCCGCGGGCTCTGCAACGAGCTCGAGGATCTCGTCCGCCGCGCCCGCTCGCGAGCCAACAACTCGCGGAAGGCGCCCGCGGCGAACTTCCACCTCGGCGTCATCTTCGCGCCCGTCGACGGCCATGTCATGCCCGGCCCCGACATCCGTCCGAAGGTGAGCAAGTAAGGCCGCTCGGCGGCCTTCACGCGATGCAAGCCACGCACGGACGGCGGGACTCCCGCCGTCCGTGCGTCTTTTTTCCGCGGCGCGGGGCTATCTCTTCGCGCGCAGGAGCGGCTTCAGCCAGCGTCCAGTCCAGCTCGCCTTGTCGCGCGCCACATCCTCGGGCGTGCCGCGCGCGACCACCGTGCCGCCGCGGTCGCCACCCTCGGGGCCGAGGTCAATGATCCAGTCGGCGCACTTCACGACGTCGAGGTTGTGCTCGATCACGACGAGCGTGTGGCCCTTGTCCGCCAGGCGCTCGAGCACCGTGAGCAGACGCGCCACATCGGCGAAGTGGAGCCCCGTCGTCGGTTCGTCGAGGATGTAGAGCGTCGGCGCGTCGGTCGCGGTGCCGAGTTCGGTCGCGAGCTTCACGCGCTGCGCCTCGCCGCCCGACAGCGTCGTCGACGCCTGACCAAGCTGGATGTAGCCGAGGCCCACGTCGCGCAGGCACTCGAGCATGCGGTTGATCTTCGGGTGTGCGTCGAAGAAGGTCAGCGCGTCCTCGACGGTCGCGTCGAGCACATCGGCGATCGTGCGGCCGCGGTAGCGGATCTCGAGGGTCTCGCGCGAGTACCGCTTGCCCTTGCAGACCTCGCAGTCGACGAAGACATCCGGGAGGAAGTGCATCTCGATGCGCTTCACGCCCTGTCCCTGGCACGCCTCGCAGCGGCCGCCCTTCACGTTGAACGAGAAGCGGCCGGGCTCGTAGCCGCGGATCTTCGACTCAGGGACGAGCGACCAGATGCGGCGGATCTCGTCGAAGATCCCCGTGTAGGTCGCGGGGTTCGAGCGCGGCGTGCGGCCGATCGGCGACTGGTCGACCTCGACCACGCGCGCGATCTTGCCGAAGCCCGTCACGCGCGTGTGTGCGGCTGCGGCGATGTTCTCGCCGAGCACATGCTTGCGCGCGGCCGCGAGCAGGATGTCGTTCACAAGCGTCGACTTGCCCGAGCCCGAGACGCCCGTCACGCAGACGAGCCCGCCGAGCGGGAACGCCACGTCGATCCCGCGCAGGTTGTTGGCGGCGGCGCCCTTCACCACGATCGCGTTCGACTCGCTGACCGTGCGGCGCTTCCTCGGGACCTCGATCTTCCGCCGGCCCGAGAGGTACTCGCCCGTCAGGCTCGTCGGATGCGCAGCGATCTGCGCCAGATCGCCCTCGGCGACGAGGGTGCCGCCATGGCGGCCCGGGCCAGGGCCGATGTCGACGATCCAGTCGGCGGCGCGCATCATGTCTTCGTCGTGTTCGACGACAAGCACGGTGTTGCCGATGTCGGAAAGCCGGCGCAGCGTCGCGATCAGCCGATCGTTGTCGCGCTGGTGGAGGCCGATCGTCGGCTCGTCGAGCACGTAGCAGACGCCGACGAGGCCGCTTCCGACCTGCGTCGCGAGGCGGATGCGCTGCGCCTCGCCGCCCGAGAGCGTCGAACTCGTGCGGTTGAGCGACAGGTAGTCGAGCCCGACCGACGCGAGGAAGCCAAGCCGCGCCTCGACTTCCTTCAGGATCGGCGCCGCGATCTGCCGCGACTCCTTCGAGAGCTCGATCGACTGGACGAATGCGAGCGCGCGCGACACGGTCATCGCCGCGATGTCGCTGATCGAGAGCGCGAGCGTGCCGCTTCTGAGCTTCACCGCGAGCGCCTCGGTGCGCAGGCGCCGGCCCTCGCACGCGGGGCAGGGCGCCTGG
Source organism: Phycisphaera sp. (assembly GCA_016124975.1). GTDB lineage: Bacteria > Planctomycetota > Phycisphaerae > Phycisphaerales > SM1A02 > QWPT01. Next base: position 2,739 of record WGMP01000021.1, on the reverse strand, counting down.
CTCATGTAGGCCATGAGCCGCTCCTTCACGTTCTCGCTCTCGGTCTCGGTGGCGCGGCGCTTGAGGTGCGGCAGCACGCCTTCCCACTCGAACGCGAGCTTCACGCCCTCGGCCGACGAGCCCCACATGAGCGCGGTGCGGGTCTTCGCGGGAAGCTCCGAGTACGGCGTGTCGAGGTCGATCTTCGCGAGCGCCGCGAAGCTGCGCAGTGCGCGCGCGTAGTAGATGTTCATGCGACGACCGTTGCGGCGCCAGGGCTCGATCGCCTCGCGCAGCGGCTTCGTCGTGTCGGGCACGCAGAGCGCCTCGTCGAACTCGTTCACGGTGCCGAGGCCCGCGCACGCGGGGCACGCGCCCTGCGGCGAGTTGAAGCTGAAGAGGCGCGGCTCGAGCTCGTCAAGCGCGCACTCGGGGTGCTCCGCGCACGCGAACTTCTCGCTGAAGCGGTGCTCGGTCCAGCCGTCCTTCGCCGCAGCGTCCCTTCCCGTCGAGTCCTCGATCAGGACGACGAGCGAGCCCTCCGCCAGCTTCAGCGCCGTCTCGACGCTCTCCGCGATCCGCTGCCTGGCGGATTCCTCGAGCACGATGCGGTCAACGACCGCGTCGACGTCGTTCATCTCGTAGCGGCCGAACCCGAGCGGATTCTCGCCACCGTCCTTGAGAACCTCGCGCAGGTCGACGACCTTCCCGTTCGCGCGCGCGCGAACGAGACCCTGCTTCTGCAGGCCCTCGAGCACCTCGCGGTGGAAGCCCTTCTTCGCGCGGACAACGGGGGCGCAGAGCATCGCGCGCTTTCCCGCGAACCTCGTGACCAGCGTCTCGACGATCTGGCTCGGGTTCGAGGCGCTGATCTCCTTGCCGCAGACATGCACCGCCTTCGTCTTGCTCTTCGACGAGGACTTGCCGCGCTCCTCCGTATGCCAGCAGGTCGGCGTGCCGCATCGCGCGTAGAGGAGGCGCAGGTAGTCCCAGATCTCCGTCGTCGTCGCCACGATCGAGCGCGGGCTGTGTCCGCCCGAGCGCTGTTCGATCGCGATGGTCGGCGGAAGGCCCTCGATCGCCTCGACGTTGGGCTTCTGCATCTGGTCGAGGAACTGCCGCGCGTACGCGGAGAGCGACTCCATGTACTTGCGCTGGCCCTCTGCGAAGATCGTGTCGAAGGCGAGCGAGCTCTTGCCCGAGCCCGACACGCCCGTGATCACGACGAGCTTGTCGCGGGGGATCTCGACCGAGAGGTTCTTGAGGTTGTGCTCGCGCGCACCTCGGACGCGAATCGACTTCTCGGGCGTTGCCATGGGGGCGGCGATGATAGGGCTCCGCGGTGGCTCGGGAGCGTCCGTCGCGACGCGACCCCCGGTCGACGGCCGATTGAAGCGGTTCCGCAGATGGGCTCTGCGGGGGGGGCGGGGACGCGATCTCGGCAGGTTTCGCAGGGATCGGAATGGGATTTTGTTCGGATTGTGCGTCCGAACACGCGACCTCGCCGAAAAGTGGGGGTAGGAATCACCTCGGATGTCTCCCCGCACCCTGAGCGCTCCACAGACTCCGGCCGATGCCGCAGCCCGCTCGTCCTCTTCGGAGGATCTCTGTCGCACGGCGAGCGTCGTCCCCGCCGCGAAGGATGCGGTTCTGCAGGAGGCCGTTTCGGCTGTGACGATCTTGATGCCCTGCATGAATGCGGGAAAGGTCATTCCTGGACCCGATGAGTGGCGCGCGCTGGAACGGCGCGCGTCTTCGTTTCGGGCCTGATCGCGCATCCGCCGCGGATTGAACATACGCCTTTGATGCTCCGAGAACGCCCCGTCCGATGCGGGCGGAGATCGTCGTGCGGAGTGTGCAGCTTGCATCCGCTCGCGGTGCACGAGAAGCGCCGCGTTTCCCAAGACCACGGGCGGTTCGGATGCGACCCTTCGCGAGGGCTGTTTGGGCGTCGATTCGATGAACCCAGGCATCCCTCGTCCGTATGGGCTTGCATCCGAGACGCAGGCGCGCTTGGGGCGCGCCCTCAGATGCCAGACCCGAAAAGCCTGAAAGGGGTGTGTTCCATGGATATCCGGTTGTTCGATGGCAGCATCAAGACCAGCGACGCAGAACTCGGCTATGTCCTCGATCGGATCGGCGGCGCGATCGACCGCATCGCGAACGCCGCGGGCCATGTCGATGTCCGCCTCGGCGACGTGAACGGCCCGCGCGGCGGGCTCGACAAGACCTGCGCCATCCTGCTCACGCGCGCGCATCGCCCCGCGCTGCGCATCGAGGAGCGCGCCGAGACCTACTACGAGGCCATCGATGCGGCGGCGTCACGGCTGCGTCGCGCGCTCGCTCGCTCCCTCGACCGGCCGTTCCGCCGCGGGCGCGACCAGCGCGGGATCGACGCGCGCATGTCGAGTCATCTCTCGGAGGAATTGGCCGGCTGACCGAGGTCAGGCCTTTCGTCCGCTTCTCGTCACCGACCCTACTTGCCACGCGCCTCGTCATGGGGCGCGTGGCTCGTTTTGCTGGGGTGGCACACGGCGAGGCGGTTTCGGACGCAGCGGGCCCACGCCACGGGACGGCGCCCTCGGGCTCGTGGTGCGCGTCCCCCGAGGATCGGGTCGCCTAGGTTCTGTCTGACGGATCCCCGAAGACCAAAGAAGCGCGCGGCGCCCGGCTGGCAAGGAGGCGAGACGAAGCTGTATCCGCAGCGATACAGCGAGTTGAAGCCGACGCCGCCAGCCGGGATGCCGCGCGATTCGACGT
>WGMP01000013.1 GCA_016124975.1 Phycisphaera sp. | reverse complement strand
ATGGCCTCGGGCACGGGATCGCCGCCTCGGGTCGCCGCCGCTGTTCCTGCGCCGTTGCCCCAGTTGGCGAGAAGGGTCGACAGGTCCGCGGCGTTCACGAGCCCGTCGCAGTTCAGGTCCGAGATCGGGTCGCATGACGCCGACGCGGGGAAGCCCCCGCGCGCCTGTGAGATGAGCTTCACAGGGTAGAAAGGTGCTCTGTCCTTGGTCCTTGGTCCTTGGTCCCATGCCGATCCTCGCCCGAGTCATTGCCATCCGATCCTGCCTTTCCCGGCTGAGCCGATGCCCGAATCTACGCAAGATGAGGCGGGCATCAAGTCATTGACGGATGAACTCGAAAATTTGTCAAAGCCCTGCCCTTCGAAAGGCGGGATGCCCCCGATCAGGGCGTTTGGACACTTGGCTCATCGCGCAGAAGTTCAGCCACATGCGTGCACTTCATCTGTCCGAGACCATGTGGCTGCGCAAGAGAGCGACTGACCGCGCCCACAGCCGCGAGGTCTTCCAGCCCTCATGCCTTCCGCCACCGACGCGCGCGCGCGCAAGAGGGAGAGAGAGAGAGAGAGAAAAGCCCGCGCGTCGTCGCCGCCACAATCTCACACGATCTCCGCGAGCACTTCGTTGGCAAGCGCCGCGCCGCGGTGGGTGAAGCGAAGCCGCGCCTCCGCGGTGCGCTCGAGGAGACCGTCGGCGATCGCGCGCGCAAACACCGCCGCGCGCGCGGGCTCAAGTTCGACAGCGCGGCGCTCGAGCGCGGCGTCGATGCCTTCCATCAGGCGGAGTCCAAGCATCAGTGCCTCGCTCGTGTGGCGCTTCTCGTCGGGTGGCTCGACATCGACGACGGGCTGCGAACCATCGCCCCCCGCTTCGACTCCGCGCGCAAGCCAGTCGCCGAGCCGCGGCACCACCTTGAACCGATGCCCCGCGACGAAGCCGCTTGCGCTCGGGCCGATCGCCCACCACGGCTCGTTGCGCCAGTAGACGAGGTTGTGACGGCACTCGCGGCCCGCGCGCGCGAAGTTCGAGATCTCGTACTGCGCGAAGCCAGCCGCCGCGAGCGTCGTGCGCGTCGCGTCGTACATCGCGGCCTCGACCTCGTCGTCGCACGGGTCGAACTCGCCCTTCTGGAGCCTCTTCGTCATCGCCGTGTTCGGCTCGTAGGTGAGCCCGTAGCACGAGAGGTGCTCGGGGCGAAGCGCGAGCGCCTGCGCGAGGTCGTCGCGCCACTCGTCGAGGGTCTGGCCAGGCACGCCGAAGATGAGGTCGAGGTTGAAGTTCACAAGCCCCGCCGCGCGCAGCGTCTCGGCCGCGCGCGCGACATTCGCAGGATCATGCCAGCGCTCGAGCGTCTTGAGGTGCTTCGGGTCGAAGCTCTGCGCGCCGATCGAGACGCGGTTCACGCCTCCCGCCGCGAGGACATCCGCCTTCTCGCGATCGATCGTCTCTGGGTTCGCCTCGACGGTCCACTCGGCCCCGCGCGCGAGCGGCAGCCGCGCGATCGCGGCGGTCAGCCTGCGCAGTTCGTCCGCCGTCAGGAGGGTCGGCGTACCGCCGCCGACGAACACGGTGTCGATCTCGCCCTCGATCCGCTCGCACGCCCACGCGACATCGGCCTCGAACCGATCGAGGAACGCGCCGCTCCTCCCCTCGCGGTCGACGAACGAGTAGAAGTCGCAGTAGTGGCACTTGTGGAAGCAGAACGGGACATGGGCGTAGAGCCCGCGGACGGGAAACTTCCTTGGCGCGCCGCCTGCGCGCCCCACGGCACCCTCGAGCACCCCGCTGAGCACCCCGCTGAGCACCTCGCCGAGCGCCCGCGCCCCGACATGGGGGTCGTCGCCCGCGCCTTCGCCGTGGAGCCTGAGGGTCGTCACCGCCGCAGGATAGGGTCGACGCCGAAGGACGGGACGGCCCGGCCCCCTTTCGCGGCTTCTCCAGACTCCCGCTCAAGGACGGCGCCCTGCCGCCCGATTTCCGCTGAGCCCGGCTGCATTGGGTGGGCAGGAGAAGGAGTCACTATGGGTGCCAGTGAAGACGTTGTGCGGATCATGTGCCCGAACCTCGGATGCCAGCGCGTCCTCGCGGTTCCCGCGGCCGCTCGCGGCAAGGTCGTCCGCTGCAGGGGCTGCGGGTCGAACATCCGCATTCCCGTGGCCAAGGGCACGGGCGGCGATCAGAGCGGGCAGCAGAAGAAGCCCGCGGCCTGATCGCGCGGAGACGCGCGGGCCGAAGGCGTCTGCGGGCGGTGCTACACTGCGCGCTTGCATCAGACGCCACCCACGAACCAACGCACGAGCGCAAGCTCGAGCCGAAGCCCGCGCCATGCCGCCGTCGTCGGCCTCCAATGGGGCGACGAGGGCAAGGGCAAGATCGTCGACCTCCTGACGAGCCGCTACGACTGCATCGTCCGCTACAACGGCGGCGCGAACGCGGGCCACACCGTCCAGGTCGGACGCGAGCGCTATGCGCTCCATCTCATCCCTTCGGGCATCCTCAGCCAGGGCAAGATCAACATCGTCGGCAACGGGGTGGTGGTCGACCCCGAGAAGCTCCTCGATGAAATCGACGGACTCCGCAAGCGCGGGGTCGAGGTCGCCGAGAACCTCCGCGTCTCAGACCGCGCCCATGTCGTCATGCCCTATCACAAGGAGCAGGACGCCGCGCTCGAGGAACTCCTCGAGAAGCGCTCGGGGAAGTCGGGTGCGGGCCAGATCGGCACCACCCGCCGCGGCATCGGCCCTGCCTACTCCGACAAGGTGCGCCGCTCGACGGCGCTTCGGATGGGCGATCTCCTCGACCACGCGCTTCTCCTGCGCAAGCTTGAGACGATCTGCGGCCTGCGCATGGCGGAGCTCGAGGCGCTCGGCGCGAACGTGACGCCGCTCGTGCCGCGCGAACTCGCAGACCGCTTCGCGGCCGCGGGCGAGCGCCTGCGCCCCCACATCACAGACACCGTCTACCTCGTCCACGACGAGATGCGCGCGGGCCGCAGCGTCCTCTTCGAGGGCGCGAACGCGTGCCTCCTCGACATCGACCACGGTACCTTCCCCTATGTGACGAGCTCGAACTGCTCGACGCTCGGCATTCCCGCGGGTTCGGGCGTGCCCGGGCGGATGATCGACAAGGTCTACGGGATCATGAAGGCCTACTCGACGCGCGTCGGAGGCGGGCCTTTCGTCACCGAGCTCCTCGACGCGACGGGCGACCGCATCCGCACCCGCGGCCGCGAGTTCGGAACGACCACGGGGCGCCCCCGCCGCTGCGGCTGGCTCGACCTCGTGGCCGTCAAGTACTCCGTCATGGTCTGCGGCGCCGACGCGATCGCCTGCACGCTCCTCGATGTCCTCTCTGGCTTCGACGAGCTGAAGGTCTGCGTCGGATATCGCCGCGCCGACGGAACCGTGACCGACCGCTTCATTCCCGACGCCGAGCGGATGCAGGGCTTCACCCCCGTCTACGAGACGCTCGCAGGCTGGGGCCGCGAACTCACCGACTGCACCGACCGCGACGAACTTCCGCCCGAGGCGCAGCGTTACCTCGCCTTCGTCGAGTCGTTCGTGGGAATTCCCGTCGAGCTCGTGAGCGTGGGGCCCGAGCGCAACCAGACCTTCGAGCGCGCGGGCGGCCTCGCCTCGGCGATCTAGCCGCGCGGCGTGCGTGGGGAGTTGTCGAAGGCGATCGGCGACGGAGTGCCCATGGCAGAGTTCACAACTCCGCAGGATGGAAGCGCGACAGAAGCCACGGCCGTCGCGGACGCGCTGGCGGCGCTGCCGCGCGAGCGTTGGCCCGCGCACATCGCCTTCATCATGGACGGCAACGGCCGCTGGGCGCAGGCGCGCGGGCTTCCGCGCGCGGCGGGGCACCGACAGGGAGTCGAGACGGTCCGCGCCATCGTCACGGAAGCCGCGCGGCTCAGGCTCGGCGCGATCACGCTCTACTCCTTCTCGAGCGAGAACTGGAAGCGCCCCGCCGAGGAGGTCGAGGCGTTGATGGCGCTCTGCGCGGAGTTCCTCCGCTGCGAGCGGCCGCGGCTCCTTCGCGAGTCGATCCGTTTCGTCAGGATCGGCCGCCGCGACGGGCTGCCGGCGGAGGTCCTCGCGGAACTCGACGAGACAGAGCGCGCCACCGCCCACTGCAGCGGCCTCACGCTCTGCCTCGCGCTCAACTACGGCTCTCGGACTGAGATCGCGGACGCAGCACGGGCCCTCGCCCGAGAAGTCGCCGCGGGGCGGCTCGACCCTGAGTCGATCGACGAGGGCGCGGTCGCCTCGCGTCTCTACACGGCAGGGATTCCCGACCCAGATCTCCTCGTGCGGACCGCGGGAGAGCTCCGCGTGTCGAACTACCTGCTCTGGCAGATCTCCTATGCCGAGATCCATGTGACCGAGGTCCTCTGGCCAGACTTCGGCACCGACGACCTTGCGGCGGCGATCCTCGCCTACGCGGGCCGCGACAGGCGCTTCGGCGGGCTGCGCTGAGCGCCGCGACCGCCCCGTCCCGCGCCGCGCGCGCAACGAGTCCAAACGCGGGAATGTTGCGGAAATCCCGCCCCACGCTGCGGTTGGCTTGCAATGTGCCGCGAAGAGGGGATGATGCGGTGCCGCGCGGTTTCGGCGGGTGGTTCGTTCGCCTCGTGCGACCGACCCGCCGACGGCGCGCCGAACTCCGATAGACCCGCGACGATGATCTTCATCAAGAGCTCCGCCCGTTCCACCCCGCTTGCGTTCGCGGCGGCCGTCTCCACCGTGGCAGTCCTCGCGCACGCGGCAGGCGCGCTCGCGGCGCCGCCTTTGATCGACGAGGACTCGGCGCGCGTCGCCCGCATGGGCATCGACTCGCGCCTCCACTCCGACACCGACTTCGTGCAGGACTGGGACCGCCGCTGGACCTTTCCCGCGCTGCGCGCGGCGCAGCTTGAGGTGGGCGAACGGCTCGCCTTTCCCCTCACAGGTGGACGCACGGTCGAGATCCCGCTCCTCGAGCGGCAGCTCCTGAGCCCGTCGGCGGTCACCTTCATCTTTTCAGACGGCGACAGCGGCGCGCACGCCGTCATCACGCTGCACGACGGGATCGTGCTCGGTCGGATCGAGGCGGTCGTCGACGGCAAGCCGCAGTCATGGAACCTCGAGACGCGCGACGGCGCGCAGTGGCTGTCAGAGCCGCGCGAGGGCAGCGAGTGCGAGGGCGTCGCCACGCCTCCGAAGGGCCTCTTCGGCGCGGGCGGTGAGGGTGAAGGCGGCATTGCCTCAGAGTGCCCCGACACGGGCGAGACGATCGACCTCCTTCTCTGCGTGACGCCCGCGTTCGCGGCGCAGTTCCCGAGCGAGGCCGACATGCGGGCGTCGCTCCTCCAGGACATCGCCTTTGGCAACTCCGCGCTCTCGGCCTCGTTCTGCTTCACGCGCTTCCGCATCGTGAGCGACCCAGACGACGCGAACGCGGGCATCATCGTCCTCGACGCCAACTCCTCGGGCTCGATCTCGACCGACCTCGACGCGCTCGCCACGACGAACGACGGCATCTGGGACAATGTGCACGCTGTGCGCGACGCGCTGCAGGCGGACCTCGTCGCGCTCTACTCCGATGTCGATGCAGGCGGCATCGCCTATCTCGGCGTCGGCAACCCCGCGCTCGGGTTCTCCGTGGTCGGGTCGGCCGGCGGCGACGGCAACTCGATCCTCGCGCATGAGCTCGGCCACAACCTCGGCTGCTGCCACGCGGTCGGCGACGGCGGTGGCTGCGAGAGCGGCGGGCTGTACTCCTTCTCGAACGGCTGGCGCTTCAACGCGGCAGGAACGCTCTACCGCACGATCATGGCCTACAGCCCCGGAGAGCGCCTCGCGCGATACTCGAACCCGCTCGTCAGCTATCTCGGCGCGGCGACGGGCACAGCGACCGCCAACAACGCGCGCACCATCGGCATGACCGCGCAGACGGTGGCGCGGTATCGCTGCGCGACGACGGCCGACGACGACTGCGACGGCGACGGCGTCAACGACTCGGACGCCATCGCAGCGGGCCTCGTCCCTGACTGCAACCGCACGGGATTCCCCGACAGCTGCGACATCGCGCTCGGGATCAGCGTCGACCTGAACGCAGACGGCATCCCCGACGAGTGCCCCCTCACCGATACGGAGCTCGTCGCGGGAGGCATCACCTTCCTCGACACCTTCGGCGCGGCCGTCAGCGCGTCGTCGCGCACGGGCGACCCCGAGGTCCTCTTCGGCATCGGCGCACCCGGCAACGACATCGGCGCGTCGAACGCAGGCGTCGCATATGTGCTTCCCGTCGTCGGCGGCACGGTCGATCAGTCGCTCGTCCAGACGCTGCGCCCATCGGACCCGCTCGCGAACGCCTTCTTCGGCCGCGGCCTCTCTGTCTTCAAGCGCCCCGCGAACGGCTCGCCCGCCTACCCCGCGCGCAACATGGCCGCGGTGGGCGCACACCGCTTCACGCACTCGCCGTCGCAGGGGACCTTCCTCTCGAAGGGCGCGATCTACCTGTTCGCGCAGGGCGACGACGGCGTCTGGTCGCAGGTGACCTATGGCGGCGCGAACACCCCGTGGCGCTACACGCCGCCCGCGACGGGCGGCCTTGCGGCGGGCGCCTACTCGCTCTTCGGCTACTCGCTTGCGCTCGGCCGCAGCCCGAGCGAGGCGTCGGAATCGATCATCGTCGGCGCGCCCGGCCGCAACGACTCGCGCGGCGGCGTCTACATCATCCGCAACCCAGCGACGAACCAACCGCAGGTTCACACCGTGCGCGTGCTCGCGAACGGCCAGCCAGGCGACCAGTTCGGCTACGCCGTGGCGCAGGAGACGCTCATCACGACGACGGGCAATTCGCGCGTCGCGTTCGTGGCAGGCGCACCTGGCCGCGACGACGACACAGGCGCCGTGGCGGTCTACGAGCGACCCGTCTCGAGCCTGAGCTTTGGCACCTGGAGTTCGCCGCGGCTTCTGATCCCCTCGGGCGCGGGCGCGACGCTCGCGGAGGGCGACCGCTTCGGCGAGGCCGTCGCGATCCACAAGAAGCTCATCGCCGTCGGCGCGCCCGGCTACGGCGACGGCCGCGGCCGCGTTCACTTCTGGGAGCGCGGCAACGGCACGGGCATCACCACCGCCTGGAGCTACCGTGGCTTCTTCACGCCGCCCGACGCGCAGCCAGGCGACGCGTTCGGCGCCTCGATCGCCATCGCCCCGACCGCGGATCCTGCGCAGTTCACGATCACCGTCGGCGCGCCCGCAAGCGATGTGACGGTCGTGACCACGCCTCGCGTCGACGCAGGCCGCGTCTACTTCCTGCGCAAGACGACGGGCGCACAAGGCGCGGTCCTTCTCCAGTCGCGTACGGCGTTCTCTCCGTCCGCGGGTGACGAGTTCGGCTACTCCGTCTCTGGGGTCGAGGGCTTCTCGATCCTCGGCGCACCGTTCGACGACGACGGTGGCCTCAACGCAGGCATGTCGCGAATCCTCATCACGCCGTAAGTGCACGAACCCGCCGACCCATCGCCGACCCATCGCCGTCCGACCGCCGCAGCCGGCCGACCCTCCAGAACAGATTCCATGCTTCACCGCTTCACCACGATCCTCCGCAGCGCGCTCACGGGCCTCGCAGCGGCCACGGCGCTTCTCTCGGGCACGCAGGCCGCGCACGCGCAGGGCTGCGCCAACGCGACGAATGACTGCTTCACGACCAACCTCGGCGCAGGCGGCTGCAACAACGCCGCCTGCTGCTCGATCGTGTGCACGGTGGAGCCGGCCTGCTGCGAGATCGCGTGGGACGACCTCTGCGTCTCGCTCGCGGTGAAGTTCTGCTCGGACTGCGGCAACTCGAAGGACAGCTGCTTCGAGCCGCACGCAGGCGCGAACTGCAACAACGGCGTCCTCTGCGAGGCCGTCTGCAATGTCGATCCCACCTGCTGCGAGACGGGCTGGGACGAGGGCTGCGTGAAGATCGCGATCGAGCTCACCGACGACTGCGGCGAGCCCGCCACGGGAAGCTGCCTCGTTCCGCACGAGAACCCGAACTGCAACGACCCCGCGTGCTGCGAGACGGTCTGCGGCATCGACCCGCGCTGCTGCGAGACGACCTGGGACCAGACCTGCGTCGACTGGGCGAGCCAGTACTGCTTCACCTGCGGCAACGCGCGCGCGGGAAGCTGCTGCTACCAGAACGACACGCCCTTCTGCGACGATCGCCTCTGCTGCGAGGCCGTGTGCGAGGTCGACCCCTTCTGCTGCCAAACCCGCTGGGACAGCGTGTGCGCGGGCCTCGCGACGGGGCCGGGCAGCGTCTGCAACCTGCCGAAGTGCCGCTGCGGCGTCACCACCCCGATCCCCGGCCAGAACCTCTCCTGCCTCGTTGAGCACAACGCTCCAGGCTGCAGCGACGCGCGGTGCTGCGACAGCGTGTGCTACCTCGACGCGTTCTGCTGCACCGTCAGCTGGGACAACACCTGCACGCAGCTCGCCCGCTCGCAGTGCGCGCTCTCGGGCGACCCCGCGATCGACGCGATCTGCTCGTCGGCGTCGGGCAGCTGCTTCGTGAAGCATGAGCTCCCGGGCTGCTCCGACGACGCCTGCTGCGCGCGCGTCTGCGCCGCCGACCCGCTCTGCTGCACCATCGGCTGGGACAACAACTGCGTCGACACGGCCGAACTCCTCTGCAACGGGTGCGGCGACATCGAGGCGGGCAGCTGCTTCTGGCCGCACGGCGGCACGGGCTGCTTCGACGGCGACTGCTGCGACCGCGTGTGCAGCATCGACCCGCTCTGCTGCACGGTCGAGTGGGACCTCTTCTGCGTGCTGAACGCGGGCACGATCTGCCTCGACAGCGCCTCGAGCTGCGGCACTCCGCGCGGTCGCCCGTGCTCGGTCGCCAGCTTCGTGCCTGGCTGCGAGGATCGCGAGTGCTGCGAAGTGCAGTGCGCGATCGACCCGACCTGCTGCCAGCGCGCATGGGACGAGACCTGCGCGCTCGCCGCGAGCATCTCCTGCGACATCGACTTCTCCGCGTGCCCCGCGCCTGGGTCGCCGCTCGTCGTGCACGGGAATCCGGGCTGCGCCAACGAGATCTGCTGCGAGACCGTGTGCGCGGTCGACCCCGTGTGCTGCAACTTCGGCTGGAACGAGCGCTGCGTCGACATCGCGAAGGCGCTCTGCATCACGCTCGAGACCTGTCCGAGCACGGGGCGCTGCGACGAGAGCCGCTCGACCCCGGGCTGCCAGGACGCGACCTGCTGCAACATCGTCTGCGCGGCCGACCCGCTCTGCTGCGAACAGGCGTGGAGCTCGACCTGCGTCAGCCTCGCGCGCACGCTGTGCGTGCCCGACTCGACGACCCGCTGCCCCTGCGGCGGCAGCTGCTTCGAGGCGCGCTCGGATTCCGCCGGCTGCAACGACGAGGTCTGCTGCACGGGCGTCTGCTCCATCGACCCGACATGCTGCGACCAGTCGTGGGACAGCGGCTGCGTGACCATCGCCCGCACTGTCTGCTGCGGCTTCCCCGAGTGCGGCGACAACTGCGCGGGCGACTGCTTCACCCCGCACGCGACGCCCTTCTGCAGCGACGCATCGTGCTGCCTCGCCGTGTGCCGCTTCGAGCCCTACTGCTGCGATGTCCGCTGGGATTCCTCGTGCGTCGCCGCTGCGCAGATCACCTGCGCGGGCGGCTGCGGCCTCCCCTCCTCGGGCAACTGCTACTCGACGAGCCCGACCCCTGGCTGCGCCGACGCCTCCTGCTGCCTCGCGGTCTGCGCCGCCGAGGAGTTCTCCTACTGCTGCGAGATCCGCTGGGACGCCGACTGCGTCGAGCGCGCGGAAGCGCTCTGCGAGGACAACCGCCCCGAGTGCGGACAGATCGGGCTTCCTGGCTGCAACATCGCGCGCCGCGGGCCCGCGTGCAGCGACGAGGACTGCTGCGAGGCGGTCTGCGCCATCGACAGCTTCTGCTGCGAGAGCGAGTGGGACGAGACCTGCGTCGAGATGATCTACTCGACGCGCGGCTGCGAGCGCTACCAGTACGGCTGCGGCAGCGCGTGCGCGGGCAACTGCTGCGAGGCCCACGACACCCCGTGGTGCAACGACGAGGCGTGCTGCGACGCGATCTGCAACATCGACATCTTCTGCTGCGATGTCCGTTGGGACGAGTTCTGCGCCGCCACGGCCAACACGAATCCCGCCTGCTCGCGCGTGTGCCCCGATCCGCCGTGCGGTGACCCCGCGGCGGGCAGCTGCTGCTTCCCGCATGACAACGCGAACTGCGATGACGAGACCTGCTGCGAGGCGGTGTGCGACATCGACCCGTTCTGCTGCGACGTGGTATGGGACGGCGCATGCGCCGCGATCGCCATCAGCGAGTGCGATGTCTGCGAGGGCGGCCTGAGCTGCGGCGATCCCGAGGCGGGCAGCTGCTGCAACGAGCACGACGAGCCCTACTGCAACGACGCCAAGTGCTGCGTGCTCGTGTGCAGCTTCGACGAGACCTGCTGCATCAGCGAGTGGGACACCACCTGCGTGATCCTCGCGCAGACCTTCTGCGGCTGCGGCTCGGTGGCGGGCGGTGTCGACCAGTCGACCGTCGAGTCGATGATCGAGGGCGGCTTCCTCGACGAGCGAGGCGCCGCGCACCTCGAGGCGGTCACCCGCTCGTCTGCAGAGAAGGCGCCCGCGAAGGCCCCGCAGAAGAAGTGATCGCCGATCCGCTCGGCGCGCCTCCCCCTCCCTAGGGGTGGTCCGCCATCTCGGTGAGGGCGACGCGCGCCTTCCCGCCGTCGCGCCATGCGAAGACGACGAATCGCCCCTGCGGCCTGCAGGAGAGCGCGCGCGTCAGCGCGTCGGCGTCGACCGCGCCACCACGCACGCGCACGCTTCGGACCTCGCCCGTCGCGCCGTGCGTCGCCGCGAGCTCCACGACGAGCCTCGGGATGGCGTCGGCGCGGCCCGTCACCTCTCCCACGAAGCGGAACCACTCGAACCACGGCGAAGGGCTGCGTCCGTCGCAGGCGACAAGGCCGAGCGCGGGCGCGATCTCGCGGGAGCCGCTTCCAGCGAGCGCCTCCGTGAGGAGCCGCGCGCGCTCGAGCGCGGGGCTCGGCTCGCCGAGCCACTGGCCCGCGCGAAGCGCACCGTCCGCCCGAAGCGCATCCGCCCGCGCGTCGTCAGGGGCCCCGGCGATCGTCATCGGCTCGCCCGCACGCGAAAGCCGCGTGGCGCGGGTCGACCTCGGCGCGCGTGCAAACCGCCCGCACCACGCGACGGCCTGCACGAGGGAGCCGTCCGACTCGATCCACTCCCACTCGACGGGCGCGCCGCCGAACGCAGCGCGATCGACGCCCGGGGAGAACTTGATCGCGGCCGCAGACGGCTCGCGCAGCGCGCGCTCGATCCACGCGCGGCCAGGACGATGGTCGTCGAGGCTCCACGAGCGCCCGCCGCCCTTCTCGTCGCGCCGCGCGGGGTCCGCGTGCATGGCGACGCCCGCGATCGCGATCGACTCCGCCTCCCCGACCACGGTCCTGCATCGCGCGTTGCGCGCGGTCATCCATGCGCGGCGCGCGTCGAGATCGACCGCCGTCACGGTGAGGCCCGCAGCGCAGAGCGCCATCGCGTCTCCGCCGATTCCCGAGCAGAGGTCAAGGATCTCGCCGCCCTCGCCGAGGGTCTCCCGCATGCGCGCGGCCTTCCATGCGGCGACACGCCCGTCGGACGCCTGCTCGACGCCCGCGAGGTCGCACCAGAGTTGGTCCGCTCCGTCCAACTTCAGCCGCGCCTTGCGCCGCGCCGCGACGAGCTCGAGCGCTGCCGAGACGAGCGCCGCGTCGCGGCCCCTGCGCAGACGCGCGGTCACAGCGGGTGTGGCGGCGACAGCGCCTTCGGGAAGCGCGGCATCCGCCAGCGCGAGGAGCTCCGCGCCCTCCGCCTCGAGCCGCTCCCAGACGGAGAGATCGCGCCAGTCCGACATCGGGCGAAGCGTAGCGACAGCGCTCCGCGGCCGCTACGCGCGCGGCCCCACAGGGCTCCTCCGACGAGACGCCGCTGGGATGGCGCCGGGATGCCGTCGAGATATCAGCGAGACATCAGCGAGCCGCCCCCGACGCGCCTACATCGCGGCGCCGTTCTCCGTCTCGAGATAGGTGTAGCCGGCGAGGCCCGCCTCGTAGTTGCGCACGAGCGCGTTCGACTCGGCCACCGTCATGTGCTTGTCGCGCACCGCGCGCTCGCACTCGTGGCGGATGGCCTGGCCGAGCCGATGCACGTCGTACTGCACATACTGCAGCACCTCGCGCACCGAGTCGCCCTCGACGATCTCGTCGATCCACCAGTTGCCGTTGTCGTCGAGACGCACATGCGCCACATGCGTGTCGCCGAAGAGGTTGTGGAGGTCGCCGAGCGTCTCCTGGTAGGCGCCCACGAGGAACGCGCCGAGGAAGTACTCGTCGCCGTCCTTGATGTCGTGGAGCTCGACGAACTTCTTCACATCGTGGTCGTCGACGAACCGGTCGATCTTGCCGTCGGAATCGCAGGTCATGTCGGCGAGCGTGGCCTTGCGGGTCGGGCGCTCGTCGAGCCTGTGGATCGGCATGATCGGGAAGAGCTGGTTGATCGCCCAGATGTCGGGAAGCGACTGGAAGATCGACAGGTTGCAGAAGTAGGTGTCGCTCGTGTTCGTCTCGAGGTCCTGCAGCTCCTCGGGCACGCTGCGCATCTCCTTCGCCTTGTCGCGGACCTTGGCGCAGGTCGCCCAGAACATCCGCTCGGCGAGCGCGCGGTGCTCGAGGCTCAGGTAGCCGACCGAGAAGAGGTTCATCGCCTCGTCGCGCGACTGGAGCGCGTCGTGGTAGCACTCGAGGAGCCTGCGCTCGGTGATCGAGTTGTAGGCCTCGAAGAGGTCGACGATCGGGCGCGGAATCTCGCCGTGCTCGTCCTTCGACACCGCGTCGAGCGACGCGGGCACCGTGAAGCGGTCGAGTCGGTTCGCGCCGAGGACATCGAAGACGAGCACGCTCTGCTGCGCCACCATCGCGCGGCCCGACTCGGTGACGATCGTCGGGTGCGCCACGCCCTCCTCGTCGCAGACCGACATGATCTTGTAGACCACGTTCGCCGCGTACTCCTGGAGCGTGTAGTTCGTCGAGAACTCGAAGTTGGTCTGGCTGCCGTCGTAGTCGATGCCGAGGCCGCCTCCGACATCGAGGTAGCGCATGCCCGCGCCCATCTTGGCGAGCTCGGTGTAGATGCGCGCGAGCTCGTTCACGCCCGAGCTCACCTGGCGGATGTCGTGGATCTGCGAGCCCATGTGGCAGTGCAGGAGCTGCAGGCAGTCGGCCATGCCGCGCGCCTTCAGGTACTCGAGCACATCGATCACCTCGGTGAGCGAGAGGCCGAACTTCGCCTTGACGCCCGAGCTGTGGCGCCAGCGGCCCGCGCCGGGGGTGGCGAGGTTGACGCGCACGCCGATCTTCGGGCGGATCTGGTACTTCTCCGCGTACTTCACGATCAGCCGCAGTTCCGCGAGGTTCTCGATGACGGGAATGATGTTGCGGCCGAGCTTCGCGGCAAGCGTGACGAACTCGATGTAGCGGTCTTCCTTGAAGCCGTTGCAGATGATGAGGCGGTCGGGCGAGTCGCTCGTGAGGCCCATCACCGCGAGGAGCTCGGGCTTCGAGCCGACCTCGAGGCCGAAGCCGTACTGCTCGCCGTACTCGCGGATCTCCTGCACCACGCGGCGCTGCTGGTTCACCTTGATCGGGTAGACCGCGGTGTACTTGCCCTTGTAGCCGTTGTCGCGGATCGCGACATCGAAGGCGTCGTGCAGGTCGCGGAGGCGCCGATGGAGGAGGTCGCTGAAGTGGAGCAGGACGGGCGTGCGAAGCCCGCGCTCGCGAAGTCCCTTGACGACCTCGAAGAGATTCACCTCATGCCCCGGAGTCCGCGTCGGACGGACAATGACCTGCCCGCTCTTCGAGATCTCGAAGAAGCCCTTGCCCCAGCCGCGGAGGTTGTAGAGATCGGCCGCGTCGTCGACCGACCACGGCTCGATGCCCGCCTTCACGCGCGCCGTCGGGTTCGAGGCGGACTGGGCGGACTGGGCGGACTGGGCTGCCTGCGCTGCAGGCGACGAGGGAGGAAGAACCTGTGACATCGAAGTCGTGGACCGTCCTTTCAGGCCGTCGGGGCGGGCTCCTTCTCGGAACCCCGCGAAGACGGCTCCCGCGGTTGGTGCGAAGGTTTCGCGGGGGAAGCCGCCATGATAGGCGAAGCGGGCGCCCAATCGATGCGTTCCGCCGCAGATGGCTGAGATCGCGCCTCCCCGCCGCGCGGACGCCTTCGCGAGAAATCAGCGCGGAGAAGTTTGTTCCGCGCCGACCGTGCGGTACCTTCCAACAGCGCTCCGCGGCCTCCTCCCTCCCCGCTGCGGCCGCGCGTCGTCCCTCCCCTGCGTCCCCTCACCCTGCAGTCCCCTCGAGTTCCCTCCATGCAGCCGATTTCGCGCCCGCGCTCCCACGCGCTTCGTTGCAACCTGCTCGCCCTTCCCGTCGCGCTCGCGACGCTCGCAGCGGGCACCGCACACGCCGGCCCGACCTGGGATGTCGACTACAACGACGACGCCAAGGCGACGCCCGCCACGGCCCAGGCGATCACCCTGACCGGCCCCGTCCTGAACATCGCGGGCAACCTCACGGGTGTCGGCTTTGACGGCGAGCCCGACTTCGTCGACATGTACCTCGTCGACATCCGCACGCCCACCCTCCTTCGCCTCTCGACCGCGGGCGGCGACCTCGGAGGCGACGCCAGCTTCGACACGCAGCTCTTCCTCTTCCGTCGCGTGGGCAACGCTGACGCTCCCCGTGCGCTCGGCCTCCTCGCCAACGACAACGCGGCCGCGGGGCTCGTGGGCTCGTGGCTCGGAAACTCGGCGAACGACGGCAGCGGCTTCTCGCTCGTGACGCCCGGCTTCTACTACATCGCGATCGCAGGCCTCGGTGTCTCCGCGGTCGGCGAGTCGGGCGAGTCGATCTTCACGGGTCTCAGCACGCCCGGCGCGATCGTGTTCGGCGGCGAGAAGGAGCTCGCAGACTGGGCCGGACAGGGCGCGACGGGCTCCTACTCGATTCGCGTCGAGGCCGTGAGCGGCGTCCCCGCGCCGGGCGCGATCGCCCTCCTCGGCGCTCTTCTCGCGGCACCCGTGCGCACAGGCCGCTCGCGCCGCGCGTGACGGCCGAGGCGATCTCGGTTTTGCCTGAAGTCGCTCGCAGGGCTTGCCGTCACAGATCCTCGGCGATCGGCACGCCTGGCGTGGTCGATGCGTCGCCGCCTGCGTCGCCGTCGGCCGCACCCGAAGGGACCCCGCGGGCCGCGATCTTGGCGCGGATCCGCTCGACCTGCGCCGTGCCCCGCTGGGTCGATCGCGCGAGTTCGCCCTTTCGCTGCCTGATGATCGCGATACTCCGCTCGGCGTTGGCGAGCGCCGATTCGAAACGCCCGAGCCGCTCCTCGGCGGAAGCGATCGACGCGAGCGTTCTTCCGATGCGGAAGTCGTCCTCGTTCACGAAGCGCCCCACGGTGTCGAGCGCCGCCTTGAAGTCCGAGAGCGCGCGAAGGTCGTCGCCCTGCGCAGCCCAGAGCACGCCGCTGCCGTTGAGGACCGCCGCGCGCGTGATGGCCGACGCCCTCCCTTCAGGGAAGAACCTCGCGCGCCGCAGCGCCTCGTCGAGCGCGGCGCGCGAGAGATCGAGGCGCCCCTGGGCGCGCTTCGTGCTCGCAAGCTGGCGGAGCGCATCGACCGTTCCGATCGCGTTCGGCCCGAGCGCGCGCTCGCGCAGCTCGATGGTTCGTCGATACGCGGCCTCAGCGGCGTCGAAGTCGCCCTGGTTGAAGCGCAGCATTGCCAGCGCGATCGACGCATCCGCAAGCTCGACATCGCTCCCCCTCCCCGCCTCGTGCGCGGCGAGGGCGAGGGCGTGCGCGCGCTCGAGGGCGGTGGCCGCGAGATCGAGCCGCTCGAAGCCGAGGTGGACGAGGCCGATCGTGCGCAGGATGCCGGCGAGGAGCTCTGGCTCCTCGATGAGGTCCGTGTCGACCTGCTCCTCGACGAGCGCGAGGAACTCGCCGACATTCATCGCGCTCGACCCTTGGCCAAGCTCGGGGTCGATCGACTCGAGCGCGTCGCGGAAGGCGCGCAGCGACTTCTCCGCGCGGTCGCGCTCGCGCTCGGCGTTCGCATAGGCGAAGGCGAGCGCGATGCCTGCGCCGAGCACCGTGCAGGCCACGAGCGCGACGGCCGTCGCGGGAATCCAGTTCCTTCGCAGCGTGCGCCGCATGACATAGGTCACGCTGTCCTCGCGCGCGAGGATCGGGCGCCCCTCGAGATGGCGCGTCAGGTCCTCGGCCAGCGCGTCGGCCGTGTCGTAGCGGCGCGACGGATCGGCCGCGAGAAGCCTGAGCGCGATCACATCGAGATCGGAGTCGATCGCCGCATCCGCCCGCGGCATGGTCTGGCGACGCACCTCGCTCGGCCGCACCGGCGTGCGCAGGAGCTTCTGCTCGACCACCTCCGCGATCGAGCGCGCGTTCTCGAAGGGCTTGCGGCCCGCGAGGCACTCGTAGAGCACGACGCCGAGCGCGTAGAGGTCGCACCGCGAGTCGACCGCGCTCGGGTCGCCCGCGAGCTGTTCGGGCGCCGCATAGGCGAAGGTGCCGAGGAACTCGCCCGCAAGCGTGGTGCCCGACTTCGGGTCGGTCCTCGCGTCCTGCTCGGACTCCGCGCGCGCAAGGCCGAAGTCGAGGACGCGCGGAACCCCGTCCCTGTCGACGAGGATGTTGCCTGGCTTCAGGTCGCGGTGGATCACGCCGCGCCGATGGGCGTAGGCGATGGCGTCGGCGATCCGCAGGAAGAGCTCGACCAGCGCGCGCGCCGAGGGCTTCGTCCGCGTCACGAAGTGGTCGAGCCGCTCGCCCTCGACAAACTCCATCGCGAACCACGGCGACCCCGCCGTCGAGATCCCGCTCTCGTAGAGCGTGACGATCGACGGGTGGCGCAGCGCCGCGACGACCTCGACCTCGCGCTCAAAGCGCACGCGCTGCATCGGCGAGGCGAAGCGGCCGCCGAGAAGCATCTTCACGGCGCAGCGGCGGCGCGTGGCCAGCTGCTCGGCCAGGAACACGGCGCCCTGCCCGCCCCTGTGGAGCTCGTCGCCGAGGCGATATCCAGGGATCGGGCCGGTCTCCTCGGGCGCCGTGGCCGTCGCAGGCGCCGCGGCGTCCCCGCGCCGCCCGCTGCGCGGCTTGAGAGCGCCCGCGAGCTCCGAGAGCAGCGCGTTGTCTGCGTCGAGCCGCTGCACCGCGTCGGAGCACTGCGTGCAGATCACGAGGTGCGCGGCCACGCGCTCGTCGACGACCACCGACTTCTCATGCCGCGCGATCGCGGCGAGCTCGAGCTGCTCGCGCGGGAACTTCCCGCAGCCAAGCGGCGCGAAGTAGGTCTTCGTCGCGTCATCCGCCGGCTGGTCGCGGTCGTCGGGCGCCACGGGCGTTCTCAGCTCCCGATCGCCGCGGAGGGCCGCGATCCCGTCGACTCCCAGTCCCCTGGGGCCTCCTCGTACTCGCTCTCGATGCGGGCCACGATCTCGCGCAGCTTGCCGGCCACGCGGCTCTTCGCGAGGTAGACATCGTGGGCGCTCATCCCGAGGTCCGCGGCCACCGCCTGCACGCTCATCCCCTGGTAGAAGAGGAGCTCGAACGCGCGGATCGTCTTCGGGTCGGTCTTCGTCCGCGTGCGCAGCTCGTCGAGCGCCTCGCGGAGGACGGCCATGCGACGCTCGGCCTCATAGACCGCGGACACCGACCGCTCGTCGTCAAGGTCGACCATCGCGCTCTCGCCGCGCGCGATGCGGGCGGTCGCGCCGCGGCGCTTGAGGTCGATCATGCGGTAGCGGGCGATCGTCACGAGCCACGCACCGAGGCGTCCCCGCCCACGGTCGTACTTCCCCGCGCGGTACTCCTCGACGAAACGGACGATCGTCGCCTGCGCGAGTTCGGCCGCGTCACCGTCGTTCAGCCCGCAGTTGCGCGCGAAGCCGATCAGGATCGGTCGATACCGCCTGTCGAAGAGCTCCCACGCAGCGGCGTTCGCGGGGTCGAAGAGACCGACCAGAAGAGCCGTCGTGGTTCGCTCGAGGTCCATCCGCACAGTCTAACAGCGGCCGCACCCCGAATAGAACCCATCGGAGGCACGGACAGGCCGATTGGGCCCGGGCATGGCGTGAAACGGTCAGGTTCCCGCGCCGCGCAGGCTCTGCGCGATCGCGGTCTCGTGCACGCGCATCGAACGCTCGTCGAGCGACTGCTTCGCGCGGTGGAAGAGATCGGCGTCCACCGAGCGCGGGTCGGACGCGGCCCGCTCGCACAGCCCGCGCACCTCCGACATGGCGCCCTCGAGCGCAACGATGTACGCCGGATCGAGCTGCCCCCGCACGCGCGCGAGCGCCTCGCCGATCCACTTCAGGTCGAGTTCCGAGTGGACGCGCAGGTCGATGATGCGGTGCAGCGTCATGTCGGCGCGCGCGTTCTCGATGCTCTCCTTCTCGATCCTGTCGACCTCTTCGGCCGTCAGCCCATAGCTCGGCACGACCTGGATCGCAGCCTCGCAGCCGCTTCGCTTCTCGCGCGCGGAGACCGAAAGCACGCCGTTCTGGTCGACCAGGAACGAGACCTCGACCTGCGGAATGCCCGCGGGCATCGGGGGAAGGCCGCGGAGATCGAAGGTTCCGAGCGAGCGGCAATGCTCCGCGAGCTCGCGCTCGCCCTGGAGGACATGGATGCGCACGCTCGTCTGCCCGTCCTTCGAGGTCGAGAAGTGCTCGACCGCGCGCGCAGGAATCGGGCTGTTGCGCATGATCAGCTTGGCGATGGCGCCGCCGACGGTCTCAATCCCGAGCGAGAGCGGGATCACATCAAGAAGAAGGAGGTCGCGCCGCCCTCCCGCGACGATCGCAGCCTGGACACTCGCGCCGAGCGCCACCACGCGGTCTGGGTCGAGCGCGACATAGGGCTCGCGGCCGAAGAACGCGCGCACCGCCGCGCGCACCGCCGAGAGCCGAGTCGAACCGCCCACGAGCACGACGCGGTCGATCTCGTCGACAGTCGTCTGCGCATCGGCGAGCGCCCGCCTGCATGCGGCCATCGTGCGCGCGACCAGTGGCTCGGCCAGGCGATCGAGCTCTGCGCGATCCAGCGCCACGCGCCGCGCACCGCCCGTGCACATGGCCTCGACCTCGATCGACGCGCGCTCGGACAGCGCGATCTTCGCCTCCTCCGCCGCCGCGAGCAGCGCAGCCCGCGTGGCGTCGTCGTCGACGAGGCCCGATTCGCCCGCCAGCCAGTGCGCGGCGATGGCGCGATCGAGGTCGTCGCCGCCGAGCGCCGTGTCGCCCGCGGTCGAAAGCACCTGGAAGCAGTCCGCACCGGTGCCGCCGCCGTCGGATGGCACGATGTCGAGGATGGTCACATCGAAGGTGCCGCCGCCGAGGTCGTAGACCGCGATCCGCTCCGCGCGGGCGGCCTGTCCGATGCCGTAGGCGAGGCTGGCCGCGGTGGGCTCGTTCACGATGCGCACGGCCTCGAGATCGGCGAGCCGCGCGGCGTCCCGCGTGGCCTGACGCTGGGCATCGTCGAAGTAGGCAGGAACCGTGATCACGGCGCGGCGCACGGGGACGCCAAGGTCGGCCTCCGCGATGCGGCGGAGCTCGCGAAGGACCTCGGCCGCGACCTCCTGCGGCGTCACCACCCGACCGTGGACCGCCAGCGCCGCCATGCCGCGCGGCCCCTCGACGAGGGGCGTGGATCCCCCGCGCGCGAACGAGGCGGTCTCGCGCGCCGACCGCCCCATGAGGCGCTTGGCGCTGGCCACGGTCTCGTCGGCATGTGCAAGGCGCGTCGCGCGCGCTGCCGCGCCGACCACCGTCGACCCGTCGGCGAGGAACCGCACGACGGAAGGCACCATTGCTCCCCCCGCTCCGCCTCCGAGGACGCGGGGCCCCGATGCGAAGCAGAAGGCGACGAGGGAGTTGGTCGTGCCAAGGTCGATCCCGACGATCGGATCGCTTGGAACGGGCTCAGATGAACGCCCCGAGTTGGGAACGGCGGTCTGCATGCGGGGCGCGATGGTAGGAGATCACCGCGCGCACAGCGCCTCGATCACCGATGCCGCGTGCCCTTTCCTTCGGTTTTCACCCCATTCCGCCACAACCATTGCGGAAGGCTCTGAACGATCAGGTAAGGTTCACGCCTTGTCCAGTGCCCCGCAGCGGGGACACTGCCGAGATCGCGGCGCGCCGCTTGTCGGGCGCCACTCGATCAAACCCCTCCAGCAAACCCTCAGGATGGCACACATGAGCATGCAGCATCTGAACGCACGGTCGTCTCTGGCATCGGTGGTCGCTGCCTCGATCGCCACTTGCGCGCTTGCAGGGCCCACCTGGGATGTCGACTACGACGACGACGCGGGTCAGACTGCGCCCACCGCGCAGCTGATCACCATCAACTCCCCCATCATCAACATCTTCGGGCGGCTGACGGGGTACGGCCTCACGGGCACCGACCTCGTCGACATGTACGCTTTCGAGGTGACGACGCCGTCGTTCTACACCATCTCGACCGCGGGTGGAGCCCTCGGCGGCGAGGCGAACTTCGACACGCAGCTCTTCCTCTTCCGCAAGAAGGGCGGCAACGGCAGCAACCAGCGCGCCGTGGCGCTGAAGGC
This sequence comes from Phycisphaera sp., assembly GCA_016124975.1. Lineage (GTDB taxonomy): Bacteria > Planctomycetota > Phycisphaerae > Phycisphaerales > SM1A02 > QWPT01. The sequence goes on along the minus strand of WGMP01000013.1, from coordinate 88,162 downwards.
AAACGACGATGCGTCCGACGACTCGTTCGGCTCCCGCATCGGCGAGGGCGCGGCGAACTCGAATGTCGTCTACCTGAACCGCGGCATCTACTTCGTGGCCATCACCGGGTCGGGCATGGAGGCGATCTCGAACCTCGACGACTCGATCTGGGAGGACTTCGGCCAGTTCGGCGAGACCGTGAGTGGCGAGGAGCGCGAGCTCAGCGAGTGGGACGGCTCGGGCGCGGTCGGTGACTACACCATCCGTCTGCAATCCGTGCAGGGGTTCGTGCCTGCGCCGGGCGCCGTGGCCGTGCTCGGCGTTGCGCTGCTCGGCTCGCGGCGGCGCCGCGGATCGCGCTGAGCCGGTTCCTCCGGTCATCGGGCCGCAGCCTTCGGGCGTGACGCCGCGACGACGCGCGTATCACACGCGGGAAGCACGCGGGTGAATTCAACTGGCTGGGCCGAACGAGGTGTCTTTGGTTGGGCGCTTCAGCGGGGCACTTCAGCGAGGCGCGCCGAACGACTCCGTGCGAATCGCCTCAGCGAGGGCCTGCCGAGCGTGCGCGCGAAGTGCACCCTCGTTGGCAACGGGCGCACCCTCGTGGGCAACGGCAGGCTCTTCGTCCGAGGCCTTCTCGACCCGCTGACGGAGCGCGCGCTCGAGCCTTTCCCGCACCCTCAGCTTGCTCTCCAACGCCTCACCCAGGACCGCATCGTCACCCGGGCTCTCAGACAGCGGCCGAGAGGCACCGAGCGGCGGCCCCCCCCGCATCGCATCCGACGAACTGCTTGAGTTTGGCGATTCCACGGTGCTTCCAGTTGTTGATGGTCGAGACTGGGACGCCCAACGATCGGGCGGCGGATTGATAGTCGAGGCCTTCGCACACGATCAAGCGGATGGCTGCCTGTTCCTCCGAGGTGAGGCGATCCTGCATGGCCTCGAGCACGGCAACGAGCACAGCCTCGGGCGTGGCCGCACCCGAGGCGCCGTGGCTTCCCGCCCGCGCCTCGGCGGACGCCGAGCCCGCAGGGACATCGGCTTCGCAGCCACCCGAAGCCCCCGCGTCCACAATCCACTCGCCGCGCGCGGCGGCGGCCGCACGGGCAGACTCCTCAAGGACGACCTTGTACCGCGCAGCCCGCTCGTGCCGCCGCTTGAGCAGGTTCTCAGCGATACGGAGGAGATAAGCCACGGAGACCGTCATCCTTTCGAGATTCCTCACGCGGAACAGTCGGATGAAGGCCTCGTGGGCGATTTCCTCCGCCTCGATGTCGCTGACGGAGCGCCTCACGAAGGCGTAGACCCTGTGGTAGGCGTCACGGTAGAGGCTGGCCACCAGCTCCGCGCGCGCGCCACCGCCCGCCTCGCCGCCGTGGCTCGGTCGATCGGGTCCGCATCCCTGCGTCACGGTCGCTTGCATGGGCGTGGACTCTACCCCCGCCTCGCGCGCGCCCTGCCGCGTAGACCGGTGATTCGCAGCGCTCGGAGCGGAAACCCGCTCGGAAGCCTGCGAATCGCGCAGGAATCGCGCGCTCGCGGCCGAGAATCCACCGCCATGCCGCAGGTCATCCGACTCGACGGGCTCCACGCCAGGGCGGGCGCGGTGTCCGGGGCCAGCGCCTCGATCTGCGGGAACTCGATCCACGGGCATTCGTCGCATCTGCATGGGTCGCGCTCCTCGGTGGACGCGGATCCACGGCGACGCGTGCGATCCCAGGGCGCTCGCGAGCGAGCCCCGTGGCGCTGCCATCCACCACGCGCGCCACGAAGGCAAATCTCGCGACTGGGCCCGTGCTTTCGGTCGATTCGCGGAATTCTGCGAACGCGCACGCGCTTTGGAATGCGCAACGCAAAAAGCGCCCGCGCAGAGGTGTCGCACGGGCGCTCGGAGAGTTTCATTGACACCAAGCGGGCGGGTCTGCGGCGCCAGGTTCGCCGAGCGACCTCCTCGACGGACATGCGCACGCAGGGTTTGGCGACGGCGTCGGTGGCATCCGTGCCACGGACGCGGTCACCGCGGAGCCGCGGTCCGTCGCGGCCTCGCACACTGCTCCATCTCGCATGTCGGATCGGCGCGCCACGCGAGTCCGCGCCGTCCCTCGTGTTGCATGCGGGCGCGGTCCGTGCGCCCGTGCTGCGTCGGAAGCCTCCGACTCGTTCGCGCGGCGCATCCCTGCACCGCACACACGGAGAACTCCCCGAGAAGGGAATCTCTTTCGCCACCTTCCATCGCCCGCTGCCTGCGCCGCGCGCTATCTGCGGCGCGGACCCGCCTCGGGCTGCGCGTCGATGACATCGCGGAACTGGCGCATCGCGATCTCCGCGCACCAGCGCCGAAGCGCCTCCACGGACTCGTCTTCGCCGAGCACCACGAACTTCGACTCGCGTCCGCGCTCGACCACCCTCAGCTCGGAACGCGCGGCGCCAGCGCCCGACTCGGACGGACGCGTCGCGAACTCCGTCGCGCGCACGCGCGCGAGGAACTCCGCGAGATCTTCCGCGTCAAGCTGCGTGCGAAAGCGAACCTCGCGCATCGATGCGGGCGCGCCGCCGCTTGCGCCGAACGAGCCATCCCGCGCGACCTCGTAGTACGCCGCGCGGTCCTCATCCTTGAGCGTCCAGCGATAGGAGAGCTCGAGGCCCTCGGTGCGGTCGACCTTCGCGGGACCGGCCGCGCATCCTCCGAGCACGCAGGCGCCCGCTGCGGCCAGCAACGCAAGACCCGCTGCGAAGTCGCGCGTCATCGCGGAGCCCTCGCGCCTGCGGCGCCCCTGCCGTTCGCAGCGTCGCCTGCGGGCGCTGCGTTCGCGGCGGGCGCCGCGAAACGCGCGTACGGATCCGGGCCGAGGTCGTAGCGCAGCGGCAGTTCGGCGAACTCCGCGAAGGCCTCGTCGCTCGCCCAGCCGAGAGACGCGACCGCGCGGATCACCCCGCGCAGAGCCTTCTCCTGCTCGCCGCCCGCGGTGTAGCGGCGCACGAAAGCGTAGCGTTCGCCGTCTGCGTGCACCTCAAGCGTGGCGAGCACCTCGCCCGCAGCCGCCTCGAGAAGCGCGGGGTTTCCGCGCGAGTCGGCGAGCGCGGGGTCTGCGAAGCCCGCCGAGACAAGCAGCGACCAGACATCGCCCATCTGCTCGCGCGACAGCCGACGCAGCCGCGCAGGGCGCGCGCCTGGCTCGGGCACGCGGTCGGTCTCGCCGTGCAGAGATCCGTCAGGAAGAAGCACGAACCTCGTCGCGCGCTCCTCGACCTTGGGGCGGTTCGCCACTCCGCGGCCGGGGCTTGTGCGGATCTCGAGCCAGAAGTCGGCGGGAGCGGCCGCAAGCGGGTCGACGGCGGCGCCACCCGACGAGGCTCGATCGGCGTCCGTCGAGGCGCATCCGACGGGCACCGCCATGCACGCGCCAAGCGCCACGAAGACCAGGAACATGCTCGCCGTTCGCGCGTGAAGAAGCATGTCTGCAGGGTAGCGGAAGCCGCGCGCCCGATGCGCGCCCGATGGCCACCCCGAGCCGCTACGCTGCGGCCCCATGCGCACGAGCGTCCTTTGGATCAACGACTACCTCGATCGCCCCGCCGATGCCTCCGAGCAGGCCGCGGCGCTCACCTCGGCCGGGCTTCCCTTCGATGGCGGCGACACCGCGGAGAACGGCGAGCCTTGGCAGGAAATCGAGACCACCTCAAACCGCGGCGACTGCCTCTGCCATGTGGGCATGGCGCGCGAGGTGGCGGCGGTGACGGGTCGCTCTGTGCGCATGCCCGGCGCCAGCCCGAAGGCCTCTGGCGGCGCTGCGGCCGACCTGATCCGCGTGACGAACCACGAGCACACGCTCTGCCCGCGCTACACCGCGCGCGTCATCACGGGCGTGAAGGTCGGCCCGAGCCCCGAATGGCTGCAGCGGCGGCTCGTCGCGATCGGGCAGGTCCCCCGCAACAACGTCGTCGACGCCACGAACTTCGTCCTGTTCGAGCTCGGCCAGCCGACGCATGTGTTCGACCTCGCGACCCTCGCGGGCCGCGAGATCCACATCCGCCGCGCCCGCGATGGCGAGGCGTTCCTGCCGCTCGGCGCCGACGCCAAGGAAGTGAAGCTCGGAACAGCCGATCTCGTGATCGCCGACCGCGACCGCGCCGTCGCGCTCGCAGGCGTGAAGGGCGGCGCGCTTGCAGGCGTCACCGCCGCGACGACTGACCTCGTCCTCGAGGCCGCGACCTTCGACCCCGTCAGCGTGCGCAACACGAGCCGCCGCCACGGAATCGCATCGGATTCGTCGTATCGCTTCGAGCGCGTGGTGCATGCCGCCGAGGTCGACCCCGCGGCCGATCGCCTCGCGGCGCTGATCCTCGAGATCGCGGGCGGCACGCTCCTCGAGGGCGTCGTCGCCGATGGCGCCCCGCTTCCCGCGCCGCGCGCGATCGCACTTCGACCCGCGCGTGCGCGCCAGATCCTTGGCTTTGACATCTCGACCGCGCGCATGGTCGAGCTTCTCACGACGCTTGGATTCGCGCCGCGCGTCGAGGGATCGGGCGCCGGCGAAGTCATCCACACCGTCGCACCCGCGCGGCGCGTCGATGTCGAGCGCGAGATCGACCTCATCGAGGAGATCTGCCGCCTCAACGGCCTCGACGCCGTGCCCGTCGCTGACACGCTTCCGATCCGCGTGCAGCGCCAGAGCCCCGTCGAGCGCGGCACACGCGCCGTCAAGGACCTTCTTGTCGGCATGGGCTTCGTCGAGACCGTCACGCACTCGCTCGTCGGCGAGCGCTCGGCCGAGGCGTTCCTTCCCGCGGGCGCCACGCTCCTCAAGGTCGACGACGAGCGCGCGGGCGGCGAGCCCGCGCTCAGGCCGAGCGTGGTCACGAGCCTGCTCCGAGTGCGCCGGCACAACGAGGACCGCGCCGAGGACCAGGGTGCCGCGAACCTGCGGCTCTTCGAGTGCGCGAGCGCGTTCCACTTCGCGGGCGGCGCGCATGTCGAGCGCCCGACCGTCGCGCTCGTGGCCGATGCGCCACCTGAATCCCGCGACGCGCAGGGCGCCTATCGACTGATGCGCGGCGCGGTCGAGCGGATGCTGAGGCTCGTCGCCCCGCGCACCGCGCGCGTTGAGTTCGCGCCGCAGGGCGCAGGCGGCGCCGCGTGGCTCTCCGTCGGCGCGCGGGTCGTCGTCGACGGCACCGACATCGGCTGCGTCGGCGTCGTCGACGCGCGCGTCGCGAAGATGCACGGCGTCGAACGGCCGACCGCGGCGGCGGAACTCGAGCTGCGCGCGCTTCTCGCCGCGTTCCCGCCCGAAAACGCAGCGGTCGAACTTCCCGCGTTCCCCGCCGCCGACCGCGACATCTCCGCGATCGTCGGCGAGAGCGTGCGCTATGGCGACATCGAGCGCGAGATCGGCGGGCTCGGACTCGCGAACCTCGAACGGATCTCGTTCGTGACGACCTTCCGCGGCAAGCAGATCGGCGACGGCAGGAAGAGCGTGTCGCTGCGCCTGGTCTTCCGCAAGCCCGACGGCACGATGACGAGCGACGAGGCCGACGCGTCCGTCGCACGCGCGATTCAACGGCTGCGCGAGGCGCTCGGCGCGGAGGTCCGCTCGTGACGGGCGACCTCGGCGCGATGACGGTCGCCGGCTATCTCGACGCGCTCGCCGCGGCGCAGCCAGTGCCCGGCGGCGGCGCGGTCGCGGGCATGACGCTCGCGCAGGCCAATGCGCTCGGGTCGATGGTGGCCGGCTACGCGATCGGAAAGGCGAAGTTCGCGGCGCATGACGCCGTCCACCGCGCGGCGCATGAGCGCTTCGAGAAGGGCCGCCGCGCCGCGATCGATTTCGCGCGCGAGGATGCGGTGGCCTACGAGCACCTGAATCGGCTGTGGAAGCTGCCGAAGGAAGACCCGCTGCGCGCGGGCTTCGCAGACGCCGTGCGCGCCGCGATCCGCGCGCCCGAGGAGACGCTGCTCCTCGCGAAGTCGACCCTCGACGCGCTCGAACTCCTCGTCGGGACGACGAGCGCGAGCCTCGCGAGCGACCTCCGCATCGCCGTCGACCTCGCGGCCGCCGCCGCGCGCGCGGCGCAGGAGAATGTGCGCATCAACCTGCCGTCGATCTCCGACGAAGGAGAACGCGCTTCGATCTCTGCGCGCACCGAGGCCGCGCTGCACGCGTGCGAGGCGAAGGCTCGCGATCTGATCGCGCGGGCATGACGACACGGGCCCGCGGCCAGGCCGGGGCGGCCGTCGTCATCCGCGCCAAAGCTCGCCGCAGCAGCGGCGAGCGCTCAAATCAGTGCTCCACGCGGTGGCCGAGGAACTCGGACACCTCGGCGACCTTCGCGGCCACCGTCGCCTCGTCGCGCGCCTCGAGGTTGAGGCGCAGCAAGGGCTCGGTGTTCGACATTCGGATGTTGGCCCACCAGTCGCCCGCGTCGATCGAGAGGCCGTCGAGCTCGTGCGTCTTCGCGCGCGGATACGCGGCCTTCAGCCGCGCGAGCGCGCCGAGCTTGTCCTCGTTCTCGAAGTTGATCTCGCCCGACTGGACATAGCGCCTGCACGGCGCGATCAGCTTCGAGAGCGGCTGCCGCGCGCCCGCGAGCGCCGTCACCACGGCCGCGAACGCGCGGGCGCCCGAGTCGGTGTTCCACATGTCGGCGAAGTAGAAGTGGCCCGACAGCTCGCCGCCGATCACACCGCGCGACTCCGCGAGCCTCGCCTTCATGAAGACATGCCCGACCTTGCTTTCGACGGGCACGCCGCCGTGCTCGCGGATGATCTCGGGCACGCTGCGCGAGCTGCGGAGGTCGTAGACGACCGCACTGCCCGGAGCCTGGGCGAGCGCGTCCGAGACGAGCCACGCGAGGAGCAGGTCGCATCCGATCGGCCGCCCCTTCTCGTCGAGCACGATGCAGCGGTCGGCGTCGCCGTCGAAGCAGAACCCCGCGTCGAATCCGCCCTTCGCCATCACGCCCTGCAGGTCGCGCAGATTCGACTCGACCAGCGGGTTCGGCTCGTGGACGAACTCGCCCTTCGAGTTGTCGAAGTGGATCTTCTCGACCTCGAGTCCCTTGATGCCGTCGAAGACCTTCGGCATCATCGTGCCCGCCATGCCGTTCGAGGCGTCGACGGCGATCTTCAGTGTGCGCTCGCCCGAGAGGACGCGCGCGTCGACGAACGAGAGGAGATGCGCGCGGTAGTCGGCCCAGAGGTCGCGCGTCTCCTCGCGGCCACCGAGCGGCTTCGCCTTCTCGCGCTCGGTGAGCGCGGCGAGGCGCTGAATCTCGGCGAGCCCCGTCGCCTGCCCGACGGGCTTCGCGCGCGCCTTCGAGATCTTGAAGCCGTTGTAGTTCGCGGGATTGTGCGAGGCGGTCACCTGCACGCCGCCCGCGCACCCAAGGTGGTTGATCGCGAACGACACGAACGGCGTGTCGACGAGCCCGAGGTCGACGACATCGGCGCCCGCGTCGCGCATCCCCTGCTTCAGCTCCTTCGCGAGGCTCGGAGAGCTCTTGCGCATGTCGCGCCCGACGCAGACCGTGCGCGACATCGGGTCGAGGAGCCCCGCCGCCGCGGCCTCTGCGAGCAGGTACTGGGCGGTGGCGAAACCGACCTGCCAGGCGATGCCCTCGTCGAGCGGCTTCGGGTAGATGGCGCGGATGTCGTAGGCCTTGAAGACTTTGGCGAGCATGGGGTGGTTTCTATCGGACGCATGCCCTCGCGTGGGGGAGGAATTGCGCCTCGCGTGAAGATTCGGCCTTCCGCGGACCCTGCGATTTCAGGCCTCCAAATCACCGCCCGATTTCGCTATCCTTGTCGATTCTTCGCGGCGAGCGTTCGCCCGAGGCACAGCCCGTGCGCGTGGCAGCGCGGGGCAGTCACGAGAACGCGGCGGGACGATCCCGCCGCACCCCACAAGCGCCCTTTGGACGGGCGGGCCGCCACACCCGTCGCGTCGGTGTCGCTGGAGACCAATCATGGCATCTCTTGTTCAGGAACTCATCGAGGCAGGCATCCACTTCGGTCAGCGTCGCAGCAACTGGAACCCGAAGATGGCGCCGTACATCCACGGCGTCCGCAACCAGATCCACATCGTGGATGTTCGCGAGTCGATCAAGGGCCTCCTCCTCGCGAAGCGCTTCATCGAGAAGACCGTCGGCCAGGGCAAGGATGTCTGCTTCGTCGGCACGAAGCGCCAGGCCCGCGGCCCCATCGAGCAGTACGCGGCCGATGTGCAGATGCCGTTCGTGACCGAGCGTTGGCTCGGCGGCACCCTGACGAACTTCCGCACCATCCGCGAGCGGCTCAAGCGGCTCGACGAGCTCGACCGCCTCGTCGAGAGCGGCGAGATGAAGAACTACTCGAAGAAGATGGAATCGCAGCTGATGCGCGAGCGCAAGAAGATCCAGCGCAACCTCGGCGGCGTGCGCGCGATGACGCGGCTTCCCGGCGCGCTCGTCGTGGTCGACACCAACCGCGAGAAGAACGCGCTCCTCGAGGCGCGTTCGCTCGGAATCCCCACGGTCTGCCTCGTCGACACCGACGGCGACCCTGATCTCGTCAACATCCCGATCCCCGGCAACGACGACTCGATGCGCACCATCGATGTCGTGATCCGCGAGCTCTGCGACGCGGTGAAGAAGGGCAAGGAAGGCCGCGCGACCTCCGCGGGCGAGGCTCCCGGCGCCGAGGGCGGCGACGGCGCCGCGCGTGGAGAGGGTCGTGGAGAGGGTCGTGGCGAAGGTCGTGGCGAAGGCCGCGACGCCGCCGGCGCTCCGCGCCGCCGCTCCTCGCGCAGCCGCTTCCGCGCCGATGGCGACGCCGTCGCGACGACGGAACCCACCGAAGGCGCCTGATCTCGAGTGCCCGAGCGATCGGGCAAGCATTCCACGCACAGTTCGACGCGGCGCCAGCGCCCTGCGCGGCGGCTCCGTCAGAAAGAGGAACCTATGAGCACTGTCAATATCAGCCCCAAGGATGTCATGAAGCTCCGCGACCGCACGGGTCTCGGCATGGGCGACTGCAAGAACGCCCTCGTCGAGACGAACGGCGACATGGAGGCCGCCGAGAAGCTCATCCGCGAGAAGATGAAGGGCAAGATGGACGCCCGCACCGACCGCGCCGCGGGCGAAGGCTGCGTGGCCGTCGCGATGGCGAACGGCAAGGCCGCGATCGTCGAGATCCGCTCGGAGACCGACTTCACCGCCCGCAACGAGGAGTTCCGCGCCATGGCGGCTGATGTCGCCAAGCTCGCCCTCGGCCACCCCGCCGGCCCGATCACGGCCAACCAGGCCATCACCGACCGCGTCGATGTCGTGCGCCTCAAGACGGGCGAGAACATCTCGTTCGCCCGCGGCGAGGTCCTCGAGGGCGGCTCGTTCGCGAGCTATGTCCACCACGACTCGAAGCTCGGCGTCGTCCTCCAGTATGAGGGCGGCGAGATCCCCGCCGATGTGGGCACGGGCATCTGCCAGCACATCGCGGCTGCTGTTCCGACGCCGTCGGCGATCGACGCCGACCGCCTCGACCCCGCCGTCGTGGCCGCGAAGCGCGCGGAAGCCGTCGCCGAGGCGCAGGCCTCGGGCAAGCCCGCCCAGATCGCAGAGAAGATGGCGGAAGGCAAGCTCCGCAAGTTCTTCGAGGAAGTCACCCTCCTCGGCCAGCCCTATGTCCGCGACGACAAGATGCAGGTCGGCCAGGTCGTGCCGAAGGGCGTCAAGCTCGTGAAGTTCGTGCGTGTGCGGCTTGGGCAAGAGTGAGGTTTGAGCGGTCGCCGCTGCGGCGGCTTCCTCTGGCGTGAATCATGCCTTCCACCGCCCCGCTCTGCGGGGCGGTTTTTCTTGGCGTGGCACCGCTGCGGCGGCTCCCTCTGGCGTGAATGTTGATTTTGACCGCCCCGCTTGCGGGGCGGTTTTTCTTGGCGCGGGTCGCCGCCGTGGCGGGCGGATCGTGGCATCGCCGCTTCCGATGCCGATTGACTCGCGCAATTCATGCGCGTCGGCCGATACTACCTCCCATGTTGCGGAGGAAGGCCATGCGTTTCCACGACCGACTGTCCCGTTCCGTCCTTGCCTGCATCGTCCTTGTCGTCGCCATCGCAGGCGGCGCTTCGGTTGCTTGCGCCGACCTCGCTGCGGACCTCGCCGAGATCGCGCGCAAGTCGGGCATCGCGACGCAGCGCATCGCCTACTCGGTCCACGATGTGCGCCTCAACCAGGACCTCGCGGGCCTGAACGCGCTCGCGCCCATGGCGCCCGCCTCGAACATGAAGGTCGTGACCACGGGCGCCGCGCTTGTCGCGCTCGGGAGCGACTTCCGCTTCGAGACGACGCTCTGGCTCGACCGCGCGAACGGAACCGTGCGCCTCACGCTCGTCGGCAGCGGCGACCCCGCGCTTGACGACCCCGAGCTCCGCGCGCGCGACCCGCACGGGATCGAGGAGCTCTCCAAGCTCTGGGCAGAGGCGCTGCGCGCCCAGGGCGTGACGCGCGTCGACGAACTCGTCGTCGACGCACGCATCTTCGACTCGGAGGGCTACCACCCCTCGTGGCCGAAGGAGCAGTATCCGAACGCCTACTGCGCCGAGGTGTGGGGCCTCAACCTCGCCCGCAATGTGGTCGGCATCACGCCGAATCCCGCATCGGGAGGCAAACCGTCGGTCAGCTTCACCCCCGCCTTCGAGCTGCCCATCGCGCGCAACAACGCGACCTCGAACGCGAAGGCGAAGTTCAGCTTCTCGGCGTCGCGCCCGTTCGACTCGAACACGCTGACGCTCCGCGGCAACGTCGACAAGCGCCCCACCGCGCCGCTCGGCCTGACCGTGCACAACACGCCCGTCCTGACGGCGGAACTCCTGCAGCGGCGCCTCGCGCAGCATGGCGTCGCCGTGATGTCTGCGCGCGTTGCGCGGGCGGACGACCCCCGCGCTGCGGGCGTGATCGTCCCCCCCGTCCACGCCACGCCGATCGCGACGGTGCTCGAGCGCGCGAACACAGACAGCGAGAACCTCTACGCCGAGGCGCTCCTCAAGCGGATGGGCGCCGCGATCGCCAATGTCTCCGCCGCAGCCGCGGACACGCGCCCCGATGCATCGTTCGCGTCGGGAAGCTGGACGAACGGCCGCGCCGCGCTGCGCGCCGCGATCGCCGAGGTGCTCGGCCCCGAGATCCTCTCCGAATGGACGCTCGACGACGGCAGCGGCCTCTCGCAGGAAAACAGGCTCACGGCGTCGGGGCTCACCGAGTGGCACGCGACCTTCGCGCGCGACCCGAAGCTCGCGCCCGTCTACTTCGGAAGCCTCGCCATCGCGGGCAAGACAGGCACCGTGCGGCGCCGCTTCCCCGACCTCGCGGACGGACCCGTCGAGGTGCGCTGCAAGACGGGCTACATCCGCGGAGTGAGCACGCTGAGCGGCCTCGCCATCGCCCCCGACGGCCGCGCGATCGCCTTCAGCATCCTCGGCAACAACCTCGCGCAAGGCGACCAGATCGCCCGTGCACGCAGCATGCAGGAGGCGATGGTTCGCCGCATCGTGCGCGAGCTGGCGCCGCCCGCCCCCCGCTGACAGCCCGCGCGGCGGTGCCGCGCCTGTGCGCCCGCTGACACGATGAACGAGTTCCTCCCGCCGACCCTCGCCGTCCTCTGCGTGCTCGTCACGCTCGGAGTCCTCGTGCGCGGGCGCGTGGCGAGCGACCTCGCCATGGCGGGCGGCATCGTGCTGCTCCTCCTCGCGGGCGTGCTCGAGCCGAAGGAGGCGTTCGCTGGCCTCGCAAGCCCGTCGATCATCACGATCGCGGCGCTTCTCGTCGTGTCACAAGGGGTGATCGAGACGGGACTCGTCCAGTGGATCGGCCCCGCGCTTTTCGGCCGCGGCCGCAGCGTGGCGGTCGCCCAACTGCGCGTCATGGCGCCTGTCGCGGCGCTGAGCGCCTTCATCAACAACACGCCGCTCGTGGCGATGTCGATCCCCGTGGTCGAGGACCTGTCGCGGCGCTCGCGCATCGCGCCCGGGAAGCTCTTCATCCCGCTCGCATTCGCGGGTTCGCTCGGCGGCGTCTGCACGCTGATCGGAACGAGCACGAACCTCGTCGTCAACGAGATGTGGGTCGCGTCGGGGCGGGAATCGTTCCGCCTCTTCGACCTCGCGCCCGTCGGGATTCCCGTCGCGTTCGTGGGAATCCTCTACCTCGTCATCGCCGGGCGGTGGCTGCTTCCCGACTCGGGCCGCGAGCCGCTCGCGTCGGCCGACCCGCGCAGCTATTCGGTCGAGATGCAGGTGACGGGTGCGCCGATCGCGGGCCGCACGGTCGAGGAGGCGAGCCTGCGCGGGCTTGATGGGCTCTACCTCACGGAGATCCGCCGCGGCGACGAGCTCATCGCGCCCGTCGAGCCGTCGACGCGCCTCGCGGAGGGCGATGTCCTCGTCTTCATCGGCGATGTGCGCGCGGTCGTGTCGCTCCAGCGGATGCGCGGGCTTGGCGACGCCACCGACCAGCGCTCGAAACTCGCGCACGAGCGCTTCCGGCGCTTCCTCGTCGAGGCGGTCGTGTCCGACTCGAGCCCCCTGCTCGGCCGCACCATCCGCGAGGCGCGTTTCCGCAACACCTACGACGCAGTCGTCATCGCCGTGTCGCGCAACGGCGAGCGCCTGTCGAACACGAAGATCGGCGCGATCACGCTGCGCGCAGGCGATGTGCTCCTTCTCGAGACGCAGGAGTCGTTCCTGAAGGCGTTCGGCGAGTCGCGCGACTTCCTGCTCGTGCGCCGCATCGAGGACTCTGCGCCCATCCGCCACGAGCGCGCGCCGATCGCGGCGCTCATCCTCGCGGGCGTGGTCCTCGTCGCCGCGCTCGAGCCCTTCGGCTACACGATGTTCCACGGCGCGCTCGCGGGCGCATGCCTGATGATCGCCACGCGCTGCTGCACGGGGCCGCAGGCGCGCAAGGCCCTCAATGTGCGGCTCCTCTTCGTGATCGCAGGCTCGATCGCGCTCGGAGCCGCGCTTGCGAAGACAGGCGTCGCGGCTGCGATCGCGGACGGACTCCTCGCGCTCTCGGGCGGGCACGCGCTACTGACGCTCGCGATCCTGTGGCTTGCGACCTTCCTCCTCACCGAGCTTCTCTCGAACGTGACCGCCGCCGCGCTGATGTTCCCGATCGCGATGGGCGCCGCCGCAAGCGCAGGCCTCGATCCGCGGGCCGCAGCGCTTGTCACCATGGTCGCCGCGAGCGCGAGCTTCGCGACCCCGATCGGCTACCAGACGAACCTGATGGTGCAGGGCCCGGGCGGCTACCGCTTCACGGACTATCTGCGCGTGGGTCTGCCGCTCGGGCTTCTCGTGGGCGCGACCGCGGTCGTCGCGATCTGGCTTGCGATGCCCGTGGCGCCCGCCGCCGAACTTCCCTGACGCCCGCGCGAGGACCAATCCATGCAGGACGACGGCCTTGATCTCCTCTTCATGCTCCGCGCGGTGCGCGCCGCGATGCGCGCCACGCGCCATGTCCAGGCGCGTCGCGGCGCGGCGGGGCCACAGGCTGGCGCAGCGATCGAGAAGGACGACCGCTCCCCCGTCACGGTCGCGGACTGGGCGAGCCAGGCGGTCGTCGCGCTCGAGCTTGGCCGCCTCGCGGCGACGGCGCCCGCGCTCGCGGGGCTTCCCCTTGTCGGCGAGGAGGAGGCTGCGCGGCTGCGCGCGCCCGAAAGCGTGCCGCTCTTGGCCGAAGTCGTCGAGGCCGTCGCGCTCGGCGTCGGACATCGCGTGACGCGCGAGGAGTGCCTGACGGCGATCGACCGCGGGAGAGGCGCCCCCACGAAGGATGCGTTCTTCACGCTCGACCCCGTCGACGGCACGAAGGGGTTCCTCCGCGGCGAGCAGTACGCGATCTCGCTTGCACTGATCGAGCAGGGCTCCGTGCGTTACGGCGTCGTCGGCTGCCCGAACCTCCCCGCCTCTGGCGACCGCTTCGACCGCGCCGACCCCGTCGGGTGCGTCGCGTTCGCCGTCAAGGACGGCGGCGCCTGGATCGAGCGCGACCACGGCGAGCCGACGCCGCTTCGCATCGCAGACTGGCGCGCGGGCCAGCCCATCCGCGCCTGCGAGTCGGTCGAGAGCGCGCACTCGCGGCAGGATCTCTCGGCGCAGCTCCTCGCCTCGCTTGGCGCGGCAGGCAGGCCCGCGCGCCTCGACAGCCAGTGCAAGTATGTCGTTGTCGCCCGCGGCGGCGCAGACCTCTATCTGCGGCTTCCGACGCGCCCCGACTACCGCGAGAAGATCTGGGACCACGCCGCAGGCGCGCTCGTCGCGTCGGAGGCGGGCGCCAAGGTCGTCGACACAGAGGGCTTCCCGCTCGACTTCGGTCGCGGACGCGAGCTCTCGGCCAACAAGGGCGTCGTCGCCGGCCACCCGCTCCTCGTCGAGCGCGCAGTGGCCCGGCTTGCGGCGATGCGCGGCAACGGCCGGCCCTGACTCAGTTCGGCACGCGCTGGAAGTACACGATCCTCGGCTCGTCGCTCGGCGAGTTCACCTCGCTGCGGTCGACGCACAGCACATAGCGCGACTCGTCGACGATCAGGTCGGGGTTCATGGCGTCCCAGCGGCCGTTCACGGGGTTCTGCCGCACCTGTCGCACGCGCAGGTAGACCGTGAAGACATCGCTGCGCGTGGTGACGAGGTTCGACACGCCCTTGAAGAGGAGGTTGAGGTCCTCGGCGTCGCCGAGCGGCTCCTCGTGCTGCTTCGTCGGCACATTCGTGTTGCCGCCGATCCCGAAGAGGACATCGGCGGGCAGCTGCCGCGGCCGCGGGTTGGTGCGGTCGGTCGACCACGAATACCCGATGTCGAAGCCGCTGAAGTTGCCCGCGAGGTCGGCGTACGGGTCGAAGCCCATCCAGCGCGCGCTGTAGGCCGCGCGCAGGTGCGGCGCAATCGTGTCGGGCGGAATGCGCTGGAGAAGGAGCAGCTCGCCGATCGACGAGAAACCCTGCTCATTGCGCATGCCCGCGTAGAAGGTCGGCGCGGTGCTCGAGAGCTGCGTCGGCGTCAGGCCGCGGTCGCGGTAGTTCGGCACCGCCGCGAGCGGAATGCCGAACGGCGCGCCGGGCACCTGGTGGTCGCGGTAAAGACGCACGGCGTCGGCGAAGCGCGAGTACGGCGTGATGCCGTTCACGCGCGGAAGTCGCGTCGCCATCGGCAGCGCCTGCATCACCTCCGGCAGCGCCGTGTTCAGGTTGATGAGGCCCGAGGTCTTGCGGCCGAGGTAGCCGTGCGAGAGACGGAAGCGGCGTTCCTCGGCGAGCGCCTCGTCGGTGTTCGCGATGCCTGGGTTACCCGCGATCGTGTCGTAGCTGCTGTTCCCGTTGCGGTCGAAGCTGTTGCGCCCCGAGCCGTCGATCGTCAGCGCGTCGAGGAAGCCGATGCCCGCGGGAAGCGCGGGCTGCCACGCGGCGAATCCTGCGATCGGGGTCGGCGGCACCGTGGTGGCCGTCGGCTCAAAGCGCGGGCCGAGCACGACGGTGCCGGGGTCGTCCGCGTCGATCTCCTGCGGCGCGCGGATCTCGAGGCGGTTCGTGTAGACGCCCGAGCCCGGGTAGAACTGGTCGTCCTCGTCCTCGATCAGCATGATCTCGGAGAAGGTGCGGAAGGTGCTCGGCGTGGCCCAGTTCTCGAGGACATGGCCCCACAGGAACACATCGAGGACCTCGCCGATCTGCTCGAAGTCGCCGTCCTTCTGCGTCATCTGGAAGGGAATCGTGGCGACCGCGACATCCTTGAAGCGGTTCCAGTCCGCCGCGCTCGCGCCCTTGTTTCCGATCATCCACTCGTAGGTGGTGCCGTTGTACTCGACGGCGCCGTGGCAATCCTGGAAGTAGATGTCGGCCGCAGCGTCGGGAAGCCCGAGCGCAGGAAGGAACGGCATCGGCTCGGTCGGGGAGGTCGCGGAGATGACCTCGTCGCCGCCCGCGGGGATCACGGTCAGGTTCGTGAAGAAGACGGGCTTCGAGCGGAGCGTGCGGCCGAACATGTCGACCCACGCGAGGTTCGCCCAGCGGCCAGCGCCCGAGGCGTCGCCGTCGGGGTCCTGTCCGACCTTGAAGGTGTCGCCCTTGTAGGCGCCCGCGCCCGTCAGGCGCGCGCCGCCCGTGTCGACGCCCTCGAGCGCGCGCGTGGCGCGCACGGGCTCGGTGGCCATGCTGAAGACATAGCGCGGAGACCGCTCGACGGCAGAGATCCGCTTCTGGTCAAGCGGAACGCTCGGGTCGTCCCAGGTATCGAGGTCGAAGGCCCAGATGCGGCTCGCGCGGCACCAGGTCATGTAGAAGTCGTCGTCGCGGATGCGGATGCCCGCCACATAGCGCCGCGCGGGGTTGATGTCCCAGTTGTAGGCCTTCTCGGGCGGCAGGAACTGCGGGTCGGTGAAGAGGCGGTTGGCGGCCTCGTTGAAGCGGACCTCTGGCCCGCTGATGTCGTTGTCGAAGCGGTCGACCACGATCGCCTTCGGCCCGCCGCCGACACCCGCGGGCGGAAGGATGTTGCGCACGATCTCGACGGGCTGCTGCGAGTTGTTCGTGTAGGGGCCAAAGGTGCCCGACAGGTTCACATTCCAGGAACCCGTGGCGTCAAAGACGAGCGTGCGGTCCTGCTCGTCGACATCGGGCTCGACGCCGCGCGTGTCGTGGAGCGCGGCGTGCTCGATGATGCCGTCGCCGTCGGTGTCGGTGTTCGGCTGGAAGGTCGTTCCCTGCATTTCGCCGCGCTCGAGGTCGAAGAAGTCAAGCACCGCCGCGCGGAACGCGCCCGCGGGGTAGCTGCCGACTGCGCCGCCCGAGACCGCGTAGACGATCGCCGTGCTCGGCCTGCCGAGCGTGGCGGGCGGCAGCACGAGCTCGCTGAGCGGCGGGCTGCCCGCAGCGATCGCTGCGGCCGTAAAGTTGAAGTTCTGGCCGTAGAAGCGCAGGCGGATGTCGCCAAGCGAGATCGGCGTGTCGTAGGGGTTCGCGATCTGCACCGCGGCGATGAGCGTGGGGCTGCTCGTCCGGTCGACGAAGTTCTCGCCGCCGTCGTCGACATCGGGCGGCAGCTCCTCCTGCCCAGCCGGCGGCGCCTGGCCGCCCGCAGAGACCCACTCGGCCTCGTTGAAGTCGCTCTTCGGCCACACCACGCCGACGAAGACCTCCATGATGAAGGGCTGCTTCTCCATGCCGATGTAGAAGCGGTCCGCGTCGAAGGGGTCGGGCGACGCATCGGTCTGCGGCGGGAAGTAGCCGCTCGGATCGATGATGGGCTGGTTCGGATAGAGCGGAAGGTCGAGCGCGACGCCAGAGGTTCCGAGCGTCACGGGCTCGTCGCTCGCCGTGTCGAGGTTCGCGGTGAAGCTTGCGATCATCGACAGCGTGCGGTTGTAGTCGGCCTCGCGCGTGCCGAAGTAGCTCTTCCAGGTGTCGAGCACGCCGTCGCCGTTCGCGTCGATGGCGCGGGCGAGCGAGTTCTCGAGGACGCGCGCGAGGTCGCGGCGCCACTGGAGGCCGCGGAACGGGTTGCGCGTGATCTGCGGGGCGCCGTTTGCGCCGACGAACATCGGGCGCCGCAGGTCGATCTTGAGCTTCTGGCGCTCGAACTCCGCGCGGTTCGCCTGCTGGAACGGCGCCCAGTCGGGGCTCGTCGGCGCAGGGACCGTGCCGCGCGGGTTGAGGTAGTTGAAGGTCTCCTCGTAGTACGGGCTCGGCCACAGCGCGGGCGGCATCGTCTCGTTGCGCGCGCCGTTGAACATGGTCAGCTTGCGGCGGTTGTCAAGGAGGAGCTGGCGCGCGTCGAGCTGGTCGAGGTATTCGCTCGACTCCTCGCGCATCGGGGAGGCGCGGAGGAACTGGAAGTCGCCCGCGGCGACGCCCTGCAGCGACGGGCTGTAGTAGCTGACGGCCTGCTCGAAGCGCGAGAGGCTGAACGGGAGGTTGTTCCCGTGGAGCGCGCGCAGCTCGTACTCGTCGGCCGCGTCGAAGGGCGTGAGTCCGAAGGCGGGCTTCTCGGGGTCGAGGCCCGCGATCTTGAAGTAGGAGAGACGCTCGCGCTGGCTCTCGAACGAGCCCTGCAGCGGCGCAGGAAGCGTGGTGTCGCGCAGCGAGAGACCAGCGAGCGGCACGCCGCCATCGGTGAGGCCGTTCGCGGTGCGCATGCCGATCGCCTGCAGGAACGACATCGGCGCGTTGATCGGGTTTCCGAGCTGGTTCACACGGTCGCCGAAGCGCTCGCGGTCGAAGCGGATCTGGCTGTTCGGAAGCGCGACCTGCGGCGTGCCCGTCCAGTAGGTGGGGAAGGTCCCGCCCGTTGGGTTGGTCGCGCTCTGGTTGATCGGCCCATCGAAGAAGCCCACCGTGTTGCGCTCGTCGAAGAACGGCTCGAACTCGGCGTTGCTCGTCACAAGCGCGAGGTCTGCGGGCGTGTGGCCCGCGGTGCCGTCGATCGGGTTGTTCAGGCCGATCGAGGGGTCTGCGCCGTAGCCGAAGCTGAACTTCGTGGCGACATTCGCATTGAGGAGCGCCGAGTTGTCGACGACCGACACGCCCACGAGCGTGCGCACGCCGCGGTCTGCGCCGACGGGCGCGAGGAACCAGAAGCTGTCCGTGAAGCCATCGCCGTCCGAGTCCGCGAAGGTGCGCGAGATCACATTGCGCGCGGTGTCGGGCTTGAACTCGTCGGTCGGGCGGCCGAGGTCGCGCAGGCGGAAGAAGTTCGGCAGCGCGAGCGCAGGGTTCGCGTAGACGCTCGGATAGTCGAAGAACCACTGGTTGCGGCGCGAGATGAAGTCGGCCGTGTTCGCGATCGGGTTCGGCACGACGCCTGGCAGCCACTGCTCGTAGGGCCACGCCACCGCGTAGGGCGGCGCGCTTGCCTCGTTCATGTTGTCGACGACATTGGCGCCGATGTCGGAGATGTCGGCGACCACGCGCCAGCCGTTGTTCGCGCTCGGCAGCCACGAGAGGTGCTGCCAATGCGAGAAGGTGAAGAGGTCGGAGATGCCGTCTGCGTTCTGGTCGACGCCCACGCGCACGGGCTCTGTCGAGCGGAGCCAGCGCGAGTCGCCCATGCCGGGGTTGCCGTAGGGGTTGCCGTCGCCGATGGCGTTGCCGTTCGCGTCGACGAGCGTTCCGCCCGGGGCACCCGCGCCGAAGGGCCACGGGCTCGCGCCGCCGAACTGGTCGGGCCAGTTCGTCCACGCCTTCGTCTCGAAGGGCGCGATGTTGTAGGGGAAGTCGGGGACGCCGTCACCGGCGACGGGGTTCGTCGCGCCCGCGACGGGCAGCACATCGCGGTCGATCGAGTAGCGCGGCGCGTCGAGCGCGGGCGCGAGGCGCGGCCACGAGGAGCTTGCGACTCCGACGGGCGGCGTGACAGAATTGTCGGTGCGCGCGAACGGATCGCTTGTATCGACGGGCTTTGCGAAGAGCGCCTCGCCGATCTCGGCTGCCACATTGCGCGCGATCGACTCTGCGCGGCCGTCGCGGCCCGCCGACGACTGCTGCGCCGCGGAGATCTGGCGCACGGCGCGCGTGCGGCCCACGAAGGCCGTCGCGATGATCACGAGGAGCACGAGGATCGCCGTGACCAGCACGATCGTGTTGCCACGGCGCGTGCGGTTCGAACTGGTGCCCTTGATGGCGTGCGGCTTCATGTCGGTTGCTCCTGACGGTTGACGCTGTGCGCCCTGCCCTGCGGTCAACGCTTGGGCAGGTTCACGATGAACTGGAATTCGCGGCCGCCTTCGATGCGGCCGAGCGGGTCATGCAGACGCATGGTGATGCGCAGCGCGCTCGGAAGCGGCGTGTACGGGCCGCGCGCGGTGGCGGCGGGCGAGGTGATCGCGGGGTCGCTCTGATTCATGCCGAAGACGGCCTGGTAGACGCGCTTCGAGCCCTGCGCGCTGCTCGTCGTCCAGATCGGCGCACCGCCTGATGGATTGAGCGCGCCTTCGATCGACGATGTCAGCGGTTGGGTGCCGTCCGAGACGACGAGGGGAAGTCCGACCGCGCCCCATGAGCCGATCGTTCCAGCGTTCGTGAAGAGCGGCGCGTTCGACAGCGGTCGCACAGCGCTGCTGGCGGTGCCGTCGTCGAGGCCGAACCACGGGCGCTCGGCGCCTGGGCGGATGTACATGCCGATTGGCTCGGCACCCGAGATCGCGCCGCTCGGGCCGAAGCCCGTGGGGCCGACCCACGAGCGCCCCACGCCGTCGTCATAGGTCCACTCGACCTTGAAGCTCGAGCAGTTCGCAGCGAGGACAGGCGCCGCGATCATCTGCTCCGCGCGCGCAGAACCGAGCGCGGCCTTCTCGACGCGCGGATAGCCGACGAAGTGGTTCGAGTTCGGGTTGCTCGCGTCCGCGGGCGACGCCTTCGTGGCGTTGATGCCCCATGGCGCGAGCGTCTGCAGCATGCGCAGGCGCGTCGACGGCCCCTGCCACGGCCCCACCGCGCGCGCGAACGGCAGCGAGCTGGGAATGCCAGAGGTGTTGTACTGATAGGCCATCTGCGTCAGCAGGTCGTCCATCTGCCACTTGCAGATGTCGACGCGCGACGAGGTCCAGAGCGGGTCAAACGGGGTGGCGCCCGTCGGAGCCACAGAGCTGAGCGGGCCAAGCTGGACGCTGAGGTTGCCCGAGCCCGTGAAGAGGCGCTGCGTGGCGTTGTTGGCGCCCGTCGAGGCGAAGCGCTGGTTGAGAAGCCCGTCGGTCGTCATCAGCGTCGCGATGCGCGCGAGCGGCCAGAGGCTCGGCTTCGCGGCGGTGATGCGCGGGGTGCCCGACTGCGGGGCGCCCGTCAGCCAGTTCTGCGTCTCGACCGCGCCGCTGATCCAAGGCACCACGGGCGCGTTCGTGCCGTCGTAGCTGAGCGGGCCAAAGCCCTGCTGCAGCGTCGAGGCGAGAAGCCCGTGGCCGTAGTAGATGCGCGCCACGGTCGACTCGGGCGGCCACGCGGGGGCGACCGTCGAGCCGAGCGGCTGCAGCTGGTCGTAGCCCACGAACTGCTGCGTCGGCTGCGCGCCGCGGCTGAAGAAGGCGATCTGGTCGGCGCGGATCTCGGAGCTCCCAAGCGACGGGTCGAGCGTCTGCAGCGTGCCGCGCCGGTTCACCTCGACCTGCTGCAGGACGAGGAAGCTGTTCTGCGGAATGTTTGCGAAGTCGGCGCGGATCTGCGACTCGATCGCGGCCGCCGTCTGGAGGAGGTCTGCGTTCGCCTCCGCGACCGACGACACCTTCGACGCGGCGCCGAAGATGCGCGCCGCCGCGACGACGACGACGACGAGGACGCCGACGGCGATGAGCAGTTCGGTGAGCGTGAAGGCGCTGCGCCTCGATGGGCTGGATGCTCGGCGTGCCATCAGAGTTCCTCCACCGCCGCGAAGATCGGCGTCAGGATGTTGCCGCGCGCGTCGCGCTGGGGCACGAACCAGATCCCCTGGATCCAGCCGTTCGGGCCGACGCGCCTGTTGTTCGCCTCGGGAAGCTGCGGATAGGTCCCTGAGACGGCGGGCGCTGGGTTGTAGCCGTGCACGGGCGAGTTCGGCAGGATGGGAATCGGGCGCTGCAGCTTGACGGGGCCCTGCGTGCTGCGCGAGCGGCCCTGCAGCACGCGGTGCACGGTGCCGTGGTTGTCGATCCACCAAGCGTTCGGCAGCTGCCAGTCGTCCCAGATCAGATTTGGGGCGAAGGCGCTGTTCACCTGCGTGCCTGGGATCTCGTCACGGGCGGCGGCGGCGTTGCTTCGGTTCGGCCACGAGGTCGCCTGCCCGAAGTTCGGCGCGAGGTAGAGCGCTGGAATCGGCGGCGTCTGCGGGCCCGCCTCGAAAGAACCGCCTGGCGCGGCGGGCGTGCCGACAAGGACCGAGTTGTTGAGCGCGCGCGTCGCATAGGGCTGCGTGTCACCGCCAGGCACGCTGACGCGGAAGACGAACACCGCGACCTCGACCTTGCCACCCGTGCGACGGAACATGCATTCCCAGTAGTAGGTCGGGACGGCGACATCGCCGCTTCCGATCTGCGGGAACGAGCGCTCTGCCTGCGAGAAGGTGATCGCGGGCTCGAGCAGCGCCTGGAGGTCGAGCGACGCGGGAACCGCCGCGGGATCCGACGCCGCGATGTCGAAGAGCGGGTACTTCGCCCTGTTGTAGGGAATGCCGAAGAGCGGTCCACCCGGGTGGCCGTCAGGCATCTCGGTCGCCCACGCGACGCCAGGGGTCTGCGGGCGCGCAGGCAGGTTGAACGGCGCCTGCTGGCGCGCGAAGCTCGCGGAGAAGATGTCGATCGTTCCGACGGCCGCGCTGTTGTTGTTCGTGTAGAACGCGGGGCGCATCCAGCCCCAGTCGCCGCCGAGCTGCGGGAGGTCGGTGCCGCCCACAGGGCGGATCGTGCCAGCTGGGCCGACTCCCGCCGCGTAGACGGGCGCGAGCCCGAAGTCGTTGAACCCGCCGAAGTCGTCCTGCGACAGCTTCGAGCGGATCGTCGCGAAGGCGTTCTTCGCGATGATCGGGCCGAGCGTGTCGTCGGTCGCCTGCCGCTGCAGGGCAATGCCCGCCGGGAAGAGCGCCGCGATCGAGATCACGCCGATTCCGAGGATGAAGACCGCGAGCAGCATCTCGACGAGCGAGAAGCCGCGCGGCGCGCGCAAGGCGCGTGCGGGGATCGATGCGGTTCCGTGCATCAACGGACCCTCCGTTCGGGAATGCCGCTGAAGCGGTTGAAGGTGATTCGGTCGCCGAACTGCGCGATGTAGCCCGTCGGGCCCGTGAGTTCGTTGATCAGGTTGGTGTCGTTGGACCAGTTGGTCCCCTTCAGCTCGCGCGCGGCCTTGTCGTCGTAGACGATGAGGAACGGAACGAGCAGGATGTTGTTCTCGTCGTTGGGGTGGTCCTGCCACCAGAACTTCTCGTAGTTCGACGAAGAGTCCGCGCAGCCACCCTCGCTCGCGTCCTGCACATCGAGCGGGTCGTCGTTCGGGTTCGCGGGGTCGTTCGGCGTCGCCAGCGCGCCGTCGTTGTTCCAGTCGACGAACATCATCGCGTCGAGGAGGGTCGTGTCGGGCGGACGCGTGAGGAACTCGCCGCGCGGGCCGAAGAGGACGGCGATCTGCCTGTTGCAGGTCGCGCTCTCGGCGCAGGTGGCCATCAGCGGAAGCTCCGCCTGGGTGACCAGCACGGAGCCTTCGGGGAAGGCGTTGCCGCCCGGCGGATACTGGTAGATCGGAGCCGCGACCTTGATCCCCTCGGGCAGCTGGATCGCGGGGATTCCCGCCACGGGGCGATAGCGCTGCTTGTAGCCGATGACATCGCCCGCACTGTTCAGGAAGGGCGGCTGCTCGCCCGTCCAGCGCACCACGACCATCTCGACCCGCTGCGGGATGAACGGCTTCGTCGGGTCCCACACGGGGCGGAAGATGAGCGCGGTGGGCGCGGAGTCGCGGATGGCGGCCGCGCGCGCGATGCCGAGCGCGTTGGTGACGGCGTTCGTGCCAGAGGCGAGGCGCGAACTTGCGGTGAGCCTGCGGGCGCCGAGCGTGGTGATGACGGCGAGGATGCCGATCACGCCGATGACGACGAGGAGCTCGATGATGGTGAAGCCCGCCGCGCGCGCGGCGCGCGGCCTTCGGGTCGGGAGGATGTCGTGCCGCTCGTCGCGCATGGAGGTCCTCACGGTTCGTAGCTGTAGAGGTTGTCGGCGCTCGGGTTCGACACGCCGCTCACGGGCGTGTCGCTGAAGCGCGTGTCGTTGCCCGCAGACACCCAGAGGATGCGGCGGTCCTTGCACGACAGCCGCAGTCCGCCCGCGGTGGCGGCGGCCCACTCGCTGTCCGACTTGATGGTGCCGTCCTCGTCGACCGCGTTCGGCGAGCCCTCGATCTCGGCCTGCGTGGCCTCGCGGCCCGGGAAGATGGCGATGATCGGCGTCTCCCAGCTGTCGACGCAGTGGCGGAGCGTGCTGTAGTTCACGCCCGTCGTGAAGCGGATGTTGCGAAGCACGCTGTCGGGAAGCTTCTGCAGGATGGGCGCGACAGCCTCCGTCTGGCTCATCACCCACAGGAGGTTCGCGGTGCGGCGCGCAGGAAGGTTCGAGTAGGCGGGAAGGCCGTTGGTCCCCGGGCTCACATACGGCACCTGCAGGTTGTTCCAGTTCGCTGCGCCGCTGCCCGCGACCGGCACGGTTGCGGCACCGTCGATGTCGTAGCGCTGCGAGATACCGCCGACCGTCGTCGGATCGGCCGTGATCCCGTTCACCGTCGCCGCATGGCGGTAGGTCACGCGCCGATCGAGCGTGCGCTCGAACTCCTCGGTGGCCGCGTTCAGGATCTCAAGCGTGTTGCGCGTAGCGCGCTCTTCGCTTGCGCGGATCACGCTGCCCGACACCGCAAGCACCAGGCTCGCGAGGAGGACGATGATGCCGAGCACGACGAGGAGCTCGATCAGCGTGAAGCCGCGCGCGCGGGCCTCGGTCGGGAGTTGTCGGTTGGTTCGGTCCATGGCGGTTCCAGTGGCGCGTGCCGTCGAGCGTCAGCGGCCCGTCTGCACGATGTTGTCCTTGTTAAACTCGGGGTCGTCGCGGCGCACGGCGCGGTTGAACGAGCGGTCTGGGCCCGTCGAGACGAGGGCGAACGACGCGCCCTTCAGGTGCGCGCTCGAGCTGTCGTCGCCCGAGGCGTCGGGAGCGCCCACAGCCTGGTCGCCTGGCGCGATCTCCCAGCCGCGGAGCACATAGATGTCGCCGAGGTTCGCGAGGTTGCCGTTCGCGTCGGAGACCGTGCTGCGCAGGTCGTCGCCTCCGTAGGGCCGGCGGTAGTAGGCGATCGGCTCACCCCAGTAGTCGAGGAGGACCTTCGGAAGCTGGTCGAAGTTGGGCACGCCTTGGTCGGCGGTCACGATCGTCGGTCGACCGTTCGCCTGGTAGCCCGTGACGCCGCCGAGAAGGCGGTCGTCGATCTGGTCGATGTAGGGCCCGAAGACGCGGCCCTCGACGGGCTGGGTGTTCCAGTTCGTGTTGTTGATCGCGGGAGGCGTGGCGAGGCGCGCGGGGTTCCGCGCGCGGTAGTAGCCTCGGAAGGCGGGGTTCGCGGCGAGCGCGGGCTGCGGCGAGTCGATCGAGCCGAACGCGCCGTCGGGCCCTGGCGAGCGGATGCCGAACGGCGGCGCCTCGCGGTCGCCTGGGCCCGCTGCGCCACCCGGAACGCGGCCGTAGCCGTCCTGACCGCGGTGGCCGTAGCCGATGAGATACTCGGCGAGCGTGGTGTAGGAGAGCCAGTCCTGCTGGCGCTGCACGACGCCGCCCGAGCCGACATCGCCGATGCGCACCACATCACGGCCGCGGCCCTCCGCAGGCGCGCCCGTGTCACGCGGGCCGAGCACGGGCGGTAGATAGCCGAAGTCGCCCTCGAACTTTCCGAGGCCCGTCGAGATCGCGTTCATGAGCGCGGTCGTGTTCGCGGCCTGGGCGCGCTTCGCGGCCGCGCCGAGCGCGACCACGAGGGACCCGATGAGGATCACGATGATCGCGACCACCACGAGGAGCTCCGTGAGCGTGAAGCCCGCCCGACGGGCGCGCGCGTGATGGAATGGGCTCGGTTCGCGATGCATGGAATCTCCTGACTGGGGCCTTTCGGCCGCAACATCCCGCCTTCGGAGCGAGGGGCGGCGAACCGCCCCCGCTTCCTGCTGCCTTCGGGCCGCCACTGTCACTTGCCGCCCGACACCGACTCGATCATGGAGACGAGCGGAAGGAAGAGCGCGAGGACGATGATGAGCACGATGCCGCCGAGGATGACGACCATGAACGGCTCGAGGAGCGACAGGAGGCTCGCGACCGCGACATCGACTTCTTCGTCGTAGTTGTCGGCGATCTTCATGAGCATCACATCGAGGTCGCCCGTCTCCTCGCCGACGTCGATCATGTTGACGACGATGGCATCGCAGACCTTGGCCTCGCGCAGCGGCACGGCGAAGGTCTCGCCCTCGCGGATCGAGTCATGGACCTTGGTGAGCGCGCGCTCGAACACATAGTTGCCCGAGGTGTCGCGGGTGATGAGGATCGCCTCGAGGATGGGCACGCCCGCGCTGATGAGCGTTCCCAGCGTCCGCGTGAAGCGCGCGATCGCCGTCTTTCTCAAGAGCGTCCCGATCACGGGCACGCGCAGCACGATGATGTCGGTCACCGCCCTTCCAGGGTTCGTCTTCCTGATCAGCTTGAAGAACAGGAAGATGATGATGGGAGAACAGAGCACCCAGATCGCGCCCGGCACCACCTGGTCCTTCGACGCCGTGCCCGCGACCCACTTCGAGCTGTTGATCATGAAGATCGTGAGCTGCGGAAGCTTCACGTCGAAGTCCTCGAAGATCTCCTGGAACTTCGGGATGACGAAGTACATGATGCCCGTCACGATGAGGACGGCGATGAAGATGACGACCGCGGGATAGATGAGGGCGCCGATGATGCGCCGCTTGAGGCGCTGGCCCTTCTCCATGAACTCCGCGAGACGCTGGAGGATCACATCGAGCACGCCGCCGACCTCGCCCGCCGCCACCATCTTGGTGTAGAGGCGGTCGAAGCAGCGCGGGAACTTCGCCATCGACTCCGAGAGGCTGGTGCCCGACTCGACCTCCTCGGCCACGCCCTGGAGCACATTCTTCAGGGCGCCGGGGCGCTGCTGGCTCTCGAGGATCTGGATCGAGCGGAGAAGCGGCAGGCCTGCGTCCTGCAGCGTCGACAGCTGGCGCGTGAAGAGCGTGAGCTTCTTGGTGCTCACGCCGCCGAAGGAGATGTTGAACCCCTTCTTCTTCTTCTTGACGTCGCGCACCTTCTTGGCGCCGCCGCCGCCCGTGCCGCCCGCGACCTTCTGCTCCTTCACGCTGCTCGGGAAGAGCCCCTGCGAACGGATCTTCTTCACCGCCTCCTCGGCGGTGGTGGCCTCGACCGTTCCTGAGGTCTTCTTGCCTGCGTTGTTCATCGCGTCGTACGCGTAGGTGGGCATGGTGTGCTCCGTGATTCGTCTCGGGTCGGCCGCGTGCGCGGCCTCGGTCAATCAGGTGTGTTGGTCGGCTCGTTCGGCGGCCCGCTCACTCGTCGGTCACTCACTCGTCGGTCCACTCACTCGTCCGTCATCGTCTCGCGCACGACCTCGTCGATCGTGGTCTCGCCGTTGTAGATCGCGTTGAGGCCCGCCTCGCGGAGGGTGCGCATGCCGCGCTTCTTGGCTTCCTGCCTGAGCACGGAGGTCGAGGCCTGCTTCATGACGAGTTCGCGCAGGTCGTCGTCCATCGCCATGATCTCGTAGAGGCCCTTTCGGCCCTTGTAGCCCGAGCGACGGCAGAAGTCGCAGCCCTTGCCGCGGCCTCGGTAGAACTGCTTGCCCTCGACGTCGCGCGGACGGAGCGCGAGCTCCATCAGCTGCTCCTCGTTGGGCGTGTACGCCTCCTTGCACTTCACGCACACGCGGCGCACGAGCCGCTGCGCCACGATCGCCTCGATCGTCGCGGTGAGGAGGAAGGTCTCCACTCCGAGGTCGACGAGACGCAGGATGGTGCTCGGCGCGTCGTTCGTGTGGAGCGTGGTGAGCACGAGGTGGCCCGTCAGCGATGCCTGGATGGCGATCTGCGCGGTCTCGAGGTCACGGATTTCGCCGACGAGGATGATGTCGGGGTCCTGGCGGAGGAAGCTTCGGAGGAGCTTCGCGAAGGTCAGCTCCTGCTCGAGGTTGACCTGGCACTGGATGAGGCCCTGCACGTCGTACTCGACGGGATCCTCCGCGGTGAGGATCTTGACGCCCGGGTCGTTCAGCTCGTTGAGCGCTGCGTAGAGCGTGGTCGTCTTGCCCGAGCCCGTCGGGCCCGTGACGACGACGATGCCGTTCGGCTTGTTGATCAGCGTGCGGAACCTCTCGAGGTCGTCGGGCGCCATGCCGACCTTGTCGAGCGAGAGCTGCACATTCGAGCGGTCGAGGATACGGAGCACCACCGACTCGCCGAACATCGTGGGAAGCACGGCGACGCGGAGGTCGATCGGCCCCGTCGGCAGCATGAACTCGATGCGGCCGTCCTGCGGGAGGCGGCGCTCGGCGATGTCGAGCTTCGACATGACCTTCACGCGCGAGACGAGCGCCGTCGCCAGCGACTTCGCTGGCGCATGCATGTCGTAGAGGACGCCGTCGATGCGGTAGCGCACCTTGAACTCGTCCTCGAAGGGCTCGAGGTGGATGTCGCTCGCCTTGTCCTCGATGGCGACGAGAAGCAGGCGCTGCACAAGCTGCACGACCGCGTTGTCGTTCGCCGCCATCTCCAGCGACGCGAGGTCGAGAGACTCGCCGCGGCCCTCGAGGACGGAGACCGCCGCGCCGCCCTCTCCGATCCCCTCGAGCGCGGAGGCCCCTCCGCCGCCGCGCTCGGGATACTTCTCGGCGATGATGCGGTCGACCTGCGCAGCGGGCGCGACCACGACGGTGACCCGCCGCCAGTTGCCCATCTGCTTGAGGTTGTCGGCGGCGCCGAAGTTGTTCACATCCTTGACGGCGATCACGAGACGGCGCGCCGCGATGTCCACATCGACGGGCGCGAACTGCCCCATGCGCACGAGGCGCGCGTCCACGGCGTTGATGGCGTCCTGGGAGATGTCGAACTTGTCGAGGTCGACATACGCCATGCCCTTGGTGACCGCGAGCGCGTGGTCGACGGCGCGCTGGTCGCAGCGGCCGAGGCTGACGAGGATCTGGCCGAGCAGCTCGCCCTTCCGACCCTCGAGCTGGAGCGCGGCCGCTTCCTCAGCCTGCTCGCGCGTGATGTAGCCGAGCTTCCGCAAGGCGCGCCCGATGCGGGCTCCCTTGAGGATCGTGAGAAGCTGCTCCTGCTCAGTCGAGATGATGGACATCGGGTCACTCGGATCGGCCGCGACTGGCCAGACTCGCCCCGCCGCACCGTGCGGCGACGCTCCCACTGCGTGCTATACGGCACGCGCACCCCCCCGGCATCGCGGCGCAACGGGGGTGGAGGTGTGGACACTTGGATTGCTGCGTACGGCCCGCAGCCGAAGAACGCGGTTCGGACGCGCTTCGGGGCGCGGCCAGACCGCGACCGCACGAAGGGCTCCGAGCGCGTCCAGACTCAGCCCGCATCGTGGTCCGAATCGAGTTCCGTGCGTCCGATCACCCCGCCCGCACGATGGATCTTGTCCTTCATGTCGCCGGGGTTCTTGCACTTGTCGATGACCTCCTCCGCGGAGACCTTGCCGTCGGCGTAGAGCTTCCAGAGGTGGTCGTCGAGGAGTTGCATGCCGAACTTGCGGCCAGTCTGGATGGCCGAGTCGATGCGGAAGGTCTTGTTCTCGCGGATGAGGTTCGAGATCGCGGGCGTGACCACGAGGAACTCGTAGGCCGCGCAGCGCCCGGGCTTGTCGGCGCGGGCGCACAGCTGCTGCGAGAGCACCGCGATGAGCGAGGTCGACAGCTGGACGCGGACCTGCTCCTGCTGGCTCACGGGGAAGGCGTCGATGACTCGGTTGATGGTGCTGGCCGCGCCCGAGGTGTGGAGGGTGCCGAACACGAGGTGGCCCGTCTCGGCCGCGCGGATCGCGGACTCGATCGTCTCGAGGTCTCGCATTTCGCCGACGAGGATCACGTCGGGGTCGGAGCGGAGCACGCGGCGGAGCGCCTCGGCGAAGCTCGGCACATCCTGTCCGACCTCGCGCTGGTTCACGACCGACTTCTTGTGGTAGTGGTAGTACTCGATCGGGTCCTCGATCGTCACGATGTGGCGGTCGTAGAACTCGTTGATCCAGTTCACCATCGAGGCGAGGGTGGTCGACTTGCCCGAACCCGTCGGGCCCGTCACGAGGAAGAGGCCGCGCGGACGGCGGCAGAGCTCCTCGACGATCTTGGGGAGACCGATCTCGTCGAACGAGAGCAGCTTGTTCGGGATCAGTCGAAGCACCATCGAGATGTGCTGGCGCTGGCGGAAGACAGACACGCGGAAGCGCGCGCGGCCCTGGAAGCTGAAGCCGAAGTCGGTGCCGCCCATCTCGGCGAGCTCGGCCTGGTTCTTCTCAGGCGTGATCGACTTCATGAGCGCCGTCGCGTCGTCGGGCTCGATCGTCTTCGTCGCAAGGCTCTTCAGGCTGCCGTGCAGGCGGATCGTCGGCGGGCGGCCCGTCGAGATGTGCAGGTCCGACGCCCCGAGGGTGACGATGCTGTCGAGAAGACGGTCAATCTGCATGGTCGACATGGAAATGCTCGCAATGGAAGTGATCGTGTCTGGAAGTCGCTCGCGGTGGACGCCGCGTGGCTGGGGCGGGGGTCGGGGTGTGAGGGAAGGTCTCAGGTCGCGTGGATCTCTTCAGGCGAGAACCCCTCGATCTGCGCGAAGTTCGCGATCTCGACGGGCGTCGTCATGCCGCGGAGGATCTTGATCTTGCCGTCCTCGACGAGGCTGCGCATGCCGCCGCGCACGGCCGCCGCGCGGAGCTTGCCGACGCTCGAGCGGTTGAACGCGAGGTCGCGGATCTCGGGGTTCATCTTCATCAGCTCGAAGATGGCGCGACGGCCGCGGTAGCCCGTGCCGCCGCAGGCCTGGCAGCCGACGGCCTTCATCATGCCGCCGCGCGCGACCTCTTCCTCGGTCATGCCGATGAGGCGGAGCACCTTGCGGTCGGGGTTGTCCTCGGGCGCCTTGCACTTCTCGCACAGAATGCGGACGAGGCGCTGGCCCATGACCGCCTGGATCGAGCTCGCCACGAGGAACGGCTTCACGCCCATGTCGATGAGTCGCGTGATCGCGCTCGGGGCGTCGTTCGTGTGGAGCGTCGAGAACACCATGTGGCCCGTGAGCGCCGCCTGGATGGCGATGTCGGCGACTTCGCGATCTCGGATTTCGCCGACGAGGATGATGTTCGGCGCCTGGCGCAGCATCGACTTCAGGATCGTCGAGAAGGTGAGGCCGATGTGGTCGCGCACCTGCACCTGGTTGATGCCCTTGAAGGCGTACTCGACGGGATCCTCGGCCGTGATGATCTTGCGGTCGGGCGCGTTGAGGTCGTTGAGCGCCGAGTAGAGCGTCGTCGTCTTGCCCGAGCCCGTGGGGCCCGTGACGAGGAAGATGCCGTTCGGGCGGCGGATGATCTTGTTGAAGTTGTCGAGGTTGTCCTGCTCGAAGCCGAGGCCCGCGAGGCCGATGCGCGCGCTGTCGGGGCGGAGGATGCGGAGGACGATGCTCTCGCCGTGGACCGCGGGGCAGCTCGAGACGCGGAAGTCGACGACCTTTCCGTCGATCGTCTGCTTGATGCGGCCGTCCTGCGGCACACGGCGCTCGGAGATGTTCACGCCCGCCATCAGCTTGACGCGCGCAAGCAGCTGGTTCTGCATCGACTTCGGGATGAGGTCGCGCTCGATGCACACGCCGTCGATGCGGTAGCGCAGGAGGACATTGTCCTTGCGCGGCTCGATGTGGATGTCGCTCGCGCGGCCGGTGACGGCCTCGACGATCATGCGCTCGACGAGGCGCACGATGCCGGACTCGTTCGCGTCGGAGTCGAGCGAGCGGTCCATCGACCTGTCCTGCGAGCGGTCCTGCGAGCGGTCCATCGACTTGTCGACGGTCGAGTCCATCGACGCGGTCACGAGGCGCGAGCGCGAGAGGTCGGGGCCGCTCTGGTCGCCCGAGATGAAGCCCGTGATCTGGCTGCGCGTCGAGATGGCGCCCACGTCGGCTCGGCCGCCCGCGACCATGCCGATCAGGTCGAACGCCTCGATCTCGAGCGGGTCGTGCACGCAGAGGAGGAGCGTCCCGCGCTCCTTGCGGAGGGGCAGCACCGAGTACTTGCGCTGGAGGTCCTCCTTCAGGAGGCCGCGGTCGATCTTGGTGAGGGCCTCGGGCTTCTCGAGGTCGATGAACTCGACCCCGAACTGCTCGGCGAGGGCCTTGGCGATCTGCTTCTCGTTGCAGGTCCCCTGCTCGATCAGGACCTCGCCGACCCGCTTCCCCGAGGACTTGGCCTCGTTGATGGCGGAGACGAGCTGGGCCTGTCCGACGGCGCCCTGCTCGATCAGGATCTCGCCGATTTTCTTCTTGCTGCGCTTGGCCAAGGTCGCGTCTCCGAAGTCATGCCGCCCCGCCGAAGGCGCTCGGGCGCGGGCCCTCCCGCCAGACGGACGGGAGCATTGCAGTATCGCCGTTCGTCGCCTCCGCCGCAACCTGCAGCGGCTGACGGGCGCCCTCCTCGGCACCCTCCTCGGCTGCCCTCCTCGGCTGCCCTCCTCGGCTGCCCTCGGCTACCCTCGGCGCATGCGCGACGCCGCGACACGCCGAGAACCCGCATCATCCGCGCAGGAACGCCGATCGGTTGCGCCCTTCGCGCCCCCCGTCCGCGCACTGGTGACGGCGGGCCCGACCGAGGAGCCGATCGACGAGGTCCGCTTCATCGGAAACCGCTCGTCGGGGCGGCTTGGAATCGCGATCGCGGACGCGCTTGCGGCGCGCGGGGCCGAGGTGGTACTGGCGCTTGGCCCCGTCCAATCGGCACTGCCCTCCGCGTGGGCGGGCCGCGTGACGGTCGAGCGCTTCCGCACGGCGGTCGATCTCGCGGCGATCCTCCGCCGGGAACTGCCGGCGGCGCAGCTCGTGGTGATGGCGGCCGCCGTCGCCGACTTCCGTCCGAAGGCGTTCGCGGATGGAAAGCTCCGTCGCGGCGGCGCCATGACGCTCGAGCTCGAGCCCGTCGAGGATCTGCTGGCGACGACCGCGGGGTTCCGCCGACCCGAGGCGCGCATCGTCGGCTTCGCGCTCGAGCCCGCGGAGCGCCTCGAGCCCTCGGCGCGCGAGAAGCTGGCGCGCAAGTCGCTCGATGCGATCGTGGCCAACCCGCTCGAGACGATGAACGCGCCCGACATCGACGGGACGCTCTATCTCCGCGACGGCGGCGCGCGCCGCGCGGCACCACAGGGCGAGCGCGTGCCAAAGGAGTCGTTCGCGCGGTGGCTCGCGGGCGAACTTCTCGGCGACGCGCCCTGACGGGCGCTCCGCTACATTCCGCCCCATGCAGATTGGAATGGTCGGACTCGGGCGCATGGGCGCAAACATGGTTCGCAGGCTCGTGCGCGGAGGCCACGCCGTGGTCGCGTTCGATGTCAACCAGCAGGCCGTCGCGGACCTCGCGAAGGAGGGCGCGACGCCCGCGTCGAGCATCGCCGACCTCTGCGCGAAGCTGAAGGGCCCCCGCCATGTGTGGCTGATGCTTCCCGTCGCGTTCGTCGACGCCACCATCGACGAGGTGGCGAAGCATCTCGGCGACGACGACTGCATCATCGACGGCGGCAACACGCACTACATCGACGACATCCGCCGCGCGAAGGCGCTCGCCGCACGCGGCATCCACTATGTCGATGTCGGCGTCTCGGGCGGCGTGTGGGGGCTCGAGCGCGGCTACTGCCAGATGATCGGCGGCGACTCGACCGCGGTCGCGCGCCTAGACGGGGTGTTCGCCACGCTCGCGCCAGGCGTTGGAACGATCGCGCGCAACCCCGACGCGGCTTCGCTCGGCACCGCGGAGAAGGGCTACCTCCACTGCGGTCCCTCGGGCGCGGGGCACTTCGTGAAGATGGTCCACAACGGGATCGAGTACGGCCTGATGGCCGCCTACGCCGAGGGCCTCAACATCCTGAAGCACGCCGACATCGGCAAGCACGCCTACGAGAAGGACGCCGAGACGACGCCGCTGCGCCACCCCGAGCACTACCAGTACGACTTCGACCTCGCCGCGGTCACGGAGCTCTGGCGCCGCGGCAGTGTGGTCGGCTCGTGGCTCCTCGATCTCACCGCGCAGGCGATGGCGAAGGACCAGTCGCTCGCCCAGTTCGGCGGCCGCGTGAGCGATTCGGGCGAAGGCCGCTGGACGCTCGCCGCCGCGAACGATGAAGGTGTTCCAGCCCCCGTCCTCGCGGCGGCCCTCTTCGGCCGCTTCAGCTCGCGCGGCAACGGCGACTTCATGAACAAGGTCATGAGCGCCCAGCGCTTCGCCTTCGGCGGGCATCTCGAGAAGCACGCCGAGACGCACGCGGACAAGTGAACGCCCGAAAGGGAGCGCGGCACCGCGCCCGCTGCGGGTAGCATCCCTCCGATCGGGCCCGTGGCGAAACTGGCAGACGCAGCGGACTTAAAATCTGCGGCCGCAAGGCGTGTGGGTTCGATTCCCACCGGGCCCATTGAGCGCATGACGCCGTGCCGCCGTGCCGCCGTGACGCATCGTCGCGCGTCCGCGCATCCGCGGCGCGAGCGCGGCCGAACCTCCCCGCCCTACACTCGGCCTTCCCGCCGCCGCCCGGAGCCCACCATGCGCTACATCTTCGCCATCCTGCTCGTGTGCATGTTCCTGATCCCAGCGACCGCGGTCCTCTATGCGCGGAGCGTGCTTCCCGCAAACACCGCGCCCGTGGAGCCGCTGCCGATCTGGAACCCGCGCCCGAACACCGCCCCGCAAGAACGAACTCCGCAAGACTCCGCCGCAGACGCGGCAAAGGACACCGCCGTGCCGACCAGTGCGACGCCCGCCCGTCAGATCAAGCAGCTCTCGCGCACGGGCCACGATGTCACGCCGCTCTCGCGCGAGCGCGTGGCCGAGCTCGCCAAGAAGCTCTCGCCCGAGGCCTACCGCATCACCCAGAACGCGGGCACCGAGCCCGCCTTCTGCGGAACGCTCCTCGACAACAAGAAGGACGGCACCTACTGCTGCGTCGTCTGCGGCCTGCCGCTCTTCTCGAGCTCGCACAAGTTCAACTCGGGCACGGGCTGGCCGAGCTTCTTCGCGCCCTACGACGTGGCGCATGTCGGCGCAAAGGAAGACAACTCGCACGGCATGCAGCGCGTCGAGATCGTGTGCACGCGCTGCAACGCGCACCTCGGCCATGTCTTCGACGACGGCCCGCGCCCGACGGGCCTGCGCTTCTGCCTGAACGGCGCGGCGCTCACCTTCCATGAGAAGGGCACGGAGTTCCCGCCCGAGTCGCAGCCTGTGAAGACGGCGACCGCATACTTCGGCGGCGGCTGCTTCTGGGGCGTCGAGCACTACTTCCAGCAGGCTCCGGGCGTCGTGAGCGCTGTGAGCGGCTACATGCAGGGCTCGCAGCCGAACCCGACCTACGACGACATCTGCAAGCAGGACTCGATTCCCGCCGCCGAGCGTCCCGCCGGCTTCAAGCCGCATGTCGAGGCGGTGAAGGTCGTGTACGACCCGACGGTCATCTCGTACCGCCAGCTCCTCGAGGGCTTCTTCCAGATGATCGACCCGACGACGCTCAACCGCCAGGGCCCCGACTTCGGCACGCAGTACCGCTCGGGCCTCTACACGGTCGACGCGGCGCAGGAAGCCGATGCGCGGGCGTTCGTGGCGTCGCTCGCCACGAAGAGCCTCTTCGGGCCGCGCAAGATCGTGACCGAGATCGAGCCCGCCGCGGAGTTCTTCGTGGCGGAGCCCTATCACCAGGACTACCTCGAGCGGAATCCGACGCGCGGATGCGCGCTGTCGAAGCCGTGGTGGACGCTCAAGCAGGAGCCCACCGAGGCATGGCCCGCCGTCGCCGCCGCCCCCGCTGCGCCGACGGCCCCCGCGGCCGCGCAGACGCCGTGACGGCCGCGCGCGCCGCAGGCGTCTTCGTTGCGTGCGCACTGGCGTTGGCGCCCGCTCTGGGCTGCGCGACGGGCGTCGGGCGCGCGGCGCAGCCGCCCGTCGGGGAGGTCGCGGCAACGCGCCACCGCTTCACAGGCTCCGCGATGGGAGCGGCCGTCGAGATCGTGATCGAGGAGACAGACGACGCCGCGGGGCGCGAGCGCGCGCGGGCTGCTGCGCGCGCGGCGCTCGTCGAGCTCGAGCGGCTCGACTTCACGCTGAGCGACTGGAAGTCGACCTCGGAGCTGTCGCAGTTCAATCGTTCGACGGCGGCCCGTGTCTCCGCCAGCGAAGATCTCCGCGCCGTGCTGGCGCGCGCCCTCGAGGTGGCCGAGAGGACGAACGGCCTCTACGACCCGACGATCGGCCCGCTCGTGAAGCTCTGGCGCGCGAGCCGTGCGACGGGCGCGCTCCCCGACGCCGCGACGCTCGAGTCCGCGCGCGCGCGCGTCGGCTGGCGCGGGCTTTCCATCGACGGGCCCGACATCGTCCGCGCAGACACGACGGTCGAGCTCGATTTCGGCGGCATCGGCAAGGGATATGGCGCGGTGCGCGCGGTCGAGGCGGCGCGCCGCGCGGGTGCGCCGCGTGTCCTCGTCGCTGTGGCGGGAGACATCGCGGCGGGTGACGCGCCGCGCGACGGACCTGCGTGGTCGGTCGAGATCGCCGCGGAGTCGCCCGCGCTCGGTGCCGAGCGCGTGGTGCTCGAGAGCGGCGCGGCCAGCACCTCGGGTGCATCCGTGCAGTGGGTCGAGATCGACGGCGTGCGGTACGCCCACATCGTCGACCCGCGCACGGGCCTCGGCGCGCAGTCGCCCGCGCAGGTCACGGTCGTCGGGCCGCTCGACTCCTCGGTCGACGCGCTGGGCACGGCGCTCGCGCTCACGCGCGACGACGCGGAGGCCGCCACGATCCTCGCGCGATTTCCGCACCACAGCGCGCGCATCGAGCGCAGCGGCGTTGTGTCGTGGATCGGCGCAACCGCGCGGAACGGCGCGGAGGAGCCGCTGCGTCCGCCAAGCCCGCTTCACTGAAACCGCGTCACTCAAACCGCATCACTCAAACCGCGTCACTCAAACCCCGTCACTCAAATTTCGTCTTACCCGGCACCGCAACCGGCGCCTCGGGACGCGGGCCAAAGTCCACGGAGTCGGGCATGAGGACTTCCTTCGAGTTGTAGGCCTCGTCCCACGAGAGGTCCTTGCCGGTGTAGGCGGCCATGCGGCCCATGATCGCGCACATGGAGCTGAGCGCGACCTGCTCCGCCTCGTTGAGCGGCTGGTCCTTGAGGATCGCGTTCTGCAGGTTGATGTGCTCCTGCGTGTACGGGTCGCGCTGCTTGCCCGCGAATCGCCACGCGTTGGGGCCGCCGATCTCGGCGAAGCCCGATCGCATCGTCGCCACGCCCTCCGATCCGTGGAAGACCTCCTCGACCTTGCCGTCGGTGCCGTCCTGCTGGCGGCACATCGAGAAGACGAAGCGGTCTCCAGGGAACTGGAACTCGAGCCCGAAGTGGTCGAAGATGTGGCCGAAGCGCGGATCGGTGCGCACCTGTCGCCCGCCGACGCCGCGCACCATCGTGGGGTTCCCGCCCATCACCCAGCGCATCACATCGAGCTGGTGGACATGCTGTTCCACGATGTGGTCGCCCGAGAGCCACGAGTGGTAGAGCCAGTTGCGCACCTGGTTCTCGACCTCCGTCCGCGACGCGTCGGGGTCGACATGCCAGAGGCTTCCCATGTTCCAGTAGACGCGGCCCGCGACGACCTTGCCGATGTCGCCGCGGTGGATGCGCTCGATGCACTCGATGTAGCACTGCTCGTGCCTGCGCTGCGTGCCCGCGACCACCTTCAGGTTCTTCGCGCGCGACGCGGCCGCGCTCTCGACGAAGCTGCGCACGCCGGGCGCGTCGACCGCGACGGGCTTCTCGCAGAAGACATGCTTGCCGCGCTCGGTCGCCTCCTTGAAGTGGATCGGGCGGAACCCGGGCGGAGTCGCGAGGATGACGATGTCGCAGTCGCTCGCGCAGGCCTTCTTGTAGGCGTCGAAACCCGTGAAGAGCCTGTCGCTCGACACCGCGGGAAGGCCCATCTCGGTCAGCGCGCCGTTCGCGCGCACGAGTCTGTCCTCGAAGAGATCCGCGAGCGCGGCGACCTCGATGCGGCACCCCGTGGTCTTGCCCGCGGAGATCGCGTTGAGCATCGCGCCCGTGCCGCGGCCGCCGCAGCCGATGACCGCGACGCGGAGGACGGGCTCGCGCGAGAGATGCGCGAAGGCGCGCGGCGCGCCGAGAAGGATCGGAGACGCCGCTGCTGCGGCGACGAAGGCGCGTCGGTCAATCTGCACGGGGAGCTCCTGATGGGTTTGTCGCGGCCGCGTCGGCGGCGGCGGGCGATGTCGTTGCGGGCGCCGCGGGCGCCGATGGCTCGCACACCACGCGGAAGCCCACGAAGCCTCCGCTCGAGTACCACCACTTGCTCTTCGGGAACTGCGGGTCGATCTCGTTCCACTCGACGGGCTTGCAGGGCTGGAAGACCGCGCAGCCGAGGTCGGCCATCGAGTCGAGGTACGAGCCCCCCGCCACCACGCCGAGCTTCGAGCCGTCGTCGACCCACTCGCAGGCGTTGCCGAAGAGGTCGTAGAGGCCGAGCTTGTCGGCCTTCTTCGACGCAAGCCTGTGCGTCTTCTCGTTCGAGTTCTCCTTCACCCACGCATAGTCGCCCGAGTTCTTCGGGTCGATGCCAGACTGCTCGCAGAGCGCGGTCCACTCGGCCGCGGTCGGCAGGCGATAGGTGCGGCCCGTCTTCGCCGAGAGCCACTCGCAGAACTGCTTCGCGCTGAGGAAGCTCGGCGAGATCACGGGGAAGCCGACATGCCCGAACTCGCGGTCCATCCCGATGTAGGGCTTGGTCGGCTTGGTGACAGCGTCGGCCTTCTCGTTCGACTTTCCATCGGCTTTGTCGGTGCCGTAGACGAAGACATCGAAGAGTTCCCACGGGATCTCCGTGGTCGAGACATGCAGCGTGCGGGTTCCGCCGCCCTCTGCAGGTGCCTCGAACGGAACGAGCTCGATGACGAAGGTCGACCCGTCGACTTCCTGACGGAAGCCGCTCGACGTCGCTGCGGGTGCTGGCGCCGCCGCCGCAAGCACGGGTGCGGCCTGAGACGCCGCGAGGAGGCTCAGAAGACAAACGAACGCACCACGCGGGCTGCACATCGGCATGGCCGGGGATTGTCGCGGGCGAGGCCGCGAAAATCAACCGCGGCGCGTGTGCCGAGCGCTCACTGCCACGCCGAGAGGAGAAGCGCGAGGTCGCCGCCGCCGACGATGCCGTCGCCGTCGATGTCCGCAGCCGCGTTCGAGCTTCCCCACGCGCCGAGCAGAATGCCGAGGTCGCTCGCGTTCACGGCGCCGTCGCCATTCAGGTCGCCGGTGACGGGCGCCGTGCAATCGATGTCGACGACACGGAAGTCGTCGACGCCCGCCTCGACGAGCGAGCCCTGGTCGAGGTCGCGCGCGACGAAGCGCACGCGCACCTGCGCGGTGGGCGTCACGAAGTCGGCGACGCGGAAGGAGCGGAAGGCCCACGCGGCGTTGTTGGTGGCGATGTTCTCGACGAGAGTCCAGGTCGCGCCGTTGTCGTTCGAGACAGAGACGGGCATGGAATCCGCGTTTGCTGCGGCGCCGAGGTTGTTCGAATACCAGTACCAGTACTCGATCACGGCCTCAGGGCTGCCCGCGAGGTTCAGCGTGGGCGAGAGAAGCGTGGTGACGCCGCCATCGACATCCGCCGCGCCAGCACCGCCGCCGACAACGCCCTGCCCCGTGACGAAGCACTGCGTGCCGTTCACGGTGTGGTCGTCCTCAGGCTGCGCGGTGGTGCCGACGGGATCGACCCGCACCCACTGGCCCGAGGTCGCGGTGTCGCCTGCGACGCCCGCCTGCCAGCCGAGGTTCGTCTCGAAGGCGTCGTCGAACGCGACCTCGAGCCCGAACGCCGACAGCGCCGTGCGTGGGGCCGAGCTGATCGAGTCGCCCTTCACATTCGAGACCTCGAAGCGATAGGTCACGGTTTCGGCGCATGGCGTCGCGGGGAAGACCGCGCGGAAGGTGCTCCCCTTCACCTGCGTCAGCGGAACGGTCGCCTCGTCGCCCGCCCACGACACGCGCATCGCGGCGGTCGAGAGGTCGAGCGTCTGTCCGAGGCCTGGCTCGATCTCGACGAGGAGTTCGGTCCCGCCCGTCGGCGCGACGAGGTCGGGCGCCGCCGAGACGAGGTCGATGGTGGCCACTGGGCCGCCGAGGCGCCACACGAACAGGCCACGCTCAAGGTCGCTGCCGATGATGGTGCCGCTCGGGAAGTACGGGTAGCAGCTCCAGAGGCCGTTGAAGTTGGCGTTGTCGTCGCCTGGATAGGTGTCGAAGTACGCGACCTCGTTGACCGCCGAGGGCGCCCCCGCGTTCGAGACATCGAAGACCCGCATGCCCGAGCGGTAGTTCGCCTGGAACATCAGCCCGTTGTGGGTGTAGCAGTTGTGGGTGATCGCAGGCGTCGAGTTCTGGAACTGCCCGACATACGCGGGGCTCAGGAGATTCTCGACATTGATCACATGGGTGGTCGTGAACTGCTGGCTGTCGCCCTCGTCGAGCTCGTCGCCAAGGAGGAAGAAGCGGCGGTCCTCGGTCAGCCAGCCCTGGTGGCTGTAGCGCGCTGCGGGATAGAGCACGCGCGAGATCTGTACGGGCGCCGCCTTGTTGGTGACATCGACGATGTAGAGCCCGGTCTCGCCGTATCCGCCGTTGAGGCCTGCGCAGCAGAATGCGATCTGCTTGCCCGCGAACGGACCCGTGGTGTAGGTCACGATCTGGGCGTCGTGCACATAGTGGGTGCTCCAAGCGCCGACATAGGGGGGGTTGTCTGGATTCGCATTGAGGTCGTAGATGCGGAGCCCGTTGGAACCTCCGCCGCAGCGGTAGAGGAAGCCGCTCTGCTCGTCGATGGCCACATTGTGCGTGGCGAGTCCGCCGCCCGTCGTCACGGTGTTGACGAGCGTCACCTGGCCCTGGTCGACCGACGCGAGGCTGACGACCTGGATGCCCGCGCCGCCCTCTGTGACGACATAGGCGCGCGTTCCGAAGACCTTCACATCGCGCCACAGGCTCGACGGCCCTGGGATGAACCCGATCTTGGTCGCGTTCACGGGGTCGGTGACCTCGTAGACGGCCATGCCGTTCGACACGCACATCAGCGCGTACTCGCGCCCAGACGGCGAGACATAGCCCCAGCAGTCGTTGCCGCTGGTGGCCCCTGCATCGATCGTGTTGAGCGGGTGCCACGACTTGAGCTGGATGCCCGACGAGAGGAACCCGCCCGCTGCGCCGCCCTCGTCGCTCACGCCCTCGCGCCAGACCTTGCCGCGCACGGCCTTCTGGCGGTCGCGGACCTTGCCGTCGTCCTCGTGCGCGAAGGCGCGCTCGGCGGCCGAGAGGAACGAACCTGCTGCGAGCAGCGCGCAGAGAAGCGGTGCTGCACCGTGGAAACGACGGGGAGTGGCGGTCGGCGTCATGGGAATCGTGCTGAAGTTGCTGGACGCTTCCGCGGGCGGAAGCACTGTCGCGGCACGACTGTCAGAAGACAGTCGGAGTGCGGAAGGTACGCGAGGCGGCGCGGGAGCGTTGCCCCCGACGCGCGAGAAGGGCCAAGAACTGAAAGATGACTTTGGAGGAGCCGGCGGGCGCAACGATCGACCGCGACCGCCCCGATGGGCGGAGGATGTGCGGTCGAACCCTCACTATGCCACGATTTCCGCCGAATCGAACGCGGGATTGGCGGACGACTCGCGAACGACGCATCTCGCGGGACGCCTGTCGAGTCAGGAAGGCGAAGAGGCATCGAGGCCGCCCGTTATGGGGCGGAATCGGCCGCGGCGGGCCGCCCTGTCTTCGCCCCCGCGTCCGCGAGGTCCTTCGGGGGTGACCACCAGCGCGCGGCGGGGTCGCCAGCCTTCGGCGGGGTCGGCGACAGCGCCCGGAGGAACGCAATGAGATCGGCGCGCCCCGCTTCGCCGAGCTCGAGCGGCTCGAGGACCATCTCGCCGTGATGCCCGACGGGGTTCGAGCCCTCGAGGGTGTCGTAGAAGCGGACGACCGCCTCGAGCGAGTCGAAGCGCCCGTCGTGCATGTACGGCGCGGTGTCGGCCACGCCGCGCAACGGCGGCGTGCGGAACTGTCCGAACAGTTCGCCCGAGCGCCGCAGCCCGCGCACCATCGCGGCCTTCGGAGAGCCCGGCGCATCGCTGTGCGGGCCTGCTGCGTTGAAGGGATTCGCCTGCAGGAAGTCGATCGCGGCGAGCCGTGCTGGGTCGTCCGCGACACGCCCGTTCGCGCCGACGAGGCCGAGCGTGTGGAACTCCTCGTCGGTGAAGCTCGCGCCGCGGTGGCACTGGAAGCAGCCGCCGCGGGAGACGAAGGTCGCGAGGCCTCGCATCGCGGAGGCGTCGAGGGCGGTGATCTCCGGTGCCGCGGAATCGGGCGACGCGCGCCCAGCCCCACCGTCTGCCGTCCTGAGCGCGGCCACGAAGCGGTCGATCGGGGCCTCTCCCGACAGCAGCCTGCGCTGGTAGGCGCCGAGCGCCTTCAGGAGATGCACGGTGGCCGCGTCGAGCGACCGCGCCACCGCCGCGTTCCGTTCGGCGGAAGATTCCAGCGGATCGGATGCCGCGGTGCGCGCGAGATCCGCGGGGAACGCGCCGAAGACGCGTTCATATCGCGCGCGCAGCGCAGCGTCGTCGCGCACCACGCGGACGAAGGTCGCGCGATCGGAACCCATCTCGTCGGGGTGCTCGATCGGCGAGAGCGCTTGCGACCAGAGCGAGTCGAACTTCCCGTCCCAGCCGACCCATCGGCGGCGCGCGGAGTCGACGACCGTCGGCGCGTTGCGGCGCGCCGTGCCGACGCCCTGCGCGAGCGCGCGGCCATCGGTGAAGAAGCGCGCAGGCTCGTGGCAGGTGGCGCAGGAGACGCCCTTCGGGGAGATGCGCGTGTCGAAGAAGAGATGGTGGCCGAGCTCTGCGGCGGCCTCGTCGTCGGCCCAGCGGTTCGTCGGATCCGCGGGAACCGCGGGCAGCGGCGACATGCGCGCGATGCGGGCGACTTCCTCGGCCGTGAGATGCGAGAGCTCCGCCGGCAGCCGCTCGGGCGGAATCGCCTGCGGCGCGGCGTCGGACGGGGCCACGACGAGCGCGGCGGCCGCGAGGGACGCGACCGCGCGCGTGGCGCGAACCACGATCGACCGCTCACTCGATCTCAGCATCCCATTGCGCCCGTTCGAGGATTCCATCTTCGGAGACATCGACCGCGATCACCCAGCGTCCGGGCATGTGCAGCAGGACGCCCGAGGCCGTGAAGGCCCCTGCCTGCGCGCCGCGCTCGATGACGGGCACGAGGTTCATGCCGTGCCCGTGGTGCGGCATCTCGGCATCGAAGCCGACGACGGCGTCGTCGGCGAGCGCGCGGCCATCGACGCGCGCGACGCCAATCGCGACCGCGAAAGGCTCCGACTCGGGAATCGCGCCATCGACGGGCTCCCACAGCACGATGTAGGTGCCGTCTGCGCTGCGCGCCCAGCGGGCCTGATCTGTCAGGACGCACGCGCGCGCCGCGCGCCACGCGGCGTGCAGTTCGGCGGGAAGTTCGGCGGGAAGCGCGGCGGGCGCTGCAGTCGCGGATGGCGCGACGGGCTCCGTGGCCCGAGCTGGCGGCGTTGTGACGGCGCCGCGCTCCTCGCAGCCGATGAGCGTCGCCGTGGCGAGCGCGACGGCCGCGATCACAGCGGGCGCGCCAAACGGCTGCAGCAGGTTCGCCGGCGTCGATGAAGTGTCGGGATCGGTCATCGCGGGGTTGGCTCCGTGTTCGCGTCCGTCGCGCCATCGGTTGCGGGCGACGCGGGAGGCGGGTCGAGCCTCGGTGGCGCGTCAAGCCTCGGCGGCGCGCCTGGCGAACCGCGCCGCTTGCGCTCGAAGTATCGGCCGAGGCCGCCCGTCATGTTCCACGCGAAGAGGTCGCCGTCCTTCGCGCCGAAGCGCTGGAAGCGGTGGTTGCCGCGGTCGATCACGATGTGGCCGTTCGGCGACTCCGAGATGCTCTGCGGGTCGTAGAACTGTTCGTCGAGCACGCCGCGCGCGCCGACGAGGCGCATGCGTCCGCCTTCGACGACGACGCACGCATCGAGCGCAGCATCGGTCACGATCGTCGCGCCCGACACCACCGCCACCCCGCTCGGGCGCAGGAATCGCAATGGCTCGCCGCCATCGCCCTCGGCGCGCGACGGGCCTGAGAAGGGAAGCCACTGCCCGTTCGGGTTGCGGAGGAACAGGAGCCCCGCGACAGGATCCGTGACGACGAGCGTGCCGTCGGCCGCGCGCGCGATCTCGCTCGGCATGCGCGCCTCGCCTGGCAGCG
This sequence comes from Phycisphaera sp., assembly GCA_016124975.1. GTDB lineage: Bacteria > Planctomycetota > Phycisphaerae > Phycisphaerales > SM1A02 > QWPT01. Next base: position 44,063 of record WGMP01000013.1, on the reverse strand, counting down.
GCTCGAAGCGGCCGCCCTCGAGGCGCGTCGATGTGAAGACGACGCCGAGGTTCGCGCGGTCGAGGATGACGAGCTCGCCCGCGCCGCCCGCCTGCGCGCCGACGAGCATGTCGGACGGGTCGGGCGTGCGCCAGTCGGCGCGGCCAGCCGCCGCCCCGAGCGGCGCGAGCCGCGCGAGGCTCATCGATCGCGCGAGGCGCGACATGAACATGTCGATGATCGGCGCCTGCTCGCGGTTCCAGTCGAGCGCGACGACATCGATCACGCCGCGCACGCGATCTGCGACATAGAGGCGGTCGTCTCCGCCGTCGAGGGCGAGCGCCGCCACCTCGCCGAATCGCGCGGGAAGCGCCCCGCTTCCTCCGACGATCGCGATGTGCAACGGCGGCGTGCCGCGCGCATCCATGATGGCAACGCCCTGCGACTCCACGTCGACCACGATGAGCAAGCCGCCCGCACCCGCGCTCTCGCCGCCGAAGTGGCTCGAGATCGAGGTGATCGCGCCGAGCGAAGGATCGAGTTCGTCGGGCTCGTCCTTCAGCCTCAGGATCTGCACGCGGTCCTCGAACGCCTCCGCGACCGCGATGTGCGCGCCGTCGGGCGCGACCGCGAGCGACACGGGGTAGTGGATCCGCCCCTCCCCCTGCCGCGGAATCAGCGCGTGCATGCCGAAGAAGCCCACGCTCGCGCCGTCGGCCGTGAGCGACTGGATGCGGTGGTTGAGTTCGTCTGCGACGAGGAGGCACCACGAGTCGCCGCGCGAGAGGACCGCGACGTCGCGCGGCGCGCTGAACTGCCCTGGTCCCGCGCCGCGTTCCCCGATCGGGCGCGGCGCAGCGCCAGCGTAGCCGCCGTCTGCGCCGCGATCGACGCGCCACAGGCAGTTCGCCAGGCGATCCGCGATCCAGAGGGCGCCGCGCGGGTCGACCGCGATCCCAGCGGGCTCGATGAACAGCCCCGAGCCGACGCGCGCGACCTCGCGGCCGCCGCGGTCGACGAGGACGACCGCCTTCAGAAGCGCGTCGGACACGGCGAGCTGCTCGCCGACCCACGCGAGGGCCGTCGGGCGGCGGAGAAGGTCGGCCGCGATCGTCCGCGCGGCTCCCGCCGCGTCGCGCACGACAACGCCGCCCCCGAGATCGGCGACGGCGACCGCGCCGTCATCCGCCACTGCGACATCGGACGCCCACGCCACGGGCGCTGCGCCCTCAAGGGAAAGCGCGACGGCCGCAGCGGAAGGGTCCGCGGGATTCGCCGAGACGACCGACGGGCCGAGCGAACGCCCCGCGAGCGACTCGGGGACCGCGACGAGCAGGCGCTCGCCGACGAACGCCACGCCAGATGCTCCGCGCAGGTCCGCGAGCGTCGCCACATGCTCTCCACCCTGCGGGCAGCTCTGCGAGGCGCTCGGCGCACCGCGCGTGGCCGCGACCTCGCCCGCACGGACGCAGGGCGAGAGCGCAAGCGTCGAAGCGACGAGAAACGCGCGCAGGATGATTGCCGAGAGATCGGGCGCTGGCCGCATGGCGCGGAGTGTAGACCATTGCGCCGACGGTGCTTCGTGTGCGGCCGCGCCATGACCGGCCTCGCTCGCGCGTGCCGTGTTCAGTCCTTCTGCTTCATCGACGCGTAGATCACGCTCTGCACGATCACGCTCTCGCCGAGGAGGCGACCGACGCGTTCGCTGGCCTGGTCGAGCGTCTTGAACTTTCCCGTGTCGAGCTCCGCCTCGAACATCGAGAGCGAGTTCTCCATGGCGAGCATGAGGCTTGCGATCACCGCCCACTCGTGGCGCGTCTGCGGCCAGAACTCGTTCGACTGGACGAGCTCGAGCGGCACGGTCACGCGCCAGCCGTCGCCCGTCTCGATCATCGCCACGAATCCGCCCGCGATCGGGTCGCCCTCGTAGGTGAGGGCGGCGGTGCCGTCGCCGAGGTCCTCCGCCTCGAGCTTGTCGCGCGACTCGTCGAGCACCGCGAAGGGCTCGGTCATGATGCGCTCGACGATCGGACCGAACCCGAAGCGGTCGGACATGCGCTGGGCTTCGGTCTTCGCCTTCTTCTTGTCCTTCTCGACGAGCGGCTTGAGCTTCTCGGAGACGCGGCCGAGCTGGCCGAGCATGTCGGAGAGCTTCGCCTTCACATCGCCGATCGCGCTCTCCTCGGTGACGCCGTCGTCGAACTGGATGTCGCGGGCCTGGACCTCGATGAACTGCGGGAGATCCTGGTAGCGCCCTTCCTTGACCGCGCGCTGCATCGAGTCGAGGAGCGCCGTCGGGGTCGAGGTGTCGTAGGTCGGGTCGGCGCAGCCGCCGAGCACCGCCAGCGCGGGCAACCCGAGGGCGCAAAGAAGGCCAAGAATGGCGGCGCGGAACCGCGCGGCGACGGTTGTTGCGGGGGCGAATCGCATCGGCGCGCAGTGTAGGCTGCGCGCTTTCCGCATAGCATCGCGTTTCCAGATGTCGCCCGAAATCCGCATTGAACTGAACGGCCAGCCTGCCACCGTGTCCGCCGGGACGACGGTCGCGGATCTCGTCGCGCGCACGCTTCCGAACGCGAAGGCCTATGCGGTCGAGGTGAACCGCGCCGTGCTGTCGCGGCGCGACCACGCCACGCGCGAGGTGCGCGAGGGCGACCGGATCGAAATCGTCACCCTTGTCGGCGGCGGATGACGACCCGCGCCCCGCCCCGAGCTCTCCGCCCCCGCCCTCCGCCTTCGCACCATGTCCGCAACCGCCCAATCTCCCTCGTTTGCCATCCCGCCGCTCACCGTCGGCTCGTTCACGCTCAAGAACCGCCTGGTCGTCGGCACGGGCAAGTACCGCGACTATGAAACGATGCAGCGCGCGCTCGACGCGAGCGGCTGCGACGCGGTGACCGTCGCTGTGCGCCGCGAGCGGCTCGTCGACGCGCAGGGCCGGTCGCTCCTCGACCACCTCGACCTTGCGCGCTACACGATCCTGCCGAACACGGCGGGCTGCTTCAGCGCCGAGGACGCCGTGCGCGTGGCGAGGCTTGGGCGCGAGATCCTCGATTCGGTCGACAACCCAGGCAAGCACTGGGTCAAGCTCGAGGTGCTCGGCGACAAGAAGACGCTGCTCCCCGATCCGGTCGGCACGCTCGAGGCATGCCGCGAACTCGTGAAGGACGGGTTCTGCGTCCTGTGCTACTCGAGCGACGACCCGATCATGGCCGTGCGGCTGCGCGACGCGGGCGCCGCGAGCGTGATGCCCGCGGGAAGCCCGATCGGTTCGGGCCGCGGCGTCGCGAACCCAGCGAACATCGCGCTGATTCTCGAGCTTCTGAAGGCCAAGTCTGCCGGCGGTGACCCGTCGTACCCCGTCATCGTCGACGCAGGCGTCGGCACTCCGAGCGATGTGACGCTTGCGATGGAACTCGGCGCAGACGGCGTGCTCTTGAACACAGGCATCGCCCACGCGCAGGACCCCGTGCGCATGGCGCACGCGATGCGCCTCGCGCTCGAGAGCGGCTACCACGGCGCGCGCAGCGGCCGCATCGGAAAGAAGCTGCACGCAAGCGCGTCGAGCCCGTGGGAGGGCTCGATCGCGTCGCTCACCATCCCCGGCGAGTGATCTGCGCCAACCCGCGGGGCCTCGCACGGAGATGGTCTCTCACGGAGATGATCTCTCACGGAGGCACGGGGCTCACGGAGGCCAAGTCACTCGATCGGTGCGCGCCGCGCGTAGGCGAGATGAAGAGGAGCGGTCCCACTCCTCCTTCTCTCCTCCTCCGTGCCTCCGTGCCTCCGTGAGAAAATCCAAATCCGAACCAGCACCTCGAAGTCACACGTCGAACTTGATCCCCTGCGCCAGCGGCAGGTCCTTCGACCAGTTGATCGTGCAGGTCTGGCGGCGCATGTACTGCTTCCAGCTGTCCGAGCCCGACTCGCGGCCACCGCCCGTGTCCTTCTCGCCGCCGAACGCGCCGCCGATCTCGGCGCCCGAGGTGCCGATGTTCACATTCGCGATACCGCAGTCCGAGCCCTCGGTCGAGAGGAACCGCTCGGCCGAGCGCATGTTGAGCGTGAAGATCGCGCTCGAGAGCCCTTGGTCGACGCCGTTCTGGATCTCGATCGCCTCGTCAAGGCTCGCGACCGAATAGACATAGAGGATCGGCGCAAAGGTCTCCTCGCAGCAGATCTTGGGCCGCGCGCCCATCGGCACGCGGTAGAGCGTCGGCTCGACGAAGTTGCCCGCCTTCGACGCGAAGCGCTCGATGCCGGCGACGCCGCCCGCAAGCAGCGTGCAGCCTTCCTTCTCGGCCTCGACGCACGCGTGGCGCATGCCCGCGACCGCCTGCTTGTTGACAAGCGGGCCCATCAGCGTCCCCGCAGCGAGCGGGTCGCCGATCGGGACGCTCTTGTACGCCTTCGCGAGGCGCGCGCAGAGGTCGTCGACGACCTTCTCGTGGACGAGAAGCCGCCGCGTCGTCGTGCAGCGCTGGCCTGCGGTGCCGACCGAGCCGAAGAGGACCGCGCGCACGACCATCTCCATGTCGGCGTCGTCCATCACGATGATCGCGTTGTTGCCGCCAAGTTCGAGGAGGCAGCGGCCGAGGCGCTTCGCCACGACCTCACCCACGCGGCGACCCATGCGGCACGAGCCCGTCGCCGAGATGAGCGGCAGTCGACGGTCTGCGATCATCGGTTCGCCCACCTCGCTGTCGGTGCCGATCACAAGCGGGAAGAGGTCCGCGGGGTCGATGCCTTCGGGGCGCCAGAGTTCCTGCTCGCGCAGCACCTTCCAGCACACCTCGCTCGTCGCGATCGCAACGAGCGGCGTCACGAGCGACGGCTTCCAGATCACCGCATCGCCACAGACGGCCGCGACCATCGCGTTCCACGCCCACACCGCGTTCGGGAAGTTGAACGCGGTGATGCAGCCGACGACGCCGAGCGGCTGCCACTGCTCGTACATGCGGTGGCCCGGGCGCTCGGAGTGCATCGAGAGGCCGTAGAGCTGCCGCGAAAGACCGACCGCGAAGTCTGCGATGTCGACAGACTCCTGCACCTCACCCAGGCCCTCGGCCTTGATCTTGCCCATCTCGAGCGACACGAGTTCGCCGAGCGCGTCCTTCGCGTCGCGGAAGGCGTTGCCCATCCTTCGCACGATCTCGCCGCGCTTCGGCGCGGGCAGCTGCCGCCACGACGCCTGCGCCTTCACGGCGCGCGCGACCGCGCTCTCGTAGTCGGCGCGCGACTCGAGCCGCACGGCGGCGATCGCCTCGCCGGTCGCTGGGTTGTCGCTCGTCACCGAGTTCGCGGTGCCGGGCGCGCAAAGGCGCGGATGATTCGCAAGGCCGAGACGGGTGAGGACAGGGTGCATGTTCGGAGCCATGGGGACGCGCAGGATAGCGGCGGGCTTCGGCTCGACGCCACCGTCGCTTGCGACCCTCCTAGGGAATGCGACCGATCTCTCGAAATCGCTTGTTCCGCGGATACACTGCGGCAATGCGATCCTTCACCTTCATCATCGAACGCGACGAACAGACGGGGCTCTTCGTAGGCCATGTCCCGGGGTGGACGGGCGCGCACGCGCAAGGCGCGACCGTCGAGGAAATGCGCGCCAACCTCGAGGAGGTCGTCGCGATGCTGCTCGAGGACGGGGAGCCTCGGCTCGAGACGACCTTCGTCGGAACCGACCAACTCAAGGTCGCGTGACGGGACAAGGGCATCGCGGGCGCTCTGTTGAGGAAAGCCGTAGGACTCCGCTCATGGGAGATGTTCCAGTACTCAAGCCGCGCGAAGTCGAGGCAAGACTGTTCGTGCTGGGATTCCTGCTTGCGCGCCAGCTCGGTTCTCACCGCCAGTATCGGCACCCTGACGGACGGGCGACGACGGTCCCGCACCACTCCCACGACATCGCGCCCGCATTGCTGCGCCAGATCGCAAAGGACATCGGGGTCCCCGTGCGCGACTTCGTGGACGTTCGCGGCGGTTGAATCGCATCGGACAGCCGTCCGCCGCTGCCCTATCATCCCCGCCCTATGCCCCTCGACCGCAACCAGATCGCCCGGCGCGCCGCGCAGGAACTCCGCGACGGCTTTTATGTGAACCTCGGGATCGGCATGCCGACCCTCGTCGCGAACTATGTGCCCGCGGGGATGCAGGTGTGGCTCCAGTCGGAGAACGGCCTGCTCGGGATGGGACCGTTCCCAGAGGAGGACGCGGTCGACCCCGACCTCATCAACGCGGGCAAGCAGACGGTGACAGGCGTGCCCGGCCACTCGTTCTTCTCGAGCGCCGACAGCTTCGCCATGATCCGCGGCGGGCACATCGACCTCGCGATCCTCGGCGCCATGGAGATCTCGCAGGAAGGCGACATCGCCAACTGGATGATCCCCGGCAAGCTCGTGAAGGGCATGGGCGGCGCCATGGACCTCGTCGCGGGCGTGAAGCGCGTGATCGTGGTCATGGAGCATGTCAACAAGAAAGGCGAGTCGAAGATCATCCCGAAGTGCACGCTGCCCCTGACGGGCCAGAAGTGCATCGACATGGTGATCACCGAGCTCTGCGTCCTCGAGATGAACAAGGCGCGCCGCCGCTTCGAGCTGAAGGAACTCGCGCCGGGCGTCACCGTCGAGGAAGTGCTTGCGAAGACGACGGCCGAGATCCTCGTCCCCGCGTCGGTCGGGACGGTCTCGTGCTCCTGACCGCCACAGGCCTCTCGAAGTCCCACGGCCTGCGCGAACTCTTCCGCGGGGTGTCGGTCTCGATCGACGAAGGTGAACGAATCGGCATGATCGGGCCGAACGGCGCGGGAAAGTCGACGCTCCTGCGCATGCTCGCGGGCCGCGAGGATCCCGACCGGGGTGAGATCCGGACTCCGCGCGGCACGGTTTCCGTCTATGTCCCGCAGCGCGACGAGTTCGCGGAAGGCGCGACGGCCCTCGGCGCCGCGACCGATGCGGCGCTCAGTTCGGCGGGTGCGCACGGCGACCGCCACGAGGCCGAAGTCCTCGCGACCGTGATCCTGGGCAAGATCGGCTTCGACGACGCGCGCATGGACGCGCTCGCGAGCACGCTCTCAGGCGGCTGGAAGAAGCGCCTCTCGGTGGCGTGTGCGCTGGCGTCTGCGGGCGGCACGCCCGACCTCCTCTACCTCGACGAGCCGACGAACCACCTCGATGTCGAGGGCCTCGCCTGGCTCGAGGACTTCCTCCTGCGCGGGAGCCACGACCTGCGCGCGCGCGCCGTGATCTTCGTCACGCACGACCGCGTCTTCCTCGAGAACTGTGCGACGCGCATCATCGAGCTCTCGCGCGCCTATCCCGAGGGCACGCTCTCGGTCGACGGAAACTACAGCGAGTTCCGCAGGCGGCGCGTCGAGTTCCTCGCGATGCAGGCCAAGGCGGAGCAGGCCCTCGCGAACACCGTGCGCGAGGACGACCGCTGGCTCGGCCGCCGCGCCAAGGCCCGCCGCACGAAGAGCGAGGCGCGCATCTCGGACAGCGCCGAGCGCCGCGACGAGCTGGCGGAGCTCTCCGCGCGCAACGCCGCCGCCAACGCGGGAAGCGCGGGCATCGACTTCGCCGGGAGCGGACGCAAGACGCGCCTGCTTCTCTCGGCGGAAGGGATCACGAAGTCGCTCGGGGGGAAGCTCCTCTTCAAGGGGCTCGACCTCGACGTGGCTCCCGGCGAGTGCATCGGGCTGATGGGGCCGAACGGCTCTGGGAAGACGACCCTGCTGCGCGTTCTCATGGGCGAACTCGCGCCCGATGCGGGGCGCGTGCGGCTTGCAGACCCCGCGCCGCGCACGGTCACGATGTCGCAGACGCGCGCGGAGTTCCCGAAGGGCGCGCTCCTTCAGGACGCGATCTCGCAGACGGGCGAGAAGGTGCGCTTCCGCGACAGCGAGATGCACATCAAGAGCTGGGCGCGGCGGTTTCTCTTCCGCGACGAACAGCTCCTTCAGTCGGTGTCGATGCTTTCGGGCGGCGAGCTCGCACGGGCCCATGTCGCGCGCATGATGCTGGAGACCGCGGATCTCCTCGTCCTCGACGAGCCGACCAACGACCTCGACATCCCGACGCTCGAGGTGCTCGAGGACGCGATCGAGACATTCCCGGGCGCAACGCTCCTCGTCACGCACGACCGCGCCATGCTCGAGGCGCTCGCGACGCGCATCGTGGTGCTCGGCGCACCCGACCGCGTGCCGCGTGTGGTCTCGAGCCTCGCGCAGGCGCTCCGCGCACTCGCCGAGTCGGAGGAGGCCGCCGCGCGGGCGACATCGGCTGCGGCAAGGGCTGCTCCCGCCGCAACGGCCGTTCCAGCGTCCGCTGCGGCGCCCGCAAAGAAGAAGCTCTCCTACAACGAGCAGCGCGAGTTCGACGGCATGGAGGCCGCGATCGCGGCCGCCGAGAAGAGGCACGCGGACCTCGAGGCGAAGCTGAACGACCCGAAGCTGATCGCGGACCACGCGGCCTATGCGAAGGCGTGCGACGCGGCGGGCGCCGCGCAGGCCGAAGTCACGCGGCTCTACGCGCGCTGGGAAGAGCTCGAGGCGAAGCGCGCCTGACCGACGCGCATGTCGAACCTCGCACGGCGACGCGGGGACGCGCGCCCAGACGACAAGCCCAGACGACAAGCCCAGACGACAAGCCCAGACGACAAGCCCAGACGACAAGCCCACACGACAAGCCCACACGACAAGCCCGGACGACGCGCCGACTCGCTCGCGCGGCGTCACCGCCCGCGCGCCACGCGCTCGACCTGCTCCATGTACTGCTGGATCGTCTCGCGCGGCTTCAGCTGCTGCGCGCTCCTCAGGAGCGGCAGCGCGTCGGCGTACTTCCCCTGCCCGACGAGGAGCTGCGCATGGCGCACCTTGGCGTCGGCCTCGAACTTCTCGATCTTCGCGGCGCGCTCGTAGAGGAATGCAGCCTTCTCCGCGTCGCCCGCGCGGGCGTTGTACTGGCCGAGGAGGATGAGCGCCTCGCCGTCGAGCGGGTCGATCGCCACGATCTCCTCGAGGATGCGGGCCTCGTCCTCGCCCGCGCCGCGCACGACCGCCATGCGCGCCTTCATCTTGAGGATGTCCTTCCGCTCGGTCTCCGAGAGCGCGGAGGCGTAGACCGACTCGACCTTCCCGAGGAGCGCCTCGGCCTCGATCGATGCGCCGCGGCCGACGAGCACCTTGGCGGCGCGGATCGGCCGCTCCGCGGCGCCGAGCGGCGTGCGCTCCATCGCCCGCATGTAGCAGCCGACGGCGAGGTCGTAGAGCTCCTCGTTCACATAGATGTCGCCGAGCATGTTGAGGCTGTCGACGGTGGTCTTCCCGAGCCGGTCGACCACCTCGTAGTTCTGCGCGGCCTTCATGATCTCGCCCATGCCGATGAAGGCGTTCGCTTGCAGGAGCCAGAGGTCGGCCGCGTCGGGCGTCTCCTCGATGAGCTCCGCGGTGAGGGCGACCGCGTCGGGCCAGCGGCGCTGCTTGAAGAAGCTCTTGGCGAGGCCGAGCTTCCAGTCGCGCGTCGCGGGATCGAGCAGGATCGCCATGCGGTAGGCGCTCTCCGCCGCGATCGGCTTCTCGGTGTTCGAGTATGCGAAGCCGAGGAGGCCGTACATCGTGGCGTCGCCGCCGCCGAGCTCGATGACCTTCGTCAGCGAGGGGATGGCCTTCACGAGGTCGCCGTTCCGGATGTGGATGAGCGCGAGGTTGCGCCACGCGCGGCGGAACTTCGGGAACTTCTGCACGGCCTTCGTGTACTCGTCGACCGCGCGCGACCAGTCCTCGGCCTGGAACGCGATGTTCGCCAGCGTGAAGTCGAACGAGGCGCTCATCGCGACCGCGCGGTTCTTCTCGATGTAGGCCGCCGCCTCCGCCATCTTGTCGCCCTGGATCAGCTTGAGCACCTCGACCATGATCTTGCGCTCGGGCTCCGACAGCTTCGGCTCGATGTCGGTTTCCGCCGCGTAGCTCTCGAGAAAACGCCGCTCGAAGAGCTCGTCCGTGAAGACGGCGCGCTGCGCGTCGGTGAGGGGAATGCGCTGGTCTTCGGGAAGCGCGGGAACCTCGGGCGCCACGATCACCTCGGGCTTCTTCCGCGAGCGCGACGACTGCGCGTCGGCCTCCGCGACGAAGGCGAACGCCGCGGAGAACGCGGAGGCGAAGGCGAGCGCGCGGAGAGAGGTGCTGCAGAGGCCCGTGTTCGGTGCGTCGGATCGGTTCGGGTGCATGGTTGCTGTCCTGCGTGGTCGGGCGTGGTCGGGCGTGGCGTGCGGGTGACTTCTTCGTGCGGCTCTCGCGCGGGCCGCGCGTCATCCTGGCTTCGGGAAGGTGATGGGAACGCGCATGCGGAAGCGCACGGGCTCGCCGTTGCGCTTCCCGGGCTCGAACCGCCACTGGCGCACCGCCGCGAGCGCGGGCGCATCGAACGAGGAGTCCGTCGAGCTCTGGACCATCGGGTTCTCGACGCGTCCCCGCTGGTCGACGATGAAGACGATGTACACGGTCGCAGGCGCGAGCTTCTTCAGGGCCGGCGGGAACTGCGGCTGCACGTCGTAGATGATGCGCGGCTTCTGATCGAGGTCGGAGAGTGAGAAGAGCGCGTCGACGCCACCGTCCTCCTCCGACGCGCCACCGCCGACAGGGAGCGTCACCGCGAAGTCGCCTGCGCCCCCGCCGCCCATTCCCGGGTTCAACGCGAGCTCAAGCTGCGCGAGATCAAGCGGCGGCGCCTCCTCGGCGAGCTTCGGCGGCTCTGGCTCCTCGGGCTCGGGCTCGGGTTCCTCCTCCTCCTCTTCGATCGGAGGCGGCGGAGGCGGCACCTGCGCCGTGTTCACGGCCTGCACCATGAGGTCGAGGTCCCGGTCCGAGGTGATCCGCTCGAGGAACGGGAGCAGCAGGAAGAGCCCGACCGACAGCGCAAGCCCCGCAGCCGCAGCGAGGCTGCGGATCAGCGCGGTCTTCAGGAAGGATGCCTTGCGTCGCGTCGTCATGGCGTTCTGCGGGGTTCCTGCTTGGTTCACCGGTTCTTCGCGCTCGCGACGCTGACCTTGGTCGCGCCCGCCAGCTTCGACTCGTCGAGGACGCGCACGAGGAGTCCAGCTGGAGCCTCCTTGTCGGCCTGGATGATCACGGGCACCTGCTCCTTGGCGATCATGCGCTTGACAAGCGTCTGCACGCCGTTCACGCCGATCTCGCGGCCGCCATAGACGACCTCGCCCTTCTTCGTGATGGCGAGCATGATGCTTGTCTTCTCGAGCTGTACCGCGGACGCGGCCTGCGGCTTGTCCACCTCGACGCCCGTCTCGTCGACGAAGGTCGTGGTCACGATGAAGAAGATGAGCAGGATGAACACGCAGTCGAGCATCGGGCCGAGGTCGATGCTCGGCTCGTCGCCGCCTGTCGTGGATGAACTCCTGAATCGTCCCATGTCGTTCGTTCCTTGCGTGCGTTCACGCGGCGGCGAGGCGCAGCCTCTGGCGGCAGAAGTGCTCGGTCTCCTCGAGGAACCGCTCGAAACCGCGGAGCTTCCTCGAGAGGTAGTAGTGGAAGAAGAGCCCGGGCAGCGCCACCACGAGGCCCGCCTCCGTGGTGACGAGCGCCTCGGAGATGCCCTTCGCGATGTCCTGCATCGTCTGCTCGCCCCCTGAACCCGACGAGAGCGCTGCGAAGGTCGCGAGCATGCCCGTCACGGTCCCGAGGAGACCGAGGAGCGGCGCCGCGCCGATGCAGATCTTCATGAAGCGGAGCTGCCGCTCGAACGGATCGAGCTCAGAGGCGCGGTACTCGGCAAAGGTCAGCGACGCCGCGTCGGGCGAGCCGCCGCGCATCGCGTGCGCGACGACGGCGCCGAGCGGACCGCGGGCGAACTCGGGCTGCGCCGTCCAGCGCTCGAGCTTGCGTCGCGAGCGGCGGCGCATCCCCGAGAAGGTCATCGAGAGCCACACATTCGACCCGAGCGCGCACATCAGGAACGCGACGACGCCGATCGGGCCCATCGCGAGGCCGCCCGTCTCGAAGATCTCGACCGCGCGCTCGAGGAACGCGGCCGTTTCGGGGCTGAACATGGAGAAGTCGATCGACATCGGATCGTGCCTCGCGGCTTACGCGACAGGGGCAGGTGGCTCGGACTTCGCGGGCGCGGACGCAACCGTCGCTGCTTCCGCCACGGGGGCGGCGGCAACCGTCGCGCCCGCCGCGGCCGCGGACCGCGCGCCCAGCTCGCGGCGCATCGCCTCGTTCAGGAACGCGATGCCGGTGGTCTCCATGCGGTTTGCGATCTTGCGCGCCTTCGACGAGAGATAGGCATGGAGGAGGAGCGACGGGATCGCGACGATGAGGCCGTACTCGGTGGTGATGAGCGCCTCGGAGATGCCTCCCGAGAGCGTCTTCACGTCGCCCGTGCCGTAGATCTCGATCATGCTGAAGGTGTTCATGATGCCCGTCACGGTGCCGAGGAGGCCGAGGAGCGGCGCCGCGGCGGCGGAGATCGCCACGAACGGCAGCATCGACTGCATGCGCAGCTGCGTCCGGTGCATGACCTCGAACATCTGCTCCTCGATGACCTCGCGCGGCGCGCCGAGCGCCTGCGCGCCCGAGGAGAGCATGCGGCCCATTGGCCCCTTCATCCTTCCCGCGAGGCTTGTGACGACGGACTTGTCGCCCGCAGCGACGGCCTTGAGCACCTCGCGCACGCGCCGCTCGGACGGCATGCGCACGAAGAACATGGTGATCCACTTGTACAGCGCGACCAGGAGCGCCGCGCCCGCGAGCGCGAAGATCGGCACCATGATCGGCCCGCCCTTCTTGATGTGCTCGAGCAGCGTCTCCTCGGTCTCCGCGATCTTGTGCGCCATGCCGAGCGTTGGGTCGAACGGCATCGCGCCGCCCTTCCCCTCGACGAACGCGCCGCCCGTGGCCACGAGCTCGGGTGCCTCGAAGGCCGTCAGCGAAGGCTCGAGCGAACCGAGGCGCTGCTCGGCGGTGCCGACCTTCGCTCCGTCGGCGCTGCGGAAGAGCGCAGCGGGACCAGCGAGGAAGAAGGTGCCCTCGGTGAAGGTGCCCGTCGCATCGACCGCCGAGCCGGCGAAGCGCGCGCCGCCGAAGCTCGCGTGGAGGCGCTCGATGCTCTTCGCGAGCATGTCGGCCTGGATCACGAAGAGCCCCTTGCGCGGAAGCTCCTCGTTCTCGGCGGCGAGGCGCACCTTCTCAAGGTCGGCGCGGTCGCGCTGGAGCTCGGTGATGTGGAGGCCCGACTCGTAGTTGCGAAGGTACTCCTCGAGGAGCGTCGAGAGGTAGCCGACCTCCTCCTCGCGCGACTTGATCTCGGAGCTGAGCTTCGTCAGGTCGAGCGTGCGCGTCGCAAGCAGGTTCGTGACCTGCTGGAACTCGGCGCGCGAGGCGACGATCTCCTGCTCGAGCCTCGCGAGCTCGCGCACGAGCGGAAGCTTCTCCGCCGCGATCCGCTCGCGCAGCGCGGCGAGCTCGGCGAGGCTCTCCTCGACCTTGCGCTGCATGTCGGACTCTGCGTCGTCAAAGCGCGGTGCGGGCGGAGCGGACTCAGGCGCGTTCGCGGGAGACGCTCCGTCCTGCGGCGCCGCGGAGACCGCGGGAAGCGCAAGCGAGAGCGCGAGAACTGGGGCGAGCGATGAAAGGAAGAGGCGCATGGGTGTTCTCCGAGACTCGCGTCAGTTGCTCTTTGCCGCGGCGGCACCGAGGGGAAGAAGGACGAACTCGGCGGGACTCTCGTTCTTGAGGATCGCGACGAGACGCGCGACCTGCGGCGCAGCCTCGTTCGCGGGGGTCCAGGTCCAGCCGTCGGCGGTGGCCGCGCCGAAGCCCGCGATGCGGCCGTTGCCGCCCGTGTAGTAGGCCTGTGCGAGGCCGAGGTAGACGACGGTCACCTCGGCGCTCGTTCCATCGGGAAGCGCGCGGATCTCGCTCGTCACGGTGATCTCGCGGTTGAACTTGTTCACCTCGTTCACGAGTCCGACCACGTTCTGGAAGCGCGTCGAGAGCGGAAGTTCGGACGCGGCGGGATCGGCGGGAAGCCGCTGCGAGAGCGGCTTGATCCTGTCGCGGATGGGGTCGGGCAGGCGCGCCACGAGCGCCTTCGTGCGGGTCTCGAGCGCGGCCGCCGTCGACGCGAGCTCGGCGCTCGCCGCACGGAGCGCATCGCGCTGGGCCGCCAGTTCCGCCGTGCGCCTGTCGGCGTCGGTCGTCGAGCGCTCGCTCTCGGCGATCTTCTCCCGCACCGCAGCGAGCTCGCGCCGCAGGATGTCGAGGCGCGAGTCGAGCATGTCCTTGCCGAGCGTCCAGTCGCGCGTCTCCTCCGAGATCACGCGGCGCGTCTCGACCCAGCGATCGAACGCATCGCGCATGCCGCCGATCCGCTCGGAGACGGGCGTGTCGTCGGCGAACGCGGGAATCGCGGCGAGCGTGGCCACCGCGGCGATCGATGCAGCGGCGCGGAAGAGGCGGAGATTTCGTGGGAGTTCAGGCATGGCGTGGTTCCGTGTGGGTCGGTGCTGGCCGTTCGTGCTGGCCGCTTGGGCGCGCGGGTGCCGTCAGAACTGCATCTCGAATGCGACGCCGATCGCGAAGTCGACGCCTGCGGTGTAGGAGGTGTTGAGAATGTCGCCGCCGATGTACTCGGAGCGGTACACGGTCTGGATCTCGGGATTGAGGATGTTCTTCGCCTGGAAGAAGACCTTCCAATGCTCGAGGATCGACTGCTGGAAGGTGAAGTTGAGCGTGCCGTACGGGCGCGCCACGATGCTCGGCACGAAGTTCTCGCGCGCGATGCCCGCGCCCGCCTCGAGCGTGTCGCCCTGCAGCGTGTAGAAGAGGCCGATCTGCGTGCCCGTCTCCTCGATGTCGTAGGTCGCGTTGATGTTGAAGAGGAAGTCGGGCGCACCGGTCATCGGCCGCGTCGACTCGGGGAAGCCGATCGCGGCGAGGTCCTCGACCTCGTCCTCGGGCAGGTAGACCGTCGAACGGATGAAGGTCGCGTTCGTGCCGAAGGCGAGGCCCTTGAGGCGCTCGTCGATCGCCTCCATCTTCACGCGCGCCTCGAGCTCAAGGCCGACCATCGTGCCCTTCGGATAGTTGAGCGGCGTGGTGTAGATGAAGTTCTGCGGCGCGTTGAACTGCGCGTACTCGATCGGGCGCTCGATCGCCTTGTAGAACCAGCTTCCCGAGAAGAGCCAGCCCTCGAACGGCGTGTAGTCGGCGCGCAGGTCGTAGTTGGTGAGCCCGCTCATCTCGAGCTCGGGATTTCCGATGAAGAGCGGGCCGCCGAGGTACTCCTGCTGCAGGATGGGCGTGAGCTCGCGGAAGGTCTGGCGCGCCACGGTGCGCGACCACGCGGCGCGGAGCACGAGGTCCTCGGTCGCCTGCCACTGCAGCCCGAGCGACGGCAGCGCGTCGTTCTGCGCGAAGTCCACGTTCGCGGCGGTCGGATCGGAGTCGAATGTGATCGGCGCCAGCGCCCCGGGCGGGAACCATGTCGCGCCCTCCTCGCCGTAGACCTCGGTGAGGAGCGTCGTCGACTCGAAGCGCACGCCGCCGATCAGGTTGAACTCCTCGCCGAGCGGCATGTCGATCATGCCGTAGAGCGCCGAGACGCGCTGGTTTCCGTCGTAGTCCACGTCGAAGGTCGACGCCACGATCGGATGGTCCTCGTCGGGGAAGCGCGCGCTCCACGGGTCGTCGAACGCACCGATGTAGGAGTTGTTCGTGTCGCCGCCGTTGGTGAAGGTCTCCTGGTCGTACGACCGCCGCACCTGGTCGTGGAAGAGGCCGAACTTCAGGTACCCGCGCCGCTCGGTCTCGACCTCGAAGGGAAGCTTCAGGTTGGCGGCGAGCTGCATGCTGTCTTCGGTGATCCTCTGCCAGATGTGCTGCGCCCAGCCGAGGTTGATGTTCTCCGCAGGTCGAAGCGCCAGCCAGATGCCGGGCAGCGACGGGTCGATGTAGTCGGACGGCGGAAGCCAGTACGACGAGAACTGCGTCTTGTCGGGCTGGTCGAAGACGGCTTCGCTTGCGGAGAGACGCCAGTCGAGGATCGGAGCAAGCTCGGCGTCGTCCTCGGAATCCTCTCCGAGGAGCAGGCGATGCTCGCCCTTGAGGATCGCCGAGGTGGTGATCGTCTCGGTGTAGTTCAGCGTCTCGAGTCGCTGGTACGGCGAGACCTCGAGCAGGTCGGTGTTCGCGATGCTCGACGGATTCGTCGGGTCGTAGTCGGGAAGCGGCTCGGTGATGAACCCCGTGAAGGTCCAGTCGAACGACGGACCCGCGAAGTACTCCTTGCCGCGCGTGTTGGTCGCGAGCGTGGCGGTGTCGACCGCGAGGCGCGTGTAGAGGATCGCCACGCCGATCGTGTGGTTCTCCGTCTCGACGCCGAAGGCGGTGAGGCCGCCCCACTGCACCGACTGCGAGGCCTGCGTCACATCGAGGAGGCTCGACTGGAACGCGAGGATGCCCGGCGCGCCCTGCGAGTATTCGGGCACCGTGCCGTACACGGGATTCACGAACCACGAGTCCTCGACGCCGTTGTCGTAGAACGAGTTGTCGCGGTCGTAGAAGACGCTCGCGAAGCCGCCGACCTTCACGCCGTCGTCGGCCTCCCACTTCCCGCCGCCCGAGGCGGACCACTTGTAGTCGCTCGGCGCGTGGCGGGTCTCGGTGCCGACGGCGCCGGGCCAGCTCTCGCCGATGATGTCGAACGGGATGTCGCGGTCGTGCTTGTTGCCCCACTGGGAAATGCCGCCGCCGCGGTAGCTCAGGAAGTCCTCGCGCGAGTAGACCTGCGAGTTGAAGCCCGCCTGCAGCTTCAGCTGGATCGATGTCTCCTCGGGGATGTCCTTGAGGTCGATGTTGATCGCACCGCCCGATGCGTCGCCCTGCTGGTCGGGCGTGAAGGTCTTCGAGACCTGCACGCTCTCGATCACTGCGGTCGGGAACTGGTCGAGCTGCACCGCGCGGCGTTCGGCGTCCGCGGTCGGAAGTCGCACGCCGTCGAGCTGCGCGCTCACATAGCGGTCGGGCAGGCCGCGGATGACCGCGTACTTTCCGTCCTGCACCGAAGCGCCCGGGACGAGCAGCAGCGCCGCCGCCGCGTCGCTCGCGCCCGAGCGGCTCAGGATCTCCGCACCGACCGAGTCAAGGAGCTGCGGGCTCTCGAGGCGAAGCGTCAGGAGCGCGGCCTCGCCACCACCGAGCTCGATCTCGCGGACGACGAACTCGTCCATGTCCTCGTACTCGCCGACGAGCTCGACCTCGAGCGTGGCCAGCTGCCCTTCCGCGACGAGGACATCGGTGCGCACCTGGCGCACGAAGCCTTCCTTCACGATGACGATGGTGTAGCGGCCCGCTGGAAGCGAAACCGAGAAGTTGCCGTTCTCGTCGCTCGCGACCTTCGCGCCCGTCTCGATGACGGTGACGGCGACGCCCGCGACGGGACCGCCGAAGTCCTTGTCGGAAACGAACCCGCGCAGGGTGCCTTCCTGCTGCGCGCTTGCCGCGGACGCCACGGCGAGGGCGATGCTGGCGGTGCTCAGGATGTGGAGAGGTCGAAGCATCGGAGCGGCGCAGGAGTTCGGACGGTCGCAGCCCTCTGCGATCGCGTCGGAAGTTGAGCGGCGCACGGTAAAGAACACCGCCTCCGTCGAAGTGGCCTTCGCGTGTGTTCTCAGTCAGCAGAAGACTTGCGTTCCGTTCAGGCCGTGTGAACCCGCGCCTCGGGGTCGGCGGCCGCGCTTCTTTTCAGACGATCGAACGCAAGACTTAAGACGGCTGAACCGAACCTTGACGCGCGCCAAACGATCGACACGCAAGGCGGGCGGCGTCTCGTTCCCCCGAGCCCGGCCGGGCGACGCCTTTGCCGTTCGTTGACCATCGCTGAACAGCCGCCGCGCGCTCACCAAGGAGCGACGAGACCGCTGCGGATCTCGCGCAGACGCGCCCACATCGCCTCGTCGGGAACGATTCCCGCGCGCGCGAGCGACGCCGCGGTGAGCGCGAGGTCCTCGGCGCGGGGACGGGCGTTCGGATTCCTCGCACCCTCCTCGATGAGCGCCGCGAAGACCTCGCGCGCACGCTCCGCGCTCCCCATCGCGGCGAGCGCCTCGGCAGCGGGGCGCATGGCCTCCGCGCGGAACACGTCGGAAACGGCGGCGATCTCTGCATTGAACGACGAGAGCGCGGACTCGATCTCCGCGCGCGCGGCCTCTGCATCGCCGATGGCGTGCAGGCGCCGTGCGATCTCAGCGGAAAGCGGAAGCGCCGCGTCGGGCGTCCAACGCGCGCCGTCGCGGAGCCCCGTCGCGGTTGCGATCAGCGCGCGGGCCGCGTCCTTCGACTCCTGCGCGATGCGCACATCGGCGAGGCGCAGATAGGCTTTGAGCTCGAGGTCGCGCGGGATCCGGCCGCGAGTCTTCCCGACGAGGTCGACGAGACGCGTCCAGCGCGGCTCGTCGCCCCTGCTCTTCGCGGCGAGCTCGACCACGCTGTCGAGCGCGTTCACCGTCAGGTCGAAGTTGAGCGTGTCGACCGCGGCGCGCGCTGCGTCGAACCGCGCGTCGAAGTCGCTACCGTCGCTCTTCGAGGCCTCGACCGTGGCGACCTTGCCCATCTCAGGTTCGCCGACGCCACGCTCGAGCATGGCGGCCTTCGCAGCCTCGCCGAGCCACGCATTGGCCTGCGCCGCCTTCACGCGCACGCGGTCGCGCTGCCAGTCCTGCACGCCGTCGCGGCCGTCCGCGACGGCCTCGAGCGCGTAGCGGGCGTAGGTGTTCGCGGAGTCGACCAGTCCCTTCCGCGCGCAGTCGATCGCGAGATCGCCGTAGACGGAGCCCCTGCGCCAGTTCGGAATCTGCAGCGCGCACGCGGCCGCCCGCACGGGCTCGCCAATCGCGATGAAGGTCGACGCCACGATCTCCTGGACGCGCGCACGGTCGCGCTCGTGCGGATCACGCGGAATCGCGGAAGCCGCGTCGAAGGCGAAGTCAAGAAGCTCACGCCGCGGGTCGACCGACTCCGCCCTTCCCTCGGCAGCACCCGCAGCCCCGGACTGGCCCGCCCGAGCGGCCAAGGCGTCAACGCCCTGAGGCGGTTCCGCACCGACGCGCACCAACATCGCGATCGCAATGACAGTCAGCATGGAGTTCTCCGTTCTCGATCCTGCGGGCGCCCTGTGTCCAGGTGCCTTCTATCCAGACGCCTTGTGTCCAGACGCCTTGTGTCCAGACGCCTTGTGTTCAGACGCCTTGTGTTCAGACGCCTTGTGTTCAGGCGCCTCGTGTCCAGGCCCCTTCTGCCGCGGCGCCCGCGGAGGCGCATCGGCAGAAAGGGCCTGGTGGCGGATGAACCGCCACCAGGCCACTCGTGCACTCTTCAGTGCGATCCATTGTGGCGCGTCGCGCTCAGTTGCACGAACCCCAGGTCGCGAGGAGCGACGCGAGGTCGTCCGCGCTCCAGACGCCATCGGTGTTCTTGCCCGTCACGATGCCGCCCGCGGTGCCCCACAGGCTGAGGAGCGTGCCGAGGTCGGACGCGTTGACCTGGCCGTCGCCGTTGAGGTCGGCGGGGCAGTTCGTCTCGGCCGGGCACTGGCCCGCGGTCGGATTGGTCAGGCCGAACGCGTCGGCAGCGGTCCAGTCGCAGAGCCAGTTCTCCGTGGGGCTGAACGCGCCGCGGTAGTTGACGGGCGTGAAGAAGCCGTCGTTCGGCGCGGGAGCGACCAGAGCGGCCGTGACCGCGTCGCCAGCGGCGCGCGGGTCGATGCTGGTCACGGGGTTGATGCGCAGGGTCGCCGTCGGGCTCGCCACCGCACCGCGCGTGATCGACACGATCGGGCTCGAGGTCGAGATCACGTTCGCATTGGCCTTCGCAAAGACGCCACGGGCGTTCGCCTCGGTGTACGCCGTCGAGAAGGTGTTGTTGAACATGACCGAGTCCTTGATCTCGTTCAGCATGCCGTCGACCTGCGACTTGTAGAAGTTCTGCGGGTTCGCGGAGGCGTTCCAGGTCGGGTAGACGCTCGCGGCGGTCGTCCAGGTCGACGCCCAGGTGTGGCTGCCGTTGTGGCCGTAGCCTGCGCCACCGTCGCCGTCGACGTTGTCGTTCTGGACGAGGCGCTCGCCGAGGTCCATGAAGATCGACTGGCGGATCTGGACGCGGGCGTTGTCGCGGTACGCGATGCCGTGGTCGCAGCCGTTGGCGTTGGTGGTTCCCCTGTCGCCGATCACCGTCATGTTGTAGAGGACGGCGGTCGTCACAGGTTGGTAGTCCGACTGCTCGGCGCCGTCGATCTCAATGGCGTTGTCGCCGACGCCCGAGCCCTGCGAGGCGTTCGCGGAGTAGCCCTGGACGATGAGGCCGAACTGCGCCTTGCCACGCCAACCCTGGTCGATGTCGAGGCTGTCGTCACCCACGTTCCAGATCGAGAAGTAGTTCAGGTTGACCGTGCCGCCCCAGATCTCGATGCCGTCGTCGACGTTGTTCATGATCTCCATGTGGTCGATGATGGTCTCGCGGCCGATGCCGCCGAGCGAGAGGCCGTTGAGCTCGTTGTTGAGGCCGATCACCTTGCCGCCGTAGCGGAAGCTGACGAACGAGAGCGAACCGCTGTTGTCGTCGTCCTGACCGCCGCCGTAGAGCGGACGGGTGTCGGACGGGCTCGACTGCGTGAGGCCTTCCATGACGGCGACGTTGTTCGCGTTGAAGGTCGCGGTGTTGCCGGGGGTCGCGTTCTCGGAGATGTAGGCGCGGCCCATGATCGTGAGGTTGCCCCACTCGTTGCAGACGACGCGCAGCGTGCCCGTCTTCGGGTTGCCGCCCGTCCAGGTCGCCACATCGGCCTTCGAGGTGAAGATGATGGGCTCGGACTGCGTGCCGATCGCCACGATGCGCGCGCCGCGGGTGACCGCGAGGCTGCCGCCGAGGTTCGTGGTGCTCGCGATGACGGTGCCGGGCTCGATCGTGAGCGTGGCGCCGGGCAGCACGAAGATCTGGCCCTGCAGGTTGTAGGTGTTGTCCGCGGTCCAGGTCGTGGAGGTCGCGATGTCTGCCGTGACGAGGATCTCGGCGGCGTTGGCCGAGGCCACGAGCGCGAGGCCGAGGCCGCCGCTCGCGAGCATGGTGCTGATGGAGCTCTTCATGAAAAGGGGTCCTTCTCTAGGGGTCTACCGACTGGGGACTACTTCCGAGACCGAGGGCACTCGCCGCTCGACCGTCTGAACCTACGACCCGCTTCCACCGACCCGAATCAAGGGTTGGTTCGAAAGCGGACAGGGTTCCGTACAGGTCGCGTTGCCTGCCTCGAATCGAGGGAGGAACTCCGCGCCGCAGGGAACGCGGGGGAAACTAGCCCTCGTTTGTGAGGGAACTGTTTCGATTGGGTTGAGAGACCACGCAGGATTTGCCGACCTGCGCCCGCGCGGCGCCACGCGGGGCGCTCGCCATCCGATAGGCTGCTCCGATGCCTCTTTCTCCAGCCCTCGCCTGCGTCCTCGCGCTCTCAGCGGCGGTCGATCCCGCCGTTTCGCCCCTGCCCGCGGTCGGCCAGCACTCCGCCGCAAGCCCAGCCGCCGACGGATTCGTCGAGCTCTTCAACGGCAAGGACCTCTCGGGCTGGATCGATGTGAACACCTCCGCGTCGACCTGGACCGTTGCGAAGGACGAGTCCGGCAACCCGATCATCAGGTGCACGGGAATTCCCACGGGCATCCTCCGCACCGAGAAGGCCTACGAGAACTTCGTCCTCGAGTTCGAGTGGAAGCACCTCTCAGACCCAGGCAACGCGGGGCTCTTCGTGTGGAGCGACCCCTACTGCGCGAAGGGAGTCCCCTTCTCGCGCTCGATCGAGGTGCAGATCATGCTCACGCCCGACGCCGTCGACGGCGAGGGGCGCACGCTCTACACGGGCCAAGGCGACATCTTCTCGATCTGGGGCGCGCGGATGAAGCCCGATCGCCCGCACCCGGCCGGCTGGGAGCGCTGTCTCCCGAGCGCGCGCACGACGAAGGGAGCGGGCGAGTGGAACCACTACAAGGTCACCTGCATCGACGGCACGATCAAACTCGAGGTGAACGGCACGGAGGTCTCGGGCGCATCCGAGATCACGCCGCGCAAGGGCTACATCTGCCTCGAGAGCGAAGGCACCGAGATCTGGTTCAGGAACCTGCGCGTGCGCGAACTGCCGCCCGCGTCTCCCCCGCTTTCCGCCGAGATGACCGCCGACCTCGCCGCAGCGGGCATGCGACCCATGTTCGACGCGCTCGAGATGAAGGGCTGGAAGGAAGGCGCGGACAAGGGCGAGGAGACGCCCGCGCACTGGACCGTGTCGAACGGCGTCGTCCGCTTCGACGGAAAGGGCAAGAGCCTCTGGAGCGACGAGAGCTACGGCGACTTCGAGATGATCTGCGACTGGCGCTGGACGAAGGAGCACCAGGGCAAGGTGCAGCGCCCCTTCATCGGCGCGGACGGCAACACCGTCAAGAACCCCGACGGCAGCGACAAGACCATCGAGGTCGAGGAGCGCGACAGCGGCATCTACCTGCGCGGCAGCTCGAAGAGCCAAGTGAACATCTGGTCGTGGCCCGTCGGTTCGGGCGAGGTGTGGGGATATCGCACCGACCCATCAATGCCCGCCGATGTCCGCGCGGCCGTCACCCCGAAGCTTCCCGCAGATGCACCGATCGGCGAATGGAACCGCTTCCGAATCCGCATGGTGGGCGAGACGCTCAATGTCTGGCTCAACGGCAAGCATGTCATCGTCGACGCCACGCTCCCCGGCGTGGCGAAGGAAGGCCCGATCGCGCTCCAGAGCCACGGCTGCCCGATCGAGTTCTACAACGTCATGATCCAGCGGCTCGACTGAAGTCCCTCGACGCGCGCCGTTCGGGCCGTCGAGACCGCGCACCGACGGTTTCCGCGCGCGGCGGCGAGCGGTTGATACGAGGACAGACATTCCTCGAGAGCGAAGGGCCTCAAAGACAAAGACAAGGACAAGGACAAGGACAAGGACAAGGACACGGACAAGGACAAGGACCGGCATAAGCAAAGGGCCCCGACTCGCGTCGGGGCCCTGTTGATCTGGTGCTTCGCCGCGTCGCGGACCGCGTCACTCTGCCGCGGCTTCCTCGCGGTGCTGCATCTGCGCCTTGAGGCGCGCAAGGATCGACGAGTGCATCTGGCTCACGCGGCTCTCGGAGAGATCGAGCGTCGCGCCGATCTCCTTCATCGTCATCTCCTCGTAGTAGTAGAGGATGACGATGAGGCGCTCGGCCCGCGAGAGGCCCTTTGTGATCAGGGCCTGAAGGTCCTGCTTCTGCACGGCCTGGAGCGGGTTCTCCTGGCGACCGTCCTCGACGACATCGATCTCACGGACATCCTTCGAGCCATCCGTCTCGAAGCACTTGCGCGTGAGGCTGACCATCGAGATCGGGCGCGAGTCCTTCTGGAGCTTCTCGAACTCGTCGCCCGAGACATTGAGCCGCGCGGCGACCTCGTCTTCGGTCGGCTTGCTGCCCGTCTCCATCTCGATCGACTTGCGCACCTTCTCGACCTTCGCGGTGCGGCTGCGCACGAGGCGCGGCACCCAGTCCATCGATCGGAGCTCGTCGAACATGGCGCCGCGGATGCGCTGCGTGCAGAAGGTCTCGAACTTCACGCCGCGGTCGGGGTCGAAGGAGTCGACGGCGTCCATCAGGCCGAACGCACCCGCGCTCTTCAGGTCGTTGATCTCGACCTCGCTCGGAAGACGCTTGTGCAGGCGCTCCGCGGCATAGGCCACGAGCTCGAGATGGCGCGCGATCAGGAAGTTGCGGACCTCGGTCGTCGGCGTCACGCGGTACTCGCGCCAGATCTGGTCGATCGGGCGCTCCGCGAGCGGAATCGGCTTTGGGGGCGCCTTCGCCGCGCGCGTGGCGGCGGCCGCGGCGGCGGTCGACTTCGCCACCGATCGCTCGGCGGGCTGCGAGGCGGATCGCCCACCGCGCGGCTGCTTGGGCGAACGCGGTGCTGCCACGACAGCGGCCGCGGGCGTCGTGGTCACAGTGGGAGCATCTGCCTTCCCGCGACGGCTGCGCGGCGCAGGCTCGCGCTTGGCGGCATCCACCTTCCCCGCTGCTCCCGGGTTGGACTGCTTCCGAGACGGCGATGCGCCACGCGGTTGCTCTTTGACGGTCGTTCGGTCGGTCCTTGAAACTCGGTCGGTCCTTGAAACTCGGTCGGTCGTTGAAATTCGGTCGGTCGTTGAAATTCGGTCGGTCGTTGAAATTCGGTCGGTCTTTGACATTCGGTCGGCTCCTTGACCATTCGTCTGTGTGACCACTCATCTTGCCCACGGGCGCTCGGCGGTTCGCCGCGACGGCTTCGTCGCGTCGGCGCGCCTCGATCCCGGGTCGACCAAAGACGCGTGCGGCGCCCGTGATCGACCAAACATCGGTCTCCAGGGAGCCGCACAAAGGCGACGCCGCGAAAGACCTACCGCAGACCGCTCTCCAGGCAGCCTGTGGTGCGGTGAAGGGCCGAGATGAAACGGAAGCGCTTGCGCGTGGATTCAGATCACGGCGCCTGGAACAAGCCAGACCACCGACTCCGTGCGCTCGAACCGAGCGGCACCCACGAACTTTGCGAGATCCATTCGCCTCGGACACGCACTCCACGCGCCCTACTCCCGACTGGCAAACGGCGCGCCAGCTCGGAACCCCTGCGCTGCGGAAGCATTCGAACGGCGACGCGGGCTTACGCCACGCACGACCCGAACACCACTGCAACACACGGAGCCCTCTGCATCATCCATGATGCGCGGGGCTTGGTCAGTATAACGAGAATACGGGACGCGCAAGCCCCTTTCGCCTCCGACGCGAATCTTTTCAAAAACGCCGCGCAGAAGGCAGCGCGTCACGCGGCCTGCTGGCCAGCGTCATCGGTCGCCGACATCGCGGCGGCCTGCTTGCGTCCGCCCCACTCCTCGACGACGCCAAGTTCTTCCTCATCGAGCACTTCCACGCCCTCGGGGGTGGACGCATCGATCTGCGCCTCGAGTTCCTTCGCTTCGGCCTCGACGAGCGCCTCGAGCCGCGCCACCTCCTGCGCCACCAGCCAGTCGCACACGAGGCCAACGGCGTATCCCACCGCGAATCCACAGGCCATCGCCACGAGCGCGCGCGTGAGGATGACCTCGACGGGGTTCGGCGTGCCGATTCCCACAAAGATGGCCACAGCGAAGGCCGCAAACGCGATGCACCCGGCAGCGGCCTGCGGGATGGGAATTCGCGGAGTTGGCTTGTGAAGACTGGGCATGAGAGGACAGGGCCGAGGCAGCAAGCCGCGTGCCCGCATTCCCGTCATCGGCGCAACGAGCGATCAGGTTGGAAAACTCGTGAGGTGCGGCGCCGATTCATGGGTCAATTCATGGGCCAATTCATGGGCCAATTCATGGGCCGATTCATGGGCCGATTCATGGGCCGATTCATGCGCCAACTCACCAGCTCTCGTTGACGAGCTCCCGGGCACGCCCTCGCATTCAAGAGCGTCAATGCAAGAGCGTCAATGCAAGAGCGTCAATGCAAGAGCGTCCGTTCAGGAGCGCCGCGACCCACGACCCGAGAGCGCGGCTGCGAGGCGGGCAAGGAAGCCTGCGCGCACCTCGGTCGGAACCCCGGGAGTTCCGTCGCCCGACATCGCGGCAGCGATCCAGCGAATCGCGCGCGACGCGGGGGCCTGCGGCGCGGCGAGAAGCACGGGTTCGCGCCTGCGCACCGATGCAGGAACCGCAGCATCGCGCGGCACGGCGCCCGCATAGGCCACACGCGCGTTGAGGAACGCCCGCGCCACGCGGTCGACGCGTGCGTGCACCTGCACGCCCTCGGCCTCGTCCTCGACCATGTTCACCACGAGATGGATTCCGTCGCGGCACCCTCGCGCGACGAGCGTCTTGATGGCGCCGTAGGCGTCGGCGATCGAGGTTGGTTCCGGCGTCGTCGCGACGAGGATCGTGTGCGCGGCCGCAGCGAAGGCCATCGAGTTCGCACCGATTCCCGCTCCCGTGTCGACCACGAGCACATCGACGCTGCGCTCGAGCACCATGAGCTGCTCGAGCACGATGCGCCGCTGCAACTGGCCCATGTCGGCCAGACGCGAGACGCCCGAAGCGCCAGGCACCAGCCTGAACCCGCCCGGGGCCTGCACCATCACTTCGTCAATCGATCTGTCGCCCGTCACGACATCCTCAAGCGTGGCGCGCGGCGTGATTCCGCACAGCACATCGGCGTTCGCGAGCCCGAGGTCCGCATCAAGGAGCGCCACACGCTTTCCCTGCGCTGCGAGCGCGACCGCGAGGTTCACGGCGAGATTCGTCTTCCCCACACCGCCCTTGCCGCTCGACACGGCGATGGCGCGGGCCAACCGCACGGGGCGCGCGCGCTCCCGCGCCTTCTCAGGGCTCACGCTCACGGCGTGCGGCGTCGAAGGCTGCGCCTCAGCGGCCACGCCCCTCGGAGCCGTGACCAGGCGACGAAGCCGCTCTGCCTGATCCAATGAAACGGTTCCCTCATGCATCAGCGCACCTCGCTGCCCATCACGAGCTCGGCCAGACGGCGGCCTCGCCCAAACTCGATGTGATCGGGGACTTCCTGCCCGTTCGTGAGGAGACTCACGCGCTTGCCAAGCCGCTCGACAAGGTTGATCAGGGTACCGAAGGAAGCCGCTTCGTCGAGCTTGGTGAGCACGATTCGGTCGACGCCGACCTTCCCAAAGGACTCGGCCTCGCGGGCGAGGGTCCGTTCTCCAGCAGTCGCGGAGAGGACGAGGTGCGTCTCGTCGGGCGCCGCAGACGCGAGGAACGCCCGCAGTTCGGAGAGCTTCATGCGGTCGTTCTGGCTGCGGCCCGCCGTGTCGATCAGAATGACCTCGACCCCCTGGTCGGCCAGTCGGTCGCACGCAGCGGCCGCCTCCGCGGGCGACGACGCCACCTCGACGGGCAGCTCGAGGATCGACGCGTAGGTGCGCAGCTGTTCCACGGCGGCGATGCGGTAGGTGTCGGCGGCGACGATTCCGACCCGAAGCCCCCGCTTCAACTTCAGCTGCGCCGCGATCTTGGCGAGCGTCGTGGTCTTTCCTACGCCCGTTGGCCCGATGAACGCAACCCGTCGGGGCGCTCCCGTGGCCAGCGCCGACTCGGCGAGGCGACCGCCCATCATGAGGCGCCCGATCAGGCCGTCTGAATCGTCGGACGGCAGGATCGCCGCGATGCGGCGCTCGATCGCCTCGCGGACCACGCGCTCCGAGGGCGTTGCGCCCGCTGCGACGGCGTCGGAAAGCTCCGTCGCGACGGCCTCGAGGATGCGGCGCGCCAGTTCGTCGGCCACTTCCTGCTCGATGAGGCGCGCGTAGTGCGGCTCGAGCATCGCGGCGAGCGGTCGCTGCACAGCGGGCAGTTGCTCCGTGGTCACCGCGCGTGGCGGATCGGGCAGTCGACGCTCCGCGGCGCGCGGAGACTCCGCCGTTGGCGCCGCGACCTCCTCGCGCAGGACACGCCCAACGAACGCGGAGATCTCGGCCAGTTCGTCGAGTGCGGTGCGGGTCGTCGCTGCGAGAGGTTCGTGCGCATGACGAGGCGCGGACGGCATCCCTTCGCGCGCAACGGCATGGGGCGACACCTCGGCCTCGGGCTCGCATGGCGCGGTGCGATCCTGACGCTGCCGGGAAGGTGCAGCGACATCGGCCGCAGCACGCACCGCAATCGCGGGCGCTGGCGGCGGCCATGGCGCGGCGCCACCGAATCCGAAGGAGTCGGCCCCCACCGACCACGCGAGGCTGGGAGCGACGGCCTCGAGGCTCGGAGCGGGCGCAGAAGCGGCGGTGGTCGCCTGCGCTGGCGCAGGGGTGGTGGCGGGCGCCCGAGACGGCGCCGCGACGGGCATGGGTTGGGAAGACTGAGCCGGCTGAGACGCAGGCGTCACAACCGACGCCAACCGCTCGAGGCCCGACGCCCTTCCGTCACCAGCCTCGACGGGCTGGGCGACGAGCACGAACCGCTGCGCTGCAGCCGTCGACGGCGGCGCGGGGTGGGTCGGCTGCGCCACGGACGCCGCGGCTGCGGCGACGGCTGGAGCGCCGCCCGGCATGGAACCGGCGGGCGTCTTTGCGCTTGTCACGGCCCCGGCCCGCGCGGCCGCTTCCACGCGTCGACCTGCCGCCTCCTGCGTGGCGCGTTCGTTCAGCGCGGCCGCGTCGCGGACATCCGCCTGCTTCTCGAGCTGGATCGACATCGCGAGCGCCAGTCGCCGCGTCTTCTCGCGCTCCGCAGCCTGGTCGATCGGGGCTTCCGCGGCGGCGCGCTCTGCGCCACGCTCGACCGAGCGCTCGGCCGAGCGGGTCTCTCCGTAGGCGCGGCTTGCGACGGACTGGCGCACGACCTGTCCTGCAGGAACCGCCGCCCGGCGCTCGTCCGCGCGGGAGGGCGCCGGACGCTCTTCCGCGGCTTCCGACTCGCGCGGCATGTCTGCTGCCCGCCCCGCCGTGATCTCGACCACGGTGCGCCTGCCGAAGCCGAGGAATCCCCCCCGCTCGAAGGTGCGTGTGTGCAGGATGACCGCGTCGGCGCCGAGATCCGCCTTCACAAAGGTCAGCGCCTCGGCCATCGTCCACGCGCGGTAGGTCTTCAGCTTCAACGGAGTGCCCTCCTAGCACATCACCGCGATCGCCACACGCTTCCTGCGTTCCGCCGTCGGGCGGAATGCGGCGACTGTCTCGGCGGCTTCCTCTCCTGCGTGGCCCGTTCGGCCCGCTGCAGGAAAGAAGGCGCGCACATCATCGCATCTTTCGGGTCTGCCGTCGGGCGCCGTGCCTCAGGCAGCGCCGACCGCGCCCTGCGGCGCCGTCGAGAGCTGCACGAGGCCGACGCTCTCGACATCGGTCCCTCGGACGATCTCGTTGTACCCGAGGACAGCGACCTCCGCAATGTGCGGCTCGAGAATCTGCCGCACCTGGGCCCGCACCGAGGGCGAGGCGAGCACCACCACCTTCTGGCCGACCTCCGCGAGAGGCCGGGCCGTCTCGGCCACCGCGCGGGCGATGCGGTTCGCGAGCGACGGAGGGATCGAGAAGGTCGTCCCCGACGGATTGCGGTCGATGTAGCCCGAGATCGTGTCCTCGAGCGCGGGGTCCATGGTGACGCAGCGCAGCCGCGATCGTCCGCGGGCGTCGACCTCGCTGTACTGGGCGCAGATCGCGCGCTTCAGGCCGTTGCGCACATACTCGACGAGCACATCGTGGTCCTTGGTGTGGGGCGTCCACTCGGCGAGGGTCTCGACGATCGTCTCGAGGTCGCGGATGGCGACGCGCTCCCTGAGCAGCGCCTGGAGGATCTTCTGGAGGTCGCTCGGCTTGACGACGCCCGGGATCAGGTCGTCGACGAGCTTCGGGCTCTTCTGCTTGAGCTGCGCGACCAGGTTCGAGACCTCCTCGCGGGTGAGGAGTTCGTCCGCGTGCTGGCGCACGAGCTCGGAGAGGTGCGTCGCGAGCACGCTGGTCGCGTCGACGACCGTCCAGTTCGCCATCTCGGCCTTCTCGCGGAGCCCGCGCTCGATCCAGATCGCGTCGAGTCCGAAGGCGGGCTCCTTCGTCGGCAGACCGTCGAGGGTGCCATGGGCGACGCCCGAGTCCATGGCCATGAGGAGGTTCGGATAGACCGAGCCCGAGCCGATCACCGCGCCGCGGATCTTGATGCGGTAGTCGTTCGGCTCGATCTGCATGTTGTCGCGGATGCGAACCGACGGCATGACGAGGCCGAGCTCGACCGCGAGGTGCCGCCGCATGCCCGCGATCCGGTCGAGAAGGTCGCCGCCGCGCGCGGCATCGACGAGCGCGACCACCGAGTAGCCGACCTCGAGCTCGAGCGTGTCGACGGAGAGCAGATCCTCGACCTTCGGCTGCTCGGGCGGCTTCCGCTGGGCCTCCGTGCGCTCCTTCTCGAGGGCGTTGAGCGCCTCGCGCCGCTTCTTCCACTGCATGGCATAGGCGGTGCCGCCGAAGAGGATGCTTCCGCCGATCAGCGGAACCGCGGGAAGCGGCGTGAACGAGAGAAGGAAGAGGAACCCCGCGATGAGGTAGAGCGCCATCGGCTGCGAGGCGAGCTGGTTCGGAATCTCCTCGCCGACCGTCTTGCCGCCACCCGCGCGGGCCACGATGAGGCCCGAGGCGATGGCCACGAGGAAGGCGGGGAGCTGCGACGCGAGGCCGTCGCCGATCGCAAGCAGCATGAAGGTCTTCATCGCCTCGCCGGCGGTCCAGCCGAGCTGGAACTTGGCGATGACGAAGCCGCCGATGATGTTGATGAGCGTGATCACGATGCCCGCGATCGCGTCGCCGCGCACGAACTTCGAGGCGCCGTCCATCGCGCCGTAGAAGTCGGCCTCACGCGAGATCTCGTCGCGGCGGGTGCGCGCCTCCTTCTCGTCAATGGTGCCGGCGGAGAGATCGGCGTCGATTGCCATCTGCTTGCCGGGCATCGCGTCGAGCGTGAAGCGCGCCGCGACTTCCGACATGCGCGTGGCACCCTTCGTGATCACCACGAACTGCACGATCACGAGGATGATGAAGATGATTGTTCCGACGACCGCGTTCGAGCCTGCGACGAAGTCCGCGAAGGCCTGGATCACGTGGCCCGCGGCGCCGTTGGCGGACTCGGGGTCGGGCGAGTTGATCGACAGGATGAGACGGGTGGTGGCCACATTGAGGACGAGCCTCAGGAGCGTGGTGCCGAGGAGAAGCGCAGGGAAGACGCTGAAGTCGAGCGGCTTGCGCATGTAGATCGTCGTCATCAGGACGATGGCGCCGATCGCGATGTTGAGGCACAGGAGAAGGTCGAGGATCGCGGGCGGGAGCGGCACCACGAGCACGCCGATGAGCCCGAGGAACGCGATCGGCACGATGAGGTGCCGGTGCTTCGCCACGAAGTGGAAGATGGCGGGAATGCCGTCCTGCGACTGGGTTGCCATGGATCGTCCTGCTCTCCGATTCGCCACCGCCCGCCGCGCTCACGCCGCGCGACGCGCCACGCTCACGCCGCCGTCTTTCCCTTCAGCCTGTAGACATAGGCGAGGATCTCCGCGACGGCCTTGTAGTGGTCCGCGGGGATCTCCTGCCCCACCTTCGCCTTCGCGTAGAGCGCGCGCGCCAGCGGCTTGCGCTCCACGATGGGGATGCCGTGCTTCATCGCGATCTGCCTGATGCGCAGCGCGAGGTGGTCTGCGCCCATCGCCACGATCCGAGGCGCCGCCATCGTGGCCGCGTCGTACTGGATCGCCACGGAGATGTGCTCGGGGTTCGTCACGATCACATCGGCCTTGGGAACCGCGGTCTGGAGCCGCTGCGTCGCCAGCTGCCGCGCCACCTGCATGCGGCGGCGCTTGACCTCCGGGTCGCCGTCCGACTCCTTGAACTCTTCCTTGACCTGCTGCTTGGTCATCTTCAGGTCGCGCTCGTGCTTGAGGTACTGGAACACATAGTCTGCGATGCCGAGGATGAGGAGCGCGACGCCCACCTGAAGCGCGAGCGTGAGCCCCATCGAGCCGATCTCCGCGAAGCCTCGGAGCAGCCCCACCTCGGGAAGCGCCACGATCTCAGGCAGGAGCGCGCTCGAGGTGAAGAACGCGATCACCGAGACGGCGACGAGCTTCAGAATGTCCATGCCCGTCTTGATGACGCCTTGGAGCCCGAAGATCCGGCCGAACCCGCTGATGGGATTGATGCGCTCGAACTTCGGCTCGAGCGCCTTCGTGGTGACGATGAAGCCCACCTGCCACAGATGCGAGAGGATGGCGATGGCGGTCGCAGCGAGCACGACGGGAATCGCGGCCTGCGTCGCCTCGAGGATGGGCGGAAGCAGGACCTCCATCACTTCCTCGGGCCGGATGCCGCTCGCGAGGTGGTCGCCGACGAGCGACTTCTCCAGAAGCGAGGCGAGCGACGACAGGAGAGGCCCCATCGTCGAGGCGAGGACGAGGATGCCGCCGAGCAGCAGAACCGCCGCGGAGACATCGGTCGAGCGGGCGATGTTGCCCTCCTCGCGCGCCTCGCGACGCCGCTTCGGCGTCGCGTCCTCGGTGCGTTCGCCCATGTCCTCAGCCACGGCTCCTCCATCCTGGGGCGAAGGTCATGTCGCCACCTCGGGCTTCGTCGCCGAGAGGATCGCCTCGAAAGTCCCGATGGTCCCGTCGACGAGCGCCTCGTCGATCGCGGCGAGCGAGAAGATGATCACCATCAGCCCGACGACGATGCGCAGCGGGAAGCCGATCGAGAGCACGTTCAGCTGCGGCACGCTCTTCGAGAGGTAGCCCATCACGACCGTCTCGAGGCAGATGATGCCGAGAAGCGGCATCGCCACGCGGAGGCCGAGCTCGAACGCGGCCGACATGGCGCCGACGAAGACGGCGAGCGCCGTGGTGTCCGTGCCTCCCACGAGGAGCGCGGGGACCGCGCCCGCGGGAACCGTGGTGAAGCTGCCCGCGACGGCCGCGAACATGGTCTCGATGCCGCCGAGCGAGAGGAAGGTCGCGAGCGCGAGGAAGAAGAGGATCTGCTCGAGCGCATCCGACTCGTCGCCGATCGCGGGATTGTAGAAGCGCGCGAAGCCGAGGCCGATCTGCTGGCCCATCGTCAGGCCGGCGAACTGCGCGGCGAGGAGCGGCATCGACGCGCAGAAGCCGATGAAGGCGCCGATCCCAAGCTCGATCGCGACAAGCGGCAGCGCCATCCCGAGGGTGATTTCGCGCGGCAGCTCGCCCGAGACAGCGACCAGCGGATACACCGCGAGCCCCAGCGACACGACCAGCAGCGCCTTGATGCGCATCGGAATCGCAGACGACGACAGGAGCGGCCCGTGGAACGCAAGGCCAGACACGCGCGCCACCACCATCAGGGCGGGCACGACATGCTGGGAGAGCTGTTCGACGGCGTTCATGCGGAGGCGGCTGCGCAGGGATCGTGGCTCGGACAGTCAGCCTCCCGAGACGGGCGACCAGGTGAACATCTCCGTCGAGAACTCCATCATCTTCACGGTGATCCACGAGATCAGCGCGACCGTCGCGGCCACCATGGCGAGGATCTTGGGAACGAAGACGAGCGTCTGTTCCTGGATCTGCGTGACGGCCTGCAGGATGCTGATGACAAGACCGACCACGAGGCCGACGACGAGGATCGGCGCCGAGACGAGAAGCATCAGGTAGAACGCGTCGCGAACGGCGTCAAGTGCCTCGGTATCCATCAGGTGCCTCCCACGGGAATCATCACGCCGCTGAGAAGCGAGCTGACCACGAGCGTCCACCCATCGACGAGGACGAAGAGCAGAAGCTTGAACGGCAGCGACACCAGCACGGGCGGCAGCATCATCATGCCCATCGAGACGAGCAGGCTTGCGATCACCATGTCGATCACGAGGAACGGCAGGTAGATGCGGAATCCGATGAGGAAGGCCGTCTTCAGCTCGGAGATGACGAAGGACGGCACGAGCGTGAGCATGTCCACGTCCTCCTCCCAGGTCATCTCCGCGGGGTCGCTCACGTCGACGCCGCGGTGCTCGAGCACCATCAGCACCGTCGGAACGTTGCCGGACGCCTCGATCTGCGCGATCATGAATTCGCGCAGCGGCTTCTTGGCGTTCTCCCACGCGAGCATCTGGTCCTTCTGCTCGCCGCGCGCGTAGGGGCCGATGCCCTCATCCCACATGCGCGTGAAGGTCGGGCCCATGGCGAGCGCGCTCAGGAGGACGGAAAGCCCGACGATGACCTGCGAAGGCGGCAGCGTCTGCGTGCCGAGCGCCTGGCGGAGAAGTCCGAGCACGACCACCATGCGGGTGAAGCAGGTGCACAGGATCAGGATCGACGGCGCGATCGTGAGCACCGTCAGGAGGAGGATGATGTTGAGCGTCGCGCTCAGGCCGCCCTCGAAGCCGGGCACGCTGTTCGCCGCATCCTCGAGGACTCCGATCGGGTTGATCCCCTCGAGGGCGGGCGCCGCCTGCGCTAGGAGAAGCGTCATCGCAGCACCCCGCGGCGCTTGGTCAGGTCGATGGTCTCGATCTCGGCCGTGCGGGCCGCGGGCGGAAGGGCCTCGCGCACGCCCGAGGCGGGGCGGGGCGCGCGCGGCGCGGGCTTGCGGTCCTGCCCGAGGAGGACGGGCTGCTGCCGAGGTGCGTCGAACTCGCGGTCGTTGGCGCGAAGGAGCGAGTCGAACGAGAACTGATCGGTGCCGCGCGCGCCCGCCTCGCAGCGAGCGATGAGGTCCGCGACCTCGCCCGGCGAGCTGAACTCGCTGAGGGTCTGGATCCCCTGCGCGCTCTGGTGGGTGACGAGCACGCGCCTCCCCACCTTGATGAGCACGATGTGGTGGCCGCGGGCGAAGGGATAGCGCGCCAGCACCTCGACGACGCCCGACGGCCGCTTCGCCTTGCCGAACGCCCCGCCCATGTTCCCACCAAAGCGCTTCACGATGAAGCGCATCAGGAAGATCGCGGCGAGCGTGCCTCCGAGCGCGAGCGCGGTCGGCACCACCTGGTCCATGAGCGTGCTCGTCGGCTCTGCGCCCGCGGCGAGGGAGCGCTCACCCTTCGCATCCAGCCCACGCGAGGCCGTGCGCGAGAGCGCCGAGGCCGTGCGCGATGCATCGTCGGCGGCACCAGCGCCACTTGCCTCGTCGGCGACCGGTCGGGCGGCGCGGCGGGTGGGCGGAATCGGGGTCCCGGGCTCGAGCTCGGTCGGGATCACCACGGGCTCGGCGGGCGCGCGCGGGGCATCCTCAAGCTCAAGGAGCGCCGAGAAGGACGGCACAAGCGGGCGCGTTGGCGGCGGAGCGAGCGGACCACCGCGCGCATCCTTCGCGGCGCCGTCCGCAGGCGCGGGGCCCGTTGCCTCCCCCGTCGGGGGAACCGCGGGGCTCTGCGACGGGGTTCCCGTCGGCGCAGCCGCAGGCGCGGGCGACGCCACAGGCGACGCGACGGGCACCGAGGGCCCCTGCGTCGCATCCACGGGCTGGTTTGTGGTCGGTGCGCCCTGCGCCTGAGCCGCGCTGGCGGGTCGCACCGCAACGAAGGCGGCCGCCAGCGTGGCGAGGAGCGCCGCGACGGCCAGCGAGCGCGATCGCGCGCGCAGACGCACGGACGCGGCGGTTCCAGAGATCTTCTTCTGTGTGTTCGACATGGGCCATCCTGGCTTTGAACAGACGGGCTCCGCCCGCCTTCCTCTCCCCGCGCGCGGTCGTGCCGTTCAGGCGTGCGACTCGTAGGGCTCGAGGATCTCGCTCACGCGCACGCAGAAGTTCTCGTTGAGCACGAGCACCTCGCCGCGCGCGATGCGACGGCCGTTCACATAGATGTCCACGGGGTCGCCTGCGGCCTTGTCGAGCTCGACGACGGAGTCGGGGTTCAGCTTCAGGACATCCTCGACGAGCATCTTGGTGCGGCCGAGCTCGATGCGGACCTGCAGCGACACATCGCCGAGGACCCCGATGCCGCTCGCGTCGGTCGAATGGGGAAGTCCGCCCGAAAAGTCGGGCATGCCCACGGGAGTGGGCGCCTTGCCATCGCCGGAACCCCCGGTGCTGGCGTTGCCTGTCGAGGGCGCGCCGCCCTGTGCCGAGTTGTCGCGTGGGTCTGCCATCTCAGGCCTTCCTCAGGCTCCGCCTGATGCCTCGGGAACGAGGGTCCCTGACCGTGCGCGGCGACCTGCGTCCTACAGGTCCACCCCGCGCTCGGCCTTGATCGGCCGCGCAAGGCTTGCGCCTGCAGAGAATCATCCGCGCGCCTTCGGCCTTTCAGGCGCAGTTCCTGCGCGGCCGTCGCCCGCGGGCACCCGTCGCCGCAAGGCCCCGCCGTCAGCGGTTGATGCGGAGGCCCGTGCCGACGACCAGGACGCAGCGGTCGATGACGGGCTTCGAGTCGCTCGACTTGTGGTCGAAGCGCTCGCGCATCACGGTCTCGACGCGGCGGGTCAGGGTCTCGAAGAGCGGCTCCTGGAAGTGGGTCGGCTCGGCCGTGCGCCAGATGCCGCCGAGCTGCGCGCGCAGCGAGTTCTTGCTGCGCTCGATCTCGTCCTTCACCCACTCCTCGTCCTTCTTGCGGACCTTGACGTAGATCTCGGTCTGGTAGAGGTAGCTGATGCCCGTGCGGTCGTTCACGAGGCGGTCGTCGAGCACGAGGAGCTCGACGAGCTTCTCGTCCTCGGGGTTCGCCACGATGACAGGCTCGGTCGCCTCGACCGTCTGGGGCTTGCCAGACGAGAAGACGAAGAAGAGCACGCCACCTTCGATGCCGAGCAGCGCCAGCACGACGATGATGAACTTGAGTCCGCCGCCCTTCTTGGGCTTCGGCGTCTCCTCCGACTCGGTCTCGTTCTTCTTGTCCGCCATGGCGTCAGCCTCCCAGCGATCGTTTCCCGCAATGCCTGCGTCAGGACGGCGGCGTCGGTCGACGCTCCGCTCGACTTCGGAATCGGCCTGCGCGGCCGCAGACTTGAGACCCGCGAGGCGGGGCGCAGGAGTTGAGTGGCGGGAAACAAGGCCAAAACTTGAGAAATGTCGGCCTGCGCGGCGGGTGCGGATCGTGCGGGCAGGTCCGCGAGCGCAAGGCCTGCCCAGCGTCGTCAGGCAGGAACGAGCACCCGCAGCCTGACTTCCGAAAGCGAGAAGACGCATCGCCCGCCCGGCCCGCCCGCCGCGGCGTCCCCGTCAAGCTGGAGTTCGGCGTGCGGGGAGAGGTCGAGCTCGATGCGCCGCCCGCGGCGCTCGCGCAGGAGCCGGTGGCGGCGATGGAGCCCCGTCCAGAGGAGCGGCACCCACGGCAGGAGCTCGAAGGCTCCGCGGGCGGGGATGAACACGGCGTCGAGTTCCCCGTCGTCGCAGCACGCCCCCGCCGCCGGGTTCAGACGGGCGCCGTAGTCGGGCAGGTTGCCGACGACGACCATGCCCTCGCCAAGGTCCTCGCGCTCTCCGTCGATCGACCACGCGAGCCGGCTCGGGCGCCAGGCGCCGAGGGCCGACAGGATGGGGCGCGCGTAGCTCAGGTGCGAGATCCCGCCACGACGGGTGGCCGAGAGCGCGTGCACGACGGACGCGTCGAACCCGACCGATGCCATGATGACGAAGTCGTCGCGGAGCCCCCCTTCGCGCTCGACGGCCGCGAGGTCGATCTCGCGCGTGGCGCGGTGCCGAAGCGCGGAGGAGAGCGCGGCCGCGCTGCGCGACATTCCGAAGGCGCGCGCAAAGAGATTCTCCGTGCCGCAGGGCACATGCCATAGGGGCACCCGCGCCCGTGCGGCCTCGGGTGCGACGAGCCTCACCGCCCCGTCACCCCCGACGACGACGACAGCGTCCTTCCCTCGGAGCCGCGGCGCGAGCCACACCGACGCGGCGGCGCGCTCCGTAGGGACGAGCTCGATGATCCAGCCCTCGCGCTCAAGTGCATCGCGCAGCGCGCTCGCAACCCTCTCGGCGCGGCCCGAACCTGAGATGGGGTTGAAGAGGACCGCGATCGCCATCGAGGACTCCGCGACATCCGCCGCGCGGGGCGCGAAGCCTATGCGATCCGCGGACACGGGGCGCGGGGCGCGGCCGCTCCTCGGGCGGCGCCGCCGGGTCTCGTTTGAGGGTCTTCCCGTCCGCGCGTACCATCGCCTCCCTCATGGACACGCCCAGGCCCTCGAGGCTCCTCCGTCCTCTCCGTGCCCTCGCGGCCTTCGCCGCGCTCGCTGCGTCCACCGCCGCGCTCGCGCAGGCGGAGCGCTACGAGCTCGACACGCTCGACCGCTGGACGCGCGCCGCAGAGATCGACCCCGCCAGCGAGGAAGCCCAGCTCCTTGCCGCGCGCCGCGCGCTTGTGAGCGGCGAGGCCTCGCGGGCGAAGAACCTTGCGAACGCCTTCCTCGAGCGCCTTCCCCTCTCCCCCTATCGCGCGGACGCGCTCCTTGTGCGCGGCGACGCCACGCTCGCCGAAGGCGACGAGTTCCAGGCGCTCTTCGACTACGAGGAGATCGCGCGCCGCTATCCAGGCAGCGAGGTCTTCATCCCCGCGCTCGAGCGCGAGTTTGAGATCGCGCGCAGCTATGCGCGCGGCCTCAAGAAGCGGCTCTTCGGCACCGTGCGCATCCTCGACGCAAGCGAGGAGGCGCAGGAACTCCTGATCCGCATCCAGGAGCGCCTCCCCGGCAGCGAACTGGCGGAGCGCGCGGGCATGGAGCTCTCCGACTACTACTTCGACCGCCGCGAGATGATGATGGCGGCGGAGTCCTACCGCCTCTTCATCGAGAACTATCCGCGCAGCCCGCAGGTCACCAAGGCGCGTCTCCGCCTGATCTACGCGTCGATCGCGGGCTTCCGCGGACCTGAATACGACGCGAGCGGCCTTCTCGAGGCGCGCGCGCGCCTGCAGTCGCTGCAGGCGCTCCAGCCGGGCCTCGCGCAGCAGGTCGGCACGAAGTCGCTCCTCGCCCGCATCGAGGAGTCGCAGGCCGCGAAGTTCCTCTCGACCGCGTCGTGGTACATCGAGATCGGCGATCCGATCTCGGCCGAGCTCTCGGTGCGGCGACTGGTGCAGCGCCATCCCACCTCGATCGCGGCGATCGAGGCGCTGCGCATCATTCCCTCGATCCTCGAGAAGGTTCCCGAAAGCGTCGTCCGCGGCGGGCCCGACTACCGCGCGCTCCGCAAGCAGGTGCTTGGCGTCGAGTGGGACGAGATGCCCGACGCAGCGCCAGTGGCGGCGGAGAGCGCGGAGCCCGAGTCGGATCCGGCCCCGGCTGCGAAGACCGACGCAGCGGCCGAGCCTGCCGACGCGGAGAGGAATCCATGACTCCGCTTCGCCCGATCTCCCGTCCCGCGCTCCTCGCGGTGCTCCTCGCAGCGCCCTGTCTTGCCGCCTGCATCCTTCAGGGATGCGCTGCCTCGCCCGACGCGGGCTACGCGCCGTCCTCCCCCTATCCCACGCGCTATCGCAGCGTGGCGCTTCCGATCTTCCGAAACCAGAGCTACCTGCGGAACTTCGAGTTCGATCTCGCGCAGGCGCTCGTGAAGGAAGTCGAGCTCTCGACGCCGTACAAGGTCTCGTCGGAGGTCTCGGCCGACACCGTCCTGCGCGGAACAATCACGGCGATCGACCTCGTCGAGCGCTCGAAGGACCCGCGGACGGGACTTGCCAACGAGATGATGGTGCGCGTGCGCGTCGACTTCGAGTGGGTCGACCTTCGCAGCGGCGAACGGATCGTCGGCCGCGAGGGGGTCGAGTCCGTCGCGCTCTTCGTTCCGTCGTACCCGGCGCGCGAGCCGCTTGAGCTCGCCCGATTCGTGGCCGTGGAGCAGCTCGCCCGCGAACTGGTGTCCGCGATGCAGTCGAAGTGGTAGCGGCGCGGCGAAAGCGGCTCGGGCCCCGGCAGGCCGACGCTTGGCCGATTCGATGCCGAACGGCGCGCGCACCGAAACCATGCGGGGCGGTGCGCGAACTCCCCGCAAACATCGCGATGGCCGTCGAGACGGCCCGCGCGTTGGCCGACAACACGGAAACTCGGGCGCGACTTCGAGGGAGTAAGGCCGGACGCCCGCCCCGACCGTTCGATCCAACCTAGACTCCCGCATGGCGCCCGCGGAGGCCTTCGCCCTGCGGCCGCCAGCCCCCGTTCGACTCCAACCGAGAAGACTCGCCCCGCATGAACGACTCCCTTTCCAACGAGCCTCTCCGCAGCGCGTCCTCAGAGCTCCAGCGCCTCGATGCGCCCGTGCGCCTCGCCATGTCCGACGAGGACGGCGGGCAGCGCGGAGGGCAGCGGCCGAGCGGCCCGGGAGGTCCAGGTGGCCCGAACATGCCTCCGCAGCGCGGCGGACGCCAGGTGCTCGGTTGGGTCATGGCGGCCGCGCTGTTCGGCCTCCTCATCCTCGCGTTCAGCTCCTCGTCGGGCGGACAGAAGGAAGTGAAGTGGAACGACTTCATGAACCTCGTTCGCCAGAAGGCGATCGACCCTGGTTCGGTGGTCGTCGACGGCTCGCGGGTGACGGCGGTCGTCAAGGAGAATGTGCAGGGCTGGTCCGGCGCAAAGCCGCAGCCGATCTTCGCCAAGGTCGACGACACCAAGGACTACTACATCGACGACCTGCGCGCCGAGCGCGTCGACTTCAACTTCAACGAGCGCTCGATGTGGACGATGGTGCTGATCCAGCTCCTTCCCGTCATCCTCATCATCCTCGTGATCTGGTTCATCGCCCGCTCGATGCGCGGCGCAGGCGGTGGCCCCGGCGGCATGCTCGGAAGCTTCGGCAAGAGCCGTCACCGCATGCAGACGAAGGAACAGGTCAAGGTCACCTTCGGCGATGTCGCAGGCGTCGACGAGGCGAAGGAGGAGGTTCAGGAGATCGTCGAGTTCCTCAAGAACCCGAAGCGCTTCTCGCGCCTCGGCGGACGCATTCCCCGCGGCGTGCTTCTTTCGGGCCCGCCGGGCTGCGGCAAGACGCTCCTTGCGAAGGCGATCGCCGGCGAGGCCGATGTCCCCTTCTTCTCGATCTCGGGCTCTGACTTCGTCGAGATGTTCGTCGGCGTCGGCGCGAGCCGCGTGCGCGACCTCTTCAAGCAGGCCAAGGAGAACTCGCCGTGCATCATCTTCCTCGATGAGATCGACGCCGTCGGCCGCCGCCGCGGCGGAGGCTTCAGCTCGGGCGGCCACGACGAGCGCGAGCAGACGCTGAACGCGATCCTCGTCGAGATGGACGGCTTCGACGCGAACACGCAGGTGATCGTCATCGCCTCCACGAACCGCCCCGATGTGCTCGACCCCGCGCTCACGCGCCCGGGCCGCTTCGACCGCCAGGTCGCGGTGAACCTGCCCGACCTCGTCGGGCGCCGCCAGATCCTCGCTGTCCACGCCAAGAAGGTGAAGCTCGCCGAGGATGTCGACCTCGAGA
Organism: Phycisphaera sp.; assembly: GCA_016124975.1. Lineage (GTDB taxonomy): Bacteria > Planctomycetota > Phycisphaerae > Phycisphaerales > SM1A02 > QWPT01. The sequence continues at coordinate 3,151 of WGMP01000013.1, read as the reverse complement.
AGGTCGCGCGCGGCACCCCGATGTTCTCTGGCGCCGACCTCGCCGCGCTCATCAACGAGGCCGCGATCATCGCCACGATGGCCGACAAGGACTTCGTCGAGCTCGCCGACCTCGAGGAGGCGCGTGACAAGGTCCGATGGGGCCGCGCCAACAAGAGCCGCAAGATCGAGCAGCAGGAGCGCGTCGCGACCGCCTACCACGAGGCGGGCCATGCGGTGCTCCAGGTGCTGCTCGAGCACGCCGATCCCCTGCACAAGGTGACGATCATCCCGCGCGGACAGGCGATGGGTGCCACCTTCTCGCTTCCCGAGAAGGACCGCTACGGCTTCGGCCGCAAGCATGTCCTCGCGACGCTGCGCGTCCTCTGCGGCGGCCGCATCGCCGAGGAGAGGAAGACGGGCGACACGAGCTCGGGCGCCTCGATGGACATCAAGATGTGCACGCAGTACGCCCGCGCGATGATCCTCCAGTGGGGCATGTCCGACCGCCTGGGCTTCGTGAACTACGCGGGCAGCGACTCGCGCGAGATGTTCATGCCCGAGCGGGACTACTCCCCCGAGACCGCGCGCATCATCGACGAGGAGACGCGCCGCATCATCGACGAGGCGTACACGCAGGCCCAGCAGCTCCTCACCGACCACTGGGACAAGGTCGTCGCCGTCGCCGAGGCGCTCCTCAAGTACGAGACGCTCCAGCGCGACGATGTCGACCGGCTCATGCGCGGCGAATCGATGGGGAAGCCCACCGTGGCAGATCTTCTCGCAGGCGAGTCCGCGCGCCCGAAGCCCATGATCGACGGCAAGCCCGCTGCAGGGCCTGACGCCGAACCCGGCCTCGGCGGAGCGATCCCGAGCCCTGCGTGACGAGTGATGCGAAGCGCCTCGCGGCGTTCGCCGCGTCGCAGCCGCCCTTCCACCGCGTGGCTCATTCGGTCGCGGCCTTGGCCCTGTCCATGCAGCGCACCAGCTCCACGCGGCTCGAGACGCCGAGCTTGCGGTAGATGCGCTTCGCGAGCGTGGCCACGCTTCCCGGCTTGATGCCCAGTTCGTCGGCCGTCTCGTTGCGGGTACGCCCGCGCACGAGCGCGATCGCCACCTGTCGCTCGCGCTTCGAGAGCGCGGCGAGCGGATCGACGCGTGCGGCGCCGTCCTTCGCGTCGCGGTCGACGAAGCGCGCCATCACGACGGGCTGCGGCCGCACAGACTCGGCGAGCGGCTGCACCTGGAGCTCGAAGCGGTAGTTGCAGAAGTAGTCGTCCTTGCCGCCGTCTCCCGTGTGGCGCTCCTGCAGCATGTGGAGGAACGCAGCGAGCTCGTCGAGGCGATGCCGCAGCTCGTGCATCTCGCTCGGCGCGATCCGCACGGGCAGGCTGTAGATCATGCGCGAGCGCTTGTCGTCGGTCGCCTGCTCGAGGGGCAGGTGGTTCTTCGCCAACCTGTCCGCGGCCTCCTCGAAGCGCCTGCTCAGTCCGTCCCACAGCTTCCTGTCTGTCGCGTCGTCCGCGCGCAGCCCGATCGCGATCCGTTCGCAGGTGACGCGGTAGGTCGGCGTCCGTCGGTCGGCGCGCACGCGCAGGGGCTCGATCAGGCCATGCTCGACGAGGTCGTCGAGCGCCCGCTGCGCGAACAGGTGCTCGAGATCGACCGCGCGCGCAACCTCCGCGACATCGACGGGCTTCTTGCGGCGCCGAACCAGCTCCCAGACGGACATGACCTCCTCGTTGAGGAGGAGATCCATGGCGCGCCCGTTCCTGATGTCGAAGAGAACCTCGTTGCCTTGCATGACGACCTCACCCGCATCGCATCGATGCACCGCGCGCATCGCGACAGCCGTGGCGATCCGAGACGCGCGCCCCGCCACTTGAACCGAACGCACTCCGGACGGCCCACCGCAACCTACCCACAACCGCATGCGGCCTGCGCGGGGGTCGAAGCGGCCCGCGAGCGATTCACAGCCCTTGTCCCCATCGGAGGACGAGCCCCTGCTGCCATATCTGCGCGTTCACACGCCGCCGATCGCGCCGCTCAGCGATGCGGCAACGGCGAGGCAACCTGGGCCGAACCCGAAGGCATGGCGATCGAACGCGCCACCGCGTCGACCGCATCGAACACAGCCCCCGCCTCCTTCGCCGTCGCAAGGAGCACATAGCCCTTGTCGCGATGGATGGCCACATAGATCTTGATGCGCGCGCCGCCGGGCCCGGGCCGCTCCGTCGATCGGAATGCGCCGCACTGCGCGCGCGCGCCTGGGTCGCTCGTCGTGCCGCCCGTCCAGGTGCGCTCGCTTGCGGCCTGATACTGAGCGATGCTCATCCCCTGCGGAACGCGCTGCGTGATGAGCGCGCAGGTCGAGAGGAACCCTGCGTGCGGCTGCTCCGATGGAAGCAGGACAGCCTCGACGCGGGCGGCGGCATCCGCCGGAAGCTGCTGCTCGGCCGCGCGGAGCATGCGGATCAGGTCCGCCTCCGACTGGCTCGCCGTCATGGGCGCCTTCACGCGCATGTCGATCGACTTCCAGCCCTCGGGAAGCGACGCAGCGAACTCTCCGAACCCGACCGTCTCGGCCGTGTCGGATTTCAGCAGCCGTCCTGCCTCAGCCGCCTGGGCGGACCCGACTGAGAGGTCGGGCGCGAGTTCGTCAGCGAGCGCCGCTGCGCGGCTTGCCTGATCCGTCCGACCGTCTCCGCAGCCGCCCGCAAGCGAGGCCAGCGCAAGTCCGAGGAGCACAGAGCGTCCTGCGTGGACGGCGCCACGCTCCCATCGCCGTGCGGGCATGTGCAGCAAGCCGAAGTTGGCGACGCGATCGATCATGAGATGCCTCAAGCCTCTGGCGAGCGGTCGGACGAATGCGTCCGAACCGTCCCATGCCCGCGCTCGCGGGCGCCCCCTTGCTTCCGAGACATCCGTACCCACGCCTCGCATCGGCTCCACGGACCCCGTGAGTGTGCACAGGCACCGTGAAAGCCGACGACTTCGCCGCCGCTGGCGTCGAACTGTGAGGACTATGCGGGCTAGGTTCTGTCTGACGGATCCCCGAAGACCAAAGAAGCGCGCGGCGCCCGGATGGCAAGGAGGCGAAACGAAGCTGTATCCGCAGCGATACAGCGAGTTGAAGCCGACGCCGCCAGCCGGGATGCCGCGCGATTCGACGT
>WGMP01000030.1 GCA_016124975.1 Phycisphaera sp. | reverse complement strand
GTCGGACGATTCAGATCGTCGGAGTCTCACACATAACTGTCGTGTCGGACGATTCACACCGTCGGAGTCCCCAACCCAGTGTGCCAGCAGACTTCAGTCTGCTGAACGCCAACCGTCGGAGTCGACGGCTGACACCACCCGTTCCGCGGACTGAAGTCCACGGGCACCCCTGATTGTCGTGTCGCACGATTCAGATCGTCGGAGTCTCACACATAACTGTCGTGTCGGACGATTCACACCGTCGGAGTCCCCAACCCAGTGTGCCAGCAGACTTCAGTCTGCTGAACGCCAACCGTCGGAGTCGACGGCTGACATCATCCGTTCCGCGGACTGAAGTCCACGGGCACCCCTGATGGTTGCGTCGCACGCCTTCGTCTCGAACACCTTCAGTGCCGGTTGTTCCCGTCTCGCGGCCGAACCACATCAACCGCGACGCGTTGCCATCACATCCGCTTCACGCGGATGTTCCTGAACGCCACGCGGTCGCCGTGGCCGCAGAATCCGATGTGGCCCTTCGCGCGCGTGAGCCCGCCGACCTTCTCGCCTGCGACGGTCTTGCCTTCGGGCGCGGCTTCGTCGAGGTCGATGTCGACGATCGTCACGCCGTTCAGCACGACGGTCACGCGCCGACCCTTCATCGTCACCGTCTGCGCGTTCCACTCGCCCACGGGCCTGAGCGCCGTCGCCGTCGCGGCCGCCACGCCGTAGATCGAGCCGTGGTACTGCCAGTCCTTGAGGCCCTTGTACTTCTCCGCCGAGTTGTCGAGGACCTGCGACTCGAACCCGGCCCACGCGGGGTCGCCCTCGAGCGGCGCACGCAGCGCGAGGCCGTTGTTGGCGCCCGCGGTCAGCTGAAACTCGAGGCGCAGCTCGAAGTCTGCGTACTCCTCCTTCGTGAACAGATTCGTGCCGCCAGGCTGGCACACGATCGCGGGTACCCCGTCGATTGACTCGACCTTGTAGCCCTTGGTGTCGCCGACCCATCCGTCGAGGTCGGTGCCGTTGAAGAGCACCGCGAAGCCGTCGGCCTTCTCTGCCGCCGCATCGAAGGCCACGGGCTTCGGTGCGACCGCGGCGGGCGGCTCCGCGACGGGAGCGCAGGCGAACAGGAACGAGAGGAGCGCTGCGTGTGCGTGCATGTGCGAAAGTGTAGGGAAATCCGCGCGTCGGTCGGCCGTTGCCGCCGATACCATCGCGCGTCCGCGTCGCCCGAACTTCATCGAGAGACCCCATGACCATCGCACTTCTCCTCGCTGCGTCGCTCTCCCTCACCGCCGCCGAAGCCCAGACCGCGCGCCGCGCAGCGCCCGAGCCGCGCGAGTACGCCGAGGGTCCCGCGATCCCGCGCCTGCGCTTCCAGCCCGTGCTGCCGAGCCTTCCGCTGGTGCGCCCCGTGCAGGTCTTCCAGCGCCCGGGCGACGCCGCGAACCTCTACATCGTCGAGCAGCCGGGCCGCATTCTCATCGCCGACCCCGCGAAGAGCGACACGAGCGAGGCCGCGGTCTTCCTCGACATCCGCGAGCGCGTGAACGACGGCGGCAACGAGGAAGGCCTGCTGTCGGTCACCTTCCACCCTGAATTTCCGAAGAAGCGCGAGATCTACGCCTACTACACCGCGTCGAAGCCGCGGCGCTCGGTGCTCTCGCGCTTCACGGTGAGCGAGGACGGCAAGACCGCGGACCCCGCGAGCGAGGAAGTGATCCTCACGCAGCCGCAGCCTTATTCGAACCACAACGGCGGCACGGGAATCTTCGGCCCCGACGGCTACTTCTATCTCTCGATCGGCGACGGCGGCGCCGCGGACGACCCGCATCACTACGGTCAGGATCTCTCCACCTGGCTCGGCAAGGTGATCCGCATCGATGTGAACAGGAAGGGCGACAACGGCGCGCCCTACGCCGTGCCCGCGGACAACCCGTTCGTCGGCCGCGAGGGCGCGAAGCCCGAGATCTGGGCGTGGGGAACGCGCAACATCTGGCGCATGGCGTTCGACCCGAAGACGGGCGACCTCTGGGCGGGCGATGTCGGGCAGAACGCCTACGAGGAGATCAGCCTCATCGTGAAGGGCGGCAACTACGGATGGAACGCGCGCGAGGGCTTCCACCCGTTCGCGCGCGGCCGCGGCGAAGGGCCGTTCATCGAGCCGGTCGTCGAGTACGGCCACCGCGAGGGGCTCTCCGTCACGGGCGGCGTCGTCTATCGCGGCGCGGCGATTCCCGCGCTCGACGGCGTCTACATCTACGGCGACTTCGTGTTCGGCACCGTGTGGGGCATCCGCATGATCGATGGAAAGCCCACGAAGCCCGCCGTCATCGCGCAGCGCCGCGGCGAACTCATCTCGTCGATCGATGCGATGCAGGACGGCACGGTCGTCCTCTCGACCTTCAACCGCGGGCAGGACCGCGGCAACCCGGGGTCGCTCTGGAAGCTCGTCGCGACGGGGCAGTGACGCGGCACGAGGCGGCGCGAGGCGACACGCGGGCGGCCGTTGGCGCGTGGCCGCGACACGCGGCACAATGCGTGCATGGCTCGACCGCTTCGCTACCAGACCGCAGGTGAATCGCATGGCCCCGCGCTCGTCGCGATCGTCGACGGGCTGCCCTCCGATGTCGTCGTCGACGCGGCGCGTGTGAACGCAGAGCTTGCGCGCAGGCAGGGCGGCTATGGCCGCGGCGCGCGGCAACGGATCGAAACGGATGTCGCGGAGTTCCTCGGCGGACTGCGGCAGGGGAGGACGATCGGTTCGCCCGTCGCCGTGCGCATCGCGAACAAGGACAACCGCATCGACGACGCCGCGAAGACGCCGCCCGTGACGCGGCCGCGCCCTGGCCACGCCGATCTCGCGGGAAGCCTCAAGTATCTCGTTCCCGATTGCCGCGGCACGCTCGAGCGCGCGAGCGCGCGCGAGACGGCCGCGCGCGTGGCGGCGGGGGCCGTGGCGCGCAGCGTGCTCGACCACTTCGGGATCCGCGTCTTCGGCTTCGTGCGCGGCGCGTGCGATGCGTGGAGCGACATGCCGATCCGCGCGAACGAGCTCGACGCGCTCGTCGCCGCGCGCGACGCGAGCGAGGTCTATTGCCCCGACGCGGGGGTCGACAAGAAGCTCGTCGACCTCATCTTCAAGGCGAAGACCGAGCAGGACACAGTCGGCGGCTGGTGCGAGGTGCATGTGTTCGGGGCGCCCCCCGGCCTCGGCTCGTGCATGAACTGGGAAGACCGCCTCGACGCGCGGCTCGCGTTCGCGGTGATGGGCATCCAGGCGTTCAAGTCGGTCGAGATCGGCCTCGGCCGCGAGTGCGGCGCGCGCTTCGGCAGCGCGGTGCATGACGCGATCCACTTCGACGAATCCGCGCGCGGCGAGAGCCACCTCGGCTACGCGCGCCCCACGAACAACGCCGGCGGCCTCGAGGGCGGCATGACGAACGGAATGCCCGTCGTCGTGCGCGGCACGATGAAGCCGATCTCGACCCTCCTGCGCGGCATGCCGAGCGTCGAGTTCGGCACGCACGAGCCCGTGCAGAGCGCCTACGAGCGCAGCGATGTGAGCGCTGTCGCCGCGGCGAGCGTGGTGATTGAGAACGTGGTCGCCTTCGAGGTCGCGCGCGCATTCCTCGACAAGTTCGCAGGCGACTCGCTCGGCGAGGTGCGGCGGGCGTACGAGGGATTCGTAGCGGCGGCGAGGCGCATCTGAGCGCGCGCGGGAGATGAGCGGGGGAAGCGGTGCCTGGCACGTGCCAACCAGTGCCAGGCACCTCATGGCGCGTGCCAGACACAGTTCCCAGCAGAGCAGAGTTTCACAAAATCACGAAGCAAGCCTTGATTTTGTCGGCGGGGGGGGGTACTTTGCAATAGCAGTTCGTCGAGAAGGGACTCTTCGATGACAAGAGCCGCGATCTGCCCTTGGGGCGACCCTTGTTCGACCTCGACCTTGGTTTGGAGGAACGGCAGCATGAATCGGCGCGCAACTTCTGTGGAGGCATCGTTAAGCGACGCAGGCAACGGCTGTGCGCAAGATCAACTCGTGCACCGAGTACTGCTGGCACACACACGTGTCTCAACAGGCCCCAGTGGAACTCTGGTTATGGCTGCGGTCGCCTCTTCTCTGTGTTTGGGACAACCCGCACTCAGCGCGCCTCCGCCCGTTTATGCGCCGGCTTACTTCCAAGATGACACGATCGCACTCGATTGCGGCACCTGGGTTACCGCTGAATTAATGCTCGTACCAGAAGAGGTGACATGCCCGTGTCTCCGCTACACGCCCGATGGGACAAGCTGTGAGAGTTTGCCAACGGCGATAACCGGTGTGAGTAACTGCCTTGTCGGGGAGGATACCCTCGCGGCGTCTGATCGAACGTACATGCGTCTGCGGAGGCAGAGATGCGAGGAGTTGTGGACGACGCTTGCGGAGGATGCCAGCGCGAATTCGAGGACCGCCGGGGCGTACATTCTCAAGGCGTCTTCAGGCGTCTATCAGCAGGCGATTCCAGAGTGTCGCTTTGTCGGGGGGGTGATGTATGGTCTTCCCATATTGTATTGGGTCTTCCCATGCCAACCCGACATGCACGGAGACTCGGAAGAGCAACACGGAATCTGTCATGTGCGGGCAAAACTTCGCCGGGAGGTGTACTACTTCCCGCCACCGTCCGGTGAACCCGATGACTTTCAGCGGCAGATGCAGATCCGCGCCAGCGCGACGATCAAGCTTGAAGGGGAATTGAATCGACTCGGCTGTCCACTGACCGGCAGCGCGACCGCATCTGGTCAGTCCGAAGTCCGGCTAACGCAAAACCTCGCCACTCTGGACATCGGGATCGGGCGGAAGTTTCCCTCTTCAATCGGCGGTGAACGGGTCTTCGATTTCTCGGGGGCGACCAGCACGACGACTTCGGGGTTCACGCTGAAGGTCGGGGAGGGCGGACTCGAGGTCGAGGTCGGCTTCACTGGCTCCACGACCTCGCCGGCTGATGGAGACTTTCGAGTCATCGCGAAGAGCGAGAAGATTGACTGGGAGAGCGACTCGTTCTGCATGTGGCCGCCGCATGTTCCGGAAGGTCACCCCTATGTCCCGTACACGGTCGAACTGCACGGGGAGGCCGTCTCGCGGGCGCTTCTCGCGACGGGCCGCTGGGCTGAGTGCGTGACCGAGGTGCACCTTCATAGCCTCGAAGTCAGCTACGAGAACGGCTGCATGCAGTGCTTTGCGGTGGGAGGTCCAATGGGGCCGGGTTCCCACAATCCTTAGGTTCTTCGCGAGCGTTTCGGGGCGACTTCGCTTGCCTGAGATTTGCTCTGTCCTTCGCGAAAGCTCTCGTGGTTCGAGTCGCTCAGGCGCAACTCGAGGACGCGCTCCTCAGGCGCCCCGTACTCAGCCCGCCGCTCTTGGCGCGGTTGCAGTTCACAGAAACGCTCGACGGACCCGCATGCTCCCACATCCCCACTACTGTCGCACCAAACGTCTCTTATTGGCAAGTTAGACTGCGCGCATGCAAGTACTGCATCCAATGCTCTCCGCTCTTGTGCTTGGGGTCCTGCTCGGTCCCGCGGCGGTCGGTCAGTCGCCTCGCCTGTCGGAACCCGAGGCCTCGAGCACGGCCGTTCCGCTCGCGGGGCGCGCCGAGTGGAACGGCACGACGATCGATTTCGTAGGCATCGAGCGCCCGACCGCGTCTGCGCCGCGCGCGCCAGACGACGGTGAGCCCGACGAGCCGGGGCGCGCGCTGCGACAGTTCGGGCCGTTGGCGGTGTCGGGCCCTCGGGCCGAGGCGGAGTCCTGGGCGCTGGCTGTCCGCGTGCAGCTCGGGCAGGATCCATCGCTTCCTGTGCTTGAACGGCGGGTGGGCGAGCTGTGCTCTGCTTCCTCGGGCAACGCGCTCGATCGCGTCTTCGTGGTCACCGCGGAGAGCCCCGTCGAGATCGTCGGCGTCGTGGCAGGGCCCTCAGCGATCTTCGCCGCAGGGGTGCATGATCGGGCTGTGCGCGGGCTTGAAGTGGCGGCGACGATTCTCGCGCTGCGTGCCAGTACGAGCTCTTCCGACCCTGCGCTCATCGACGAAGCGCTGCGGGCACTCGACGAGAGCGCCCGCGCATGGCTTGCGCAACCCGAGCCGAGTCAGTCGATCGAGACGATCGTCTCGCTCGACCCCTTGGGGCTTGTGGCGACGATTGAATACTGGGATGCACGGCAGGCGCTCATGAACGCGCTGCACAGGAAGGAAGACGCGACGCTGGCTCGCGCCACGCTTCGGTGGCATCTCGTACGGCTCGGTGCCGAACGGCTGCTTGGACTCCTCGATGAGCGGCTGCCGTCCGTCGGTCAGGGTTTTCTCTCGCTCACCGCGTGCACATCGTGGCCGCACGATGCTTGGGAACTGGTGGAGGCCGAGCGGCGGCTTCGCGCTGAGAGGGATCTCCTGCGTGAGCGCGTGCGCGAGCTGACCATGCGGGCAGCGGGGCGATTCGACAGCGAGTATGCGTCGATGCTGCGGAACGCGATGGCCTTCGTCGGGGACTCGCTGCCCGGGGGCCTGCGGGTGAGCGAGGGACTCCTCCGAGAGATCGAGGCATATCTCTCTCGCCCGCTTGACGATGAAGCCACCCTTCGGGCAGGTTTGAGCTTGGGCGACGTCACGCTGACGCGGAACCGAGGCAACGCCGAGTTGACGACCCGTGCGTGGGAAGTGTGGGGAAGACTTCTCGCGACGGGCGGGCTTCCGCCTGCCGAGGAGGCGCGTCGGCAGGAGCAGATCCACGGTTGGTACGAGATGGCTGCGCAGCGAGCGCTGGACTGGGATGTCTCGGGCACGCTCGCCCAAGGTGTGCTCATCGAGAGGGCGGGCGCGTTCGAGGCGCTGATGAGCGACCCTTGGTCCGGTTGGGCCTTTCGCGCGGTGCCTGACGGCGTGTACGAGAGGGCGATGCAGCGGACCCGCGGTTCACTGAGCTTGGCCTTGCAACAGACCAAGGGAGGCAGCGAACAAGGGCTTCGCGACGCGCTGCGAATCTCAGCGTGGGAACTGCACCTTGAACTGCAGCGCGAGGGGCTCGGCCGCGGACCGCGTGCCTTGCTGACACCGTTTCCCCGCCAGCGACTCAAGGACGCGGGTCATGGAGGGGCGATTTCGATCGCGCCTGCACGACGCCGTCTGACGCTTGACGACTACTACATGTATCCTCCAGGCAAGAGGCCGGCGCCGCGCTGGGAACCATCGCCTTAGGGGTCGGGGAAACGGTGCCGGGCAGGTGCCAATCAGTGCCTGCAACCACCAACACCCCTCGAGGACTTGGCATGCAGCTAGAGCGCGCGCCCGCAAGTCGCCCCCGCTTCGAACGCTCCGCGCAGTTGGTTCGTCGCTGTGCGATCGGATTGTTGTGCGCCTTCTCCGCTGGCATCATCGGAGCGTTGCACGACATGGCGTGGGCGGTGCCGCCCGACGAGGCGGCGCCCGCCCTCGGTCAATGCGTCGCACAAGAACTCCCGCGTGCGGTTTCCAAGGTGGTCTCGACCCGCTGCGGTGAACTGAAGCTGTTCGGGATCGCCACGGTTCGCACCGAGGGCGACAAGACCATGTGTGTGTTCGGCCCGGTTGTCTCGCCGAGCGAGGCGGATCTCCTCGGCGCAGTGTCGCCGCTCTGGCGGAGCCTGCCGTTTGCGCGGCTCGTGCTGGCGTCGGCAGAGGAGCGCAGCGTGGAGGCCCCAGGCGCGGCGATTGCGCAGGGGCGATCATGGCACCTTGACGAGGCGAAGGCGGCGGAGGACGCGCTCCTTGCGTCGCTCGCGTTCGGCGAGTGTGTCGTGGGCCGTGCCGAGGCTGATCTCGAGTCAGACGGATCGAACCCGACGGGCTTCGTCTCCTTCGTTGGATTCGATGCGATCGCTGCCTCGCACGAGCGCGCCGTCGCGGGTTGGCGTCTCACGGTACGGCTTCGTGTGATCGAGTCGCGCTCCGCCGAAACGACGCTTTCTGACGGCGAGCGCGGCGAACTCGACGCCGCGCGGGCCATCGCGGTGCGAGAGGCGCAGGCATGGCTCGCTCGGGAGATTCGGCTTCCGCCAGCCTATGGGCTCGATGTGGTCGCGTGGTTCGAGGAGATGGATGCGAGTCAGTGCCTTCAGTGCGCGCTCGGAGAGGCGAGGGGCGCAGACCGCGTTGCTGCGACCATGGCGGAGCACGCACGCGCGATCGGCGCGCATGGCGTCGCGCGGCTTGTCGCGGAGCGGATTCCCGTGGGAGAGCGGTCCGCTGCATCGCTGTGCCTGCATCGCTGCTGGATCACCGATGCCTCGGAGCTGACCGCGGTGGGAACAGGGGAGCATGCTGCGCAGCGACGATTCGTCGCAGAGCTGCGCTCGGCCATCGAGCGAGATTCAGACTGCGGCGAGAAGGTCGTGAAGGAGGGGGGACACTTCCTCGACCGCCTCCTGGGGGCGTTGCCGCCAGGAGCACGGTTCGACGATCGCATCAAGACGATCGTCGCCCGCGAGCTCGAGCGCCTCTGCGAGAAGGATCTCGGCGCGAAGGAACTGCATGGCCTCGCGATGACCATCGCGCTCAAGGCCTACACGGCCGAGTGGGTGAAGGCGGTTGACCGCTATGCGGAGCTGAAGTATCGGACGGATGCGTGGCACGACGCGCTGCGGAAGGCACTGGCGGAGCTCATCGAGTCATCGGCGCTTTCGACGAACCATCCAGTGGCCGATGTGCAAGCCGTGATCGCGATCGCGCTCGAGCGGCTTGAGATCGTGCTTGACGACGACACGGCGTACTTCGCGGCCTTTCCGCCGAGCACCGACCTGCAGCGTGGGCTGCTCGAGTACATCCGCACCCACGCTGCGGATGCGGCTCTTCGCAGTCTCGAGCCTTCTGAAGCCTCTCGGCGCTTCGCGGCGCACTGGGCGACCTATCGGCTGCTCGAGGCGCTGTACGACGTCACGGCCGTGCAAGCGCTTGACGCGTGGGGCTCGACGGCGTACCCCAAGCCATTCCCGTTTGGACCGCAGTCGTTCCGCGCGTGGGGAGTCGAGACCCGTTGGAGCGTTGGGCCGTAGTCCCAGCCGCACCGAAACGGTGCCAGGCACGTGCCAGCCAGTGCCAGGCACCTCCTGGCACGTGCCGTGCACCTTGCGCAGGTCGCCGCCCGAGGGTCTCAAGGCATTGTGGATTCGAGGTTTACGCTGTTCCGCAGCGCGTCCCTTGTCGGTGCCCGGCACGTGCCGACCAGTGCCAGGCACCCCTTGGCACGTGCCTGGCACTGTTTCCGAAGAGTTGCATGGGCGCTAAACACAGATATACTGGTAAAGGTTTCGGTGGTATGAGACCGATCTCCGCTGCGCCCGACCCCGTCGGTCGCGGCGGACCGTCGGCGCCGCCTGAACCGGGCAGGCGCGCCAGCGTCGGCCAGCGTCCGTCACCGTCACCCGCACCCAACTCCAAAGGAGCCCCCCATGAGCCGTTCCATCATCCACGAAGTCGAAGGCGACATCCTCCTCACGCACGCCCAGGCGATCGCGCACGGCGTCGCCCCCAACGACCACTTCGACCAAGGCCTCGCGCTCGCCCTCCGCGAGCAGTGGCCGTCGATGGCGAAGGACTTCCGCCACTACGCGCACCAGTCGCACCCGAAGCCCGGCGAGGTCTGGATGTGGGGCGGCACGGGCGGCACGCGCATCTTCAACCTGATGACGCAGGAGGGCGACCACACCAACGGCGCAAAGCCGGGCAAGGCGTCGCTTGCGAACGTGAACCACTGCCTTCGTCACCTCCGCCAGGCGATCGACAAGGAAGGCATCGCGAGCCTCGCCATGCCGAAGCTCGCGACGGGCGTCGGCGGCCTCGACTGGGAGAGCGTGCGTCCGCTGATCGCGCAGCACCTCGGCGACCTCGGCATCCCGATCTATCTCTACACGACCTACCGCAAGGGCAAGGCGGCGGTGGAGCCGGGGCTCGCGGTCCCTGCGGGTCGCGCGTGATCGGGCGCTGAGCGAGGGTCGTGCCGGGCGGTCCCCGGGGGGTGCCGTCCATCGGACTCCGCCCGCCGGGCACGACCTTCGTCTGCGCGCGGCTCTGCGGCGGGGCTCCTTCGCATCGCCCGCGTCTGCGCAGAGCAAGACTTGCGTATTGATTTAGCATTGCTATAGTCCCGCCCCCATGGCGGGCCGCCGCGCCATCACCGTCTCCCGAGCCGCCGCGCGGCCGCGGGCCCGCGTCGCCGCCGCGTCGCCGCTCGTCCACCTCCGCCCGGATCCCGCGCTTTCGCTGCGCGACCCCGAGGGCAGCGAGGTCGGGCGCGCCATGCTCGTCGACGGCCTTGCGCTCATGAACGCGCTCGGCCTCGAGGCCTTCACCTTCCGAAAGCTCGCCGCCGAGATCGGAAGCACCGAAGTCACGCTCTACAAGTACTTCCCCAACAAGCAGCGGCTGCTCCAGTACTACTTCCAGCTCTACTGGCTGTGGCTCAGGCAGCTCTGCGGCCGCGAGGTCGAGCGCGCGCGCGACCCGCACGACGCGCTGCGCCGATGCGTCGAGGCGATCTGCGGCGTCTGGCCGAAGGAAGTGCCCGCGCTGCAGGTCGATCCGCGTGCGTTGCGGCTCCTCGTCATCGAGGAGGGCATGAAGAGCTATCTCCACAAGCAGGTCGACGAGGACAACGCGCGCAGGCTGTTCGCGCCCTACAAGGACCTGAGCGCGTTCCTCGCCGAGCGGCTCGTCGCCTGCCGCCGCGATGTGCCCATGCCGCGCTCGTTCGCGACGACCGTGATCGAGATGGCGCACTCGCTTCCGTTCGCGATGGAGCACCTTCCGTCGCTCACCGAACTCAGCAGCCGCAAGGACCTCAAGCACCTCGCGCTGCACCTCCTTCACCGCACCGAGACCTACGTCGAGCACGCCAAGCCCATTCGAAAGGGATCATCGAAGCAATGAACAGCACCATCACCGTCGCCAAGGGCGACGGCATCGGCCCCGAGATCACCGACGCCGTCCTTCGCATCCTCGACGCCGCGCAGTGCGGCCTCTCCTACGACTTCATCGAGGTCGGCGAGAAGGTCTACCTCTCGGGCAACTCGAGCGGCATCCCCGCCGAGGCATGGGCCACGCTGCGCAGGAACCCCGTGTTCCTCAAGGGGCCGATCACGACGCCGCAGGGCTCGGGCTACAAGAGCCTGAACGTGACGATCCGCAAGACGCTCGGACTGTTCGCGAACGTGCGGCCGTGCCGCAGCTATCACCCGTTCGTGCGCACGATGCACCCCGACATGGATGTGGTCGTGGTGCGCGAGAACGAGGAAGACCTTTACGCGGGCATCGAGCACCGCCAGACCACCGATGTCTTCCAGTGCCTCAAGGTGGTGAGCCTGCCAGGAACCGAGAAGATCATCCGCTATGCGTTCGAGTACGCGCGCGCCAACGGCCGCAGCAAGGTCACCTGCCTCGTGAAGGACAACATCATGAAGGTGACCGACGGCATGTTCGCCGACATGTTCCGCCGCGTCGGGAAGGAGTATCCGACGATTGCCCAGGAGACGCAGATCATCGACATCGGCACCGCGCGCGTGGCGACGCAGCCGAACCGCTACGACGTGATCGTGACGCTCAACCTCTACGGCGACATCATCAGCGACGTGACCGCAGAGCTCACGGGCAGCGTCGGCATGGCGGGCAGCGCGAACATCGGCGACAGGATCAGCATGTTCGAGGCGATCCACGGCAGCGCCCCCGACATCGCGGGGAAGGGCCTCGCGAATCCGAGCGCGATGCTGAACGCCGCGTGCATGATGCTCGTCCATATGGGCATGCCCGCGAAGGCGGAGCTGATCCAGAACGCGTGGCTCGCCACGCTCGAGGACGGCCTTCACACGGGCGATGTCTTCCAGGAAGGCCTCTCGAAGAGGCGCGTGGGAACCGTCGAGTTCGCAGACGCCGTCGTCGAGCGCCTCGGCCGCAAGCCCACGCGGCTCAAGAGCGTCGAGATGAAGTCGGGCACCGACCTCAAGTTCGCCTATCGCCGCCCCGTGGTGAAGCGCGAGCTGTGCGGCGTCGACTTCTTCGTCTGCGACGCCGAGACGACCGCCGACGCGCTCGCCGCGAGGCTCGACCGGGCGACCGACGGCGTGATCAAGCTCAAGCTGATCACGAACCGCGGCGTGAAGGTCTGGCCCGAGGGCTTCCCCGAGACCTTCTGCACCGACCATTGGCGCTGCCGCTTCGTCGGGCCGACGGTCGATGTGAACGACGCGCGCGCGACCTACACGCCGATCGAGCCGACGCGCATCGTCGAGGCGCTCCGCCTCGTCGGCGAGGCGGGCATCGAGGTCGTGAAGACGGAGAACCTCTACCTCTTCGACGGCGTGCGCGGATTCTCGCTTGGTCAGGGCGAGTAACGCGCGTCGTTTCCCATTACGATCGCGACATGCCGACCGCGCAGTCGATCGAGACGAAGCCCGTGACCCGCACGCCCGCCTACTGGGAGACCGCGTCGCCCGCCGAGCGCACGCCGACGCGCGTCTTCGCCCGCGCGAAGGAGGTCTCCGCCACGGTCGCTCGCGAGATCGCCGACCTCATCCGCGCGAAGGCCGCGAAGGGCGAGCGCTGCGTGCTCGGCCTCGCGACGGGGTCGACCCCGACGGGCGTCTACGACGAGCTCGTGCGGCTCCACCGCGAGGAGGGGCTCTCCTTCAAGAATGTCGTCACCTTTAACCTCGACGAGTACTGGCCCATGCAGCCGCACGAGCTGCAGAGCTACCACCGCTTCATGCGCGAGCACTTGTTCGACCGGATCGACATCGATCCTGCGAACACACATATCCCCGACGGCACCTCGAGCGAGGACGAGGTGCGCGCGATGTGCGATGGCTACGAGCGCATGATCCGCGCCGCGGGCGGCGTCGACCTCCAGCTCCTCGGGATCGGCCGCACGGGCCACATCGGCTTCAACGAGCCCGGCTCGTCGCGCTCGAGCCGCACGCGACTGATCACGCTCGACCGCGTCACGCGTAAGGACGCCGCAAGCGACTTCTTCGGTGAGGAGAATGTTCCGACGCGCGCCGTCACGATGGGCGTCGGGACGATCCTCGAGGCGAAGCGCGTGGTGATGATGGCGTTCGGCGAAGGCAAGGCTCCCGTCGTCGCGCGCGCGATCGAGGGCGCGGTCACGAACTCGGTCGCCGCGAGCTTTCTCCAGGAGCACGCGAACGCGCAGGTCTACCTCGACCTCGCCGCCGCCGCCGAGCTCGAGCGCTGCAAGGCGCCGTGGGCGAGCGCGAATCACACTGGAAGCCACGACCTCGAGTGGGACGACGCACTCACGCGCAAGGCTGTGATCTGGCTCGCGCGCACGACGAAGAAGGCGATCCTCAAGCTGACGGCCGAGGACTACAACGAGCACCACCTGCAGGACCTCCTCGCCGGCCGCGGCAAGGCCTACGACCTCAACATCTCCGTCTTCCGCGACCTGCAGCGCTCGATCACGGGCTGGCCCGGCGGCAAGCCCGAGTCGCGCAAGCAGGCGGGCGACATTGACCGCCCCGGCGACGAGATCTTCCCGAAGCGCGTCCTCGTCTTCAGCCCGCACCCCGACGACGATGTGATCTCGATGGGCGGCACGCTCATCCGTCTCGTCGACCAGGGCCACGAGGTGCATGTCGCCTACCAGACCTCGGGCAACATCGCGGTCTTCGACGCAGAGGCGCTGCGCTTCCTCGACTTCGCGTCCGACTTCAACGGCATGTTCGGCTTCGAAGGCGCGAAGACCGAGCGCATGGAGCACGACATCGCGCGCACCCTCAAGGCGAAGAAGCCGGGCGAGGTCGACCCGCCCGAGGTGCAGCGGCTGAAGGCGCTCATCCGTCGCGGCGAGGCGAAGGCCGCGGGCATCTACTGCGGCGTGCCCGAGGAACGCCTGCATTTCCTCGACATGCCGTTCTACGAGACAGGCCGCGTGCGCAAGAAGCCGCTTTCGGCCGAGGACATCGAGATCGTGAAGTCGCTCCTGCGCCGCGTGAAGCCGCACCTCGTCTACGCCGCGGGCGACCTGAGCGACCCGCACGGCACGCACCGCGTGTGCCTGTCGGCGATCTTCCGCGCGCTGCGCGAGTGCGCGGCCGAGCCCGCCGACCAGCCGTGGATGAAGCAGTGCACGACCTGGCTCTACCGCGGCGCGTGGCAGGAGTGGGATGTCGAGCAGACCGAGATGGCCGTGCCGCTCTCCCCCGATGAAGTCGCCCGCAAGCGCGCCGCGATCTTCAAGCACCAGTCGCAGAAGGACCGCGCGCTCTTCCCGGGCGCAGACGAACGCGAGTTCTGGCAGCGCGCCGAGCAGCGGAACGCGCAGACCGCGAAGCTCTACGACCAGCTCGGCCTGCAGGAATACGAGGCCATCGAGGCGTTCGTGCGCTGGGACGGCCGGCCGCTCGATTGAATGTGGGGCGTCCGCGCTATCCTCCCGTCATGTCGTTCAGCGCCGCCGACCTCTCCACGCTCGAGTCGATCCTTCGCGACCTCAACGCCGACAGCGGCACCGTGCACGCGGCCGGCGCGGACGGCGCGCTGCACCTGCGCGCCGCGATTGGCATTCCTGAGCCCGTCCTTGCGATCGTGAAGGTCGTGCCCGTCGGGAAGGGGATGGCCGGCCTCGCCGCCGAGCGGAAGTGCGCGGTGAACAGCTGCAACATCCAACAGGACACGAGCGGCGATGTGCGCCCGGGCGCGCGCGCCACGGGCCTCGCAGGCAGCGTCGCGGTGCCTGTCCTTGCGGACGACGGCCGCGTGCTCGGCGTCGTGGGCGTCGCGACGCGCGCGGAGCGCACCTTCACGCCTGACGACGAAGCATCGATCGCAGCGCGGAGTCGCGCCTTCTTCGCCTGAGAGGAGGTCGCGATGGTGCCATCGTTCTTCCTCGACGGCTGGTTCAACCCGTTCACGATGGCCGAGATCGGCGGCATTGTCGCGGGCGCGGCGCTGCTCGCGGCGTGCGTGTCGCTCCTCGCGCGCAGGCGCGTGGCCGAGCGCTGCCGCCGCTGTCATTTCGACCTGCGCGGCGCGCAGCACGGCGTCTGCCCCGAGTGCGGCCTCTCGCTCTCCTCGAGGCGGAGCCGCTCCGCATGGGCGTGGGCGCCGCGGACCAAGCTCGTCGCGGTCAACGCAGGCGTCGCGCTCGGCGCGTGGCTTTTCGTCCTCTACCCCGATCCGATCGTGCGCGCGCTGAAGGACGGCGCCGCGCGCGGCCTCACCGACCGCGAGATGGTCGAGCGCACGCTCGGCGTCGACGGAAACGAGGTGCTCGGCTACCACGACGCGCGTACGCGCGCGATCGCGCAGGGACTTCGCAAGCCCGACGGAACGCTCGCCGACTTCGCGGCGCTCTGCGAGGCGATCGACCGAGCCTCGCTCGCCGCGACGGCCGACGCGCTTGCGGGGCAGCTTCTCGCGGCGGACAGGGCGGGGATCTTCGCGCTGCAGACGAGCCATCTGCTCGTGTCGGACCGTGACTCGCTGGCGCGGCAGATCGCGGTCGAGGTGCTCGAGCCAAGCAAGCTTTCGACGGGCGTCGCCGAGACGCGGCGCACGCAGGCGATGCGCTCGTGCGTCCAGTCGGACGCGGAGGTGCGGCTGTCGCTCGTGTCGAACGCGTCGTTCCTCGCCCGCGCGAAGTCGATCTTCCGCGCGCGCCGCACGGCGGCGTCGAGGGGTATCGACCCGTCGAACCTCTATCTCGTTGCGGGAAATCCCGAGCTCGCCGCGAGCGGGATGGACACGCTTCTTGCGGCGCGCGTGCGCACCGTGACGCTGCGCGGCGAGGACGGTTCGACGCGCGAGGTCCCGTTCCGCGTCGAGCCCGAGCAGGCCGCGCATCGGCAGTTCGTCGAGATCGCGCCGCCCGTCGGCACGCCCGCGGGCACGCTCGTCTTCACGGTCGAGGTCGAGGCGTACTCGCCTGGCGCCCTCCGCACGGGCGAGACGGAGAGGCCGCTCGCGAAGGTCGTGACGGAGCTCGAGACGCCGTACACGCCGTGACGCGTGCGTGCTGCGTCACTCGGCTTGCACGGACCCGTCGGACGGCTTCTGATCCTCGAGCCACACGAGCTCGGGCGGAGCGCCTTCCTTCAGGTAGCGCAGTTCGAACGGCTCCGCGATGTAGCGGAACGACTGGGCTTCCCGCGAGAGCGCCACGGCGGGGTCTGGCGTGTAGCGGATCGTGCGCGGGAAGATGTTCCCCGCGTCCTTCGTGATCTCGAACGACACGCTCGTCGCGCGCGGGCCGAGCGCGACGACGACGGGCGCGATCGGGGCGAGGAGCGAGCCCGATGCACGCAGCTCGAGGTATCCCGTGAGGAGGGCGCGCGGCGCCGCGCTCGTCGGCGTCGCGTCGTCATCCGATGCAGGCGCGGCGGGTGCAGGCGCGCCGCCCGTGACGGCGCCGAACGAGACCGAGACTTCCGCGGTGTCTGCTTCGCGGGCCGGGCGACCGAAGCGCGATGTGCGGACGGGCCTGCCGATGGACTCCGCCAGCATGTCGCGCGCCTCGCTCCGCGCAACGGCCGTGGCGACGACTGGAGTGTCGTCGAGCGGTTCCACGACGACCTCGGGTGCGGCCGCAGCGTTCTCGAAGCGCATCGTGAACCGCGCCCAGATCAGCGGGCCCTGCGCCTGCTGCGACCAGACGCGCCTGTCGATCCGCGTGGACTCGTCCTCGAACGCCATCGGATCGAGCACGAGCTCGAACGGCTGCGACCGATCGACCGAGTTCGGCAGCCCTCCGCCCGACATGCTCCTGCTGCCGCCTGAGCCCGAGACGGTGCCGATCTTCTGCGTCTTCCCGCCTTGCCGCGCGATCATGGCGAAGCGATAGCTCGGCTCGATCGACACGCCCGAGCGGTCGCGCGGCGGGTCTGCGATATCGAATTGCCCGACGCCGCCTGCCCGCCCATCGAGGCGCGAACCCCGGAGCCGCGTTGCGAAGGCCTCGAGCACGGACTGCTCGGCCACCCGCTCGAGCGGCGGCGGCGGCGACTGGCGGTTCTCAACCTCGAGGGTGATGGTGTCGTCGATCGTGCGCGCGCCCTCGAGCTTGGCCGCATCGGCCGCCGTGATCGCCGCGAGCGTCTGGCCTGTCCACCGGTCGCGCGTCGGCACGAGCGCCGTCGGCGCGATCACGCCCTTGATGCGCAGCCGGTACCGCCCAGGCTCGAGATCTGCGAGAAGCGGCGGCACCGAGATGTCCATCCCCATCGAGCTGCCGCCCAACTCGGCCGAGACGCGCAGCGGGATCGGCGCCGCGGAGCCCGATCCATCGGCCTCGGAAACCGCCTCGGCCTGCTCGATGAAGATCGTCTCGGTCCTGCGCCTGAATGGATCCCTGTTGGTGCGGAGCGAGTCGATCGGGCTCTGCAGTCCAAGCTGAACCGTTCCGCCCGAGGCGACGGCGCCCTCGATGATCACGCGCGATGCGAGCACCGCGCGGCCTTCCGCTGTCGTTCCAAGACGGGTCTGGATTGCGTCGAGCATGGCGCTGTCGAAAGAACCGCTGAACCTGTCCGTTATCACGGCGCAGCGCGCGAGGTCCGTGACCGTGCCGCGGCTGGCGATCATCTCCTCTACGGCAAGCTCGACGAGCTTCGCGCGCTCCGCTTCGTCGAGTCTCCGAAGAAGCTGCCCCGCGGCGCCGTCGATTGCCGCCGCGAGAGGGGTGCGGCCGGGTTCGTTCGAGCGCGCGAACGCCTTCACCAGCGCATCGAGCAGCTCACCCGAGGGAAGCGAGCGCTGTGCGCCCTGTTGAGGAAAGCCGCCGCGGGAACCAAGCCGCGCGTCGATGGCGCGCTGCGCCATGCCGCGATCATCCTGCTCGCCAAGCCCAGACACCACGAGATCGACCAGCTGGTCGAACGGCATCGACGCGACGAGGTCCATGCGCCATTTGAAGACACGCGTGGGCGTGACCCACCACATCGCAGCACCCGCGACCGCGGTCGCCGCGACGGCGATCACGATCGGCCCCGCGCGCCGCACGCGTCCGCCCGTGCGCACGGCGCCCGCGCGCGTGAGATCCGCGCCGCACTCGGGGCACGCGCCCTTCGACGGATCGACCGTGCGCAGGTCGTGCCCGCAGCGGCGGCAGATCGGCTGCCACCCGACGGGCGTGCCGCGCACGGCGCGCGCGATCAAGATGCCTGCGATCAGCGCAAGCACGCCGCCCGCATAGGTGAGCGAGGTCCACGCTTCGGTCGGGATCGCGAGCCAGTTCATGGAAAGGTGCTCCAGATTTCGTGCAGAAGAGCCGCGCGACGACGCGGAAGTGAAAGTTTACCGTAAACAATCGATCCGACAGAAGCAAGGCAATGGAGTGCGCGCGCCATGCGGGTATGGTGACGGTGGCTTGAGATACGCACGATGGCGGACTTCGTTCTCAGTTCCGACTTCACCGCGGTCGACTTGCGCAAGGCGGCTGCGCTGCTGTCGGCGCTCTGCCTCGCGGCGGCGGCCGTGATCGCCCTCTGGAGGAGGCGGCGTGCGGGCCACTGCGCGCGGTGCGGGCACGACCTGCGCGGCATCGCAGGCGATCGGTGCCCCGAGTGCGGGCACGCGGTATCGGTCGGACGCTCCGCTCTTCCGCCGCACGCGTTCGTCGCCCGCGACTCGCGCGTGTCGCGGCTCATGCGACTCCGCGGGCCTGCCGCCGTCACAGGCCTAGTGCTCGGTCTCTGCCTCGCCGCGCTCGCATGGCTTGCGCAGCCCGTCACCGCGTGGCTGAAGACGCGCGCCGCCGAGAGCCTGAGCGACCGCGACCTCGCCGCTCGCGCCATGAGGCCTGACGGCGGCGATGCGGGCACGGCGCTCAGGGTCCGAGCCCGCGCGATCGCCACGGGAACACGCGCATCCGACGGATCGCTCGCAGACGCGGCCGCGCTGCGGTCGGTGCTGGACGGGCCGATGGTGCATCCGTTTCCGACGGATCCTCTCGCCGCGTTTTCACCCGAGTTGGAGAACGAGATGTCCCGTCGCTTCACCACGATCGACGACCTGCCCGCCTTCCTCGCGGACAGGCCTCAGGACATGCTGGAGGTCGCACGCGCGCTCAGTCTCGATCGAGGAGGCGCCGGCCGCAACCCCCTCGGCATCGTCGCGGAGGAGCTTTTCCTCTGGGCGCTTCTGCTCGACCATGCCACCCTCTCCGCGCTGGCGCACGAGGACTTCGCACGGTCGGTCTTCCGGTTCGCGCCGAGGGCGCTGGTGCTGCGCGAAGGCACGATCGTGCGCTGGCGGCTTGGCCCGGCGGACACCGTCAGGATCCATGGTCTCAGCGTGTTTTCAGGCGTTTCTGCGCGCTCCGCACGCATGCGCTGCGACGGCGGCGAGGGACGCATCATCGAGATCGAGCTCGTCGTCTCCGAGCAGCCGGTCCCGGGCGGCGTGATCCCGTTCATCGAGTTGATGGTGCCCGAAGGAGTCTGCGACGAAGGCGAGTTCATCCTCGAGCTCGAGCTCACGCCTGCCTCCATGCACGGCGCAGCCGACGGTTCGTCGAGCCTCGTCATCGAGACCCGGGTCTCGTTCGGCTATGACAGTCCGCGAATTCCTGCGTCGAGATGAGGCAACGGGCTCGGGGGACCCTACGGCGTGATCCGCATCACCACATGGTCGACAGGGTCGCCGTCGGAGTAGTTGAAGCCCTGGAGGTCGCCGACGACCACGGCGACGGCCTCGAAGTGTACGGCGCAGCTGCGTGGGATCAACAGATACGCGCCTCGGTTCTCTTCCGCCCACGCGAGGATCGCCTCGCGGTTCGTGTCGTCGACGGCGTCGCCGAAGCGGACGAGCCTGCCGCGCGTCGCCCACATGAGCGAGTCTTCCTGATAGCCGACGCCTGCGATCTTGGGGAAGCCGGCGTCGGGCGGGAGCAGCCCCGCGTCGGCCGCGACGATGCCGACCACGCGGGGCGTGTTCCAGATCCAGCGCGTGTTTGGGATCCACACGCCGAAGAGCGCCATCTCGGCGAGCACGGTGGCGGGAATCGCAAGCACCATCGCGCGCGGAAAGCGGCCTGCGAGCGCCGCGCGCCACGCGAGCACGATGAGCGCGACCGCCGACAGCGACGCGAGCGACGCGAACGCGAACGCGCGCAGCGAAGCGTCCTCGAGCGGCGGCCACGAAGGCAGAGGCATCGCGGTCTTCCCGAGCGATTGGAGCGTGAAGTAGAGCGCAGGCCCCGCGAGCGCGAGCACGCAGCCGACCACCATCCACACGCCGTAGCCGAAGCGGTCGCCCGCGTTGAGCGGCTTCGGCAGCGCGCGCAGGCCGCCGAGCACGCACCGCGCCGTGAAGAGCGCGATCGCGGGGTAGATCGGCAGGATGTAGTGCGGGAACTTCGTCACGACGAGCTCGAACGCGAGCCAGGTCGGCACGGCCCAGAAGAAGAGGAAGATCTCCATGTCGCGGCCGCGCGTGCTCGCGAAGCGCGCGCGCATCCGCGCGAGGAAGCCCGCGCCCGCGGCCGCGCGCGCCGCGAAGGCGCGCATGACGAGCCGTCCGAACGCAAGGCCCGTGAGGAGCGAGCCCGGGAAGAAGAACGCGACCAGCGTGACGAGGTAGTAGCCCGGCGGCGCTGCGTGGCCTTCGGCGCCTTCGCGCGCGCGCAAGAGCACTTCCTTCTCGAACGCGGCCTTGAGCGTGTCCCAGCCGACCTCGCGCGCGGCGAGCCAGATCCACGGCGTCGCGAGCGCCGCGAGGAGCGCGAGACCGAAGAAAGGGCGCAACCGCCAGATGAAGCGCCATTCGCGACGCGCGGCCGCGCAGCCGAGCGCACAGGTCGCAGCGACGAACGGCGTGATCGGCCCCTTCGCGAGGATGCCGAGCCCGACCGCGACCCAGAGGAGCGCGACCGAACCGAGCGGAAGCCCGCCGCGCGCCACTGGATCGGCGCGGTGCATGCGCCAGAGCCGCCACAGCGCGCACATCGCGAGCGTCGTCGTGAAGAGAAGCACCTCGTCCGCGCGCGCCATGTGCGCGTCGGTCGCAAGGACGGGCGACACCACGAGCATCGACGCAGCGAGAAGCCCGACGCGCCCGCCGAACATCGCGCGCCCGAGCCAGAGCGTGAGGAGCCCTGCGCCGAACGCGGCGACTGCGCTCGGAAGGCGATACATCCAGATCGCGTCGCGCGACGGGTCGCCGCCCGTGATCGCGAGCACCGTCGGAGCCTGCACCCAGTAGATGAGCGGCGGCTTCTTGAGGCGGATCTCCTCGCCGACGCGCGGGATGACCCAGTCCGCGAGCCGCTCGCTCTCGGCCATCTGGCGCGAGGCCTGCGCGAAGCGCGGCTCGTCGCGGTCGGTGGTCGGGACCGCTGCGATTCCCACGAGATACGCGCACGCGGCGAGCACCGCCACGACGACGACCTGCGCGAGCGGACGCGCAGACCAGGCATCGATCGCCCGCATGAAGGGCGACGGTTCGTCGGTGAGGCTTGACGCGTGTCCGCGCATCCCGCGATGGTACCTTGCCGCAATGACCCAGTTGATCGACGCGATGCTGCTGTGGCCGTCGCCCGTGGTGGTGCTCTTCGTCACGGGCGTGTGGGCGCTTGTCGCATTCGTCATCCACCGCTTCGTCGTGCCCGTGATCTGCGGCGCCGACGGCCGCAAGCTCGGCCGCTTCGAGGCCGAGGTGACCTCGCAGGTCGCGCTCGCCTTCGGACTCCTGATCTCCTTCAACGCCGTGTGGCTCTGGGACCGCAACGAGCGCGTACAGGGGGCCGTCGTCGACGAGGCCGCCGCGCTGTCGGCGATCGTCGACGAGGCGGAGGATCTGCCGCCCGAGCAGCGCGCGGTCGTCCTTGAGCGGACGGCGGCGTATGTGCGCCATCTCGTCTCGGTCGAGTGGCCGACGCTCGCGGAGTCCGCGACCGACCGCAACCGACCGCCGCAGCTCGTGGCGCTGCGCACCGCGGTGCGCTCGACGGGCGTCGACGAGCTCAAGGAGCTGTGGAAGGCCGCAGACGACGCGCGCGACCTGCGCATTCGCGACGGCTTGCGCATCATGACGCCGCCGCGCTGGGGTGTCGTCGTCATCCTCGCCACGCTGCTCCTCGTCTCGATCGGCGCGCTGCACGGCGAGTCGCGCCGCGGCCGCGTGCTTGCGCTCACGCTCGTCACGCTCGCGATCTCCGCGTGCTTCGGCGTGATCGCCGTGCAGGCGCGTCCGTTCGCGGGCGCGTTCCGCATCGAGCCGACCGAGCTGCGAGAGGTTCTCGGGCGGCTCGAGACGGCCCCGTCGCGGACCTGAGTCCTTGCGCCGCAGCGCGTTGCGTTCGAAGTTTGGGTGTTTGCGCGAATGATGCGCTGATCGCCGCGCGGCCGCCTGTACAGTCTTGGTCCGCCGCATGCCGTGCGCCCGTCGGGTGCGCATGCGGCGCGACGAAGTCCCCTCATTACGGAGTTTGATGATGCAGAAGACCCGCCGCGCGCCCCTCATGTCGGTGGCCGCTGTCCTCGGTGCCATGGCCGCTTCCCTCGCCGCACATGCGGGCGACGAGTGCGTGCCCGGCTTCATTCCCGACATCGGTCCGATCGGACCCGACTCGGGCCTCGCGGGCGGAGTGGCGTATCACGACGACGGCAACGGGCCAGAGGTCTATGTCGGCGGCAGCTTCACCACGATCGGCGGCGTCGCTGCGCCCCGCATCGTGAAGGTGGCGCGCGACAAGGCGGGAACGCTCGAGTTCACCCCGCTCGGCACGGGCCTGAGCAACGCGGAGTGCTACGCGCTCGCGAGCTTCCAGGGCAGTCTCTACGCGGCGGGCTACTTCGACCTCGCGGGCGGCGTGCCTGGCACCGCGAAGCTCGCGCGCTGGGACGGCTCCGCGTGGAACTCGATCGGCGCGCAACTCGAGCTCTTCTCGAACCAGCTGTGGGGCCTCACGGTGTGGAACTCGGGCCAGGGCGACAACCTCTACATCGCGGGCAACTTCCAGAACATCGGCGGCACGAGCGCAAGCTACATCGCGCGCTACGACGGCAAGGCGTTCCACGCGCTCGGCACGACGCCGATCGCGGGCAACGTGCCGCTGATCATCTTCACGAGCCATGTGCATGACGATGGCACGGGCCCCGCGCTGTATGTCGGCGGCCGCTTCACTTCAATCGATGGCGTGGCTGCGAGTCGTATCGCGCGCTGGAACGGCACGAGCTGGTCCGCGGTCGGCTCGGGCGTGACGGGCTCGGGCGTGAGCCCGTCGATCAACACGATGGTCACCTTCGACGACGGCACGGGCCCCGCGCTCTATGTCGGCGGACAGACCTTCGTGACCGCGGGCGGCGTGCCCGCGAACCGCGTCGCCAAGTGGGACGGCAAGAACTGGTCGGCCGTCGGCGACGGCTTCGCGAACGGAATCGTGTGGAAGCTCGCGGTCTACAACGACGGCACGGGCGACGCGCTTTACGCGTTCGGCACCTTCACCGCCTCGGGCGCGACGCCGATCAACCGCATGGCGAAGTGGAACGGCACCAGCTGGGAGCAGTGGGGCGGCGGCGCGAACGGCACGGTCTTCAACGCGCTCGTGATCGAGGGCGGCGGCGGCGATGGCGCCGACCTCCTCGCCCTCGGCGGACAGTTCACCACGATCGGCACCGACACGCGCAACCGCATCGCGGCGTTCGAAGGATGCCCCGAGGTGGTGTCTGTTCCGGGGGACCTCGATGGCGACGGCGTCGTGAACGGCGCGGATCTCTCGATCCTGCTCTCGGCGTGGGGTTCGGCGGACCCGACCGCAGACATCGATGGCGACGGCTCCGTCGGCGCGGCAGACCTCTCGGTGCTGCTCGGCAACTGGGGTTGAGCGCGCGAGCGGCTGGTTTCAACGACTGACGACGCCCGCTCCGCATGCAGACGCATGCGGAGCGGGCTTTTCTTCGCGCGTGGCGAATCGTCGGAGTCGACGGCTGACATCACCCGTTCCGCGGACTGAAGTCCACGGGCACCCCTGATTGTCGTGTCGCACGATTCAGATCGTCGGAGTCCCCACACATGATTGTCGTGTCGGACGATCCACACCGCCGGAGTCGTCACCCATGGGTGCCCGGGGACGAAGTCCCCGGAACGCCAACTGTCGGAGTCGACGGCTGACATCACCCGTTCCGCCGACTGAAGTCCACGGGCACCCCTGATTGTCGTGTCGCACGATTCAGATCGTCGGAGTCCCCACACATGATCGTCGTGTCG
>WGMP01000016.1 GCA_016124975.1 Phycisphaera sp. | reverse complement strand
GTTGAGGTCGTGGGAGTCGCCAACCAGGGGTGCCCGTAGGTTTCAACCTGCGGAACGACAATCGTCGGAGTCGACGGCTGGCGTCATCCGTTCCGCATGCTGAAGCATGCGGGCACCCCTGATTTTCGTGGCGTGCGGTTCAGGTCGTCGGAGTCGCTCACCAGGGGTGCCCGCAGGTTTCAACCTGCGGAACGCAAACCGCCGGAGTCGAAGGCTGACACCACGCGTTCCGCATGCTGAAGCATGCGGGCACCCCTGATTTTCGTGTCGCACGCTCCAAGCTGTCGGTGGCCGCCGATCGCCCGAATCACGCCAAAAAGCACGCGGGAGCGGCCGATCGGCGCTCCCGCGTGGATTCCTCTTGAGAAGGAGACAGGGTCTTCAGTGCCGCTGCGTGCCTGCGCTTCATTCAGGCGCCGAGGGCTGTCGTCGTTCGCCGGCGCGCCGTTCAGGCGACGATGGCGTGGGCGCTCTCGATCGCCTCGATCACCTGGCGCACCGTGAAGGGCTTGCGCAGGATCGAGTCGTAGCCGCGTCCCGCGAACTGGTTGACCTGGCCCTCGGTGAGGCGGCCCGACATGCCGATGATCTTGGTCATCTGCAGGTCCTCGCAGTTGCGGACGAAGTTGCAGAACGCGCCGTTCTCGTTCTCAGGCATGTGGATGTCGAGGAGCATCACATGCGGGCGGAACTTCTCGCACTCCGCGCCCGCGGCGAAGGCGCCCGAGGCGACCTTCACGTCGTAGCGCGTCTGCTCGGCAAGCACCTTACGCAGCGTCTCCGCCGTCGCGGTGTCCGAGTCGACGATGAGCACGCGCGGCGCGCCGCTCATCAGTCCGTCCATCGGAATGTTGTGCTTCTTCATGAACTGAAGCAGGTTCGACACGGGGATGCGGCGGTCCTTCGAGCCGGGGATGCGATATCCCTGCAGCGCACCCGAGTCGAACCACTTGCTCACCGTGCGGCTGGCCACATTGCAGATGCGGGCGACTTCACCCGTGGTCAGCACGTCCTTCTCGCCAAATTGATAACCGTCACGCATAGATCCTTCTCCCTTCTCGTTTCGCGGGCGTCCGACTCCCCGTCGGAACGACCCAACCCTGTGCAGTCAGGATCGGCAGGACGGTCGCGACAGTTCAGGCGCTTGTGCCGAATGTGCGTGTTGTGCGTCAGATTGCCCCTATGCCGAGGTCCGCGATCTGCACGGTCGCGCATGCTGCGCGGGGAAATCGGGATTTATCACCGTCACCCGAACGAGTCGGGGCGTCAGGCGCGGGGCTCGCCCGCAGGGCGAACGCGCTCGTGGACGGCCACGCCGCGCGCGCGCAGCGCTTCCTGCAGCTCGTCGGCATGCGCTGCGTCGCGCACCTCGACGGTGCACGCCACGCGGACACGCGAGACATCGGGCCCGCCGAAGATGCGCTCGTGACGGATGTCCTGCACGCTCGCGCCCGTCGATGCGATCGTGGCCGCGAGGTCCGCGAGCCCGCCGGGGCGGTCGCTGATCGTCGCCGCGAACTGCACGATGCGCCCGTCGACGGCGAGCGAGTGCTCGATCACGCGCGCGAGGACCAGCGGGTCGATGTTGCCGCCGCAGAGAAGGAGGACGACCTTCTTGCCCGCGAGGTGCTTCAGGTCGTCCGAGAAGAGCGCCGCGAGCGCAGAAGCCCCCGCTCCCTCGACCACCCCGTGCTGCATCTCAACAAGCCGCAGGATCGCGAGCGAGATCGCCTCCTCGCCCACGCCGACGACCTGGTCCACGGTCTTCCGCGCGAGCTCGAACGCGCGCTTTCCGACCTCGGGCACCGCGAGGCCGTCCGCCAGTGTCGGCTGCATCGCGATGCGCCGCGGCGAGCCCGTGCGAAGAGCCTCCGCGAAGCTGGCGGCGCGCTCAGGCTCGACCCCGATCACCCGCACCTCGGGCCGCAGCGCCTTGACCGCGATTCCCACCCCCGCGATCAGTCCGCCGCCTCCGACGGGCACTACGACCGCGTCGAGGTCGGGCACCTCCTCGAGCACCTCGAGGCCGACGGTCCCTGCGCCCGCGATGATCGCGGCGTCGTTGAATCCGTGGACATAGGTCAGCCCTTCCTTCGCCACGAGCTCGTCGGCGAGGTCCTTCGCCTCCGCGATGTTGGCACCGTGGATGAGGACACGCGCACCGAGCTCGCGGCATCGCGCCTGCTTCACGAGCGGCGCCACGCGCGGCATCACCACCGTGACGGGAATCCCGAGGTCGCGCGCGTGCCAGGCGAGCGCAAGCGCGTGGTTGCCCGCGCTCGCGGCAACGACGCCCCCCGTGCGCGCGGCGGCCGGCAGCTGGAGCAGCGCGTTGCGCGCGCCGCGCTCCTTGAAGCTGCCCGTGCGCTGCTGGTACTCGAGCTTGACGAAGACCTCGCAGCCCGTGAGGCGCGAGAGCGCGGGCGAATATGGGCAGGCCGTCCGCTCGACGCCGCCCAAGATGCGCTGCCGCGCGGCCACGATGTCGGCGAGCGTCACTTCGTCGCTCGGGTCGGCCGCGCTCATGCGGTGACCTTCTCCTTCGAGCCCGCGGCCGACTTCGCGGCCTTCTCCGCCTTCGCGGCCTCGTCGGCCTTCAGGAGGCGCTCCACATAGTGGATGTCGAAGGTGGCGTTTGCGAAGTCGGGGTTGTCCATCAGTCGGCGATGCAGCGGAATCGTGGTGCGCACGGGGCCGATCTTGAACTCGTCGAGCGCGACCTTCATGCGCGCGATCGCGATGTCGCGCGTCGGGCCGTGGACGATGAGCTTCCCGATCATCGAGTCGTAGTTCGGCGGGATGCGGTAGCCCGTGCGCGCGTGGCTGTCGAGCCGGACGCCGAGGCCGCCGGGCGGCACGAAGGTCTCGATGAGGCCAGCCTGCGGCATGAACCCGCGGTCAGGGTCCTCTGCGTTGATGCGGCACTCGATCGCGTGGCCCGTCACCTTGATGTCGGACTGCTTGACCGACAGCGGCTTTCCCGACGCGACCATGATCTGCTCGCGCACGATGTCGATGCCCGTGATCATCTCGGTCACGGGGTGCTCGACCTGCACGCGCGTGTTCACCTCGAGCATGTAGAAGTTCTGCTTCGCGTCCATCAGGAACTCGACGGTCGCGGCGCCCGAGTACTTCGCGCTCGCGATGAGCGAGGCCGCGCTCTCGCAGACCTTCTTGCGCTTCTCGGGGTCGACGCCGGGGCTCGGCGCCTCCTCGATCAGCTTCTGGTGGCGGCGCTGGCTCGAGCAGTCGCGCTCGAAGAGATGCACGGCGTTGCCATGCTTGTCGCCGATCGTCTGGACCTCGAAGTGACGCGCGTGCTCGAGGAACTTCTCGATGTAGACGCTGCCGTTGCCGAACGCAGCGGTGGCCTCCTGGCGCGCGCTCTCGATTCCAGCGCGAAGCTGCGCCTCGTCGCGCGCGACGCGCATGCCGCGCCCGCCGCCGCCCGCCGCCGCCTTCACGATGACGGGGTAGCCGATCTCGCCTGCGACCTTGACCGCTTCCTCGATGTCCTCGATCGCATCCTCGGTGCCCGGGAAGACGGGTGTCCCGACCTTGCGGGCCATCTTCTTGCAGCTGACCTTGTCGCCAAGGAGCGCCATCGCCTCGGGCGACGGGCCGATGAACTCGAAGCCGGAATCGCGGCAGACCTCTGCGAAGTGCGCGTTCTCAGAAAGGAAGCCGTAGCCGGGGTGCACGGCGTCGGCGCGCGACACCTCCGCCGCCGCAATGATGCGGTCGATGCGGAGATAGCTCTGCGGGCTCGGGCCAGGCCCGATGCACACGGCCTGGTCTGCGTGCTCGAGCCACGGGCCGTCCTTGTCGGCGGTCGAATAGACGCACACGGTCTCGATGCCGAGGCTCTTGGCCGCGCGGATGACGCGCAGCGCGATCTCGCCGCGATTCGCAATCAGGATTCGCTTGAACATGTTGCTTCCGAAGGGGAAGAGGCGCGATCAGTTGGGGCGGATGCGGAAGAGGGGCTGGCCGAACTCGACGGGCTGCCCGCTCTTGACGAGGACTTCCTCGATCGTTCCCGAGGTCTCCGCCTTGATCTCGTTGAAGATCTTCATGGCCTCGATGAGGCAGACGGTGGTGTCGGGACCGACCTTGGCGCCGACCGAGACGAATGCCGACTTGTCGGGGCCAGGCGCCGCGTAGAAGGTGCCCACCATTGGGCTCTCGATCGCGGGAAGCGCTTCCGCCTTCGGCGCGGCCGCAGGCGCAGCCGCCGCGGGCGCGGCCGCGGGCGCCGCCTGCTGGGGCTGCGCGTAGGCGGGCATCGCCATCTGCGGCATCATCACCTGCGGGGCGGCATGCACGCCAGGACGCTTGACCGTCACCGTCTCCTGTTCGTCGCGGATGTCGAGTTCGGTCAGGTCGTTCTCGACCATCAGGCGCACGAGTTCCTTGAGCTTGCGGATGTCAATCATGGGTGTTTCGGCGGGTAGCCGTCTCTCGACGCGGCCGCTCGGCCGCGATTGGGGCGGGAGGATAGCAGAATTCCCCGTTCTCACGAGGTGGGCCCTCGAACCGACCTCCGACGATCAGCCACGATCGCGCCGATTCCGCGCAGATTCGAAAACGATCGCCCAACGCAAGCCGCGCGCTGTCCGAGAATCAACCGGCGGCGAATCCCGAGGCCTCAGACGGCACCGAACGGCCGCATTGAGCGCGGCGCGCCGAGCACCTCGGCGAGCACAACGCCCTCGCGGACCCTATCCCGCGAGGAAAGAAGCGTCCGCAGGGCCGCGGCACGATTCGACGCGCGCCGCGCCGCCTTGTCCGACTCGGAGACCGCTCCTGTCTCGTGCCCCCCGCCAACTCGGCGCTCGGCGGCACGCACCCGCTCAAGCGACTCGCGGACGCGCTTCGTGCTCTGGAGCGCCGCATATTCCTCACGCTCCGCAGGCGCCGGCACGGGCGGGCGCCCTGGCTGCTGTCCACCCCGCGTTCCCGGCTTCGCCTTCACCGAGAAGCGATCTTTCGAAGGCTGCACGGTTCGCACCTGTCCGCGCGTCGAGCCGGTCGCCGCACGGTTGCGCTGCGATGCCTCTGCGCGGGCACGCTCAACCGCGCGCGCCTCGCGGGCGGCGCGGGCCTCGGCGGCCGCGCGGGCCTCTTCCGCAGCGCGTGCCATCGCGACGGCGGGATCAAGCGGGGCCGCGCCTCGCGGCGGCATCGTCGGTGTGGCGCGGGTCGGCGGCGCCGTCGGCGGCCGCACCACCACGCGCTGCGCCGAAGTGGCCGTCTCTGCGGTGCGCGGATCCTTGCGCTCGACGCGCACGGTGGTCTTCGTCTGTCGAGGGGACGCTGGGGGCGCGGAAGGCCCTCCGCCTGCAGACGCCGCCTGCTGCGCCGCGCGACGCGCCTCGGCGTTGCGCTTCTCCTGCGCCTTCTTCGCGAGCGTGCCGATCACGGCCTGGAGGATGATGATGGCGATCGCCCAGCCGATAGGTCCCATGTCGCGCAGTCTAGCCACGCGCGGCGCGGGCCGCGGGCGTCATCGCGGGAACGGTCGCCGAAGGACGGGCGCAATCCAGCCGTCTGCGCGCTCCATCTCGGCCGCATAGGCGGCGCCGAGGAGCCCGGGCTCGAGCACGGACGCCGCATCGCCCGACGCGACGACCTCGCCCGCACGCATCACGAGCGCGCGCGTTGCGACCGCACGCGCAAGGCCCGGGTCGTGCATCGACAGCGCCACGGCGCCACGCTCTGCAAGCGCGCGCAGCGCGGCCACGATCCGCGCGACCTCCCCAGGGTCGATCCCGCTGAACGGTTCGTCGAGGAGCAGGATCGGCCGCTCCACGCCGTCGAGTTGGCAGAGCGCCCGCGCCACCGCGACGCGCTGGCGTTCGCCGCCCGAGAGCGTGTGGACAGGCCGGTCCGCGCGGTGCGAGAGGCCGACCGCCGCAAGCGCGCGCTCGACAGCCGCAGCGTCGTGGCCGCGCGCGAAGCGCCCGAGCGCCACGACCTCGCGCGCCGTGAAGTCCGCGGCCACCTCGGGCCGCTGCGGCACGAACGCGCGCACCCGCGCCACTTCCTCGCGCACGAGGAACCGTCCGTCGATCCGCACTTCGCCCGACACGCCCTCGCCGTGCACGATGCCCGCAAGCGCGCGGAGGAGCGTGCTCTTTCCGCTTCCGTTCGCGCCGACGATCGCGACGATGTCGCCCACCTCGATCGAGAGCGAGGTCGCCGCAAGCGCCTGCGTGTCGCCGTAGCGCCGCGCCACGGCGCGCGCCTCGAGGAGCGGAGCACGCGAAGGCGACAGCCCTTCGACCGCCGCGCTCATCGGAACGCCCCCTTGCGGAGAAGCCACAGAAACGCGGGGCCGCCCGCGAGCGCCGTCAGAACGCCGACGGGAAGTCGTCCGCTGCCGAGGTCGATCACCTGCCGCGCAGCGTCCGCCGTGACGAGGAGCGCGGCGCCCGCGAGCGCGGATCCAGGCACGAGCGCAGCGTGGTGCGGACCGAGCAGGCGCCGCGCGAGGTGCGGCCCGACGAGCCCGACGAAGCCGATCGGGCCCGCGTAGGCGACGGCGACCCCCGCGAGGATGCCGCCCGTCCAGAAGAGGTTGCCGCGCAGGCCCGCAAGCATCACGCCCGACGAGCGCGCCTCGTCGTCCGACAGCATCGAGACATCGAGTGCGCGCGCCCGCGCGGCGAGCGAAAGCCACGCGAGCACGACGACCGCCGCGACGAGCCCAAGGATCCCGCGGTCTGGAATCTCAGGAAGCCGCCCCGCCATCCACGAGAGGAGGTCGCCGCGGAGACCGTGCGGCACGAGATGCTCGGCGAGCACCGTGCCCGCGCTGAAGATCGAGCCGAGGATGACACCCGCAAGGACGAGCGTCGTCGGGTCGTGGCCATCGCCGCCGCGGCCGAAGCGCGACACGATGGCGAGCGCAACGGCGGCGCCCGTGACGGCGCCGAACGCCTCGCCCACCCAGTTTCCGCCCCACGCGAAGAGGTAGCCGAGCACGAGGACGCACGCGACGCCGAAGCCAGCGCCGCTCGAGATGCCGAGGACGAAGGGCGACGCCAGCGGGTTGCGCAGCAGGGTCTGGAGCGACAGCCCCGACAGCCCGAGCGCCGCGCCGACGACGAGCGCGGAGAGCACCGAAAGCCCCCGCAGCGAGAGGACCTCGCCCGAAGGCACGCCGAGCCGAAGCGCAATGCCGCCATCGACCGCCACGGGCCCGACCGCGACGCGAAGGAGCGCGCCGACCACAAGGAACGCAAGAAGGATCGCGAATCCCCGTCGCTTCACCGCGCGGCCTCTGCGAGGCGCACCAGCTCGTCGCGCTTCGCCACCGCCACGAGGCTCGGCGACAGGAGCTCGGGCAGCGCCGAGACCGAGATCGCGGGCGCACCCTTCTCGCCCCACGGAACGCGCTCGAGGAGCTCGCGCATCCGCGCGGCGCCCGCAGCGCTCTCCGTCACGCCGAGCACGGTCGTCGGCCCAAGCGCGGCGATCGCCTCTGCGGAAAGCTCGATGTATCCCGTGCGTTCCATTTGGTTCGCCATCGTCGCCCCCGCGAGGAGCTCGTCGAGATAGGTTCCGCGCCCCGCGGCGAGGAACGGATCGGCGGAGACGAGGAGAAGCACCTGTCGCGCACCCTCGGGCGCCGCGACGCCCGACTTGATGCTCGCGCGCGCGCCGCCGAGCGAGCGCTCGAGCACCGAACCGCCGACATTGGGCTCGACCCCGAACACAGCCGCGATGTCGTCGACGAGCCGCTCGACATCGGCGAGCGACTCGAGCCTGCGCGCGACGAGGCGGATCGACTTCGACTCGCAGTAGGCCCGCAGCGCGGGGTCGACGCCCGCAAGCGGCGGCTGCACGAAGAGGACCTCCGCGCCCGAGAGGGCGAGACGCTCCGCATCGAAGTCACGCAGGTCGCCGACCACGGGCACCGACTCGGAAACGCTCTTGCAGAACGGGCTTCGGCCGACGACATGGGCCTCGAGACCGAGCGCGACAAGCGAGTCTGTGATCGCGGGGCTCGTCGAGGCGATGCGCGGGCTTGGTGACTTCGGAGCCGCGACGCGCGGCTGCGCCCCCGCCTCACTCCCCGCCGCGCCTCCCGCTGCGCCGGGCGCCGCGTCGACGACCGCGGAATCCGCACGCTTCGCGGGCGGCTTCGTCGCAAAAGGAGAGTTCGGTGCGAAGAGCAGCCAGATCAGCGCGAGCGAGCAGCTCAGGGCGATCGCCCGCTGCAGGAGCGGCACCTTGGGCGCCGGCTCATCGCTTCCGCTGCGCTTCATTCGTCCGAAGAACATCCACGACTCCTTTCGCGAATCCGTTCAACCTCACCATGCGCGCAGGATCGCCGCCGCGGCCGCCACCACCGCCACGGCCGCCGCCACCATCGCGACCCGCTCCGTGCGGCCCACGCGGACCTTCCGCTCCTCGACCTCGCGGACCAGCGCCTCCGTGCGCTCGGTCGCGGCCGCCAGGCGCTCCGTCGCCGCGAGAAGCCCGCGCACCTCGGGCGCAAGCTCGGACAGCACGCGTCCCTGTCTGTCGAGCTCGGTGCGCGCGATCGACAGAAGCTCCGACTGCGCGCGCGACTGCTGCTCGAGGTGATGCATGCGGTCGTCGACCGAATCGAGCCTGTCCGCGGCGCCCGTCATCGTGCGCCCGAGCGACTGGACGAACTGCTCGAGCTGCGCGCGCATCTCGGGCATCGCCTCGAGCCGCGCGGTGAGCCGCGCCACCTCCGACTCCATCGCGCGCCGCGCGGCCTCTGCGTCCGCGCCCGACCGCTCGGCGAGCGCGCGCACCGCGTCCGCGGCCTCCCGCATCTCGCGCACGGAGGCGACCGCCTGCGCGACGGCGTCGAGGTCCGACGACGACGCTGCGCCGATGAAGTTGCGGAGGAATGCGGAGACGGCCATGTTTCGCGGGCCCGTGGTGCCACGAGGGCGCGTCACTGTAGCAGGGTGCGCGGGGGCGCTTCCCGCGCCCCTACCGCACGAGCTGGGTCTGCACCAGGCGCCGATAGAGCTCGCACCGCGCCGTGAGCGCCTCGTGCGGGCCGACATCGGTCACGGCGCCGTCCTCCATCACCACGATGCGGTCGGCCGAGCGGACGGTCGACAGGCGATGCGCGATCGCGATCACCGTGCGCCCCGCGCGGAACTCGTCGATCGCGGCGGAGATCTGCGCCTCGCTCTCGGCGTCGATCTGGCTCGTCGCCTCGTCGAGGACGAGGATCGACGGCTCGCGCAGCAGCGCCCGCGCAATCGCAAGCCGCTGCCGCTGCCCGCCCGAGAGCCCGCTGCCGCCCTCGCCAAGCTCTGCGTCGACCCCCTTCGCAAGCGCGTCGACGAACGACGCGGCGTGCGCGCGCTCGAGCGCCGTGCGCAGCGCGGCGTCGCCGACGCCCGCAAGGCCGAGCGCGACATTCTCGCGGATCGAACCGCGCACGAGAAGCGGCTCCTGCGGCACCACGCCGATCTGCCCACGCAGCGACCCGAGCGAGACGCCCGCGATGTCCGTGCCGTCGATGCGCACCGAGCCTTCGCTTGGGTCGAAGAGCCGCACGAGGAGGCTCGCGAGCGTGGTCTTCCCGCATCCGTTCGGGCCGACGATCGCAATGAACTCGCCGTGCGCGATGCGCAGGTCGACGCCGCGCAGCGCGTCGCGGTCGGCGCCTTCGTAGCGGTAGCGCACGCCCTTGAACTCGATCGACGCGCGGTGGCGCGGCAGCGCGGGAAGCTCACGCTCGCGCACGCCCTCCGCGGGAATCGCCATGATCTCGAGGATCCGCTCCGCGGGCGCGGCCGCGGCCTGGATGTCGTTCAGGAGCCCCGTCAGCGGCTTCAGGCTTCCGCCCGCGACGCCAAGCGACGCGAGCGCCATCAGGAAGTCGTCGAACTTCATGCGGCCCGCGAGGATCTCGTGCGCCGCGAGGAACGCGAGCGCCATGATCACCGTGATCGCAAGCGCCTCGATGAGCGGGCTCGAGATCGCCCGCGCGAGGCGCACGCGCCTGTCCTCGCGGATCACCGCGCGGTTCGCAGCGCCGAACCGCCTGCGCGCCATCCGCTCCGCGGTCGCTGTCTTGATGCCGCGCAGGCCCTGCATCGATTCGTTCGAGTTGCGCAGCAGGTCTTCGTAGGCCTTCAGCGTGTTGCGGCTGCCGCGGAGGATGCGCTTTCCGAACTTCCGCAGCACGGCGCCGAGGACGGGCGCGACGACCACCGCGACAAGCGTCAGGCGCCAATCGAACCAGACCGCCGCGAGGAACGCGCCCGCGCCCTTCGTCACCTGCGCGAGCGCCTTGCTCGTGAGCGCGGAGAACCCGCGCTCGAGCTCCGCCGTGTCGCGCGTCACGCGCGAGACGATCTCGGCGGGCCCGCGCCGCAGCACCGACGACAGCGGCAGGCGCAGCGCATGACGGAACGCCTCGAGGCGGATCTCGCTCACCGTCACCATCGAGAGCGTGAGCGAGCAGTACTGGTGCAGGAAGTTCGCAAACGCGCCCGCGAAGGTGAGGAGAAGGAGCGCCCCGAGGATGAGCCCGACGCCCGCAAGCCGGTCGGTGGGAAGCCACGCGAGGAGGGCGTCAGGAATGAGCGCGCCGATCGCGGGGTGGCGCTCGACGGCGCCCGCCGCGATCGACGAGAGGTTCACCGCGGGGTCCGTCCCGAGGATCAGCTCGAGCAGCCACCCGATCGAGACGAGGCCCGACGCAAGCCCGCCCGCGGAGATCACCGAGAAGACGAGCGTTCCCACGGCAAGCCGCCGACGCCGAAGCATCCGTCGCGCGAAGTGCCAGAAGGCCGAGTTCGTCATCGTCCGCCATTCTGACGGGAAACCTGCGACCGAAGCAAGTCGAGCGCCTCCCAGAACGCGGGCCAGCTCTTCTCGACCACGCTCGGGTCGTCGATCGCAACGCCTGCGTAGAGCGAGCCGAGCACCGCGAAGGCCATGGCGACGCGGTGGTCGCGCGAGGCGGCGACGGTCGCTGGGACGACGCGCTCTGGCAGCGGATGGACGATCGCCCAGTCCGCGCCCGTCTCGACGCGCCCGCCGAGGGCGCGAAGCCCCGCCGCCACCGACTCGATGCGGTCGGACTCCTTCACGCGCAGCGTCTCGAGCCCCGTGAAGCGGCTCGGCCCGTCGCCGCACGCGGCCAGCACCATCGCCATCACCGCCGCGTCGGGGGCGCGGGCATAGTCTGCGTCCCGCGCGCGCAGCCGCGCGACCGCCGCGCGCACGCGGCACGCCACGCCGCCATCGGGCGCATCGGCCGCCAGCACCTCGACCCCGCGCAGCGCAAGGTCGTCGAGGAAGAACGAATCAGGCTGCACCGAGCGCCGCGGAAGACCCTCGAGAACGATTTCGCCACCGACCAAGGCCGCGAGCGCCGCGGGATAGACGGCGCTCGACGCGTCGGGCTCGATGTCGATCTCGGCGCCTTTCACGCGCGTCGGCGCGATCGCGACCGACCGAAGGCCCGCGCCAGCGCCCGCCGACAGCATGGTCGGCGCGAAGCCCGTCGCCGCGTCGACCCCGTGCGCGGCGAGCGCGCCGAGCGAGAGCGCGAGATACGACGCACTCGTCGGCTCGTCGGTGAAGCGGATGTCGAGGCCCTCGGGCATCCACGGCGCGACGAGCATGAGCGCCGACACGAACTGGCTCGACGCCGTGCGCCCGATGTCGACCGCACCGCCGCGAAGCGGCCCGCCGATCACGACCGGCAGCGCGTGCCCGCCTTGAGGAAACGCCGCGCGCGCACCGAGCGCGACGAGAAGGTCGACCCCCTCGCCCACAGGCCGCTCGCGCATGCGCGCGCTGCCGTCGATCTCGGAGTCCTCGGCCGCGAGCGCGGCCACCGCCAGCATGAAGCGCGTCGGCGTGCCCCCGTCGCCGAGGTCGACGCGCACGCCGCCGCGCGGGCGGCCCGCAACGCCCTCGACGCGCACGGTGTCTGCGGAAGTCCATGAGAACCGCGCACCCATCGCCGCAAGCGCCGCGCACAGCCTGTCGCAGTCGTCCGAGCGCAGCGCGCCGCGCAGCACGCTCTCGCCGTCGGCGAGCGCCGCGAGCACGAGGTGCCTGTTCGTCAGGCTCTTCGACCCGGGCACGCGAATGCGCGCGGCAAGACGCCCGAGGTCGCGGGGAGCAAACGCCGCCACGGCGCGCGCGGGCGCCCGCCCGTCGCTCACGCGGGCTCCCTGCGGAAGACGGCCACGACATCCTCCACGGGAATCACAAAGAGCCTGTTGTCGCCCTCGAAGTCGACGGGAATCGCATGCTTCGGGTTGAAGAGCACGCGGTCGTAGCGCTTGATCGGATAGTTCTCGTCGCGCTCGACCTCCGCGCTCACGGTCACGACGCGCCCCGTCAGCGTGGGAATCTCGATCTTGTCGGGAAGGTGCAGGCCGACCTTCGTGATCTTCTTGTCCTCGTCCTTGCGGATGAGGACGCGTCGCCCGATCGGCTCCACCACCTCGAGGGTCTTGGTCGACTTCTTCTCGGCACGGTCGTCTGCGTCGCGCATGGCGCGATGATAGCCGCGGCGCGTTCCGCTACCTTGCCCGCATGCTGCCCGAGCTGACGAGACTCATCCGCGACATCCCCGACTTCCCGAAGCCAGGAATCGTCTTCAAGGATGTGACGCCGCTCCTGGCCGACCCCGCGGGCCTCGCGCTCGCGGTCGAGCTCATGGCGAACCCCTTCCGCGGCCACCGCGTCGATGTCGTCGTCGGCCCCGAGAGCCGCGGCTTCATCTTCGGCACCGCGGTGGCGACGGCGCTCAGCGCGGGGTTCGTCCCTGTGCGCAAGCCGGGCAAGCTGCCGGGCAAGACCCGCTCGATCGAATACGCGCTCGAGTACGGCACCGACCACCTCCATGTCCATGTCGACGCCGTGCAGCCGGGGATGCGCGTCCTCCTCGTCGACGACCTGTTGGCGACGGGAGGCACGCTTGCCGCAAGCGCGAAGCTCCTCGGCCGCGAAGGGCTCGGCGCAGAGATCGTCGGCGCGAGCGTCCTCATCGAGCTCGGCTTCCTCGGCGGCCGTGCGCACCTCGGCGACATGCGCGTCGAGGCGCTTCTCAAGTACTGAGCCGCGCGTACTGACCCGCGCACCTCACTCGGGCTTCGGGGCGGGCGAAGGCTCAGGCGCAGGCGCAGGCGCGTCGTTCGTGCGATAGCCCGTGCGCGAGTCGATGATCTGCGGCGGCGTGTCGATTCCAGATCGACCGCGGTTCAGCACGACAAGAATCGTGGCGAGCGCCCCGAAGAGAAGTGCCGCGAAGGTGCCGACCGCGAGAATCTTCCCCGCACGCGCAGAGCGGTTCTCGGGTGCGTACGACGGGCGCTCGCGCGCGGCGTCTGTCTCTCGGGTTCGGTCGTCGGCCAAGGCGGTTCTCCAGGGCGAGAAGCGTAGCACGGCATGGCGAGAGCGCCGTGAAACTTCATCAACTTGTGCCCTTCATGCGCCCCGCGCCACTTGAGCGCGCCCGCGCGGCCGCACTATGATCGCGCCATGACCACGCTCAGCCCCTCCGCCACCGCCTCGACCGCCACCGATCCCCTGCAGTTGATCGATGTCGACCATGTGCGGTTCTATGTCGGCAACGCCAAGCAGGCGGCGTTCTTCTACGCAAGCGCCTTCGGCTTCCAGGTCGAGCAGATCGCAGACCTGACCACGGGCAGCCGCGACCGCGCGATGTATCTCCTCACGCAGGGCAACATCCGCATCGTGCTCGAGAGCTCGCTGACGAAGGACGGGATCGCGGCGCAGGAGTCGGCGCGCTACGGCGACGGCGTCAAGGACATCGCCCTCACCGTGTTCGACGCCGAGAAGGCGTGGAAGCAGGCCGTCAAGAACGGCGGCGAAAGCGCGTACGAACCCGTCACCCACTCCGACGCGAACGGCTCGGTCACCTTCGCCGGCATCAAGACCTACGGCCGCGCCATCCACACCTTCGTCTCCCGCACGGGCGCCTACGGCCTGCCCGCGGTGAAGTCGGGCGGCGCGTTCATGCCGGGCTTCCGCACCGTCGAGAACTTCGCGCTCAACGCCTATAACAAGGCGAATCCCTGCGGCCTCAAGTTCGTCGACCACGCGGTCGGCAATGTCGAGGAAGGCAAGATGAACCACTGGGTGAAGTGGTACGAGGAGGTCCTCGGCTTCGCCATGTTCAAGCACTTCGACGACAAGGACATCGGCACCGAGTATTCGGCGCTCATGTCGAAGGTGATGGCGAGCGGCAACCACCTCATCAAGATGCCGATCAACGAGCCCGCCGAAGGCAAGAAGAAGAGCCAGATCCAGGAGTACCTCGACTGGCACGACAACACCCCCGGCGTCCAGCACCTCGCGCTCCGCACCGACGACGAGCTTTCGTCGATCACCGAACTGCGCCGCCGCGGCGTCGACTTCCTCACGATCCCCGACGCCTACTACGAGACGGTGTGGAACCGCGTCGACAAGATGCTGACCGACCACGGCCACCAGGTCGTGAAGGAAGACCACAAGAAGGTCAAGGACCTCGGCATCCTCGTCGACGCAGACGACGAGGGGTACCTCCTCCAGCTCTTCACGAAGCCCCTGCAGGACCGCCCCACGCTCTTCTTCGAGATCATCTGCCGCCGCGGCTCGCAGAGCTTCGGGAAGGGCAACTTCAAGGCGCTCTTCGAGAGCCTCGAGATCGAGCAGGGTCGCCGCGGGAACCTTTGAACACGCGCGACCGACGTATCGGCGCCCTGCGAGATCGGTTCTCTTCAACGAGATCGAGCAGGGTCGCCGCGGGAACCTTTGAACGCGCGAGAAGCGCGCCGGCGCCCTGCGAGAGCGGTACTCTCCAACGAGATCGAGCAGGGTCGCCGCAGGAACCTGTGACCGCGCCTGATCGATCGCC
This sequence comes from Phycisphaera sp., assembly GCA_016124975.1. GTDB lineage: Bacteria > Planctomycetota > Phycisphaerae > Phycisphaerales > SM1A02 > QWPT01. Next base: position 69,526 of record WGMP01000016.1, on the reverse strand, counting down.
CGAGCCGGCTTCGGATTCGCTCGAGTTCCGCTGCGTCGATCAGGTCCTTCGGACTCCCCGCCGCACACTTGTTGGCGATGAGGTCGTCGAGGCCGATGACGGGGACGGGCACGCCGAAGAGATCCCTCGTAACGGCGCGGGCGCGACACGGCCCGAACTCGACGCCTGCAGGCGCCGTCAGAAGTTCGGTGCGCGTCGGCGGGTGGCCCATCCGCAGCACTTTTCCCGGCGTCCACAAGGCCTGCGCCGCCTCTTCGGTAGGCGTGAAGCCGAAGTCACGCAGCGCCGCGAGCACGCGGTCCGCGTTGATGGCGGAGCTGTCGACCCACGGGTCGAAGTCGGCCGTGGCCCGCGGGTACCCATGCAAGGCGACCGCGTAGCCGCCGAGCACGAGGAACGAAACCTCATGGGCCGTCAACGACTTCAAGAACTCGCGCAAGTCGTCCGACGACGGCAGCTCGTCCAAAGCAGGCTTCCCGACAGAGTTGAAGGGCGTGCAGTTTCTCGCGGTCCGACTTGTCGAGCCAGAAGTCGACATCGGGATCCTCGTCGTTCATCGAGCCGACGCGGATCACCCGCTCTGGGGGAACTTGTCTGCCTGCGGGCGACTGCGGGTCCTGCACCCCCTTAGTGTTCCGCTTTCCGTGCCGCCGAACGACGCACTGCGATGGGGAGAGACCGAAGTCGGGTCGGGCGCAGATGTCAACGCCGGGCACCAGAGGTCCACGGGCGCTTGACTCGAGACGCGTTCGACTTCGCGCGCACCGCGCCGCCGGCCCGCTTGCGACCGCCTCGACCGCCTTGCTCGTCGCGCGGCCCCAAGCGCCGCGCGAGCTGCCGCAAGTCCCCGACTCTGCTTCAGGCAGACCATGCAGAGAACCACCGCCACGCAGAGAACCACGGCCACGCAGAGAACCACGGCCACCTGCTCAACGCTTCTCGGGCACCGCGACACGTTCAATCAAGACTGTCTTCCCTGCATCGGGTCTGCTCAACCTGAATCGGTCGCAACACTCCTTGACCACGATCGCGCCCGAGGGCCCCAGGAGCCGGAACCCTCCTCCGATGTGCTCAGCCTGAACCGGCGCACCGGGCGCGATGTAGATCACATATGTGTCGTCTACATCATTATTGAACTCGAACAGCCACTCGCGGTCGCTCGCGGGTAGCGATACCCCGAGACTTGGCCAGCGTCCCTCCAGGCAGTACGCCGCCGAGATGATCCAAGTCCCGGTCGCGAACGGCGGGTCGATCTCGACCGAACTCCCCTCTGCAACCTCGGCGGAGCGAAGCGCAGCGATCAGCGCCGCCGTCTTCGGGCCGGGCGCCGGAGGAGGACCGCCGCAGCCTACGAGGGCGGCGCAAAGCAACACGAAACCACTGGCGCGGGTCTTCAGCATCTCGTTTGACTCTCCTAGGCTCATCCTTCGCTCCACTTCGACTTCTCTAGGACCTTCAGCCTGCCGGCGGCCAGAGCCTCTTCACACGCCGTCTTGCAGTCGGTATCTGGCACAACGTCACCGGGACAGGAGTCGTCAACAGGTATCGACTTGACCCATGCGTCCCAGTTCCGCTCGACGAGCTCTGAGTAGATGTCTCTTCCTTGCTGGTTGTTGTGAAGGTCCATCTCACGCTCGTCCTCCAAGCCGGGCGGCGTGCTCTCCTCGTGCGCGTCGCCCCAGCGCTGCGCGCCCTTGCGCCCTAAGCACTTGGTCATGAGGCAGTTCCATGTGCAGTGCCGCACGGCGTCGCCCGGGCCATTCACGATACCGTCGGCGTACTTGGGATCCCTGTTTATCAGCATCGCTACGTCGTAGGCGCGTTTGAGGCATAGCTTTTCATAGAGCCCGGTTTCGCGCCAGAGCGCACGCTCAGTGTCGTTGAAACTCCGCTTTCCATAGACGTAAAGCGTAAGTGGGTTCGGGGATGACGGCGGCTGGGTAGCCTCCTCCTTTCGCTCGCGTTCTCGCGCCCGCATCCAGTGTTGGAACTTGATGTCAACGCCATCCGTCTGAAGACCCAGCGGATCAAATCGGCGGATCGGATCTGCGCGCACATACTGGTAAAGATTCGCCCCATCCACATACCCCGCCGGATCCCGCTCGAGCCATCGGCCAAGCGTCGGCGAGTAGCTGCGGAACCTCACCGTGTAGAGCCCGCTCTCGTCGTTGAACATGTAGCCGCAGTAGCCGACGCCGTTCCGCACGCCCTTCGCGAAGAGCCCCGCCTCGCCCACGCCGCCTGAGCTCGACCTGCCGTCGTCGGCGACCGCGATGTCGTAGTCGGACTGCGCGACCTTGCCGTCGCGGTCGAGGTCGGCCTCGACGACGTAGCCCGAGCTATCGATCGTCGTGTTCAGGCGAGCGCGGATCACGCCGTTGTAGTCGTCCTTGTTCACGAAGCCGTCGCCGTTGACGTCCGAGCGCAGCGTGCGCGTGGCCTCGCCGTAGGCCGAGTACGCGATCCGGTCGATCACGACGCCGGGCTTGCCGGGGGTCGCGACGGCGATGACGCTGAACTGGGCGTCCGTCAGCTGGAACGCGATCTGGCTGTCTGAGCGCTCGCCGCTGCGGCGGCTCGCTCTGGCGATACGAGCACCAGAGGGAGCGGCCCCAGCCGCGACCGCCTCAATGATGTACCGCGCGCCCCAGGCCTGCTGGATGACCGACTCCTCGAGCGGGCCCGCGCCGTTCGTCTGGTCGCGCTGGGTCTCCTGGACCACGCGCCACGCGGCGTCGTACCAGAAGGTGGAGGATCGCCTCATATCTTGAACCCGGGAAGCTCAACGCCGATTGCCATCCCAACGACGAGCCGCAACACCTCCCAAACAAGCGGAGACGCCAGCACGACGTGGAAAGCCTTCATCCACATCGGTACCGCACGACGAAACGACCATCCGAGCCCTGCGACGCTCGCCAAGCAGTACAACCCCAGCACCACCATTCCCTCATCGACGTCGCGCACCATTGGATCGTCGCTCGCGAAGACCGAGACCTCAAAGACGAACGGATAGGCCGTCGTCGGTACCTGTACGCAGAGGATGAGAATGGAGACGCTGTATCCAAGCCAGCGTTCATCGGATGAAGTCGGCGGACGCCGGCGCTTCAAAGGGCCAAAAGACGCGCCTCCGCACTCCGCGCAGGCGCCTGAGTCGGCGAGCGCTGGCTGGCCGCACCTTCGGCACTGCTTGCTCGGCCAGGGGAGTCCATCGTTCGCGGTAGACATCTTTAATCGTGCCGGAGACTCTAACGTCACTCGGCCGCCCAAGGTCGGACTGCGCCACATCGCAATCCAAGTAGGATCCCGTTAGTTCAACCCAGGCGTAAGGAACCCGTCCCCGCAAGGGATCGAGCCGGCCGGAACCCGGAACCCGTAGTCGCAGAACTGCTTCTTCCCCACCGGAACTCCGCATGAACGCGCCGCGTCTCGGACGATGCGGTCGCAGCGAATCGTCTGGATGGTATCGTTCGTTGAATCGTGGCCGAGCGGCTTGTCGCCGCACCACGGGGCACCGCCGATCCCGGAGTGCGTCGCGAAGATCCAGATGTCGCGGTGGTTCGTCCTCCATGAACTCGGAGGCCCGTCCGCCCGGTTCCATAGCGCCCTCGATCTGACCGACAGGACCCCGCTTGCGGCATCTGGATGGCAAACGCCGTTCGCCCCACGTTCGCTTCGCCCCCCCGCGGCCAGAAGCCGAACCGAATTGCTGACATTCCCTGGGATGCCCTCGCCGCATCCATATCCAGGCGCCATGTCCACCGGGTCATACAAGCCGAGGAATCGGACGCGGGGATTGGTGATCTTGCAGCCGCCCGGGCAGGTCACCCCCTCCCGCTGCAGGCGTTGCGCGAGCTGCATCACGATGTAGCCGCCTCGGCTGTGGCCGACGAGGTCGATCGGCTCGTCGGGGTTCTTGCAGAGTTCCTTGACGATGAAGTCGTAGGCCTTGTCCTCGATGTCGCTGCACTCCGCTCTGACTCCAAGCACCAAAGAATCCGGCCCATCGAAATACTGCTTGGGCGAGGTCGGGTCGTAGTCAACGTAAAAGTTGAGGACGTGGCTTGTTGTGCATCCACCTGAGTTCCAGAAGTCGGGGCTCGCGCGATGCGCGCACGAGGCCGTGCCGTCGATCGCCACCAGCAGCCGACCATCTGGGTCGTTGCGAGAAAGCGGACTGCCGCCAACGGATTGATACAGATTCGCCCCATCCACATACCCCGCCGGATCCCGCTCGAGCCATCGGCCGAGCGTCGGGGAGTACGTGCGGAACCTCACCGTGTAGATCCCGCTCTCGTCGTTGAAGATGTAGCCGCAGTAGCCGACGCCGTTGCGGACGCCCTTCGCGAAGAGCCCCGCCTCGCCCACGCCGCCTGAGCTCGACTTGCCGTCGTCGGCGACCGCGATGTCGTAGTCGGACTGGGCGACCTTGCCGTCGCGGTCGAGGTCGGCCTCGACGACGTAGCCCGAGCTACCGATCGTGGTGTTCAGGCGGCTGCGGATCACGCCGTTGTAGTCGTCCTTGTTCACGAAGCCGTCGCCGTTCACGTCGGAGCGCAGCGTGCGCGTCGCCTCGCCGTACGCCGAGTACGCGATCCGGTCGATCACGACGCCGGGCTTGCCGGGGGTCGCGACGGCGATGACGCTGAACTGGGCGTCCGTCAGTTGGAACGCCACCTCCTGCGTACTGCCCGTGGCGACTCCGCCCGAGCCGTTCCCCGTGAGGCGCAGGCGCGCGACGGCGTCGTCGATGTAGCGAATGCCCCACGCCTGCTGGATGACCCACTCCTCGAGCGGGCCCGCGCCGTTCGTCTGGTCGCGGTGGGTCTCCTGGACCACGCGCCACGCGGCGTCGTACCAGAAGGTCGTCTTCCGGTCGGCGATGTCCTGCGCGTCGGGGGCGAGGTGGGAGTCCTTCGACACGCGCCAGTGGAGTCCGTTGAAGCGCTGCGTGCTGATCGGCTTCGCGAGGTCGTTCGCATCGACCGACTCGACCTTCACGAGGCGGCCCCAGGCGTCGTGGGTGTAGCGGCGCTTGGTGGACGCGCTCGTGGATTCTTCCGCGAGGTTGCCCGCCGCGTCGTAGGCGAGCGGGAGCGTGACGGAGTTCGTCGTGCCGGTGCCGCCTGCGGTCAGCGTGCGCTGCGAGAGCTCGTTCGCGAGGTTGTGCTCGCGCGCGTCGAGGCGGTCGAGGGCGTCGGTGAAGACGCCGTTCCCAGAGAGGTCGGTGCGGTGCTCGGACCAGTTGCCGAGCATGTCGAGGACCCACTTCTGGCTGCCGGCCGTCGGCACCCAGGTGCCTTGGCTCGTGGAGGTGACGCCCGTGCGCGCCCCCTGCCGCGCTTCGGTCAATCGCCCGAGCGCGTCGTACGAGTATTCCCAGTCGCGACCGAACCACGACGCCCCCGCGCGCCCGTCGCGCTTCGACAGGCGGTTGCTCGCGAGGTCGTAGGTGTGGATCTGGTCCACGATCGCTGGACGATACCCAGCGGCGGTGCTTCCTGTCACGCCGTCGAGCCACGATTGGCGGATCACCCGCCCGAAGCGGTCGAGCCCCGGGTAGACGCCCTCGGCCTGCGAGGACCAGCCGTTCGTGCGGCGCGCGCGGTCGGCGGCACTCCCAGATTCTGAGAGTAGGTCCGGTCGAGCCGGATGTCGACCGTGGGATAGTCGACCACCGCGAAGGTGTCCATGCCAAGCCTGCGGTACGCCGCCAGCGGGTACTTCGTCCCGTTCGGCGAGTTGAAGGTCAGGGTCGAGACGCGGCTCACGCGGGCGTCGATGCCCGAGGTGTCATCCGCCTCGCGCATGCCGCGGTTCGCGTCGGGCGCCGACGCGGAGAGCTGCGCGAGGTTGACCGCGCGACGCGCGCCGCCGCTGCCTTCAACGCCGTCAACGAGCGGACGAACTGCACCGACGCCGTCGGCGAATCGACGGAGCGGCCGACACATCATCGACCCCGCAGGCTGCGGCAGGCCGCATCAAAAGGTTTCAGATAGCCGCACCTCCAACTTGCATATAGCCGCATGCAAACCTTACAATCAGCCGCATGCCGGGCGATTCCCACCTGCCGAGACTCGCCGCGAAGCCGCTCTCCGAGGCGCTGTCCGACACGCCCGTCGTGATCGTCCACGGGCCGCGGCAATGCGGCAAGACCACCCTTGCGATGCAGGTCGGCAAGCGGCTCGGATTCGACTACTTCAACCTCGACGACGATGCCGCGAGGCGCGCCGCGAAGGACGACCCCGCCGGCTTCGTCGCGAGGCTTCCGAACCGCGCGATCATCGACGAGGTCCAGCGCGCGCCAGAGCTCTTTCTCCCGCTGAAGGTCGAGGTGGACCGCCGGCGCACGCCCGGGAGGTTCCTCCTGACAGGGTCGACGAACGTGCTGCTCCTGCCGCAGATGGCGGACTCCCTCGCCGGACGAATGGGTTCGATACGGCTCCACCCGATGGCGCAGTGCGAGATCGAGCGGCGCCAACCGAAGCTGCTCGACGCGATCATGCGGGGAGACTTCAGGATGCGCTCATCGCGCCGCCTTGGAGAGGAGCTCGCCGAGCGCATCGCTGGCGGCGGCTTTCCTGCCGCCCTCGCACGAAAGTCGACGGCACGGCGAAGGCAGTGGTACGCCGACTATGTCGACGCGATGGTCCAGCGGGACCTGCGCGACCTGTCGCGCATCAGCTCGCTCCACGCGATTCCGAAGCTCTTGAAACTGGCTGCGTCGCAGACCGCGCGGCTCATGAATGTCAGCGAGCTTGCGGCGCCGTTCCAGGTATCACGGCCGACGATTCGCGACTATCTCACGCTGCTCGAACGCATCTTCGTGGTCGAGGAGCTTCCGCCATGGCACAGCAACCGCCTGAAGCGGCTCGTGAAGACACCGAAGCTCCACATGACCGACAGCGGCCTCGCCTGCGCGCTGCTCGGCCTCTCGCCGACGGATCTCTGGAACGACCGCGACATGCTCGGCCAACTGCTCGAGACCTTCGTGTTCGGCGAGTTGCGGCGCCAGGCGTCGGGTGTCGACGACGCGATCGGCTTCTCTCACTTCCGTGACAAGGACGGCGCTGAGGTCGACATCGTGATCGAGCACTCGGGGTCGCGCGTGAGCGGCGTCGAGGTCAAGGCGTCGTCCACCGTGCACCCCGCCGACTTCCGTGGCTTGCGCCGGCTGCGCGAGGCGACGGGCAAGCGGTTCGCGTGCGGAGTCGTGCTGTACGACGGAGAGATCACGGTCGGCTTCGGCGACGGCCTGTTCGCGGTTCCGCTCGCTGAGCTGTGGAGCTGATAGGCAGGCCGGTCCGCCCCAGCGCGAACACGAAGGCACTCGTGCGCCTCCGACGACCGCACGGCCAGCCGGGACGGCCGCATGGGGAAACGCCGCAAGGACTTCCTTCCGCTCCACGGACGGATGGTCGCCGGCGGCCTCTTCGATCGACGCGCCGTGCGTGGGCAAATCGAGCAGGTCGGACACGCGCAGGCGTCTTCCGCGGATGCACGGACACCCGCCGCGACGCGGGCCGACATCGCGGCGCTGATTCCTGTGGGACGAGGCGGATAGATCGGCGCAAGCGACCCTGCGGAGTTCAGTGCTCACGCCGTCGCCACCTTCGACCCACGGTCACCCCGCGGCGCCCCCGGCGGGCCCGTGGCGGCACGGGCTACGGCGAGGCGGGTGCCGAGGCGGATGCGCAGCGGTCTCGGGTTCACCACTGCGAGAGAAGCAGCGCCAGATCCGCCGCGCCGACGACGCCGTCGCCCGTGAGGTCGTAGGTGGCGCCACTCCACGCGCCGAGAAGGATCGCGAGATCGGGCGCGCCCACCGCGCCGCTTCCGTCGAGGTCGCACATGCGCACGCGCATGGCGGCGATATCCGCCGCGTCGACCGTGCAGTTTCCGTCGAGGTCGTGGATCGCGCATGCGGCGCTGAACGGGATGACCGCGCAGGCCTCGCACGCGGCGAGCTCCGCGGGCTCGACGCGGCCGTCGCCGTCGACATCGCCGAGGCGCTCGGGCGGATAGACGGGCACGACGAAGTCAGTCGGCACATTCGTGAGCGTGCGCGTCGTCCAGGCGCTTCCCTCGGCGACGAGCCTCGGCCAGCGCACGGTGACGCTGTCGGCCGTGGCGCGCGCGCCGACTCCTGCGTGGATCACATACGAGCTCTGGCTCTTGTAGGCGCTTCCCGAGACGACCTCGCGCAGCACCGTGCGCTCGGCGAAGCGGACATCGACCAACGCGCCGACCGCGTGCGTGTTCATGCCCCGACCGACGATCTTGAGGCGGACCGCGCGGTTTGCGGGCGGCGATTGATTGACGAGGAGCCGCAGGTTCGCGGGGCGGCTCTGCTTGAGGAGATCGACATCGCCGTCGAGGTCGATGTCGCCCACGGCGAGGCAGTAGGAATCCTCGAGGTCGCTGGCGCCGCCCGCGCCGGGCAGGTCGAGCATGGGCATGGCGCCCGTGTTCACGAAGAGGTAGTCGGGCACGGGGAACATCGAGCAGGCGAAGAGATCCTCGTCGCCATCGTTCTCCGCGTCGAACATGACGGCGCCCCAGCCCGTGGCCGCACCCGCGACGCCCGACTTGACGGCGGATTCGGAGTAGGTGAGCGCGTCGCCTGTGAGGAGCAGCACATGGCCGCTCGCGATGTTCGTGCAGAAGATGTCGATGAACCCGTTGCCGTCGAGGTCGCCCGTCGCGACGCCCATCGAGTCGATGATGACGCCGCTCCCGTTGTTCGGCTCAGACACGAACGCGCCGCCGACATTCCGGAAGTAGCGGTTGAAGCTGATTCCAGCGGAGCCCTTGTCGTTCGAGACATAGAGATCGGCGTCGCCGTCGCGGTCGAGGTCCTGCAGGATGCACTGGAAGCTTGCGCCTCCGTCGTCGACGCCGAGCTGCTGTGCGACTTCGGTGAAGGTGCCGTTGCCGTTGTTGCGGTAGAAGCGGTTGCGCAGCTGGTTCTGCATCGTCCCCGTGCGGTTGGCGATCGCAAGGTCGAGGTCGCCGTCGCCGTCGTAGTCGCCGAAGGAGCACCCCGCGCCTGCGCCCGCATTTCCCGAGAGGCCCGCGGCGGCGGTGATGTTCGTGAAGTGCATGCCGCCGTTGTTTCGATAGAGGACGGCGGCCTGCAGCCAGCGCGTCACGAAGAGGTCGAGGTCGCCGTCGCCGTCGTGGTCCGCGGCGACGAGGCCCGACACCTTCGCAAGCGCCTGAAGGCCGCTTCCGATGGTGCGATTGACGAAGGTCCCTCCGACATTCTCGAAGAGCGCGATCTGACCGTTCGTCGCCCCGCTCGCCACGATGTCGTCGTCGCCGTCGCCGTCGAGGTCGCACAGCGCGACGCCGCAGCCGAACTGTCCTGGTCCGTCGAAGATGCCGTCGGTCACGACATAGTTGAGCCCGCGCTGCAACGCCTCCTCTGAAAACGAGGGCATCTGCGCATGGGCTGAAGCCGACGCCGCCGAGACGGACAGACCGAGCGCGAGCGGGACGATCGAGCGCATCCGAGGCCTCCGAGAGACCGAGCCACCAGGCCACCAAGCTGCTGAGCTGCCGAGACCTCCGAACGCTACTTCATGGAATGCGGTGTTGCAATGAAATTCCTCGCCATTTCAATCTTGGCTCGGCGCCGCCACCCGATGGGCTTCGTGGCTCGCGGGCGCGGCCCTGCCCTCGCGTCTCCCTACCGCTTCGCCCAGTCTGGCGGCGGACATTCGGCGGTCTGTCCGTCGACATCGAGCCTCCAGGCGTGCAGAAGCGGCCCGTGCGGGGCCTCGCGGGCGCCGTAGAGGGCGTCGCCGACAAGCGGGTGCCCCTCGTGCGCGAGCCCCGCGCGGATCTGGTGGCGGCGGCCAGGGCCGAGGAGTTCGACCTCGAGCACCGTCGTGGCGCCTGCGCTCTCGCCCGCGGCCGAACGCACGCGCCAGCGGCAACGGCCGATGGTGTCAGGCTCTCCGCGGGTGTGGACGGTGACCTTGGCGCTGCCCTTGTGGCGGCTCGTGAACGACAGCGAGAACGCCCCCGCGAGCACGCGGTCGGTGAAGCGCCCCTCGACGCGCGCGAGGTAGGTCTTGCGGATGTCGCCGCCCCGGCCGCTGAAGGCCTCGCGGAGACGAGCGCGGGTCGCGGCGTCCTTTGCGACGAGGAGGCACCCGCTCGTCTCGAGGTCGAGGCGATGGACGAGCCCGGCCTCGTCGAGCCCCGCGAGTTCAGGCCGCGCCGCGCGCAGCCACGACTCGACGCTCGGTGCGTCGCTTCCGCGCTGGGCGACCGAGTGGACGCCTGCGGGCTTCGCGACCACGAGCCAAGCCGTTTCCTCGCGGAGGATCGAAATCTGAGATACGGGCTCTTGCGTCGTCATCGTGGAGCCGTGACTCTATCCGACATGCTCCTCCGACGAATCCTGACAGCCGCCATCGCGCTCGCCGTCGCGGTGTTGCCCGAGGCCCACGCCAGCGCCGAACAACTGCCCCAGCCGATGTGGGTGCTCGCGCGGTCGCCGTTTCAGCTGGAGGTGACGGTGCTTTCGGTCGAGCTCAAGAAGCAGGATTCGCGCACGACCAATGTCTGGCACCGCGTGCGCGTCGAACGCGTGATCGCGGGCAGCGGGCTAAAGGCGGGCGACGAGACGGCCGTCGTCTCGCAGATCTTCGACAACCCGCCGGGCACGGTTGGCTCGAGCGGCGATCGCGGGCCCTTCACGGGTCCGCGGGGGCTTCCCGCGAAGGGCGACCGCGCCCGCATCTTCGCCGACGGAAGCGCGAAGGTCCTCAAGACCGTTCCCCCGAACGGCTGGCAGAAGCTCGAGCGCACGATCTCGTTTGTCGCGGCCGACGACGAGTACCGCAGCGAGATCACGATGCCCTTCCTCGCGAAGCTCGTCGGCGACGCGGGAGTCGCGTCGACAAGGCTGCACTTCGCGACGGGCGACGACGGCACGGGCTCGTCGGCCAAGACCCCCGACGTCGGCGGACGAACAGGCCTCACCGACGACTGGAGCCTGCGCGGCTCGGACGCGAGCGTCCTCTACATGCGCTTCCGCGAGCTCGGCCACAATCAGATGATCTCCTTCGACGACGCGACCACCCACGGCCTGCCGCTCGTCGGCTTCCGCACCTCGACGCACGCGTTCCGCTATCCGGGGAGCGGCGACGGCGCGAGCCGCTGGAACGACGCGTTCCCGATCGAAACCTGGGGCACCAACTGGAAGTTCCACCACGGGCACTCGTCGAAGACGCGCATCCTGCCGCCCGAGGCCGAGGCCGCGAAGCACCCCGTGCTCGCGGGAGTGACGATCCCGCACGACGGCCTCGTGGTCTCGAGCTGGCTCTACCAGGTCGAGCCGCTGCCCGACGATTGCCGCGTTCTCCTCTGGGGCGAGGCGGTCGGCAGCGAGCGGCCCGACGCGCCGCAGAAGCAGCCGGTCCTGTGGGTGCGCGAAAGGCCGCGCAAGGAGGGCCTGCCGATGCAGCGGATCGCGTTCACGACGCTCGGCCACCCCGCCGATTTCGCGAACCCCGAAGCGCGCCTCATCGCGGTGCAGATGGTCGCGTGGGCGCTCGACGAGATGAAGGCGATCGAGGACGCGGATCGCGCGGCGATCCGTGCGGCAGCCTTCGAGGCTCCACCGACACGCTGACGCCGTTCACACGATGTGGCGGTCGCGCAGCATCTGCACGACCTGCAGCGCGCACGCATCGACGCTCTGCCGCGCGGCGGGCAGCACGAGCTCGCACGCGGTCGGCGCCTCGTAGGGCTGGTCGATGCCCGTGAAATCCTTGATCTCGCCCGCCCGCGCCTTGCGGTAGAGCCCCTTCGGGTCGCGCGACTCGGCGACCTCGAGCGGCACATCGACGAAGACCTCGAGGAACGGGATCTTCGCCGCAGCGTGCATCTCGCGCACGCGCTCGCGCTCGGCGCGGAACGGGCTCACGAGACTCGCAAGCACGATCACGCCAGTGTCCGCCAGGATGCGGCAGACTTCCCCCGTGCGCCGCACATTCTCGGCGCGATCAATGGGGCTGAACCCGAGGTTCTGGTTGAGCCCATGACGCAGGTTGTCGCCATCGACCCGATAGCAGAGCCGCCCGGCGCCGATGAGGCTCGCTTCGACAGCGACTGCGATCGTGCTCTTGCCAGAGCCAGAGAGGCCCGTGAACCACACGACGGCGCCGCGCTGGCCGAGCAGCCGCTCGCGGTCGGCGCGCAAAACCTGCCCTTCGTGCCAGGTCACATCAGAGGAACGGGTCGGTTGGGTCATGGTCGTGCGCTCGCTTCCCAAGTCCGCGGCGCGATCCCCGCCGTGGCTCACGCCGCTACCCTATCCGACCGAAGGACCTCCCGCATGGACCGCGCGCGCCTGAGCCATCTCCGCGAACTCGAAGCCGAGTCGATCCACATCTTCCGCGAGGTGGCGGCGAGCTTCGAGAAGCCCGTCCTCCTCTACTCGATCGGCAAGGACTCGGCGGTGCTGCTGCAGCTCGCGATGAAGGCGTTCTACCCCGCGAAGCCGCCGTTTCCGCTGCTCCACATCGACACGACCTGGAAGTTCCGCGACATGTACAGGTTTCGCGACGAGTATGTCGCGAAGGAACTCGGGCTCGAGCTGTTGATCCATGTCAACCAGGAAGGCCTCGCAGCGGGCGTGAACCCGATCACCCACGGCTCGCGCAAGCACACCGACATCATGAAGACACAGGGCTTGCGCCAGGCCCTCGACAAGCATGGCTTCGACGCTGCGTTCGGCGGCGCGCGGCGCGACGAGGAGAAGTCGCGCGCGAAGGAGCGCGTGTTTAGCTTCCGAGACCCCCAGCACCGCTGGGATCCGCGCAACCAGCGGCCAGAGCTGTGGAACATCTACAACACGGAGATCAATCGCGCGGCGGGAACGCGCGGCGAGTCGATCCGCGTCTTCCCGCTCTCGAACTGGACCGAGCTCGATGTGTGGCAGTACATCATGCTCGAGAAGATCCCGATGGTGCCGCTCTACTTCGCGGCGATGCGGCCCGTCGTCTACCGCGGCGGTGTCCCGATCATGGTCGACGACCACCGCCTGCCGCTCGAGCCGGGCGAGAAGCCCGAGATGAAGATGATCCGCTTCCGCACGCTCGGCTGCTATCCGCTCTCGGGCGCGATCGAGTCGACCGCGACCACGCTGCCCGAGATCATCCGCGAGATGCTCGAGACGAAGCTCTCCGAGCGCCAGGGCCGCGTGATCGACCATGACGGGGCGGGCAGCATGGAGGAGAAGAAGAAGGAAGGCTACTTCTGATGCGCGCCGACCAAGCCGAACGCGAGCTGATCTCGCGCGACATCGAGGAGTATCTTGCGCGCCACGAGCGCAAGGACCTTCTCCGCTTCCTCACCTGCGGCTCGGTCGACGACGGGAAGAGCACGCTCATCGGGCGACTGCTGCACGACACGCACATGGTGCACGAGGACACGCTCGCGGCCGCCGCACGCGACTCGAAGGCGCTCGGCACGCAGGCGGGCGAGCTCGACCTCGCGTTCCTCGTCGACGGCCTCAAGAGCGAGCGCGAGCAAGGGATCACGATCGATGTGGCGTTCCGCTACTTCACGACCGCGGCGCGCAAGTTCATCATCGCCGACACCCCCGGCCACGAGCAGTTCACCCGCAACATGGCGACGGGCGCGAGCACCTGCGACCTCGCGATCCTCTTGGTCGACGCGCGCCACGGGATCAGCGTGCAGACGCGGCGCCACGCATTCATCACGAGCCTCCTCGGGATCGGCGAGATCGTGCTTGCGGTCAACAAGCTCGACCTGATCCGCTCCGCGGACGGCGGGTTCTCGCGCGAGCGATTCGACGAGATCGTGCGCGCGTTCGAGGAGTTCAGCCTGCGGCTTCCGCCGCGCAACATTCGCGCGATTCCGATGTCGGCGCTCAAGGGCGACAATGTCGTCGAGCGCAGCGCGAACACGCCGTGGTACTCGGGCCCGACGCTCATCGAGCACCTCGAGACGGTTCCGCTCGGCGGGCGCCGCAACCAGGTCGACTTCCGCTTCCCCGTCCAGTGGGTGAACCGCCCGAACCTCGATTTCCGCGGCTTCACGGGCACGGTCGCGAGCGGCTGCGTGAAGCCGGGCGACCGCGTGATGGTGCTGCCGTCGCGGCGTACGACGACGGTGAAGAAGGTCGTCACCTTCGACGGCGATCTGCCCGAGGCCTATCCCCCACTCTCGGTCACGCTCACGCTCGCCGATGAGGTCGACTGTGCGCGCGGCGACACGATCGTGCACCCGGGCAACGAGCCGCATGTGGCGCAGGATGTCTCTGCGATGGTCGTCTGGATGGACGATGCGTCGCCGCTTGTTCCGGGCAAGGAGTATCTCCTCAAGCACGGGCCGCACAAGACGCCCGCGTCGGTCGCGCGCATCGTGCATCGCGTCGATGTGAACACGCTCGAGCGCTCGCCCGCGCCCGCGCTTGCGCTCAACGACATCGGCGAGGTCGCGATCCGCACGAGCCGACCGCTCGTCTACGACGCCTACACGAAGAACCGCGCCACGGGCGCGTTCATCCTGATCGACCGCCTGACGAACATGACGGCGGGCGCGGGCATGCTGCTCGACCCGTCGGAGGCCGACGCAGGAAACTGGACGAGCACGCCGCGCGCCACGCACCTCGCGCCGAGCGCAGAGGTCATCACGCCCGACGAGCGCGCGAGGCGCCTTGGGCAGAAGCCGTTCACGCTGCTCTTCACGGGCCTCTCGGGCTCGGGAAAGAGCGAGATCGCGCGCGCCGTCGAGCGCCGCCTCTTCGACCTCGGCCGCTTCGGCGCCGTGATCGACGGCTCGGCGCTGCGTGCAGGCATGAGCCGCGACCTAGGCTTCTCGAAGCACGACCGCTCGGAGAACCTGCGCCGCGGCATGGAGCTTGCGCGCGCGATGAACGAGATCGGGCTCGTGGTGCTCGCAAGCTTCACCGCGCCCGACGCAAGCGTGCGCGCCCGCGCGCGCGAACTTGTCGGAAACGACCACTTCGCCCTCGTCCATGTGTCGACGCCGCTCGAGGCGTGCCGTCGCCGCGATCCGTCGGGCCTCTACGCGGCCGCTGCGCGCGGCAGCGTCAAGGATGTGCCGGGAATCGACCTCGACTACGAGACGCCCGCCGACGCCGACCTTGCGCTGCCCATGCACGAGTTCGGCTCGGGCGAAGCGGCGCTCCGCGTGGCCGTCGAGCGCGTGATGGCGTTCCTCGAGACACGCGGGGCGCTGGTGCGGTAGCGTGCCGACGCGGCAGCGTCAGCAGTCACCCCACGCCGCGAGAACAAGCGAGAGATCGGGCGCATCGACCACGCCGTTCCCGCTGAGATCTGCCGAACCCGCTGTGCCCCATGATCCAAGGAGCGCCGCAAGATCGCTCGGCCCCACCGTTCCGTCTTGATCGATGTCGGCGTGGCACGGCGGGCGGAACATCCAGATGCCGATGGTCGTGCCCGACTCATTGCGTTGCTGGAGATTGTCGGGGCACACGCTCGAGTCGCTTGCGATCTCATCGTGCGTGCCGACCCTCGGCGCGTAGGCGTAGTTCGTCAGCCCGGGAACCGTCGCGACGGTTGCGGTCCATCCTGAGACCGTGTTGGTCAGTTCGAAGCTGGGGAGGCTGTCGAAGTAATTGAGCACCGACCATGCCTGTGCCGAATACGCAACTCCCGAGAAGCACCCGTCCTTTGCTGCGATGGGCGCAAGTTCCGCCATCATCTCCTGAACCTGGTCCTTCGTCGCCCAGACCCAGCCGTCGAGGTTGAGGTTGCCGAGCGACCCTGAGCACAGGGTCACACCATCCGTGGGGCACACGGAGGCGACCTGAAACCAGGTACGCGCGACGGTGCTCGACAGTTCACGCCACTGCCTTCCCTGCGAATCGACGTAGGCCACCGAATCGGACTTCGCGAGAGCTGTGGCTGCAACGGCGAGCGGCGCAATGGCCACGAGCATGCGGAAGGAAACGCGCTGAACTTGCATGGGACTTGCCTCCAAGTGGTTCCGACGCGCGGATCCGCTCGGGCGCAAGCGCGAGGGACGCCGTCAACGGAGGCCGAGTCTAGCTGTCAAGACGGCGGACACAAGGGCAACCGCGCGCCTGTGACGGCAACGCTGCATTCAGGCCCCCTGAAGTGGGGACTCTTCTTCCGCACAGCCCCCGACGGCGTCAGCAACCGCCCCAGGCCGAGAGCATGGCCGTGAGATCGGACGCATCGACGACGCCGTTCCCGTTGAGATCGGCGGCCGCGGCTGCGGTTCCCCACGCGTTGAGCAATGCGGCGAGATCCGCGGGGCCGACTGTGCCGTCGCCCGAGAGATCAGCAGGGCATGACGGCGCAGCCGCGGGGATGTAGAGCCACACGCCGCGATACGCGCTGATCTCGCCGATGGGCGCAGTGATGTTTGCCGTGAATGTCCCGTAGTTCGGGTTGTAGCCAGCTCCGATGGCCGGCGAGTAGGCGCTCTTCGGGTTGCCCGGGACCAGCGTCGATGTCCAACCCGAGAGCCCGAAGGAACACCCGACGACCGTGCAGGAGAAGCTCGTCTCCTGAAACACCTCGAAGAATCCGAGCCCCTCGAGGGTGTACTGCGCGCCGCCCGCCTCTCCCGTCGCCGTGATGGCGGGAATCCACTCTGACAGAAGCTCGATGACATCCTGGCGCGATGCCCAGATGAAGCCTGTGACATTCTGGGCGCCGACCAAGCCATCGCAGGGCGTCTCGCCATCGGTCGGGCACACGGCCTCGACCTGCGTCCACTTGCGGGCGGTGGTCGTGTGGACCTGCCGCCACTGGCGGCCCTTCGAGTCGGTGTAGGCGATCTGTGCGGAAGCCGAGGCCACGGAGGACGCGGCGACCGCTGCGGCGGCGACGAGGATGAGCGATGTGCGGGACGAAAGCATGGATGGTCTTCTGAATAGGTGTGGCCAAACGGTCGAGCGCGAACACGCGCCCACAGGCCATTAGAGCGGCCTCCACCCGCCGTGATACACGCAGCAATCCGAGAAACGACAATCCGTGTGGCTCGCCGGACGAATGCACGCGACCACACCCGATCGGGTGCGCAATCCGCACCCCCGAACGCGGCGCGCACTACTCCCGCACGACGCGCATCGCAATCAGGTCCTGGATGTCGACGAGCCCGACGGGCTTGCCGTCGCGATCGACGACGGGGATCTCGTCGAGGCGGCGCTCCTGCACCAGCTGCACGGCATCGCGCACGAGGGAATCCGTCGACAGCGTCGTCGGATGACGCGTCATCACGGTCGAGATCGGGGAATCGAGCGCGGAGAGACCGCCGCCGTTCACATGTCGACGGAGATCACCATCCGTGAAGATGCCGCTGAGGCGCCCTGCCGCGTCGACGAGGACGATCGCACCCGCGCGTCGTCCTTCGCCCGCCGCGCGCAGCGCCTCGCGGACCGAACTCGTGTCGGGCACGGCCGCGAGGTTCTTGCCAACGCGGAAGCGCAGCACTTCGGTCACGGGGCGCAGCCCCGCACCAAGCATGCCGCCCGGGTGGTGCTTGTGGAAGTCGTCCTTGCCGAAGTCGCGGCGCGAGGCGAGCGCGAGCGCGAGTGCGTCGCCGACGGCGAGGGTGAGCGTCGTCGACGCCGTCGGCGCAAGGTTCAGCGGGCACGCCTCGGTCAGGTCGCCGAGGTCGATGTGAACGGTCGCGACCCGCGCCAGGCTCGAGCCCGGCCGGCTCGAGAGGCCCACTGTGGGGATTCCGTCCATCTTGAGGATCGAGCCGAGCGCCACGACCTCCTGCGTCTCGCCAGACCAGCTGAGGAGCATGACGACATCGTCAGCGCGGATCGATCCGAGGTCGCCGTGCACCGCCTCCGCGGGATGCACGAAGTGCGACGGCTGCCCGAGGCTCGAGAGGCTCGCCGAGATCTTGGCGCCGACGAGGCCCGACTTCCCCATGCCGCTCACGACCACATGTCCGCGGCACGACTCGAGGAGGTCGAGCGCAGCGTGGAGCGCGGGGACTGCGTCCGACGCCACGCGATCGGCGAAGCGGCCGACCGCATCCGCCTCGGTGCGCAGCGCCTCGACGAGGAAGGCGCGCTCGTTGGAACGCACATGCGGGTCACTTGCGGCTGGAGCGCGGGATTCGGCCATCGGGGCAGTGTAATCGACGGGAAATCAGGCCGATTGCGCGGGAAGACCGTGGTAGATTGCCGCGGATGTCGCAGACCGACTGGCTCGTCCGATTGCCCGTGTTTCAGGGCCCCCTCGATCTCCTCCTCTTCCTCGTGAGGCGCGCGGAGGTTGACATCCACGAGATCCCGATTCACACGCTCACGGACGAGTACCTCGAGTATGTGCGGCACCTCTCGCGCATCGATGTCGATGTCGCGGGCGAGTTCCTTGTGATGGCGGCGACGCTCGTCGAGATCAAGTCGCGGTCGCTCGCGCCCGTGCAGCAGGCGGACGACGCCGACCCGAACGCGCCCGCGGCGCCAGGCGAGGATCCGCGCGCGGAGCTGATCCGGCAGCTGCTCGCGTATCAGAAGTTCCGCACCGCGGCGGAGGTGCTCGACGCGCGGAGGCGCGAGTTCGCAGAGCGCGCGGCGGCGCGCGTGCGGCCCGGGGCGAGCGAGGAACCCGAGGAGGAAGAAGACTTCGAGCTTGAGGATCTTCACCTCGGCGACCTGTTCGATGCCTTCGAGCGGATCGCGGCGGCGATCGATCTCACCAGGATCGGCGACCACATGGTCGAGTACGACGACACGCCGATCTCGCTCCACCAGGAGGATCTCGTCGACCGACTGGGGCGGGCGCAGTCGCACCGCCTCACGCTTGGCAGCGTGTTCGAAGGTCGTTCGCACGGCGAGCGGATCGGACTTTTCCTCGCGCTGCTCGAGCTGGTGCGCCAAGGCCGCGTGCATGTGCGCCAGGACAATCTCGACGACGCGATCGATGTCACGCTCGCAGGCGACGCGGAGCGCGGGCCTGATGCGCCGACGTTCTTGTAGCGGGAGCCGCTGCAGCGGCTTCGTTTGGCGTGGATGACGCGTGCCGGAGTCGAAGGCTGACATCACCCGTTCCGCGGACTGAAGTCCACGGGCACCCCGTGGTTTGAGCGGTCGCCGCTGCGGCGGCTTCCTCTGGCGGGGATGACACGCGTCGGAGTCCCCAAGCCAGGGGTGCCCGCATGCTTCAGCATGCGGAACGACACGCGTCGGAGTCGAAGGCTGACATCATCCGTTCCGCGGACTGAAGTCCACGGGCACCCGTGGTTTGAGCGGTCGCCGCTGCGGCGGCTTCCTCTGGCGTGGATGACACGCGTCGGAGTCCCCAAGCCAGGGGTGCCCGCATGCTTCAGCATGCGGAACGCAGATCGCCGGAGTCGAAGGCTGACATCACCCGTTCCGCGGACTGAAGTCCACGGGCACCCAAGATGCTCGTGTCGCACGATCTCGTTCCAGACGGCTTCGTCACCGGCGGCTTGGTGTCGCGCGGCTCAGACGCCGAGGCAAGCCCTCGCTCACGCGCATTCGCGGTAGTGGATCGGCTCCTCGTCGGGCCGGCGCGTGAAGCAGACGGGCGCAGCGGGCTCCTGCACGGCGCGCAGGCGCTCGAGATACTCGCGCAGCGCCGTCGCGTCGAACTCCATCAGCCACTCGCTCGGGGCGGACGGATTCAGTTCGCGGATCTCGTCGATCAGTCGGTAGAGCTCTGCCACGGGACAACCTCCGTGGCGTCATGGATCGGCCACGGCTCCCCCGTCGCTTGAATCGGACAGCCCTGCGTGCTTATCGCCCCGACATCAGCTCGGAAAGCTTGCGCTTGAGGAGCGCCACCCGCAGGAGGCTCCGCACGCGCGTCAACAGCTCGAGCTTGTTCACGGGCTTCGTGAGGAAGTCGTCCGTGCCGCTCTCGACCGCCCGCTCGTGGTCGCCGACCTCGTGGAGCGCCGTCACCATGATGACGACGATGTCGCGCGTGGCGGGCTCGCTCTTCAGCTTGCGGCAGACCTCGAAGCCCGACATCTTCGGCATCATGACATCGAGCAGGACGAGGTCGGGCTTCTCGCGGTGGATCGCCTCGATCGCCTCGAGCCCGTCGCGCGCGGTCGACAGCGCGCAGGGAAGCGTCTCGAGGTACGCCTGCATGAGCTCGAGATTCTGCTGGTTGTCGTCGACGAGGAGGATCCTCGCGTTCGAGAGATCGGAGAGCGCGCTTTCGTCGATCGATGGCTGGGTCGCACCGGACATGCCGCGATTCTAGCAGGAACCGCCCTCAAAGCCCGAGCGCGCGCGCGGCGAGATCCACGGGATGCAGCGCCTCGCGGCCCGTGCCATCGTGGATCTGGTGGCGGCAGCTCGTCCCTGGCGCGCACACAACGGCGTCCCCCGCCGCGCGCACCGCGGGGAACAGCCGATCCTCGCCGATCGCCATCGAGAGGTCGTAGCGACGGTCGACATAGCCGAAGCTGCCCGCCATTCCGCAACAGCCCGTGTCGAGCACGGAAAGATCCTTGCCGAAGATCCGCCGCAAGAAACGCGCGGAGCTCTCGCTCGTCCACAGCGCCTTCTGGTGGCAGTGCCCGTGCAGGACGACGCGGTCATGCTGCGCGGGAAGCGTGGGGCGCACGGGATGCGCGTCCCACGAGAGGTCGAGGAACTCCTCCACGAGGAAGGTCTTCCGTGCGAGCGCCTCGCGCGCGGCGCGCGCGTCCTTTCCTGCGCCCTCGGGAAGGAGCTCGAGCCAGTCGTCGCGGATCGCGCTCGCGCAGCTCGGCTCGAGCACGAGCACGGCGTCCGCGCCCGAAGTCGCGAGCAGTCCGCCGAGCGCACCCGCGGCGCGCGCGATCTCGTCGCGCGCGTCGGCCAGGAGTCCCGTCGAGATGAGGCTGCGACCGCAGCAGCCGACATCGGCGAGGATGACGCGGTATCCGAACGCCTCGAGGAGCCGCACCGCGCTCTGCCCGATCCCAGGCTCGTTGTAGGAGGCGAAGCAGTCGCCGAATAGGATGACGGAGCGCGTGGCCGCGCGCGGCGGGCGCGCACGGAACCAGCCGAAGAGCGAAGGACCGAACGCGGGAATCGAGCGCCGCGGATCGACGCCGAGCACGGCGTGCGCGAGCGCCTTCGCGATCGGAGTCGCGTTCACGATGTTCGCAATCGCGTGGAAACGCGAACCGAGCGCATTGAGCCGGCGAACATGGCCGAAGACGCGCGCGGGGAGCGGTGCGCCGTCGCGAGCGTAGCGCTGCGCGGTGTACTCGGCCTTCAGCTTCGAGATGTCGACATTGGACGGGCACTCCGTCTTGCACGCCTTGCACGAGAGGCAGAGGTCAAGCGTCTCGAGCGTCTCTGGGTCGTTCCAACGGTCCTTCGACAGCTGTCCCGTCACGGCGAGCCGCAGCGCGTTGCCGCGGCCGCGCGTCGCGTGGCGCTCGTCCTTGAGCGCGCGGTACGACGGGCACATGCTCGTGCCGCCCGACATGCGGCGGCAGAGGCCCGCGCCGTTGCAGCTCTCGATCGCGTGCTCGAAGCCCTCCTCGCGCTCGTAGGCGAAGAAGGTCTTCACGGGCTCCGCGTGCAGGTCATGGCCGTCGGGCGCGACGCGCAGGTTCTCGATGATGCGCTCGGCGGGTCCCGTGTCGACGATGTTCCCTGGATTGAGCAGTCCGCGCGGGTCGAACACGCGCTTCACCGCGCGCAAGGCCTCGCAGATCGCTTCGCCGAAGTACTCCCCGAGAAGCGGCGACCGCACGCGGCCGTCGCCATGCTCGCCCGACAGCGCACCGCCGTAGCGCGCGACGAGCCCCGCGATGTCCTTCGCGATCGCGACCATCACCGCGCGGTCCTTCGGGTCGTGGATCGCGACGAGCGGACGGATGTGGAGGCACCCGACCGACGCGTGCGCGTAGTAGGCGGCGGTCGTCCCATGACGCGTCACGATCGCGCGGAAATCCTCGACGAAATCAGGCAGCTTCGCGGGGTCGACCGCCGTATCCTCGACGAAGGTGAAGGGCTTGCGTGCGCCAGGCACGCCATGAAGGAGCGGCTCGCCCGCCTTGCGCAGCTTCCAGGCCTTGAGCCGCTCGGCGGCGCCCGTGTAGGTCGACATCGCGGCGTCTGGCAGCGCCGCGCGCAGCGCGTCGAAGCGCGCGGGAAGCTCGTCGGCGCTGTCTGCGAAGTACTCGACATAGAGCACGGCGCCGAGCGAACCCGCGGCAGGCTTCGGCATCAGCTCGACATACTGGCGGTACTCGGTGTTGCGCAGGGCGACATCGATCACGACATCGTCGACGAGCTCGACCGCCGCGGGCTTCGTGGCGAGGATCGCCTTGAGGTTCGCAAGCGACTCACGCACGCTCGCGAAGCCGATGATGGCGAGGCCGCGCTCCCTCGGCTTCGCGACGAGCGAGAGTTCGGCGCGCAGCGTGGTCGCGAGCGTACCCTCGGCGCCGCACACGAGGTGCGCGAGGTTCACCCTGTCGTAGGTTCCGGGCGTCGAGCGCTCGAGCTGCTCGAGGAAGATGTCGAGCGAGTAGCCGTCGACATGGCGAAGGATCCTCGGGAAGCGGGCCTTGATCTCGCCCGCGATCGGCCGCACGATTGCGGCGACCGCGTCGGCGATCGCGCGCTGCGCCGGGCTCCTGTCGCAGCTTCCCTCCTCGAAGCGATGCACAGAGCCGTCGGCGAGCACCACCTCGAGCGCGACGAGGTTCTCCACCGTTCGTCCGTAGAGGATCGAGTGCGCGCCCGCGGAGTTGTTGCCGATCATGCCGCCGATGGTCGCGTGCGAGCTCGTGGCGACATCGGGCCCGAACATCAGCCCATGCGGCGCAAGCGCCTCGTTCAGCTGGTCGAGCGTCACGCCCGGCTCGACCACGGCGCGGCGCCGGTCGGCGTCGACGGAGACGATTTCCCGGCAATGCTGGGAGAAGTCGACGATGACCGCGCGGTTCACGCTCTGGCCCGCAAGCGCGGTGCCCGAGCCGCGCGGCAGCATGGGAACGCCTTCCGCGCCGAGGTGACGGACCACCGCCGCACCATCCTCGACCGAGTGCGGCACGACAACGCCGATCGGCTCGACCTGGTAGATGCTCGCGTCGGTCGAGTAGAGCATGCGGTCGTGGCGACCGAAGCGGATGTCGGCCCGCGCAACCGAGCGCAGCGCGCGAGAGAGGGACAGCCGCAGCGCATCGAGCGCGTCGCCCCGCTCGGCCAGCGGGAGACTCGTCGAGTGGTGGTCCATGGAGCGCGGGGCGGCCGTCATGCGCGAAGGATAATCGCGCGGCGCGAATCGCTCACGGCGCCGCGGGCGCTGCGTCTTGCGCAGGCGCGTCCTTCGCGCCCCCCGCGTCCGCGCGGCAAAGCTCCTCGAGCTTCTCGCGCAGCTCGCGATGGCTCCGCGGCGACGCCCCTTCCCACATTCCCGCGATGCGGCCGTCGGGCGCGACGAGGAAGGTGGTCGGGAACGCGCGCACAAGCCAGCGCCGCGCGGCCATGCCGTCCATGTCGAGGGTGCTCACGAACGGACTCCCTGCCTCCGTGAACGCCTTCAGCGCGCCCGCGATGCGGGTTTCACGCTCGGCGCGCTCCCCGCGCTCGGCCGTATTGACGAGGAGCACCACGGCCCGTCCCTCGAACTCCTTCGCAAGCTTCGCCAGCTCGGGCAAGGCCGCGATGCATGGGCCGCACCAGGTCGCCCAGAAGTCGACCACCACGGGCTTCGGGCGCGCATCGACGAGGTTCCAGTCGCCCTCGCCGACCTTCGGGAGCGCGAGCTCAGGCGCAGGCTCTCCGGCCTTCAGGGCCGGCACATCCTGGTCTTCGCCCGCACCAGGCGTCGTGTCGACGAGCGCGGCGAGTCCGTCGACCTTCTGGCGCGACGAGACATCGAGCGCGAAGGTCGCGTCGGTCGGTGCATCCTTCGGGCGCCGTGCCTTCGAGTCGACGCGCCACTCGAGCTTCACGCCGTCCTCGACCTCCGGGCCCGAGTGCATGATGCCGACGGCGGACTCGACGAGATGGGTCTCGGGGTCGTACGAGAGCCTGAGTTCCTCAGCGCCGTCGTCGGAGAGGAGGACGAGCACATCGGAGACCTGCCCGTCGACCTCCTCCTTCTCGACGCGCGCGGGAACGACATTCGGGATCTGCGGCATCAGCTGCATGCAGACCTCGAACGGATCCTCCTCGCCGAGCGCGAGCGCCAGCTCGGGGAACGGCAGGTTCTGGAACGCGTTGAAGAGCGAGTAGTAGGGCGAACCGTGGTCGGAGACCTCGAGGTAGGTCAGCGCGCTCGACGCGTGCGTGGCGCGGACCTTCTCGTCGGCGAAGCGCAGCTCGAAGTCGCGCATCCAGACGATCGCGCGACGGCCCGAGGCGAAGAGGAAGCGCGCCTGCATGGGCTGCGAGCGCTGCGCCTCGCCGCCTGCATCCGCACGCACGGCACCGACCGTGGCGGACACGCTCACCTCGACGCCCTGTTCAGCGCGGTAGGCATCGATGATCTTGCGAAGGACGGCCTCCGCCGCAGCAGGATCGGCCTTCGGCGCGGGCGCGGCGCCATCCTGGGCATGCGCGGCTGCGGGCGCGACGAGCATGAGCGAGACGGTCGCAATCACGCGGAGAAGGCGGTTCGCAAGGGACGGCATGGCGGCATGGCTCCTTTCAGGTCAACGAGCGCAGTGTGCGTCCACTGTACCCGCATGGCGCTGCGCCACGCCGCTCGCCACGGCTGAAAACGAAGCGAGGCCGCGTGCGGTTCTCGCACGCGGCCTCGGAAGTGTCCTTCGCGGAAGGCTGCGCTGGTCGCGCAGCGGCTCGCGCGCGATCAGCCGCCCTTGGCAGCGAGAGCCTTCTCGGTCTCCGCCTTGAGCTGCTCGACGATCACCGCGGGATTGTTCGGGTCGATGCCCTGGTGGATCGCCGCGACGGTGCCATCGGGCCCGATCACGACGGTCGCGGGGATGCCGCTGAAGCCGTAGGCCTGGATGACGGAGTTGTCCATGTCGATGAGGGTGGGCATGGCGAAGCCCTGCTTCGTCCAGTACTCGCCGACCGACTTGGTGCGCTCCTCGCCCTGCTTCTGCTCGAGCGTATTGATGCCGTAGACGACGATCGGCTTGCCCGACTCGGTCGCCCACTTGGCGAAGTCGGAGATGTGCGGAAGGCCGCGCTTGCAGGGGCCGCACCACTCCGCCCAGAAGTCGATCACGACGACCTTGCCCTTGAGGCTCTCGAGGCTGACGGTCTTGCCGTCGAGGTCGGCGAGCGAGAATGCAGGAGCGGCAGCGCCGACCTCGATCGCCTGCGGGCCGAGCTCATCGGGCGAGGAGACCTGCTTCTTGCCGGCCTCGTCGAACACGACGGGGGTCGCGAGCGCGTCGGAGACGACGGGCTTCATCTGAAGCTCGAGCGCGAACATGAATCCTGGAGGAGCGCCGGGAGGAGCGACATTGAGCTTCGCGCCCGAGAGGAGCTTCGAGGTCGGGTCGATCGAGTAGACGCCGACCGAGCTGCCCTCGCCCGAGACGAGGACGCGGCCGCCGTTGGCGGGATCGAAGCCCGCGATCTTCGCGCCGGGGATGAATCCTCCCGCGAGCTCGATGCCGAGGTCCTTCGGCTCCGACGGATCGAAGGTCCACTTCGGGAACGGGAGGTCGAAGCCGCCGAGCGCCTTGCCGAGCGTCTCGACGATCGAACCCTCGAGCGGGTAGGCCACGAACTTGGTCGGGGCCTCGTCACTGAGGAGATAGACCTTGTTGTTCACCGAGAGGATCGACATCGGGCCCATGCCAAGGCGCGTGCCCGCGGCATCGCGGCTCACCGACATCGACTGCTCGTTACGGCGGCCCATCATGTCGACGACGATCGTGAGGGTGTCGGAGTAGGCCTTCGCGCCGCGGTAGGCCTCGACGGTCGCCTTCAGCGCTTCCTCGGCGGCCTTGATCGCCTCGGGCGACTTCATCGCGTCGGTGAAGTCCTTCGCGATGTCGGGCACCGCGGGCATCTCGAAGGCGGGCATCTCGCCGCCTGCGGGCGGAGCGCCGTCCTGGGCGAGTGAAGGCGCCGCGAAGATCGCGGCGAACAGGCCGGCGGCGATGGAGGCGCGGGCACGCAAGCTGAGGGTGGTCATGTTCGACTCCTGAAGGAAACGCGCGGGAGGCGCGCCCCGCCGTGCGGTCGGCCGAGGCGGCCGAGGCCCTCCCGCGAGCGCGCGCCCTAGGCGCGGTCCGACTCGTCGAGCGGGCCGATCCTGACCGCATCCGAGCGGCCTGGACAAGCACGAAGCAGGGATTCTACCCGTTCCCCTGAAATCGGATCGCGCATCCAACCTGCGATTTCCGCGGCTGGAAGGAGGACGAATGCGCGCTCGCGGAACCGAGGATGCGGCAGCGCAAGGTCGCCGTCCGTCGTGACACATTCCCCGTGGAGGATGAGGTCGAGGTCGATTTCACGCGCCGTCCAGCGTGATTCGCTGCGGCTGCGGCCGAGGTCGCGCTCGATCGCGAGGAGTTTCCCGAGGAGTTCCCTCGGCCCGAGCGCCGTGGCCAAGAGGACGGCCGCGTTCAGATAGCGTGGCTGGTCGGGCGGTCCGACGGGCGCCGTGTCGTAGGCGCCCGAGAGCGCGACGACGCGGGTCGCGGGGACCGTGCGCAGGCATTCGACCGCCGAGAGAAGGTTCGCGCGGCGGTCGCCGAGGTTGGCGCCGAGCGCGACGAGCGCGTGCACCTCGCCTTCGACAAGTCCGTCAGGCGCGCTCGACACGGCAGGCCTCTCCTTCCGCCCAGAGGATCGGCCGCGTGGCCTCGCCGAGGAGCGCGAAGCGCGCGCAGGCAAGCGCGAGGTGCGCGGTGCGGCTCCGCACGGTGGCGCGGTCTCCTGGGAAGTGGAAGCGGCGCGAGACGACCTCTGCGCCTCGCCGCGCAAGCGCGATGTAGACCGTGCCGACGGGCTTCGCGTCGTTTCCGCCCGACGGGCCCGCGACGCCCGTCGTCGCGAGCGCAAGCGCGGCGCCTGTCCGCTCGAGCGCCCCACGCGCCATCTCGATCGCGGTCTCGTGGCTCACGGCGCCATGCGCGGCGAGCGTCGCCTCGCGGACGCCGAGATCCGCGACCTTCCGCGCGTTCTCATAGGTGACGAAGCCCCCCGCGTACCACGCGCTCGAGCCCGCGACATCGGTGATGCGCGCGCCGAGGAGGCCGCCCGTGCAGCTCTCCGCCGTCGCGAGGACGAGCCTGCGCTCCGCAAGCATCGCGCCGACGACCGACGCAAGCGACTCGCCGTCGCGCCCGAAGATGATCGCGCCGACGCGTGCGCGGCAGAGTGCGACCGTCTCCTCGAGCGCGGCGCGTGCGGCTTCGCCCGCACCAGTCGCGCGGATACGGATCGAGACGATGCCGTCGCTCGCCGTGGTGCCGACCGACGGCTCACGGCCGCGCGACATGAGGTCGTCGAGCAGTTCGCCGATCGAGCTCTCGCCGAGGCCGATGGTGTGGAGCGCCGCGGTTGCCACCACCGAGCCGCCGCGCGCGAGAACCGGCGCCACGGCGCGCGCGAACATCGGCTTCATCTCGTTTGGCGGCCCTGGCAGGCAGAAGACCTGCGCGCGGCCTTCGCGCGCGGGCGCCGCGAGGCCCGGCGCCGTTCCATTCGGGTTGTCGAGGAGCCGAGCCGACGGTGGCCGCATCGCCTGCCGCAGGTTCGACGCGGGCATCGGTCGTCCTCGGGCTGCGAACCAGCTCTCGAGGTGCGCCACGCCCTTCGGGTCCTCGACCAGCGCGACGCCCGCGCCGTCGACGATGTCGCACAGCGCTTCGCGCGTGAGGTCGTCGAGCGTGGGGCCGAGGCCGCCTGTCACGACGAGCGCATCGTGGCTCGACGCGAGCGCGCGCATCGCCTCGGCCAGCGCGGCGCGGTCGTCTCCGACCGTGCGCCGTTCGCCTGGCTCCGCACCAAGCGCGCAGAGTTCGCGCGCGATCCACGACGCGTTCGAGTCCTCGATCTGGCCAAGCACGAGCTCGTCGCCGACCGAGAGGATGGCAACGCGCGCGGCGCGGACAGGAGAGGCACCTTGCGGCGCTTCGCTCACGGACGGCGCGCTCCGTCGGCGCCCGACTCGGACAGGCGCACGACTTCCGCATAGCGCTCCGCGACGGCCGCGCCGAGCAGGCGGCGAAGTTCATCGGAGGGCGAGGATCCCTCGAGCCAGAGCCCCTTGCCCGCCCACTCGGGGCTCTTCGCGAGATAGCCCTTCGCGATGGCCGCGCGACCTTCGCGCGTCGCAAGGTCGTGCAGCGCGCCGTCGGGGCCGCGCACCGTCGGCATCGAGTCGAACGCCTCGAGCATCGCCTTGAGCGTCGGGTCGGAGACATCGGCGGCGGTCACGAGCATGCCGCGGCTCGACGACGCAGCGGGGTACGCGGGATGTTCGCGGATCGCGCGCCACGCGGCGGCGAGCTCGCTGCGGCGGTCGGCGCAGATCGCGCTGAAGAGCGGCGCGATGAAGCTGCGCGCGTTCGGATCGGGGTTCTCGACGGCGCTCGCGAGCGAGAAGGGGTCGACCGCGTCGATGAACTCGGCGCGATGCCGCGCGATGAACGATCGCCGCACGGGCATGCGCCGCAGCTCGAACTCGCGCGGCCCGAGTTCGCCGTCCTCGCGCTTGGCCGCGCGGAACTGCCACAGCGCCTGTCCCTCGTCGCTGAGCGCGAAGCGGATGAAGCGCTCCGCGGTCTCCTTGTTCGGCGCGTTCGCAAGAAGCGCGATCGGATCAGGATCGATCACGGTCTGGCCCGGCGGATCGACATAGCCAAGGCGATCGGGGTCGCCCGCGTCGCGGATCGCCTGCGCCTGGTAGCGGCCGTAGAAGTCGATGCAGGGCCCCGACACGCTGTCGCCCGCCGAGACATCGAGCGGCACCTTCGGCGCGCTCGACGCCACGCTGCGCGCGTTCGCCGACATGCGGCGGATGATCTGCCAGCCGCGCTCCCAGCCGAGGCGCTGGATGATCGCCTCGAGCGCGGTCTTCACCGAGCCAGACTGCGCGGGATTGACGAGCGTCACGCCGCCCGCGAGCCGCGCGTCGGCGAGTTCGGACCACTCGGTGGGCTCATCAAGCCCGAGGTCGGCGAGGCGATCGCGGTTGTAGACGATGCCGAACCCTGAGAGCGCGACGCCGAACCAGTAGCCGTCTGGGTCGTAGAGCGTGTTGTCGCCGATGGTGTTGTCGCCGTAGGTCTCCGCGAGCCACGCCGCGTCGAGGTCGGGCTTCG
The DNA here is from genome assembly GCA_016124975.1 of Phycisphaera sp. Taxonomy (GTDB): domain Bacteria; phylum Planctomycetota; class Phycisphaerae; order Phycisphaerales; family SM1A02; genus QWPT01. The sequence goes on along the minus strand of WGMP01000016.1, from coordinate 40,267 downwards.
CGAGGATGCGGCCGCTGCGGCGCGCGTCGCCCGAGCCGACGACGGTCTCGCGCTTCAGCTGCCCGTACTCGTAGCTGCCGCCGCCGAACACAAGATCCGCGTTGCCGCCGATCGGCCGCCCCTCGCGCAGCGCGGCGGCTGCGTTCGCGTCGAGGATGCGGCGGATCTCGCTCGTGCCACCCGGGGTGTTCCACACGACCACCGCCGGCTCGCCGTGGTTGCGCTCGTGCCACGCGCGGAAGGCGCGGCCGAACTCGCTGCGAATCTGTTCGTTGTGCGGCGTGTAGATGATCACGCGCCTGACCGACTTCGGCGCGCGGTCGCCGCGATCTGCGAAGACCACGGGAAGCGCCGCGAGGACGACGAGAAGCGCGGGAAGGATGAAGGGCTTGATCCGCATCGCGTTCTCCTACTTCGCGGGCGATGCGATCGCACGGATCTCGTGCGCGAAGGCCTTCGCTGCATCGCGCACCGCGGACTTCCAGTCGTCTCCGCCCTGCGCCGCGGGATAGATGACCGACCTGCTTGCCGTGATCAGCGCGCCGCCGCCGTCCTTCGCGAACGCTGCGCGCACATCGTCTGCGGTTCCACCTTGCGCGCCGTAGCCGGGCACGAGGAACCATGCCTGCGGCATGCGCGCGCGCAGCGCCGCGATCTCGGCACGCTTGGTCGCGCCGACGACGGCGCCGAGCGCGGAGTATCCCGACGCGCCCAGCGACTCGCGTCCGACTTCGGTGACGAGGTCGGCCACCATCTCTGCGACAGTGCGGCCGTCTGCGAGGCGCTGGCCCTGCAGCGCGTCGCCCGAGGGATTGCTCGTGCGAACCAACGCAAACGCCGCGCCGCCCGCAGCGAGGAAGGGGCGCAGGCCATCGGCGCCGAGATACGCGTTCACGGTGGTCCAGTCCGCGCCGAACGCGCGGGCGGAGGCCGCATAGTGCTCGGCGGAGATCCCGATGTCCCCACGCTTCGCGTCGTAGACGACGACGAGGCCCGAGGCGTGCGCCGCGCGCAGGACGCGCGCCATCGCCGCGAAGCCGTCGGCGCCATGGCGCTCGAAGCACGCGGCCTGGATCTTCACGGCCGCCGCATGGTCTGCGACGGCCTCCACGACGCCGAGCGAGAATCGCTCGATCGCGAGCGCGCAGGCTGCGGCGTCGGCGCGGTCCGACGGCTCGAGGGCGCTCGGAAGTCGATCGATCACCGGGTCGAGGCCGACGCAGGTCGCGGCGCCCACGGCTCGGACGCGCGCAAGGAGACGGTCCGCTGGGTGCTCGCTGGTCATGGGTGCGGTTCGATCGCGCGCGGCGCCAAGGGGTGTGGAAACGGGGCTCGCCGACATGGGCGGCGATTGTACGGTGCGCGAAACGCTGCGTTCGGAGCGCGCCGCGCCGGCGTCAGGGCGCCGTGCCGTGCGACTCGCAGAGCCCGCGGAGATAGCTCCAGGTGTAGATCCCCGTGTCGTGGCCATCGCTGAAGCGGATGCGGAGCGCATAGTGCCCCACGGGCTCGACTGCGTTGATCGTGAGCGGCCCTTGCGCCGCGGCCGCAGGAAGCACCGTGAACGGGTTCCGCGCCATCTCCGCGCGGAGTTCGCGCATGTCGGCCGAAGGCGACTGCCTGCGCAGCAGGCCGACCGCGAGGAAGTGCGCGGAGCCGTCGCTCCAGCGCAGGAGGAGCCCGCGCTCGCGCTCGACTTCGATGTGGATCGGTCTCGGGGCGTCTGACGGGGCGTTCATCGCGGCCATGCTACGCACCGTCCCCCTGCTACGCTCGGCGCCATGACGCGGGACCGCCTCGACCCGATCGCGCCGCACGAACTGCCCCCTCTGCACGCATCTCTTGGCGCGCCCGCTCCCGAGAGCGCGACGCCCGTCTTCGCCGTGCGCATCGAGGTCTTGCCCGACGAGACGAGCGCGCTCGTTCCGCACGCGAACAACATCGTGATCCTCGGGTGGGTCGATCTCGCGGCGAGCCTGCACGGCGCGCATGCAGGCGCCGCCCGCGAGGAGATCGCGCGCGATGGACGCATGTGGTTCGTGGCCAGACACGAGATCGACTATCTCGCCGAGGCGTTCGCGGGCGAACCGCTCGTCCTCGCGACCTGGGTCGAGCGCGCGGGGCGCACCAGCCTCCTCCGCGCGACGGCGATCGTGCGAACCGACGGCACGCCCATCGCACGCGCACGCAGCCGCTGGGCGTTCGTCGACCTCGGCACGCGGCGCCCGACCGCGATCCCCGCGGAAGTTCTCGCGCGCCTCACGGGCGGCGCGTCTGGCGATGGGCAGTCGGCGAAGAAAAACCCCGTTCGATCAGAGGTCTGAGCGGACGGGGCGGAGGGGAGAAAGATGACGAGTTTGGGTTTCGCGCACCCGAGCCTGCCAGGCCTTTCGGCCGTGCAAGGCTTGACATGCGCAAGGACCGAGTCTGACGCGGTGCGCACACGAATCGCGCCACCACTCTTGAACCAAGTCCTTTCGGCCATCGACTGCGCACCACCTGCGTCGGAAGCCTGCTGTGGAGGAGAATCCCCCACCGTGGCTCTCTATTCGGCCGACCTGAAGGGGTCTCCTGAGTTTTTTCTTCCACCTTTGTCAATCACGCGGGTTTTTCGGGCAGGTCTCGAGAATTCCCGCCTTTGCGCGGCGCAAACGCCGCCGCGCTACCCTCTCGTCCATGCCATCCGACCCCGTCCGAACTCCCCGCGGGCCCGCAGGGGCTCGCCGATCGACCTTCGCCCGCGCCGTGCGCATGCTTCTCGGGAGCGCGGGGTTGCTGCTGGCGGCCTCCACGGCTGCCGCAGGCGCCCCGCCAGCGTTCGACCGTGACGAACAGGGCCTCGCGACCAACGGGCAGACCATCGTCCAGCCCGCAGGACCGAGGAAGCAGATCCTTGCGATCATCCCCGACCGCACGACGGGCCGCGACTGGGGCCTTCGCTATCTCGCGGAGGCCATCGACGACTTCAACCGCATCCAGCCCGACGCGGTGTTCTGCGTGGGCGACCTCGTGCAGGGCTATTCGCGGAGCCGCGCCACGGTGCGCGCCGAACGCGACGACTTCCTCGAGATCGTCCGTCGGCTGCGCGTTCCCTTCTATCCGACCGCAGGCAACCACGATGTCGTCAGCGGCGACCGCGAGCGGAGCGAGCGTGCGTTCGAGGACGAGTACCGCGCGCTCTTCGGGCCGCTCTACTACGCCGTCGAGCTCGAGCTCGCGAGCGTCGTCATCCTCAACACCGAGGACGGAGACGGCCTCGTGCAGGCGGGATTCTCCGACACGCAGCTCGCGTGGCTCGACGAGACACTCGCGCGTCTCGCCGCGCGCGGTCGCCCGATCATCCTCCTCTTCCACAGGCCGCTCTGGGACCACCGCGCCACGAACTGGGACACGCGCGTCCAGCCGATCCTCGTCCGTCACGGCGTCGACTATGTGATCGCGGGGCACTACCACTCGCTGCAGATGCTGCCGCCGAAGGACGGGATTCCGTTCCTCGTCCTCGGGACCTGCGGCGGCGCGATCGACCAGCACCCGCTCGGCGGGCAGCTCCAGCACACCACCTTCGTCGTGGTCGACGAGGCGGGAGCGATCGAGCCGTACCACCAGATCGCGGGCACGACGCTGCCCGTCGACTGGATCACGAAGGAGGACCAGGACCTTGCCTTCCGCCTGAAGAGCGCGCGCGACGCGGTCGTCATCCGCGGCGCCGTGCCCGACGCGCTCGGTGCGCCGAGCGAGGGATCGGTCGAGCTTGTCCTGAAGAACCCGCTCGACCGCGCGATCACGCTCTCCTTCGAGGCGACCTCGGCACCGGGGCCCTGGATCGTCGACGACCGCGACCCGCGTGGCGAGCCGATCACGCGCGTCTGGACGAGCCGCACGGCGATCGACACCTTCAACCCGAGCACCACGGACATCGCGAGCCCCTATCGGCTCGTGCTTCCGACGGAGCCGATCACGCTCGAAAGAGGCGCGTCGACCTCGGTGCGCGTGCGGGCGTCGGCCGATCTGCAGATCACGCCGCCTGCGCCGCCGCCCTTCGATGTGGTCGCGCGCTTCGAGGATTCGAAGGGACGACTCGTCCCCATCGTCCTGAGGCAGCGGCTTCCGATCGCGCGCACCGTCACGCTCGGTGGGAGCCTCTCCGCGGCGACGGCCTACCCGATCGGCGTGTGGGAGTGGACCCCCTACGACACGCCCGACGCGAACCCGAGCGCAGGATTCGCGCGTGCGGCCGACGGAGGCCTCCTTGTCTCGGTGCGGGTGCCGGATCTCGTCTTCTCGCCCGATGCGCGGCCGACCGACGCACGCGCCGCGCTCGACGACCCGCTCGGCGACGCCGTGCGACTCGTGCTCGGTTCGGGCGCGGAGGCACGGGAGCATCTCGTGACCTTCGACGCCGACTCGTCGGAACCACGCGTCCGCACGCTCGCCGCCGATGGCAAGCGGCTCGAGCGGGCCGAGGGAGTCTCGGCGATCCTCACCCGCGTCGAGGACGCGTGGTCGCTTCAGCTCTCCGTGTCGCGCCTGGCGCTCCCGGCGGGCGAATCGCTCGACGACCTCGCCTTCAACCTCGGCATCGCGGACAACGACGAGACCTTCCACACCCAGTGGCGGTGGCTTGCGCCAAGGGCGATTCCCGCGCTGCTGCGCCTCGGCGACGGGGGCCGATGAAGTGGCCAAGGGAGCGTCCCGAGAGACATCCCGCGGGCGAGCCACTTGACCGCAGGGGAAGAACCCCGTTCAATATGGGCCGCAGTCGGCGTCGATTCTTGAGACGCTGCGAACCATTTCCCGATCAGTCGCGCGACTGATCACGGCCGGAGCATCCGGCGCCGGCGTTCGGCGCCAGGGGAAGCATGGCCGAGAACCGCGCATTTCGAAAGGACCGCCGATGAAGTCCATCCTCGCACTCGGTTGCCTCTGCACCTGTGCCCTGCTCGTCGCCTGCAGCGACTCCAATGTCCAGACCATCGAGGCGAACCAGGTTCGTCCGCCCGCGTCTGAGTCCGAGCAGCTCCCGCCCCCGGGCTCGACCGTGAAGCTCGGCAGCGACAAGAGCGGCTCGTCGGGCACCCCGCCCGCGGCTCCCGCCGGCAACTGATCGCCCTCGAACATGCGTTCAACCGCGGCGCCCACTCGGGCGCCGCGGTTTTTCGTTCGCCCTGCGGAGGCCCTATAGACCGCCGAGACGATGCAGACCGACCGCCGAGCGCGCAGCGAGCGGGAATTCTCGCAGCCCGATGTGAAGTCGCCGTGCGATTCGGCTGATGAAGGGTGCGGCTCGGGAGGCTCCTCGCGGAGCGCCCAAGCCCCCAAGTTCAGGCCATCCACCCGCCGCCGCTTCGGATGAACAATCCGAACGGCGGTTTTGTCTTCCGTTCAAGCGGGCGGGCGCTCTGCGCCGCGTCAGCGCGTCATCAATCCACGCAGCACCGAGAGCCCACGCTCGAGCGTCTCCTCCTTCGCGGCGAATGACAGCCGGAAGTGCGTGTCGCGCGTCGAGAACACCTTGCCCGGGATGACGAGCACGCTCTCCGCGATCGCCTTCTCGACGAACTGCGACGCCGTGAGCCCGAGCGCGGGCGGCACCTCGACGAATGCGTAGAACGCGCCGCCGGGCCGCGCGACCTGCGCGACGCCGTCGAAGGCGGCGAGCACCGTGTCGCGGCGCTTCTCGAAGCGGTTCACCCACGGGCGCATGTCGATGTCGTAGGCGTGGACCGCCGCATACTGCGCCATGCTCGGCGCGCACACGAAGGTGTACTGCTGCAACTTCGCGATCGACTGCACGATGTCGTGCGGCCCCGCCACGAAGCCGAGGCGCCAGCCCGTGCAGCCGTAGGTCTTGCCGAAGCCTCGGATGAGAAGGCAGTCCTTGCTCATGCGCGTCGGCGTCGGGAAGCGGCCGCCCTCGAGCGATTCGGAGAAGGTGAACTCGTCGTAGATCTCGTCCGAGATCAGCAGGATGCCGCGCGCGCGGCAGAGGTCGACGATGTCGGCGAGCTCGCGCTCTCCGAGCACCACGCCCGTCGGGTTGCCTGGGCTGTTCACGAGCACGACCTTCGTGCGCGGCGTGATGAGCCGCTCGATCCGCGCGGCTGTCATGCGGAAGTCGGGGTAGGTGTCGCAGGTCACGATGCGGCCGCCCGTAAGCGCGCCGAGCTGCGGATACATCACGAAGTAGGGATCGGGCACGATCGCCTCGTCGCCTTCGTCGAGGAGGCACATCATCGCGAGGAGGAGCGCGCCGCTCGTTCCGCTCGTGACGATCGCGGAGAGCCCGCCCGAAGGTTCGGGCGTCCAGCCGATCTCGGAGCCGAGGCGAGTCCAGATCGCGCGGAGGAGCTCGGGGCAACCCTGCGTCTGCGTGTAGCCGTTGCGGTTCTCCTCGATGGCCTTGATGGCGGCGCGCTTCAGCTCGTCGGGCACTGGGAAGTCGGGCTGTCCGATCGAGAGGTTGATCGGGTCCTTCAGGTGCGCGGCGAGGTCGAAGACCTTGCGGATTCCGCTTGCGTCGATCGAGCGCGCGCGGCGCGAGAGGAGCTTGGAAAGATCGAGAGCCGTTTCCATGACGGGGAACTCCGAGGAGTGGAAGGCTGGGACGGGGAGCGAATCCGGCGATGGAGCGCCGCCCGGACGGCGGACACGAACCAGAAGAACACGACGAGAAGAACACGACGAGAAGAACACGACGCCCCCTCGATGCGAGGGGGCGTCGGTTGTGTTGGTCTCGGAGGATACCGCACGGCGCGCCACGGCATCGGCCGCGGCGGCGCAGGCAAGCGGAGCGGAGAAGGATTACTTCTTCTTCGCGTCCTTCTTGGCGTCCTTGGCGTCGGCGCCAGCGGCCGCTGGCTCCTTCTTCGGCTTCTTGCCGGCGGCGACCTTGATGCTCAGCACCTTCGGGAGGCCGAGCGGCGAGTTCTTGTCCGCAGCGAAGCGCTCCGACGCCGACAGGCGCGCGATGCGCTCATCGCGCGTGAGGACGTTGCGATGCTGGTTGAGCGCGCCGGACTTGGTCTTGAGAGAGGTGTGGATGCCCATGATTGGCCTGCCTTCGATTCGCTGCCTGGGGATTTGCCGTCTGCGGGTTCGCCGCCGTGAAGTCTCTGCGCCGTCGGTCCCGATCAGCGCTGGAAGAGCTTCGGGTACATGTCGCCGAAGTCGGGGTTTCCTCTGGCTGCGGCCTTGTGAAGGACGCCAACCGCGCGGATCCGCTTCTTCAGCTGCGTCGCGGCCGGTCCGCTGAGCTCCGACTTCGGAAACCCAGGCAGCACGACAACTTCGCGAAGTCGGGCAGTGTCGCCTACAACCGCGTACGCGTCAAGCCCTCGCTCGCGACAGAAGCGGACGATGTCGTCCGCCCTGCCCTCGGGCGGGGCCGCGATGACGAAGTAGTTGAGGCCCGATTGCCGCGGATCGAGGCCAGGTGGCGCTGGCGGCAGCGGCGGGAAGTTCGGGTCGATCGGCTCGGAAAGCCCATTCTGGGCGGCCGCGATGGACACCTGGTTTTCGGACGCGCCTGCGTCTCGCGCCGCCCGATCGGTCTGAGTCGGGGCGACGACCGCGGGCGCAGACGGCTCGACGGCGGGTCGACCTTCCGAAAGAAGGCGGAGCTCCTCCTCGCGCTCTGCGACTGCCTGCGCACGCCCGATCCGCTCGCCTCTCGTGACGCCGACGAAGTAGGCGGCGACGAGCGCCACCACGAAGACGCTGGCCCACGCGAGCCACTTCGCGTCGCTCCCGACAAAGGGCTGGAGCCCGCCGCCGCGGGTCTTGCCGCCCGCACCCGAGCGAATGGCGCCAGGGTCGGCCGACGCGCCGCCGCGACGCATGAGTTCGTAGAGAGCTGGTCCGCCCTTGCGTGCCATAGATTCCTCCTCCTGAGTTCCTTCCCCTCAATTGCTTCTGCTGCACCGCTTCTTCCGGCTTCCCTCTCCCGCAAAGATTCATCCGCGGGAAATCGTCCCGTGAAGATCCTCGCCTCGGCGCCGACGCGCGCTCGCATCGCGCACGACGCGCGGAGGCCATGGTAGGGAGTTGCGTTCCGCTCCGTCGAGCGCAGTGGGTGCGAACCGATGGCCGCGAACGGCGGGCTCGAGACGGCCTCAGAGCGCCCGCCAACGCGCGACGCTGGCCGCAACGCCCTCGCGCGGGCTCATCCATTGGCGCGCATCGAGCACGGGAAGCAAGCGACCGGCCCCGACCGCGGCTGCCGCGGGCACTTCCGCGAGTTCGAGCGCCGTGCGAAGCGCCCGCACATCGAGTCGCGACTCGCCGCGCTCGAGGATCGGGCCCCGCAGGCCGCTGCGCAGGAGGTCGACGACGCGCACGCCACCGAGGGCGCGTCCGAGCGCCGCCACCGACGCGACGGGGTCGCCCCCCGCGGCCAGCACGGCGGCGGTGTCAACGCTTGCGAGAAAGGGTGGTTCGGGGCGCGCGTCGGCCGAGGAGATCGGCTCCAAGAGCGTCACGCCGAGGCGAAGCGCGCTCTCTGCCGCCGCGGCGCGCACTTCGCGCGCGCCCTCGGTCGGAATGGGCGCAGTCAGCGGCACGCGCCCGAGATCGGACGCGAGCCCGATGGCACCGAGGATCGCATCGACGGCGCGCGAGACGAGCGCCTGGTCTGTGAAGTGCGCGGGAGGGATGAAGAGGTCGATTCCAGCGCACAGGAGTTCATGGCGCGCGAGCGTCGCAGCGAGATCGCGTCGCGCGGAGCGATCGAGGTCGCGTGGCCTCGTCGCGGCGAACGCGGCGGAGAACTGCACCCCGCGAAGGCCGAGCCCCGCCATCCACGCGATCGCCTCGCGGAGCGCTGCGCCATCGCCGCCCGCGGCGCCCTGCTCGACGAGCGGCGCAACGGTGGCGGCGAGGAATGGGCGCGGATCCTGATCGCCCGTGGGCATGTCCGCGAGTGTACGGAACGCGCGCTGCAGGCGGGCGGACGGGCTCTACCATGCGCCGCGATGCGCGCCCCACCGCTCAGCCTCACGATCCAGTCGCTCGCCACCGTCGCAGTCGGACTCTGGCTCGGGCTCGCGCTTGCGGGCGGCGTGGCCGCGGCGGCCATCTTCCCCGCGGCGCGCGCGCTTGACCTCTCGCTCGCGGGCTACGAGGCGTTCCTCGCGGCAGAGCCCGAACTCGGAAGGATGCTCGTCGCAGGGCATCTCGCGGAGCGCGTCTTCGACCTGACGGGTCCCCTGCGCACCGTGCTCGGATTCGTGGCGGCCGTGCTTGTCGTGGCGGCGCTTCCGTGGCGCTCCGTTCGCCCCGTGCACATCGCGGCGGCGCTCGCGCTCCTCATCGCGCTCGCGGGGCTCTTCGTCGGGCGCTTCGTCAGCGAGCGCGACTTCCGCGCCGAGGACGCCGCGTACCGCGCGCTCGCGAAGGCGGGAGAGATCGACGCCGCGCGCGCCAAGAAGCCCGCGGTTGACCTCGCGCACGAGAACGCGTCGCGGCTCGCCTCGACCGAGGCGCTCGCGCTCGTCGCGCTCCTCGGCCTCCTCGGCGCGGGGCGCGGCTGGAGCGGCCCGCGGAAGGACGAGGCCGTCCGTGGCTGAGCGGGCAAGGAAACTTCCCCGCAAGACCGCCGCGCAGAAGGCACGCGCCGCCGAGCTCCTCGCGGCGCTCAAGGCGAGGTACCCCGACGCCCACTGCGAGCTCGACTGGTCGAAGCCGCACGAACTCCTCATCGCGACGATCCTGTCGGCCCAGTGCACCGATGTGGCCGTGAACAAGGCGACGCCAGGCCTCTTCAAGGCGTTCCCGACCCCCGCCGACTACGCCCGCGCGACGCCCGCCGAGATCGAGCCCTTCATCCGCTCGATCGGGCTCTTCCGCTCGAAGGCGAAGGCGGTCCACGAGACCTGCAGGCTGCTCGTCGAGCGATTCGGCGGCGAGGTGCCGCGCACCATGGAGGAACTCCTTCTCCTGCGCGGGGTTGCGCGCAAGACCGCGAATGTGGTCCTCGGCAACTGCTTCGGAATCAACGAGGGCGTCGTCGTCGACACGCATGTCGCGCGGCTCTCCGAGCGCCTCGGCCTCTCGCGCGGCAAGACGCCGCAGGCGATCGAGCGCGACCTGATGGCGCTCTTCCCGCGGGAGGAGTGGTGCCTGCTCTCGCACCTCCTGATCTTCCACGGGCGGCGGGCCTGCAAGGCGCGCGGCGGCAGCTGCGCGGAGGACGAGATCTGCGCTCGGTTCTGCTCGGAGGCATCGCAGGGCACGCGACGGGAGAAGCCTGCGCGCGGCGCACCCACGACGAGTCGCGCGCGGCCGACGCGACGCGCGTGATTCCCGCAGGAAAATCGGGTCAGATCGGACCGTCTGCCGATAGAGTCCCAACTGTCGAATCCGTCCCGCGAATGAGGACGCGGTGGATTCGGCTGGCCTGGGCACCCAGCACGGAGCGCTTCGCGTGAGAAAGCCCGAACAGGACGCAACGACGATGGATGAAACCACCCGAACCCCGCGGGCCGGCGGCTCGCTGCTTGACCTCCGCATGCACTTCGTCGGCATCGGCGGATGCGGCATGAGCGGCCTCGCGCTGATGCTCGTGCGCCGCGGGGCGCGCATCACAGGCTCGGACCAGAGCGAGGGCGATGTGATCGAGCGCCTGCGCGCGGAGGGGATCCCCGTCCGCACGGGCCTGGCCGAGGAGTCGCTTCCTGCGGGCACCGAACTCGTGGTCGCATCGGCCGCGATCAAGGGCGACCACCCCGAGATTCTCGCCGCGAACGCCGAGGGCGTCGACTGGATCAGTTATGCGGAGGCGCTCGGCCGCGCGCAGCGCGGGACGACGGGCGTCTCGATCGCGGGAACCCACGGAAAGAGCACGACCACCGCGATGACCTCGTGGGTCGGCATCCGCTGCGGGCTCGACCCGAGCGTCATCGTGGGCGCGACCTGCGGCCAGCTTGGCGGCGGCTCGCGGACGGGCGCGCTCGAGATCCCCACGGGCAGGCTGCGCGGCAAGCCGGGCGTACTCGTCTGCGAGGCGTGCGAGTTCAACCGCTCGTTCCATCAGCATCACCCGACGATCGGCCTCATCAACAACATCGAGGAGGACCACCTCGACTACTACGGCTCGCTCGACGAGATCATCGCGAGCTTCCACGACTTCGCGCGGCTCCTTCCGTCGGCCGCACAAGGCGGGAAGCTGCTGATCGCGGAGGATGGCGCCCACCGCCGCGAGGTCTGCGCGGGCATCGACTGCGAGACCGTCACCTTCGGCTTCTCGCCCGAGGCCGACTACCAGGTGATCTACGACGCCGCGGCGAGCCGCGTCGGGGTCCTCTGGCGTGGCCATGTCGTCGGCAGTTGGACGAACCGCATGCCTGGAAGCCACAACGCCCTCAACAGCGCGGCGGCGGGCATCATCAACAACTGGCTCGGCGCCGACTGGGAAGACATCGAGTGCGCGCTCTCGGAGTTCAGCGGCCTCGACCGCCGCAGCCAGCTCCTCGGGACGCGGGTCCTCGAGTCGGGCGCGCGCATCGAGGTCTTCGACGACTACGGCCATCACCCGACCGAGTGCGAGAAGACGCTGCGCGCGCTGCGCACGGCGCATGCGCCCGAGCGGCTCATCTGCGTGTTCCAGCCGCACCAGCACAGCCGCACGCGCTTCCTGCTCGAGCAGTTCGCGTCGAGCTTCCGCGAGGCGGACGAAGTGATCGTGCCGCACATCTACTTCGTGCGCGACAGCGAGGTCGAGAAGACGCGCGTCTCCGCGCAGGATCTCGTCGACCGCCTCGACGCCAAGGGCACGCGCGCGCTCCACATCGGCGCCTTCGAGCAGATCGTCGAGCACCTCGAGGCCCACTGCCGCGACGGCGACCTCGTGGTGACGATGGGCGCGGGCCCCGTGAACAAGATCGCCTTCGACTTCCTCGCCCGCGGGCGCTCTCGCACCGCTGGAGGCGTCGCCTCCGAGGCGGTGGCATGACCGTGGCGGGACCCGCGAGCCTCTACGCAGACCTCGATGTCGTGGCCGAGCTCGATCGGCCGCTCGGGCCCCTCACCTGGTACGGCGTCGGCGGCCCCGCGGATGTCCTCATCCACCCGCGCTCGGTCGAAGCGCTCTCCACGCTCGTCGAGCGCTGCCGCCGCGACGCGATCCCGCTGCGCGTCCTCGGCTCGGGCGCGAACCTGCTCGTCGACGACGAAGGCGTCGACGGCGTGGTCGTCCTTCTCGACGACCCCGCGTTCAAGGCGGTCGAGTTCAACGCAGACGGCCTCGTCGAGCGGATGCGCGTCCACGGCGGCGCGTCGATGGAGCGACTCGTCACCGAGTGCGCGCGCCGCGGCCTTCGCGGCGTCGAGCAGATGTCGGGAATCCCCGCGAGCCTCGGCGGCGCGATCCGCATGAACGCAGGCGGGAAGTTCGGCGCAATCGGCGACGCGGTCGAGGCGGTTGCCGTCGTCGGCACCGACGGCGAGCTCCGGGTCTACGGCCGCAGCGAACTCCACTTCGGCTATCGCGAGACGAACCTGCCCGCGGGCGTGGTGGCGTGGGCGGTGCTGCGCGTCGAGCCAGACGACCCCGTCGCGTGCAGGAAGCGCGTCCTCGACATCTTCTCCTACAAGAAGTCGACGCAGCCGATGGGCGCCGCGAGCGCGGGCTGCATGTTCCGAAACCCGACGATGCCCGACGGCTCGCGAGAGAGCGCGGGCAAGCTGATCGACCTCGCGGGCCTCAAGGGCACGCGCGTCGGCGACGCCGTCGTGAGCATGGAGCACGGGAATTTCCTTGCGTTCGATCGTGTGAAGGGGGCCGGCCATGCGTCCGCCGCAGACATGCGGCGGCTGGTCGAGCGTGTGCAGGCGGAGGTCCTGCAGCAGTTCGGTGTCGAGCTTGTGACCGAAGTCGTCTTCTGGCGTCGCGGCGAGGCAACGGGCTGATCGAGTTGGTGGAGCCGACGGTCTACAAGAGGAGTCCCCCATGTCTGAGTCACGCGACCATGCACGACGCGACCACGCACGACAGGCCGCCCATCGTCCGCGCGTCCTGGTGCTGATGGGCGGGCCCGATGCCGAGCGCGAGGTGAGCCTCAACTCGGGCGCAGAGGTCGCCAAGGCGCTCGAGGAAGGCGGCGCGTTCGAGGTCGTTCCGCTCGTGATCGACCGCATCGACCTCGAGGGACTTCGCGCGCAGCGTCCGAACCTCGTGTACCCCGTCCTCCACGGCCCGTGGGGCGAGGGCGGCGAACTGCAGCGGATCCTCGAGCAGCTCGAGGAGGAGGACGGCGTGCCGTTCGTCGGCCCGAAGTCTCGGCCTGCCGCGATCGCCATGAACAAGCTCGCCACCAAGATGCACGCCATGCGGCTCGACATCCGCACGCCGCGCGCGCGCGAGGTGCTGCGGCGAGAGCTGATCGACATCGATCCGCCGCTCGTCCTCAAGCCCTCGAACGACGGCTCGAGCGTCGACCTGCGCATCTGCCGCGACCAGCAGGAGGTGATGATCGCCCGCGCGGAGCTCGAGGCGAAGCGCCCCTCCCTCATGGCGGAGGAGTACATCGAAGGACGCGAGATGACCGTCGGCATCGTGAACGGCGAGGTGCTCCCGATCATCGAGATCATTCCAGCGACGGAGTACTACGACTACGAAGCGAAGTACAACCGCGACGACACCCGCTATCTCGTCGACCCCGAGCTCGATCCCGAGGTCGCGGAGGAGATGCGGGGCGCAACGCGGGCGATCTTTGCCGCGCTGGGTCTTCGGGATGTGGCGCGGGCGGACTTCATCGTGAACGCACAGGGCGCGTGGTTCCTGGAGATCAACACGGCCCCTGGAATGACGACGCACTCGCTCGTGCCGATGGCTGCGAGGCACACGGGGGTCGAGATGCCCGAGTTCTGTACCTCGGTCGCCCGTGCTGCCCTGACCCGCGACGACGAGCCGAACCCGCGCAAGCCTGAGCCCGTGCCCGTCGCCTGACGGTCGTCGCGAGCCCCTCCTCCGTGCCGCCTTCAGACGCGTCGGAAACAGATACAGTCCGCGACCGCGTCAGGTCGAAAGAAGGCAAGGGAGCCCGCCTGTGCGGCCCCGCCCAACGGCACCAACCGACGCGAACAGCACCTCTTTCAGCCAGAAGGACGGCCACGGATGGCCAGAAACGCCCGCAAACGATCTTTCCTCTCCGCGCTCTCAGGCCAGCTGGCCAATGGCCTCGACGGCCTCCGCGGCTTCTTCGGGCCCGGGAGCAACGCGGCCTCGAACCTCGCCGCGGCGGGTGTCCTCGCCGCGTGCGTGGCGCTCCTCTGGTGGGGCGTCCCGAAGCTGCGCACGCGGCTCGCCGAGCGCGCGACGGTGGCGGCAGCCTCGTTCGACCTTGAGTTCTCGAGCGCGCCCAGCTGGTTCGACGGCCTGCGGCGCGCGGAAGTCCGCGAGCGCGTCCTCGCCGCCGTCGGCGACGGGTCACTCCTCGACCAGCGCAGGCTCGCGACCGCACGCGAGGCACTTCTCTCGACGGGTTGGTTCCGCTCGGTCGAGCAGGTGCGCCTCGCCGACTCAGGCGGCTTCCTCGTCGACGCCACCTTCGTGCGGCCGTTCGCCGTGGTGCGCCACGAGACCTTCGACTACCTCGTCGACGACGAAGGTTGCCTACTTCCAATGCAATGGACCGCGGGCCACCGCCCTGCTTCGCCGCACTATGTCGCCATCGTCGGAAGCGCGTCGGCGCCCGTCGGCGGCTATGGCACGAAGTGGCCCGGCGCCGATGTCGCGATGGGCCTTGAGCTCGCGCGGCTTCTCGCGGGGCGCGCGTGGTTCGCCGAGGTGAGCGCGATCGATGTCTCGCGCTCGACCGACGCGCGTGAACTCGTGCTTGTCTCGCGCCACAACGGCCGCGTCCTCTGGGGCCGCGCGCCGAACGACCGCTCTGTGTCGGAAGTGACGCCCGAGGCGAAGCTCCGTACGCTTGACTACCTTTACGCAACCGAGCGCCGCATCGACAGTGGCCAGGGCCGCGTGATCGACCTCCGTGGCGACCTCGTCACGCTGCGCGCGGACGCGGCGCCCGCGGAGCAGTAGATTTCCCGAGGAAACCCGCGCAGTCGCGGGCATCTCGCAGCGGGTTCCCCGAGGCGACCATCCACACCGTTCAGGGGCGCAGCCTCCCCGTGACAAGCGACCCGAATCGTGCAGGCGACCGCGACCCGCTCGACCTCCCGCCAATCGACGGGGCGTCGCGGGATGTCGTGCGCGATGCACCTGAGACGCCCGAGGGCCCCGTCGACGGCGCGGCCGCGCGCGACGCGCTCGCTGCGGCGATTCCCGCGCTCGACGACGAGGGGCCGACGGCGCGTCGCGAAAGAAACGACGGCGGCGGCCACCGCGACGACGACACCGTGCCGCTCACGGTGCCACGCGGGCTCGTCGTGCTCGCCGCGCTCTGGATCTTCCTGTCGTGGGTGCTGCTCTTCGGCATCCGTCCGCCCGTGCAGCCGCAGGCTGCGAGCTACGGTCCGTCGCTTGAGATCCTGTTCGTCTCGATCGGCATCGGCATCGCCATCGGCTGGCCCCTGCTGCGCCTCTCGGCGCGGCCCTCGCGCGCGCCGATCCTCCAGGCCGTGCTTGACGCCCTCGCGCTCGTGGTGCTGGTGCAGGTCGTGGTGTGGCCGCTGCGGCTCGTGACAAGCTGGACGCTCACGCGCACGCTCTGCGTCATCGGCGCGCTGGCCGCGGCCATCGCGCTCACCGCCGCGCTGCTCGGTGCCGTGCAGGGCGCGCGGTCGCAGCTTCGCCGCACCGCGGGCATGCTGGTGGCCGCGGGCGCCGCGCTTGTTCCGTTCGCGCTCGCGGTCGTCGGGGAGTGGTTCGCGCCAAGCGCGGATTCCTCCTTCGGGGCCCCGGGCACCGTGGAGACAGAGGCTCGTGGCTGGCTCGATTCGGTCCTTCCCGTCAGCGCGCCCGCGCTTCTCGGTCGATTCGCCTCGCCGACGCCACTCGACCCGCCGTCCACGGACCTCGCGATCCTGCGCACGGCGCTCGTGGTCGCGGTCGTCGCCTGGACCGTGCTTCTGACCGCCCGGGTCAGACGGCTCGCGCGCGGTCGACCTGAGGGTGGCCTTCCGCTAGACTATTGAGCCGACGCGGGAGCCACCTCCCGCGTCGCCTGTTTTCCCGAGGCCTGTTGGCCCGACTGTTGCGAGGACCCGCCATGGACTTCATCACTTCTGAAGAGAAGGCCCTGCTTACCGAGAAGCTCGCAGAGCTGCGCGCGATGGACAAGATGCTCATCCAGCGCATCGCGGAGGCGCGCGCCCTCGGGGACCTCAGGGAGAACGCGGAGTACCACGCCTCGCGCGAAGACAAGGCGATGAACGACGCCAAGATCAAGGAGCTCGAGGAGCGACTCGCCAAGGCGCAGGTCGCCGACTCGAGCGCCCTGCCGCAGGACATGGTCTTCGTGGGCGCGATCGTGCGCCTCCGCGACGACGATGGCGGCGACGAGGACCTCTATCGCCTCGTCGGACAGTCGACGGGCCGCTTCGACCTCGACTACATCGAGGTCACCACGACGAGCCCGATGGGCGTGGCGCTCATGAAGGCGCGCGTCGGCGAGACGATCCGCGTCGATCTTCCCCGCGGCGCACGGCGATACACCATCGTCGAGATCGCGATGTAGTACGCGGGCGTCGCCCGGGGCCGTGCCTGCTCGCGCAGCCTCAGCCACTCACTTGGCATCGTTCCGATCGACAGAGATCCGCCGTCCGCGCGGTGCGTCGTCGACGCGGACTTCCGTTCCGTCGAGGAAACGCACCACGATGTCGACCGCGCCGAGCGCGGGCGGCGCGCCGAAGTGCGCCTCTCGGGTCGCGGTCGATTGGAACGGCCCGCCTGCCGTGATGTAGCGTCGCTGGACAGCGCCGCCATCGCGCGGCCTCAGCTCGACCACGGCCCCCACGATGTCGCGCGCCACGCCGCGTGGACGCGAATCGCGCGGCGTCACGACGATCCAGTCGTCGACGCGATCGTGGTCGTTGCGCAGCACGCGGACCGGCGCATCGAGCCCCGCCGAGACGATGTCGATGTCGCCGTCGAGGTCGAGGTCTGCGAAGACCGCCGTGCGCCCGACCTCGGGCGCGGGCGTCCACGCACCCGCCGCCTGCGCGACCGCGAAGCGCCGTCCGTCGCGGACGAAGAGCTGCGGCGGCTGCGCGTAGTCCGAGTCCATCGCCTGCTTCGTCGCCTGCGGGTAGACATGGCCGTTCACCACGAAGAGGTCCTCGTCCGCGTCGTGGTCGAAGTCCGCGAAGCCCGCCGCCCAGCCGACCATGGTGCGACTCGGCGCGCCAAGACCGAACTGGTTCGTGCGGTCGTCGAAGCTGCGTCCGTCGAGGTTGAGGTGCAGCGTGTTCGTGTCGCTCGAAAAGTTCGTCGTGAAGAGATCGGGGCGGCCGTTGCCGTCGACATCGGCGACGGCGACGCCCATCGTCGCCTGCTCGAGTCCCTCGCCGTTCACGCCGATTCCCGAGCGGAGGCCTTGGTCGGTGAAGCGGATGGCGCCGTCGCCGCTCGCATCGCCGCCGCCCTCGCCGCGCGTCGCGACGAACAGGTGGCTCGCCTGCGAGTCGTTCCCGACATAGACATCGAGCATCCCGTCGCCGGTGAAGTCGAGGACCGCGAGATTGAGCGCGAACGCGCTGCGCGCCGCCGCGAAGCCCCACTCGCGCGATCGCTCTGCGAAGCGGCCGCCGCCGAGATTCTCGTAGACGAGGTCCCGCGCGGGCTCGTAGCCCTTCGGCCCCGCGATCACGGCCATGCCCTTGAAGTTCGCGGGCGGCAAGGGCCGCGCGGGGTCGAACGCGAGGTAGCGGCACACGAAGAGGTCGAGATCGCCGTCCGCGTCGAGGTCCGCGAAGGCCGCGCTCGTGCTCCATCCGTCGTCGGCGATCGACGCACGCGCGGAGATGTCCTCGAAGGTCCCGTCGCCCTTGTTGCGCAGGAGGACATCGGGCCCGAAGCACGCGATGAAGATGTCGTCGAAGCCGTCGCCGTCGACATCGCCGACCGCAACGCCGAAGCTCCACCGCGTGTGGCGGATGCCGCTACTCGCGGTGACATCGGTGAAGCGCAGGCCGCCGTCGTTTCGATAGAGCCGCGCGCCCGGGCCGCGCTCGGGGTCCGCGAGCGTGGCGCCGTTCGGCACGAAGAGGTCGAGGTCGCCGTCTCGGTCGAAGTCGACGAGCCCGAGCCCGCCACCCTTCACCTCGAGGATCAGTTCCCGCGGATGCACGCCTGAGGTTGGCGTCAGCTCGATGCCTGTAGTCGCGCTCACATCGGTGAAGCGCGGGCCCGATGGCGCCGCGGCGGGGGGATTCGTCGCCGCGGAAGCCGCAGGCAGCGCAAGGGAAAGTGCGGCGAGTGCGATCATGGGCTCGGTTGCGAGGGAGGCGCGGAGGAAGGCGCTTCGGAAGTCGCAGCGGGCGTCGGCGCGCCGTCCGTCGCGGAGGGCGAATCCGGCTGCGGGCGCTCCCGCCTTCCGAGCGACTCGAGAATCCGCTCCGCGTTCGCGCGCGCGGCGTCTGCGGCGGCGTGGTCGCCGAGTCGGTCGCAGACGCGCGCCATCTTCGACCAGGTCTCGTGCTGGACGGGGCTCGCCGCGACGGCGGCCTCGAGGAATCGCTTCGCGGCCGCGGGGTCGTCGCGGCGCAGCGCCACATCGCCCAGGCGCGTCAGGGCCTTCGCTTCGTCGGCGCCGCGCGGCTTCCCGTTGGCCCCGAGCGCGCGGAACCGCACCAGCGCGGCATTGAAGTGCTTCTCCGCGTCGTCGAGCCTGTCTTCATCGAGCGCCACGAGCCCGAGCCCGAAGGTGCTGTCGGGTTCGTCGGGCACCGCCTTCAGGTGCAGCTCGAAGGCCGCGCGCGCCGCATCGAGGTCGCCGAGGTGATAGCAGCACCAACCGAGGAAGTGCGCCGCGTGGCGACGCTCGGGAAACGCCTGCGTCGAGTCGCGGGCGCGCTCGAGCCAGGCGCGCGCGTCGGTGTAGCGCTTCTGCTTCGAGAGCGCGATGCCGAGGATGGCCGCGGCGCGGTCGCTCGTCGCATCGCTCGCGAGCGCGGCGCGCGCGATCTCCTCCGCTTCGCGAAACCCGCCGCGCGTGAGGACGCGCACCGCGCCGTCGAGGCGCGGGTCGGACGGGGAGTTTGCAGCACCAGGCGCCCCCACCTGGCCGCGCGCGGGCCCCGGCGCCACCTGCGTGGGAAGCTCTCCCGCCGCCACTGCTGCCGCCATGACCATGACCATGACCACGACCATCGCGGCCGCCACCGCGGCGTTCCTGAGATAGGTGGGCAAGAGGAAGCTGGGCGAGGGTTCGCGCATCGCAGTCCCAATCTATCGACCGACTTTCGTCCGTGATCGGAGCGGATGGCGCGGAACCCGCCGAGCGCCTTTCCCCCAACGCGGCGACCGCCTCGATCGCCCCCCCGCCCGCAGGTTTCGAGACGCGGCGCTTGTGCGGTTGCTCAGGAAATCACAGAAGTTCCAAATACCCCGCGCCTCCCCCTTCCATCTGAACGCTCGGCGTATAACTTGGAAAGGTCCGACCCGCCCCCGCTCCCCGCGGTCCGGGAGGATGCGTGGCGACACGCGCGAGTTAGTTGCGTTCGTGCGTCGAAACGCTCGACCGATCTGCATCAGGCCACTGAGACCTGCGTACACCGTGGCATTCCGCGCATGCGGCACTGCTCCCGAGGAACCGTCTGATGGATATCTCCAGCGCCCCGCAGCGCGACACGAACGCGAACTCCAGCCGCACCCCGCACGCACGCGCACGCCAAGGCCTGGCGGCGGCGCTCCTTGCATTCTCCGCTGCGGCCTCCGCCCTCGCAGGCGACGGCGTGGTGCTCCAGCCGAAGGCGGGCGACCCGCTCAACGGCCTCACCGCGAGCGAGCTCAACCTCTTCTGGCAGGGCCGAACCGACTATGTGACGCCGTTCTCGATGCCGATGGGCCTCGGCCCGATCATGAACAAGTCGAACTGCCAGTCGTGCCACTCGAACCCCGTCGGCGGCTGGGGCTCCATCAAGGTCACGCACTTCGGCATGGACGACAAGGGCGAGTTCTATCCGCTCACCGAACTCGGCGGCTCGCTGCTCCAGTCGCTCGCGGTCAACGACTCATGCCGCGAGTTCGTGCCCGAGGAGGCCACGGTCGTCATCCAGCGCGTGACGAATTCCTCGATGGCCTTCGGCCTCATCGAGGCCATTCCCGATGAGGCGATCGCCGCCAACGAGGATCCCAAAGACCTCGACGGCGACGGCGTGTCGGGCCGCGTCCACTGGGTGCTTCCGCTCGAGTCGAGCCCCAAGAGCCCGCTCCGCGCAGGCCGCTTCGGCTGGAAGGCGCAGGTCGCCACCGTCCTCAGCTTCTCCGCCGACGCGACGCGCAACGAGCTCGGCGTGACCAACGCGCTCATCCAGACGGAGAACGCTCCGAACGGCGACATGGCGCTCCTCGACGCGTGCGACTCGGTCGCAGACCCCGAGGACCACGCCGACGAGAGCGGCTTCACCTTCATCGAGCGCGTGACCCACTTCCAGCGCTACCTCGCGGAGCCGCCGCAGACGCCGCGCTCGGGCATGAGCGGCGAGGCCGTCTTCGTCGCGGTCGGCTGCGCCAAGTGCCATGTGCCGCAGTGGACCACCTCGAACCTGAAGGGCTTCGAGTCGGCGATCCGCGGCAAGACCATCCGCCCCTACTCCGACTTCCTCCTCCACGACATGGGCCTTCTCGGCGACGGCGTCCAGGAAGGCGACGCCAACGAACTCGAGATGCGCACGCCGACCCTCTGGAACCTGCGCACCCGCGACCCGATGCTCCACGACGGCAGCGCTGCGGGCGGCAGCTTCGAGTCGCGCGTGACCGCTGCGATCCTCGCGCACGGCCCGTTCGGCGAAGGCGCGAACTCGGCGGCGGCCTTCGCGGCGCTCCCCTCTTCGCAGAAGGCGCAGCTCGTCGCGTTCCTCGACTCGCTCGGCCGCGTCGAGTTTGACTTCACGGGCGACGGCTCCGTCGACATCTTCGACCTCGAGGTGCTCGCCGACTGCCGAACCGCGGGCGCGGTGAGCCCCGACGACCACTGCGCGATCGGCGACTTCGACCAGAACGGCTCCGTGAACACGGCCGACGCGGAGGCGTTCGTCGCCGCGTTCGTCCGCGACGGCGGCGCGAAGCCAGGCGACTGCGACAACGATGGTGTGAACGACCTCGTCGCGGTGTTCCTCGGCGCGCCCGACACGAACCGCGACGGCATTCCCGACGATTGCGGCGGCTGCCTCGGCGACCTCACGGGCGACGGCGCCGTGAACGCGGCCGACCTCGCGGCGCTTCTCAGCGCGTGGGGCTCCTCGACGGGCGACCTCACGGGCGACGGCACCGTGAACGCGGCCGACCTCGCGGCGCTCCTCAGCGCGTGGGGCTCGTGCTGATCGGCGCTCCTGGCGCGATCTGACGAATCCAACGAACCAACTCTCCTCCCACTCTCCTCCCACTCTCCTCTTGAGCGGAACCACTTCATGCGTCCCACCCAGCTCACGATCCTGACCACGGCCACAGTCCTCGCCGCGGGGCTCTCCACGGGCGCGCTCGCCCAGTGGGTGACCTACGCGAACCAGACGAATTCGCGCATCGTGGCAGACCCCGTCCTCCTCGTGAACGACAACCTCGAGAAGGACTTCGGGATCGGCGACTTCGACAACGACGGCGACCAGGACCTCGTCTGCGCGCGCAAGTTCCCCGGCTCGATCCAGGGCGGCTTCTCGAACATCCTCTTCATGAACGAGGGCGGCGTCCTTGTCGACCGCACGCAGCAGCTCGGCTCCGCGGCCGATGTCTCGGGCTCGCTCGGGCTCCTCGACCCGACCAACGACCGCGACATCATCGCGGTCGATGTCGACAACGACGGCTGGCTCGACCTCGTGACAGCCACGACGATGAGCGACCATGTCTCGCCGATGCTCGGCCAGCCGCGCATCTACCGAAACCTCGGCGACGACGCGAAGGGCAACTGGCTCGGCTTCCGCTTCGAGATCGGCCGCATGCCGGTCATGACCGCGCTCTCGGGCGCCGCCGCGAATCCGCGCTTCTGCGGCCTCGCGATCGGCGACTTCAACGGCGACGGCTTCGCA
Source organism: Phycisphaera sp. (assembly GCA_016124975.1). Taxonomy (GTDB): domain Bacteria; phylum Planctomycetota; class Phycisphaerae; order Phycisphaerales; family SM1A02; genus QWPT01. The sequence continues at coordinate 18,127 of WGMP01000016.1, read as the reverse complement.
GACCTCTTCTACACCGACTACGACACCCCCGAGACGAGCGGAACGATCTGCATCGATCTCAACATGGACGGCGACACGAACGACGCAGGCGAGTGCCAGCAGAGCCCGGGCGAGCCTGGAAACCTCGACTACAACAACAAGCTCCTCTACAACCTCGGCACCGCGAACCCGGGCCACTTCGTCGACACGCTCTACACGCGCATGACGCCGGCGCAGCTTGACTCCGCGTTCGGCAACGCGGCGGCCGCGGCCGACATGAACGGCGACGGCAAGCTCGACATCGTGCGCGTGAACACGCTCGGCGGCGGCCAGAATGTGGCCACGCTCTACTCGCGGCCCGATGGCCTCGGCAACAGCTTCCTCGGGCCAGACCAGGCCTACGGCGGCGCGCCCTACAACATGGATGTCGGTGACCTCAACGGCGACGGCCGCATGGACATCCTCGTCGTCGACGACGGCCAGGACCGCGTCGTCATCAACAACGGCAACGGCCCAGACGGCTTCGCCGACTTCACCACCTACACGATCGCGGACAGCACCGGCGAGTTCGGCAACACCGCGCGCCTCGTCGACCTCAACAACGACGGACGCCTCGACGCGATCATCTGCGATGTCGACGCAGACCTCGGCCCCTTCTGCCCGAGCTCGGGCCGCCGCACCAAGATCTACTACAACACCGGCGTGCTCGGCTCCAACCTGCTCGACGAACAGGGCACGGTGCTTCCGATCGCGAACCTCTCGTCGGTCTACGACATCGCGCCGATCGACATCAACGGAGACGGATGGCTCGACCTCGTCGTGGGCCGCTGCGGCGGCATCGAGGTCTTCATGAACCAGCCGCCGATCTTCATCACCTTCGGCTACCCAAGCGGTCGCCTCCAGACCGTCGAGCCGGGCGCGACGACCACGATGACCGTGTCGACCGCGATCACGGGCGGCGGGTCGATCGTGGCGGGCTCCGCGAAGCTCCATGTCTCGACCGACGGCGGCGCGACCTTCGCGGCCTACCCGATGTCGCAGGCCTCGGCGACCAGCTTCACGGCCCAGTTCCCCGCCTTCAGCTGCGATGACGCGGTGCGCTACTACATCGCGGCGCAGCTCTCGAACGGCGGGCTCAATGTCGACCCGCCTGCGGCGCCTGCAGAGACCTTCGGGCTTCAGGTGCTCTCGACCTCTGAGGGCATCGAGAGCCAGGCCTTCGAAGGCCCGACCACGGGCTGGGCGATCGAGAACAGCGCGAACCTGACGGCGGGCGGCTGGGCCGCAGGAGCCCCCAACCCGACCACCCTCGGCGGCAACTTCGCCTCACCCCAGACCGATGCGACGCCCCCTCCTGGCGTGCGCGCGTTCGTCACGGGCCTCGGCACGCCGGGCGGCGTCGCGGGCTCGCAGGATGTCGACGCAGGCACCACGACGCTCGTCTCGCCGAGCTACAACCTCGCGGGCGCCACGAGCGCGACCATGAGCGTCGCCCTCTGGTACTTCTGCGACGACGCCCTGAACGGCAGCACGGCGCAGGCCGACTACCTGCGCGTCGAGGCCTCGAACGGCGGCGCATGGACGCTCATCGAGGAAGTCCGCACGGTCACCACGGCTTGGACGACGAAGACGGTGGATCTCGCCGACTTCATCGAGCTCACCGATGGCGTGCGCGTGCGCTTCGTCATCGGCGACATCGGCAACAACTCGGTCACCGAGGCTGGCGTCGATGACTTCTCGATCGTCGTCGGAACCTGCGTCGAGTCGAACTGCTCGGCCGACCTCGACGGCGACGGCACGGTCGGAAGCTCCGACCTCGCCGCGCTCCTCAACGCGTGGGGCACGCCAAAGGGCGACATCGACGGCGACGGCACCGTCGGAAGCTCCGACATCGCAGCGCTGCTGAACGCCTGGGGCGGCTGCCCGTAAGGGTTTCTCGCCTCGGAACGCAGCCGTCGCGGACCATCGCGAACCACCACGAATCCAACGGGCCGCGCGCAAGCGCGGCCTGTTTCGTTGCGGGTACGATTCGCCCTCCATGGCCGAGATGACGGTCAACCTCGCAGGCGTCTCGCTCGCCAATCCCGTGGTGCTTGCCGCGGGAACCTGCGGCTATGTGCGCGAGATGGCCGACGCGCTGCCGCTCGGGCGGCTTGGCGCGATCACGACCAAGTCGATCACTGCAGAGTCGCGCGAGGGCAACGCCCCGTGGCGCATCATCGATAGCCCAGCGGGCATGCTCAACGCGATCGGCCTCGCGAATGTCGGCATCGAGCGCTTCATGCAGGAGAAGCTGCCCGACGCGCGCGGGTTGCCGTGCAAGCTGTTCGGGTCGGTCGCGGGCCACTCGGTCGACGAGTACCTCGCGGTCGCAAGCAAGTTCGACCGGGCGCCCGAGATCGCAGCGGTCGAGCTGAATGTCTCGTGCCCGAACACATCCGACGGCCTCCAGTTCGGCGAGCACCCCGAGGCGCTGCGGGCGCTCCTGCGCGAGGTGAAGCCCGCGGTGCGCACGAAGCCGCTCTTCGTGAAGCTCTCGCCGAATGTCGGCGACATCGTGGCGATGGCAAAGGCCGCGATCGACGGCGGCGCGCAGGCGCTCGTCGTCGCGAACACCTTCTCGGCGATGGCGATCGATGTCGACACGCGCGCGCCAAGGCTCTCGCGCGGCCGCGGCGGCCTGTCGGGCCCCGGCATCCACCCGATCGTGGTGCGCATGATCCACGATGTCTACCACCGCGTCGCGCGCGACGCGAAGGTGCCCGTCATCGGCCTCGGCGGCGTCTCGAACTGGCGCGACGCGGCCGAGTTCATCCTCGCGGGCGCAAGCGCCGTCGCCATGGGCACCGCGCTCTTCATCGACCCGCGCGCGCCGCTGCGCGTGGTCGACGGCCTTTCGAAGTGGGTCGACAAGCAGGGCTGCCGCTCGGTCGCCGAACTCGTCGGCGCTGTGAAGGACGGGGCGCGCGCGGGCTGACGCGGGCTGTTGCTGTGCGGCTGACGGGGGTCAAGGTCTCTCACGGAGGCACGGAGGCGCGGAGGACAGGGGAAGGCGCGCGTTGAGCGCGTGAGGTTGGAGTTTGAAGGGACGAGAGAAAGAAGAAAGGAAAGAGAGCAGGAAGAAATGAAGGAAGAAAGGAACGAAGGAAGGCAGGAAGGCAGGAAGGAACGAAGGAGACAAGAGGCGGGGCAGAGATACCACCTCCCTATCCCATCACTTCCTCCTCTCCTCTCCTCTCCTCTCCTCTCCTCTCCTCTCCTCTCCTCTCCTCTCCTCTCCACTTCTCTTCTCCTCCTCTCTCCTCATCCTCGCGCGACACGCTGCAACTACAAGACTTGACCTCCGTGCCTCCGTGCCTCCGTGAGAGACCTCCAAACCGTCAGCCGCACCCCCCCGCGCGCTTGACCAAAGCACCGCCGTCTGATGGACTCCCCCAATGCGCCGGCGCGAACGCGAACGATTCGACGAACTCTTCGAGGAGGTCCTCGCGGAACTCCCCGAGGGGATCCACCGCCTGCTCGAGGAGTGCCCGCTCGTCCTCGAAGACAGGCCGTCGCTTGCGATCCGCAAGGAACTCGGAATCACCGACGACGAAGACGACATCCTCTGCGGCCTCCACACTGGCGTGCCGCTCACCGAGCGCTCGGTCGAGCGGCCCGATGTCTCGGATGTCGTCCACATCTTCCGCGAGGGCGTGGTCGACATGGCCGGAGGTTGGGAAGAGGGCGAGGACGAGGAAGGCCCCTTCGGCGGCGAGGAACGCATCCGCAAGGAGATCCGCATCACGATCCTGCACGAGCTCGGCCACCATTTCGGGCTCGACGAGGATGACCTCGACAAGCTGGGATATGCCTGACGCTGCGCGCCGCAACGCCTACGATGTCGCCCCCTGAAGGAGCCCCGATGAACGCAGACCGCATCGCCCAGTTCGAGAAGATGGCCGCCGCCGACCCAAGCAACGAGATGGCGCACTTCAGCCTCGGCAACGCCTACCTGCAGGCAGGCCGCTTCGCGGAGGCCGCGCAGAGCCTCGAGAAGTGCATCGCAGCGAACGCCGAGATGAGCAAGGCCTACCAACTCTGCGGCGACGCGATGATCAAGGCAGGCTGGGAAGACAAGGCCGTCGCGGTGCTCGAGAAGGGCTTCACGGTCGCCGCCGCGAAGGGCGACCGCCTGCCGCAGCAGGCGATGGCGAAGCTGCTCGACTCGATCGGCCGCCACGCGCCAGTGCTCGCCGAAGAGAAGGAAACCGCCGACCGCCTGCGCGAGTCAGGCGCCTTCGTCTGTCGCCGCACGGGCAGGCCAGGCACCAAGCTCCCGTCCCCCCCGCTGCGTGGGCCGCTGGGAGCGTGGATCTTCGAGAACATCTCCGCCGAAACCTGGCGCCAGTGGATCGGCCAAGGCACGAAGGTCATCAACGAACTCCGCCTCGACTTCACCCGCGACCGCGACCAGGAGATGTACGACCAGCACATGCGCGAATACCTCGGCATCGACGAGGAAGTGCTGAAGGAGATCGCGGCGAAGGGGTGAGCGGCCGTCGCGTCACCGCGTTCGAAAGCATGGATCAAGCCGTTCGGCGTTCCGGGAGGAAGAGATGACGCACACCCTGCCGCTTCAACTTCGTGATGGGCATGTGTTCGTGGAGATCGCAGGCGAACTCTGGCTGGTCGACACCGGCGCGCCCGCGGGATTCGGCGCGTCGCCTACCGTCACCATCGCGGGCGAGCGGTTCGAACTCAATGCGGACTATCTCGGCCTCACCGCCGCGACGCTCTCGGAGTTCGTCGGTGTGCCGTGCGTCGGCTTGCTCGGCGCGGATGTCCTCGGCCGCTTCGATCACATCTTCGACAGCGCGGCCGGCAAGCTCACTGTTTCGACCGCCGAACTGTCGCACAGCGGCCAGCAGGTTCGCCTGGATGATCTTCTGGGCATTCCCATCGTCACGGTCCACATCGGCGGACGGCCGTATCGCATGTTCTTCGACACAGGCGCGCAGATCTCATACCTCCAGGAAGACGCCCTCAAGGGTTTCCCCGCCGCCGGCAGGGTCACCGACTTCTACCCAGGCGTCGGCGAGTTCGAGACCGACACGCACGATGTGCAGGTCTCGCTCGAAGGCGTCCCGTTCACGCTCCGCTGCGGCACCCTGCCGGGCCTCCTCGGCATGAGCCTCTCGATGGCAGGCACCGAGGGCACCGAGGGCATCGTCGGCAACGCGATTCTCGAGAAGCGAACCGTCGGCTACTTCCCGCGCCGCGGCGTGATGATGCTGTGAGCGGAGGCGCGCAGGCCAGGCCGCGGGCAGACGCCAAAATCTCATCGAATCCGGCGCGAAGATCGAGAGTCCGCGCAGCCGATGCGATAGTCTCGCGCAAGGGATCGATGGTCGAAACCACACGATGGACGTCTCGATTTGGGCGGAGACAGCATGTCGACAGAACGCGATGCTGTGGAGGACCTCTTTCGTCGCATTGCAGCCTGCGAGCCTCGGGCGGTCGAACTTCACTGCGCCGCATTCCGCTCGGCCGGGGTCAAGTATGCGCACGAGAGTGACCTCCTCTCCGGCGACGGCGCGGCGCGTTACGGCGGCAGATGGAACCCACGAGGGGTGGGTGCGATCTATGCTTCGCTCGATCCGGTGACCGCCGTCAAGGAGAGCTATCAAGAGTTTCTCGAGTATGGATTCGCCGGAGCGACGATTCGGCCTCGCGTGTTCGTGGGGCTGAAGGTCGACCTCAAGTGCGTGCTCGATTTGACCCAAGTCAGGATTCGCCGGGCTCTGGGATACACAATCAGTGATCTCGTGACCGAGGATTGGCGCGCGATCCAAGCCGCCGGAGAGGAATCCTGGACACAGGCGATTGGCCGAGGGGCCGTTGCCGCTGGGTTCGAGGCGTTGCTGGCGCCTTCTGCGAGAAATCGGACCGGGAAGATTCTGGTCGCCTTTCCGTCGAATCTCAGGACCGCTCATGCAGTTCGGGTGATGGCGGCCGACGAGTTACTGCGCCACCCCGCGTAGGCGCGCTGTAGCATGCAAAATTGCATGCTTTCCTGCTTGCCTTGCTGCATACATGACGATACGGTTGTTTGTGCGCGCACTCCCGGCCGGGAAGGAGCTCCAGATGGCGACAAAGACACAGCGGACAACGAGGACAAGTAGGACAAAGAGGACAAGTCGGGTTACCAAGGTCGGCAAGAAGCCGCCGATGCCTTCCGCAGAGGTTCGGGGGCTTCACGGCGTCCGCCTCGTGGCTGTCAAGGGCGCGCCGCAACTTGAGCTGCGTCACATGCTGCGCATGCCGAGAGAGACATTCGGGCGGCTGGTCAACGTATCCGTGCGCACGATCGCCACGATCGAGTCGGAACAGAAGAAGGCCGGCCGCATCCAACGAGACTATGTTGAAGTGAAGCGCCTGTGCGACGCACTCAGCGAAGTGGTCGAGCCATCCGCGTTGGGCGAGTGGTTTCGCGCCCCGAACGAAGCGTTCGGCGGATCAAAGCCAATCGAGGTCATCGAGCGAGGCGAGATTGACCGGCTCTGGGATATGTTCTACCGGCTGCGGTCAGGGGTGCCTGGGTAATCCATGGCAAACCTCGGGCGATTAATGTCTCAGCCTCACGATGTGTAGAAGCAGACAGGCGAGAGCGTGCTGCGCCATGGCAAGCCTGCCAACCGCATGGCGCTCCGCCTGTCGTCAGACACCTGAGACCCCCGCCATGGTCCACATCCGCCGCCTCCAGAACACCGACTCCCTCGAGCAACTCACGGCGTTGCTGCATCGGGGCTACGCGCGGCTTGGCGCGATGGGGCTCAACTACACCGCGGTTGATCAGACGGCCGCGGTCACGGCCGAGAGGATCCAGGGCGGCCACTGCCTCGTCGCCCTGTGGAACGGCGAGCTCGCCGGCACGGTGCTCGGCAAGCCGCAGGACCTCGAGAGCGAGTGCGAGTATTTCCGAAGGCCAGGCGTCGCGTCCCTGCGCCAGCTCGCGGTCGAGCCGTCGCTGCAAGGGAAAGGCATCGGACGCGCGCTGATCGCCGCATGCGAACGCTGGGCGCGCGAGTCGGGTTTCGCAGAGCTCGCGCTCGACACCGCCGAGCCGGCGACACACTTGGTCGCGCTGTACGCGCGGCTCGGCTTCGCCAAGGTCGACACTGTCCGGTGGCCGGGAAAGTGCTACCGGAGCGTGGTGATGAGCAAGCGGCTGGTTGGCGGCTAGCGTCGATCGGGCCGGTCGCGTGCTACAGTCGGTCGGGAGCGAGACCATGGACGAGAAGCCCGTTGTTCATTCAGACCCCGAGATCATGGGCGGCACCCCCGTGTTCTATGGAACCCGGGTGCCGTTCAGCACTCTCTTCGACTACATCGAGGCTGGTGACCCGCTCGACGTGTTCCTCGACCACTTCCCGTCGGTGAGCCGCAGCCAGGCGATTGCGGCACTTGAACTCGCCTGCGTGCTGCTCGAGTCCCGTGCGAGAGCCGCGGGCATCAGCTAGATCACGGGCGCTTGCGTTCGCCGCGCGGCACCGATCTTCGATCTTCCGACGACGACGAGGATGAGGATGAGATGTAGGATGCCGCGCGACGAGACCGTGCACGCGGCGGGCGCCCGAGGTTCAAGCGCAACCGACCGTGCCGCTTGCGACGGATGGCGACGGACGCCAGGGAGGACAAGTTGGCCGAGTCAGGATTCACAGCTCCAGAGTTGCCCCTCGACGCCGCGGTTTCGGCGTTCGCGACGGACGGCTGGGCCACGACATGCCCTGTTGTCGCGCCCGAGCTCCTCGACCAGTTCTGTTCCGAGCTCGGCGGCATCGAGCCGCGGGCGGGGATCCGGAACCTCCTCGACCACTCCCCCGCTGCCCGCGCACTTGCTCGCAGCGCTGCGGTCCGTCACATCCCCGAAGCCCTCCTTGGCACGGGATGTTTCGTGACCCGCGCCATCCTGTTTGACAAGACTCCCGACTCGAACTGGAAGGTGCCGTGGCATCAGGATGTCGCGATCGCCGTCGCCGCCCGCCACGACGAGCCGGGATTCGGCCCCCGCCGATCAAAATGACGTCGGTGAAGGACGGCGTCGTCCATGTGCAGCCGCCCGCGGAGGTCTTGGCCGGCATGGTCACGGTTCGGGTGCACCTCGACGACTGCGCCGCCGACAACGGCCCCGTGCGCGTGCTTCCCCGAACGCATTCGCTCGGCAAGCTGAGCCAGGACCAGATCGAACACCTGCGGGACAAGGTCACCGAGGTCGCCTGCACCGCGCGGCACGGCGGGCTGCTGACGTTCAGGCCGCTGCTGCTGCACGCCTCGTCCGCCTCGACGAGCCCCCGCCGGCGCCGCGTCGCGCGCTTCGAGTTCGCAGCGGCGGATCGGACGAAGACGTTGGATTGGCAATTGCGGTGGTAGTAGGTGCGCCGAGCGCGTCGCGCGTGCCAACACCTGCGGGCGAGGAGGCGTCCGGACGATCCACGGCGCCTGGCTGGGTGTGCGAATAGCGGCGTTCGCGCTGGTTGGCCACACCAACTCGCGCACCCTCTCTGCGGAAGGCTCGGCGGGCGGTGCCCCGATCGGAGCATCCGGATCCGCGGAAAGAACAGAATCGGGCGCTGAGACCTGTTCTTCAGCCAAGATGGCGCATCGCATGGGAAAGAACTGCCCGAAGATGCGATATCCTAGCGCTCGCGGCCGGTTTGTCTTGAACCGCAGAATCAACTGTTCGACGGAGCAATTTGCGCCAGAGCACTGCTATGGATTCACCAAAGATTGATGCTACTAAGGTTATATCGTTTCTCAATGAAAAGTGGCAAGGACGACCATGTCCGTTGTGCGGCAACCGCAGATGGTCGGTGCAGGATGCCGCATTTGAGTTGCGACAGTTTCACGGCGGGAACTTCGTCCTAGGTGGTGGAGCGATCATCCCACTCGTCCCAGTCACTTGCGAGAACTGCGGCTACACAGCCCTTATCAATGCGATCAAGGCGGGCGTCGTGAGTGCGGCACCTGCCCAGCCAACAGAGGGAGGCCAGAAATGAGCGAACCCCAAAGAGACTCATTTCAGATTTCGCAGGGATATGACGTTGTTGCGCCATCGCCTGGGAAGGCCTACCCGATCCTTTGCTCGGAATGGCTTTACTTGAAAGATAAGGTGAAGCAGATCTCCGATCCCGTTGACCTTTACCATACCGTCGGGTCCGCATGCGTCGGCGCAGCTCTTTCAACGTTTATTACTATCCTCTCTGGTGGCGTCCAGGCTTCCGCACCAACTTCAGAAGACACAGCTCAAACGGCAGGCATCGGGCTAGTAGTCGCATGGGCATGTTTCGCAGTTACCGGATTTTGCGGATTTGTTTGCATTTTCTTCGCATTTGAGAAACGGAAGGTCACCCACCTTAGGAGCGCGGATGTCGTTGCTCACATGGACGTCATTGAGCAGAGATTTATCGAGGCAGGCGTCGAACCGCTCGGCCCACCGAACCGGCGCCAACCGACTTCGCCACAGGCGGGCCAGGCGCCGGTGGCGGGCGGCTCCGGTCGCTGACCGTTTTCGCTTTCGCTGCACGCACATTCGCCCCGCGCCATGTTCACGAACACAAAGTTGGTCTCCGGTCTCGTCTCTAAGATCCGCAACGTCGAGAAGCAAACTCTCGAAGCGCTCGCAGCCCGCCGAGTCGAGCAGGAGCCTGCGGTAACCGATCGGCTCCTAGGTGTAATGGAGCAAACGCTCAACGACCAGAACATCGGTGGTATCACTTGGACGGCAAAGACCCTGACGGATCGTGGCCGAGGCAGCCAAGAAGCCAAGTTCGGGGCCGACTTCATGGCTGTCTTTCGTGTGTCGATCCCTGGATTTGAAGTCGCCAAGGGGTTCATGGCGCAATCGAAGCTGCTGGAACCTAGCGACAACTTTTCGCGATCCGATTCCAAGGCGCTGAGGCAGCAGTGCGAGCGCATGCTGAAGTTCTCTCCAGCTTCATACGCTTTCGTCTACTCGCAGCAAAAGGGCATCGTCGTGGTGCCAGCGGTCGAAGTTCTCGCAGCTCGAGACTGCAATCCCCATGAACTGACATCGCTCCCGATGAGCGAGTTCTACCGGCAGCACTTTGAGTGCTTCATCGGAGATCGCTCAATCAAGACGGCTGATCCGGGAGGTCTCGAAGGGCTAAGAGCACAAGCTGACGCGAGATCCGTGTTTTTACTCAATGGCGGCCCGCAGGCGCAGGGTCAAGGTACCAGCTAACCCCTCGCTCGCGCCGATCCGCACTGGCAAGGCCCAGCTCAAACGCTATACCCGATGAGACAGCCCCCGCTCGCTCCCGTTGATCAAGTCCCCGAACTCGTGCGCCGGCTGTACGCGCTGGTGGCGGAGTTCGAGGTGCTGTTCCCGAGACGACGGTTCACGCTGGACGGCCATCTTGTTCGCAGCATTGCTGAGGTCCTCGCGGCGCACCGCTACGGCATCTCCCTCTGCACGGCCTCTACCGAGGCGCACGACGGTTTTGCCGCGGACGGCCGACGTGTTGAGATCAAGATGACGCAAGGCGAGCGCGTTGCGCTGAGGGCAGCGCCGCAGCATCTCATCGTTCTTCATTTGAGCAAAGAGGGAAGCGCCACGGAAGTGTTCAACGGCCCGGGCGAGCTGGCGTGGTCTCGCTGCGGCCCGATGCAGAGCAATGGCCAGCGGCGAATCTCGATCAAATCCCTCCAAGAGCTCATGACTGCGGTGCCAGAGAGCGAACGCCTCAAGGCGCGGGCCTAAGGCGTGGTGCTGGCGGCGCGGTGCGCGGCATCCGAGAAGGGACGTTTGGCGCCGCGATAGCGGTGCCCGACACCGCGAAACTGCCCTGCCGCGACCAGCCGTCCAGCCCACCCGCCGCGTCGGGCGGCGGTGCGGGCCTGCGCCCGAGAAAGTAATCTAGCGGGATGCGCTGCTCAGGCGCTCGGCTGATCGGATCGTGACCGGCTGAAGGCCTCCAGACCGCACAAGGCGAATGCGAATGGCGAAGAAGATCAACAAGACGGCACGCGAGTCGAGCACGGCGAACATTGGCTTTGAGGCGAAGCTGTGGCTGGCTGCTGACAAGCTCCGCGGCACGATGGATGCCGCCGAGTACAAGCATGTCGTCCTCGGGCTTCTCTTCCTCAAGTACATCTCGGATGCGTTTGACGAACTCCATCAGAAGCTTGTCGAGAGCGATGATGACCCCGAGGATCGGGACCAGTATGTGGCGGGTGGCGTCTTCTGGGTGCCCGCGTCTGCGCGCTGGCCTGCCCTGCAGGCGAAGGCGAAGCAGCCCACGATCGGCAAGCTGATCGACGAGGCGATGGTCGCGATCGAGAAGGACAACCCGCGACTGAAGGGGGTGCTGCCTAAGGACTACGCGCGGCCCGCAATCGACAAGCAGCGGCTTGGCGAACTGATCGACTTACTCGCGTCGATCGGCCTTGGCGGCGAGGCGCAGCGCGGCCGCGATGTCCTTGGCCGCGTCTACGAGTACTTCCTCTCGAAGTTCGCGAGCGCCGAGGGCAAGAACGGCGGTGAGTTCTACACGCCTTCGTGCGTTGTGCGGACGATCGTCGCGATGCTGGCCCCCTACAAGGGCCGCGTGTATGACCCCTGCTGCGGCTCGGGCGGCATGTTTGTCCAGAGCGAGAAGTTCGTCGAGAGCCACGGCGGCAAGATCGGCGACCTGTCTGTCTTCGGGCAGGAGATGAACTACACGACGCGGCGCCTCGCGATCATGAACCTTGCGATCCGCGGCATCGAGGCGGACATCGGCCCCGAGGCGGCAGACACCTTCCGCAACGACCTGCACAAGGACCTCAAGGCCGACTTCATCATCGCGAACCCGCCGTTCAACATCAGCGACTGGTCGCGCGACGAGAGCGATGTGCGCTGGAAGTACGGCGTTCCACCGTCAGGCAACGCGAACTTCGCGTGGGTGCAGCACATCGTGCATCACCTTGCGCCGCAGGGCGTCGCGGGGTTCGTGCTGGCAAACGGCTCGATGTCGTCGAACCAGTCGGGGGAAGGCGAGATCCGCCAGCGCCTTGTCGAAGCCGACCTCGTCGACTGCATGGTGGCGCTGCCCGGGCAGCTCTTCTACGCGACGCAGATTCCCGTGTGTCTGTGGTTCCTCGCGCGCAGCAAGAACGACGGCAAGCGGCGCGACCGGCGCAAGCAGACGCTCTTCATCGACGCCCGCAACCTCGGAACGATGGTCGACCGAGTGCACCGCGAGCTCGGCGACGCCGACATCGCGAAGATCGCGTCGACCTACCACGCGTGGCGCGGGGACAAGGGCGCGGCTAAGTACGAGGATGTCGCAGGCTTCTGCAAGTCGGCCACGCTTGAAGAGATCAAGGGGCACGGGTTCGTGCTGACGCCGGGTAGGTATGTGGGCGCCGTGGAGATGGAGAGCGATGGCGAATCGTTCGACTCAAAGATGGGGCGACTAGTCGCGCAGCTTCAGTCCCAGTTCGCTGAATCGGACACGTTGCAGCAGTCGATAGGGGCGAAACTGCGGGGGCTCGGCTATGCCGGATAAGCCGCCTCGGGTGCGACTCTCAGACCTCTGCGAGCAGATCACCGACTGCCCGCATTCCACGCCGGTGTGGACAAACGCGGGCGTGATTGTCATACGGAATCAGAACATCCGGAACGGCAGGCTTGACCTCAGTACACCGAGCTATACCGACGAGCAACACTTCGAGCAGCGAAGCAGAAGAGCGAGACTTCGAGCGGGAGATTTGATACTCACTCGCGAAGCTCCGATGGGCGAAGTATGCATGGTTCCGCAGGACTTGCGCTGCTGTCTTGGGCAGCGAATGGTCATGCTTCGCGCCGATCCTAGAAAGTGCCACTCGCGCTTCCTGTTGTACGCCATCCAGTCTGAAGAAGTGCAGCATGAGATTCGGGTGAACGAAGGTACGGGTTCGACCGTGAGCAATCTACGGATCCCGCTGCTCGAGGCGCTACCAATTCCTTGCCCACCCCTCCCCGAGCAACGCGCCATCGCCTCCGTCCTCGGCGCGCTCGACGACAAGATCGACCTGAACCGCCGCATGTGCCAGACGCTCGAGGAGATGGCGCGGGCGCTGTTCAAGTCGTGGTTCGTCGACTTCGACCCCGTGCGGGCCAAGATGGAGAGCCGCGACCCTGGCCTCCCGAAGGAGATCGCCGACCTCTTCCCCAGCCGCCTCGTCGACTCCGAGCTCGGGCCGATCCCGGAGGGGTGGACGGCTAGCAACTTCGGATGCATCGCCGAAGCGCGGCGGGAGGGAGTCGCGGCTAACCAGATCGATGCAGCGACGAAATACATCGGTCTTGAGCACATGCCGCGCCGCTCGATTTCGCTCTGGGAGTGGGAATCGGGCGACGCCATCGAGAGCAACAAGTCCAGGTTCGCCAAGGGCGACATTCTCTTCGGTAAGCTCCGGCCGTACTTCCACAAGGTCGGCGTAGCACCGATCGATGGTGTCTGCTCAACAGACATCATTGTCATTCAGCCGAAGAATCGTGCTGCATTTAGCGCCGTACTTGGTTTGGCGTCAAGCGACGATTTCGTCGCCTACACCGACAAGCGATCGGCTGGTACGCGAATGCCACGGACAAACTGGAGCGACATGGCAGCTTATCCAGTCGCCGTTCCGCCATCGGCGGTCCTGTCGGCGCATGACTCCATCATTCGGCCTTTGGCAGAGCGGATCGCAAGTGCCATCCATGAGGTCCGACTACTCCAGGCCCTTCGTGACACCCTCCTCCCCAAGCTCATCGCCGGCGAAGTTCGCGTGCCCGCCTCGCTCGGATCGATGCAGGAGATGGCGTCATGAGCGGAGCCGATGCTCTCGGGAGTCTTCGCAAATGAGCAATCCACGAAGAGTTCGGCGAGCACGCTCGGTCTCGGGCGAATTGCTAACCAAGTCTCGCGAGGCCGCCCTCGCGGCCGTCCAGATCTTCAATAGTCCATTGATCACATTCAAGTCCGAGATATTCATCGTTCTCATGCACATCGCGTGGACGTACATGCTTCAGGCGCACTATCGAAAGCAACGCGTTGAGTATCGCTACCTCAAGCGAGCCGGCCCACCCCGAGTGTTCGAGAAGACGAAATCAGGCAACTACAGACACTGGGATCTCACGCAATGCCTCCAGTACGCCCAATGCCCCGTGGACGCGGCAGCCGTCAACAATCTTCTGTTTCTCGCTGGCATTCGGCATGAGATCGAACATCAGCTGACATCGCAGCTCGATGCATCGCTGAGTGCGAAGTTCCAAGCGTGCTGTCTAAACTACAACCACTATGCGAAGAAGCTGTTTGGCGAGCGATTCGGGATCGACAAGCATTTGGCGTTCAGTCTTCAGTTCTCGTCAATAACCCGGCAGCAAACGGCAGCTATCCCGGCAGACAGTGCATTGCCCTCCCCCATCAAGGCATTTGTCGAGGGATTTGAGGGGAAGCTCTCCGAGAGCGAGTTCAATGATCAGCGTTACGCATATCGAGTGCTCTTCGTCGCCAAAACCGCGAATCGGAAAGGACACGCAGACGAGGTGATTGAGTTCGTCAAGTCAAACTCCGAGTTGGCGGGCCAAGTCAATACCGCGTATGCGTTGGTCAGGGAGACCGAGCGCCCCAAGTATCTGCCGACCCAAATCGTAAAGCAAATGAATGACCGCGGGTTCCCGCGATTCACCATGCACCACCATACATTGCTCTGGAAGAAAGAGAACGCCAAGAGTCCGTCCATGGGCTTCGGCGTTCAGGTGGCGAGCACTTGGTACTGGTACGAGCAGTGGTTAGAGCGTGTAGCGACGCACTGCGATAGCAACTCCAAACTCTATGGGGCCGACTAGTGACAAAGGCAGAGAGTCACACCGCCCGAGTGGGTAATCGATGGCCCGAGGACTTCTCCGCACAGTGGCGGCGAGCCGAAGCTCTTGGGGCGATCATCGTCCGACAAGAAGGCGGCCCTCATGACCCTGTTCCGCTGGCTCTAAGGTGCGCGTTCCAATGGTGGCGATCGTCCGCCCGCGATGGCGCAGTCTCGAGGAGTTTGCGGTGCGCTCGATAAGCGAGGACACAGTCGAACAGGCCGCGCTCGGCTGGCTCAAGGAGCTTGGCTACGCGTACCGCCCTGGCCCCGACATCGCTCCCGACGGCCCATCCGCTGAGCGCGCCTCGAACTCCGATGTCGTGCTCGAAGTCCGTCTCCGCGAAGCCCTCCAGCGACTCAACCCCGATGCGTGCGCCGAAGCCCTCGAGGATGCAGCCCGCAAGGTGCTCCTCGTCGACGGCCCGAACCTGATCGAGGCCAACAGGCGCTTCCATGCGATGCTCGCGAACGGCGTCGAGGTCGAGTATCGGCGTGCCGATGGCTCGACCGCTGGCGACCGCCTTCGGCTCGCCGACTTCGATGACCCCGACGCGAACGACTGGCTGGCCGTGAACCAGTTCGCGGTGTCCGAGGGCCAGCACGCGCGGCGGCCCGACATCGTGCTGTTCCTCAACGGGCTGCCGATCGCGGTTTTCGAGCTGAAGAACGCGGCGAGCGAGAACGCGTCAATCCGCGAGGCGTTCAACCAACTTCAGACCTACAAGCAGCAGATTCCGTCGCTCTTCAAGTTCAACGAGTTCCTCGTGATCTCGGATGGGCTGCACGCCCGCACGGGTTCGCTCTCGGCCAACTGGGAGTGGTTCAAGCTGTGGCGCACGATCGATGGCGAGACCGAGGAACGCCCAGGCACGCTGCAGCTTGAGACGCTGATCCGCGGGATGTTCGAGCGCCGAAACGTACTCGGCCTCATCCGTAACTTCGTCACGTTCGAGTCGGACGACAAGGGGCGTACCGCCAAGATCATCGCGGGCTACCACCAGTTCCACGCGGTCAACGTGGCGGTGAGCGAAACGATGCGCGCGGCATCGGCCAAGGGCGACCGGCGGGTCGGCGTGGTGTGGCACACGCAAGGCTCGGGCAAGAGCTTCTCGATGCTCTTCTATGCGGGCGCGATCGCGCGGTCGGCGGCGATGGAGAATCCGACGGTCGTAGTGCTGACCGACCGCAACGACCTCGACCAGCAGCTCTACGGGCAGTTCCTGCGATGCCAGGACACGCTTGGTCAGAAGCCCGAGCAGGCGGATTCGCGGGCGCGGCTTCGCGAGCTGCTTCGTGTGGCGAGCGGCGGCGTGGTGTTCACGACGATTCAGAAGTTCATGCCAGAAACGAAAGGCGATGGGGAGAGGGGCGACCGGATGCCCTGCCTCTCCGAACGGCGCAACATCGTCGTGATCGCCGACGAGGCGCACCGCAGCCAGTACGACCTGATCGACGGGCTTGCCCGCCACCTGCGCGACGCCGTGCCGAACGCGTCGTTCATTGGCTTTACGGGAACGCCCATCGAGAAGACCGACGCGAACACGCGCGCCGTGTTCGGCGACTACGTGTCGGTCTACGACATCCAACAGGCGGTGGCCGATGGCGCGACCGTGCCGATCTACTACGAAAGCCGCATTGCGAAGCTCGGGCTGCTGGAGGCCGAGCTGCCGCGCATCGACGAGGAGTTCGAGGAGATCACCGAGGGCGAGGAAGAGGAGACACGCCAGCGGTTGAAGACGCGCTGGGCGGCGCTTGAGGCGTTGGTGGGAGATCCGAAGCGGCTAGAGGTCATTGCGAAGGACCTCGTGGCGCACTTCGAGCGGCGACAGGAGATTCTGCCCGGCAAGGCGATGATCGTGTGCATGAGCCGTCGCATCTGCATCGACCTGCTTGCGGCGATCTTGAAGCTGCGACCTGATTGGGCGGGCGACCCGAACGACGATGTGCAGGCGGAGGCTGGCAAGCAGTGCGTCGCCAAGATCGTGATGACGGGCTCGGCCCCGGACAAGCTTGAGTGGCAGCCGCACATCCGCAGCAAGCCGCGGCGCGGTGAGCTTGCGGTGCGGTTCAAGGATCCGAACGATCCGTTCCGCATCGTGATCGTGCGCGACATGTGGCTGACGGGCTACGACGCCCCCTGCCTCCACACCATGTACGTGGACAAGCCGATGCGCGGACACGGACTGATGCAGGCGATCGCCCGCGTGAACCGCGTCTTCCGCGACAAGCCGGGCGGGCTCGTGGTCGACTATCTGGGCCTTGCCGAGCAGCTGAAGGAAGCGCTCTCGACCTACACCGAGAGCGGCGGCCGCGGCAGCACGAGCGAGCAGGTCGAGCAGGCGGTCGCGATCCTCGTCGAGAAGGTCGAGGTGGCGCGCGCGATGCTGCACGGCTTCGACTGGTCGCGGATGGCTACGGCCAGCGGGCCTGAGCGGCTCGCGATTCTGGCTGCGGCCGAGGAGCATGTGCTGGGGCTCGATGACGGCAAGAGGCGGTTCGTGACCGTCGTGACCGAGATCTCCCGCGCGTTTGCGCTCTGCGCGACGCACGAGACCGCGATCGGACTGCGCGACGAGATCGGGTTCTACCAGGCGATCCAGTCGGCGCTCCGCAAGCTGAACCACAGCGAGCGGGACGAGGCGGACCTCGACCACGCGATCAAGCAGCTGGTGTCGAGCGCCGTGACGACCCACGGCGAGGTGATCGATGTCTTCGCGGCGGCTGGGCTGCAGAAGCCCGACATCTCGATCCTGTCGGAGGAGTTCCTGCGGGAAGTGAAGGGCATGAAGCACAAGAACCTCGCCGCCGAGGTGCTTGCGACGCTGCTTGCGGGGGAGATCAAGGCGGGGTTCTCGCGGAACGTGGTCAAGAGCCGGCAGTTCAGCGAGATGCTGAAGAAGACCCTGAACGCGTACCACAACCGCGCGGTGACCTCCCAGGAGGTCATCGAGGAGCTGATCCAGCACGCGCGCGACATCCGCGACGCGCGCGAGCGCGGCGAGAAGCTTGGCCTCAACGAGCAGGAGGAGGCGTTCTACGACGCCCTCGCCGACAACGAAAGCGCCGTGCGCGCGATGGGCGACCCCGCGCTGCGGGTTGTCGCGCAGGAGCTCGTGACCGCGATGCGGAAGAACACCTCGGTCGACTGGACCATCCGCGAGTCGGTGCGGGCGAAGATCCGCGTGGTCGTGAAGAGGATCCTCAAGGCCCACGGCTTCCCGCCCGACCTGCAGGAACCCGCGGTGAAGCTGGTGCTCGAGCAGGCGGAGAC